>JBCBWI010000049.1:0-36327 GCA_039817185.1 Cyanobacteria bacterium J06648_16 | reverse complement strand
GGACTAATTGCCCAAAGGGAGTAACTTACGGATGACATCAGTAGGCCAAGGCTACCAGCGCAGAGTAGCCAAACCAAGCTCTGACGAATCCGGGCTAACTTGAAGCAGCTAAGGATAACGGTCAGGGCTAGACACCCAACAATCGAGGCTATCCCATAGCGGGCCATCGAAACGAGGTGTCCCGATAGATTGCCGCCCACTCCATTAAGCGGAATTAAATGAGCGGCAAACCCACCTGCTACGCCCCGCATAGAATCCAGATTGACCAGCCGTTTTTCTGTTAATGCTGGCAGCAGATAAAAAGCGGCGATTCCGAAACCCAGCACAGGTGATACACCTAGATGGATTAGCCGTTTAAACGAGCATCGGGAAGTCCAAGTAGATGCTAAAACATACACCGACCAAGCTATCGTCACCAGTAGCAGGCTAGGAAGGTGCGTTAGACTAAGCAGCGTAAAACAAAGGGGCAGCGCTATCCACTTCTGGCGGCCCTTTATAGCCCGGTCAGTCAGCCAAAAGAAAAAAGGAAGCAGGCTTGTCGCTAGTACCTCAGCAACAGCGCCCCGGTGGTAGCTGTTGTAGATCAGATAGGGAGCCGTAACATACGCAATTGCTCCGATTAGTGCGGCGGCAGGTCGTCGATAGGAGGCGCAGTACAGGTACATGCCGCAACCTGCTACAAAACTGGCTCCTAATAACAAGGTTGCCATGGCCCGTTCAGTGCTCAGCCCCAGTGCTTTTAGTGCTGAACCTAGGTAGACTGCGGCGGGTGGATAGAATACAAACGTAGGGCTACCGTATCCATAGTTCAGATCTGTCAGCCAGCGAGGGTAGGCAATGCCTTCAGCCAGGTGCCCATAGAAGTGCTGCAGCCACTTCAGGTGAATGTGGAGATCAGGCGTTTCGAAAATAACACCCTGTGTTGCAATTTTGTAATTAACAATCGTAGCTACAAGCGCAATAAGGGAAACTGTTAATACTTTTTGTATTGACGCAGTTTTCTCGAATTTGATATTCAATTCACGGCTGCTCAGCGATTTTTGCATAGATTAAATTCTGATCTCGGGCGATGGTCTGGAAACGGTAGTGATCGCTTAACACATCCAAGTCGGCCTCGGCGAGAATGGCCTCTCTCCCTGAGAATGAAGCCAAGTCAGCGACAGATCGAACCCAATAAATAGGACGGTTGCTATAGAACAAAGCGGTAGGTACGTAGATCCTTTCAGACAGGCTAACGACGGCCAGTGGTGGATTATTAGGGTTTACCGCATTCTGAGCTGACTGTGCCAGCGACGCAACGGGATCCGGGTGACCTTTGTATAGGCCTCGAATTTCTCGCACACCCGACAACAGCAATAGACCACACAGCAGTCCCACCAAAATCCGGCGGTCTAGCACTCTCCAGTGCCAGCATGCGACACCAATAGCCACAATAACCAATCCTAAAAGCGGGATAATCGTCTTTGCGGAAGATGATAAAAAAACAACCCTTTGGGGGGTCAGCACACAAACAACTGCTGCCGCCGCTAGCAGGCTCCAAAAGCCTATTGCAGAACGCCGAAAGGTTCGTGACAACAGCTCACCGACCCACAAAGATAGAATGGGGTAGCAGGGCACAATGTACCAGGGGAGCTTAGTTCCTGCTATTGTGTATCCGCCTAGGATAATGGCACACAATACCAGTAAAATGCTGCCTTCCTTTTTTGCATCATCTGCAATGAAGTACTGATGTAGCTGAACACCGACTGCAGCAGGTAGCAGCCACACCCAGGGGAAGAAATTTTTGAGCAGTTCAGCAAAGTAAAAATCGACGCCGCCTTGATGACCTTCGATGCTACCCGTAGAGCGAGCGACTACGTGGTAAAGGAAATACTGGTCAATAAAGGCCTGACCGTGAAGAAAGACGACCCCAACGTGCCAGGGTAAAACGATTAATGCCGCAATCATTGCACCTTGCCAGAATGAGCTGAGGCGCAAGGTCTTGACCAGTGAACCACTGATTAAAAGGGCAAAAAAAGCAGCGGCTGGTATTACCAAACTTGCTACCCCTTTTGTCATAAAGCCGCAAGCGAACGCAACCCACCATAGTCGCCACCAAGATGGTTGAGTTGGGGTAGCCCTAAGGTAGGCATACAGGCTAAGGACGACAAAAAATGTCAGGGTAATATCTGTAGTGCCAAACCGCGCATAGTGAACAAAACCGTATTGAGTCAGTAGGACAACGACAGCCAACAGAGCCGCCTGTGAGCTATATATTCTGCGACCAATTAGGTAGACCAAGCTCGCAATGCCGGTTCCTGCTAGTGCAGAAACCGCTCTGGCGCTAAATTCACTCACTCCGAACAGGTTGTACCCTATTGCCGTTAACCACATGAACAAGGGCGGCTTGTGAAACCAAGGGATGTATCCCCAATGAAGGGTCAGCCAATTCCCGCTATGAACCACTTCTTTAGCAATCTGGGCATAAATGGCCTCGTCCCAGTTATTCAGGGTCCGAACATGCAAATTAGTAAACAGTACGGTCAGCGCAACCAGTAAAACACCAATGACGGCAACCGCTTCATTAGAACGGACCTTACTTAACGAAAGCTTCGAACTGTTTGAGTCAGAAATATTAGCTCTCATCATTTTGAAAGATGTATAAAAAATATTCTAATATCTCGATCTGACGGCTAACAATAAAGCTTGAGGTAGCTGTCATAAGAAATAAGCATGTTTGGTACAAAAGAGATCTGACAACATCCACGTAACTAGAAAAAGCGTACATGAGCAGTCGTCGTGCGAACGCCAACAGGTCAGTAATCTCTACTCTGTAAGAACATTGACACAATGCTATGCCCTTATCAATCTTCGCACCCTAGAAAGGCCATAGCATGGTAAGCGAAACTCACGACAAATCTACAGCTACAAGAGTTACGAGGGAAATAATAATAAACAACTTTGTACTGCTTTGCGGTGATAGGCGGCGATGAGGTTAATAGTCATGCAAGATCTATTGGCCTGGCACAGCCATACATGCTCTCAAGTATACCCAGATAAACTGGGTCAGCTCTATGATGCCGACACTTCACAAGCGATTGATTAATTTCTTAAGCTATTGTGAAAATCACCGCTACTTTCAGGGTTCAGTGCTGCTTGCGTTTCAACTCCAGCCTGACTATATAAACTTTTTTGTACTCGATATAGCTTTTCGGGCAGTCTCTAACTTTCCCTCCGCCCTAAAGAAAGTTCATCAATCCAGCAAAATTTTATCAAGAACAATCAATATGCCAACTCGTCTAAACATATGTGCCTATGTTGAAGCAGAAAAGCCTAGCCTAATCCAGGCTATTTAGGGCTTTCCTCGAGCGGCGGTCGATGGATTTCTAAGGATTACCTTCTAGATGGACCTGCCCTGATGTGACAAGTTAAGCTGCGTAAAGCTATGGGACTGCTCACAAACATGAGCAGCACACCGCAATTTGGCTGCACTCTTGGTGAATCCTGAAGGGGGGCAATCCTCAATGAGGAACCTGATCGAATCGCTCTGGCTCTGCTTTCACCTGTCACCGGTGTAGCAGGCCGACTGGTCAGCTGGCCGCGACTTGATAGTGCAAATCTGCGATCGCATACCTGCTAACGTGGTCGCGCCTCGCTCCCTCGCCTTCTGAATCCTTATGGACAATCTTGAATCCCCACTCGCTTCCAACCGCTCGACCCCTCAACTGTCCATCGTGATCCCGCTCTACTGCGAGGAATCAAACATCAACTATCTGTTTGAGCGGCTAGAGTCGGTACTCGACAAGCTGGACATGAGCTATGAAATTGTCTGTGTTGACGACGGCAGCAAAGATCGTACGCTAGAGTGCCTGATCGCGCATCATCACCGTAACCCCTGCATTAAGGTAGTGGCCCTATCGCGCAACTTTGGCAAAGAAACTGCCCTAACCGCAGGCATCAACTACACTCGTGGCCAGGCCGTGGTGCCCATCGACGCTGACTTGCAGGATCCGCCCGAGCTGATGGCAGAACTGGTGGACCGCTGGCAAGAGGGCTACGATGTGGTTTATGCCAAGCGTCGCACCCGCGAGGGCGAAACCTGGTTCAAGAAGTTCACCGCCAATAGCTTTTATCGCACTATCGGGCAGATGAGCCAGGTGCCCATTCCCCAAGACACGGGTGACTTTCGTCTGATGGATCGGCAGGTGGTCGAAGCGCTCAAGCAGCTACCCGAGCGCAATCGCTTCATGAAAGGGTTATTTGCCTGGGTAGGCTACAAGCAGACTTACATCACCTATGACCGGGCGCCGCGTCATAGTGGCGAAACCAAATGGAACTACTGGAAGCTTTGGAACTTCGCTGTAGATGGCATTACCTCCTTTAGCATGGTCCCGCTCAAGGTATGGAGCTATGTTGGCATAGGGGTTTCGGGAATATCCTTTATCTATGCCCTGTACCTGATTCTGCGTACCCTGATCTATGGCATTGACCTCCCTGGCTATGCCTCGCTCATGGTCGCCATCCTGTTTATGGGCGGCGTTCAGCTGATCAGCCTGGGCGTGATTGGCGAGTATCTGGGCCGTGTCTACGAAGAGGTTAAGGGGCGCCCCCTGTATTTTGTCCGCGAGTTCTACGGCGACCCCCTCCCCCGTCAGACCCCAGCCGATATGCAAGAGCAGTCAGTCAAAATTAAGAACGGTAATGGCCAATCCGCCCTCCCCGTTCATCCCCTTACCCCTCGGTAGACCCGCATTCCCTGACGGGCACAGGGCTCTGTGAGCCTACACTACGTCCGACTTCCCCTTCTACACCCTCCTGGCATGGCTTCAAAATCTAAGCTCAAGAACCCGTTGGTACTCGTCGCGCTGTTTTGTTTGGCGGCAACGGCAGCAGCGATGTGGGGCATGGGCGGCATCGATACCGAAAAGATGCAAGCCATGCTAGAGCGGGCGGGGATTTGGGCGCCTATTATCTACATCGTCATCTACACGTTTGCGACGGTGCTGGTGTTGCCCTCGACGGCGCTAAACCTGGCGGGTGGGGCACTGTTTGGCCCGTGGATGGGCACGCTGTGGACCAGTATTGGGGCGATTATTGCTGCGGTTGTGGCCTTTGGCTTTACCCGTACAATTGGTCGGGGTCTAGTTGAGAAACGGTTGGGCGGCTACTGGCGCAGCTTGGATTCAGAAATCCACCAGGGCGGTCTCTTTTATATGTTCTCGATTCGGCTGCTGCCGATTATTCCCTACGGGTTAGTTAACTTTGCGGCGGGGCTAACTTCGATTAGCCTTAAAGACTACGTACTGGGTACGGCGCTTGGAACGGTGCCGGGAGTGCTGCCGTTTGTCATGCTGGGCAGTTCTGGACTAAAAACCTTGCAGACTGGAGACGTTCTACCGCTGGTGGGTGCACTAACCCTAATTGGTTTACTGGTGGGCGGGGCGGCCTGGTACCGTCGCCGTCGCCGTTTTCCTAAGCAGGGTTCATGAAACGCTTCGACAAGCTGTCTTTTGAGTCAGGGCTGTTACTCAGTATTATGGCGTTGGTTGTGCTGCGCTTTTTGCTGCTGGGCCAGCATGAGCTTTGGTACGACGAGGCCCTGTCGCTGCTGCTGTCATCGGGAAAAAAGGGAGCGTATACAGCCCCTGACATCGTTCCGGTGGCTGTCAGGGAGTACAGCATGCTACTGGCGGTTCCTGCCGGGTCACTGGCTGAGGCCATCGAGAAGGTGCTCAAAGGGATTGTGGGGGATGTGCATCCGCCCCTGTTTTATCTGGGCCAGCATGTTTGGATGCGGCTGTTCGGTGCAGGCGAGGTAGCTCAGCGCAGTCTGGTGGCGCTGACGGGGCTGGGGACGATCGGAGCAGCCTACGGGCTGGGCCGCACGGCGATCAACAGTCGCGGTGGGCTGATTCTGGCGGCACTGGTTGCGTTTAACCCCTTTCTGCTGTCCCATGCGCTCAACCTACGCATGTACACCCTGTTAGTGCTGTGGACGCTACTTAGCCAGTGGGCACTGGTTGTGCTGATTCGCAGCGATCGAGAACGATATTGGCAAAAGCGGCAGCGGCTATGGTTGATGGCCGCAGTGGCAGTGACAGTGGCTGGAGGACTGCTGACCCAATATCTATTCGTCTACACGCTGGCCTCGCTGGCGATTTTAGTCTTGGCAGTGGGGCGTAGGCACTGGCTACAGTACGGACTGACGCTGGCGGCGGGCGTGGTGCTGATGCTGCCCTGGGCGCTGTGGGGCACTCGACAGCAAATTCGCAATCGGGGCGGGGCGTTGAGTCAGGTCTCGGCAGAGGGGAACCCGATCGGGCGGCACTTGCAGGATATGCTGCAAACCCTGGCCGATCACCTGGTACTGGGTCGCTGGACAGCTGGGTTTGAGCCGATTGCTAGCGATATCAAGCCGGCAGCGGTGATCGTAGGTCTGTTTGTGGTCATGTTCCTGGGCGTCTGCGCACTGGGGCTCTATAGTCGGGGGCGCTATCGGCTACTGGTCACCAGCGCCATATTAGGCCTGGGGCCATTGCTGATCGCCTGGGGGCTTGACATAGTCAGCAATAGCTACACGGTGGGCTTTGGCTGGGGCCGAACCACTATTGTGGCGGTGCCGGGCTGTCTGCTGCTGATTACAGGCTGGGTCACATCCCTGTCGCGACGGTTGCAGGGGCGGGCCATGAGCGGGCTGCTGGCGCTGTACTTTGCAGTGGGAGTAGGCGATCAGGTGCTGCGTGAACGCGACGCCTTTCGTACGGTCAGCGAGTGGGTTGAACAAGCACCGAGCCGCTCCACCCTAATTGCCATGAACTCTCGTGCCTGGGGCAACGTCAGTAAGCTGGCCTACTACGTCAACGGCGAACTACCGGTAGACATGCTGGCCACTAATCCGGTGGAGCTGGCAGGTGCGGTAGATACGGCACTGGCGAAGACCGCGTACGATCGAGTGCTGTGGTTAAACACGCCTTTTCCCGTGTGGGAGACGCCCAAAACGTTAGAAGCAGCAGAGGCCTACCAGCAGTCGGTTGCACGGGCATTGGCCAATCGCTATGAGTCAGTCCAAGAAACGACTACCCAAGGCACGATGAAGCTAGATCGCTTTACCCTGCGACTGTACGAATCCCGGTAGCCATGGCACAGTGCCCGGTGCCTAGATGTTCTGAGCGCTACTCGCGGAGTAACTGTGATGCGCGCTCCTCTTCTGTTTGCCATGCAGCGACTGAAAGGCTGAAATCACTATTCGGAGTACGCTACATCCAGCCCGATACGGTTATGCTGGGTCAGGCTCCTCTGCTCCGTCACTGTCAATTATGGCGTCTTCTAACTCGACTGTTATTACCAAGCCGACTTCGGCAGGTCTAGGCACCTTTGGGGGAGTATTTACGCCCTCAATCTTGACCATCCTTGGCGTGATTATGTACCTGCGCTTTGGGTGGGTAGTAGGGCATGTTGGGATGGTATCGACGCTAATCATTGTTACCATCTCAACCTCGATCACGTTCATTACGGCTCTATCGATTAGCGCCATTGCGACAGATAAGGTGGTACGGGCAGGGGGGGCGTATTACATGATTAGCCGCTCGCTGGGAATCGAAACGGGCGGCGCGGTGGGCATTCCGCTTTACTTTGCTCAGGCTTTTTCGGTGGCACTCTACACCATTGGCTTTGCTGAGAGCGTTACGCAGATTTTTCCGCAGGTCAACCAGACAATAGTGGCGCTGGTAACCACGGTACTCGTTACGCTGCTGGCTCTGAAGTCAGCCGAGATTGCGATTAAAGCGCAGTATTTCATCATGGCTGCGATCGCACTATCGCTAATCTGTCTGGTCTTTAGCCAAAGCATTGATGCATTGCCCACCGTTGTTCCGCAGGGTACGGACCCTGCCACGATAGAAACACCTGGCACCGTAGGATTCTGGGCCGTACTCGCTGTCTTCTTTCCCGCCGTGACCGGCATCATGTCGGGCGTCAATATGTCGGGCGATTTGAAGGATCCGGTCAAGTCCATTCCAAGCGGCACCCTTGCTGCTGTCGTGGTGGGCTACATCATCTATATGGCGATACCGCCGTTGCTGGTATGGCGAGCCCCGGCTGAGGCCCTGGTTAACGAACCTCTGGTAATGCAGCGAATGGCGCTGTGGGGGCCGTCAATTTTGCTGGGGGTATGGGGGGCAACGCTCTCTAGCGCTATTGGTAGCATTCTGGGGGCACCGCGCATTCTGCAGGCGCTGGCGCGAGACGGCATCTTGCCGAATAAACTGCGCTGGCTAGGACTGGGAGATGGCCCGGTCGATGAACCTCGACTGGGAACGCTGTTCACCCTGGGGGTTGTGCTGGCAGTGGTGGGGCTGGGCGATCTGGACAAGATTGCGCCGGTACTCACTATGTTCTTTCTAACGACTTACATGGTCCTGAACGTTGCGGCGGGTATCGAGGGCTTTCTGCAGAGTCCGTCCTTTCGGCCCACGTTTAAGGTGCCCTGGTATGTGTCGCTGCTGGGAGCGGGGGGCTGTCTGGCGGTGATGTTCTTGATCAATGCGATCGCAACCATCGCCGCGGCCGTTATTGTTCTACTGATCTACATCTGGTTAGAGCAACGAGAGATCAAAACCACCTGGGGCGATGTACGCCAAGGCATATGGTTATCGCTAGTACGGGCAGGGCTGATGAACATAGCAGACAACCCCGACCCCAAAAACTGGCGGCCCCATCTGCTGGTACTCTCGGGTGCCCCTACCAAACGGCCCCACCTGATTAACATTGCCAGTGCGCTGACCCACGGGCGGGGGCTGGTCACCGTTGCCAGCGTGCTGCCGCCCGGCACGCGCAGCCTGGCTCAGCAGGAATCGATGGAATCGACCATCCAAGACTATCTGGAGCGGCGGGGCACCGAGGCCTTTGTCAAAGTCATCACCGCCACCGATCCGTTCATTGGCACTGAGCAGCTGATCGAGTCCTACGGCATTGGTCCACTGGTGCCCAACACCATTTTGCTGGGCGATACTGAGAATCCCGATCCCAAGATTCGTCAAAGCTTCTACAGCATTATCGGCAAATGCCGTCAGGCCAAACGTAATGTGATCATCTGCCGCGCCCAACCCGAAGCGTTGATCCCGACCAATCACCACCGACCCAGACAAATTGATGTTTGGTGGGGGGGGCTGCAGAACAACGGAGGTCTGATGCTGATTCTGGCCTATCTACTGCGAACCAGCAGTCAGTGGCGCTCAGCCGAGATCTACCTCAAGCTAGTCGTGACTAACCAAACGGCGGCTGAAGCCGCTGAGGCCAACCTGACTGAGCTGATTGAAATGCTCAGAATCGGTGCCCGTCCAAGCGTCATCGTGTCTCACGATCAGCCCTTCGACAAAATTTTGCAGTCGTCCTCTGCTCGAGCTGATCTAGTACTGATGGGGCTCGCTGTTCCGGATGAACACTTCCCCGAACGCTATGCCAGTTTACAGGCAATGACGGCCAGTCTGCCTCCCACGATATTTGTCCTAGCGGCAGAGGCGTTGTCGTTTTCTGATCTGTTGAAAAAAGATCGTTCTCAGACAGAGTAGCGCGTTACTCAACTACCCGAACTCGACCCTGATTTAGCGCTTCGTAGATCTGGTTGATCAGCGTTTCATCCGTAGCACTGATGTTGCCACGGGAGAACATCGTCATCAGGACGTGCTGATCGCTACGGGTAATTCGACGCGTCGCGAAGATCTTTGAGACCATCTCTTCGATTGATTGCGTGTTCATGGTTGAGTTGCTGGGGTCTTGCGCGACTAGAGTAGACGGGAGATGCATGTCAGCTACGTGTATCAAATTAACCCATCTGCTAAGGCGATTTACACAAACAACTTTACAAGCTATATCACCGCCCTACATCAGTAGAATGTCGTATCTACCCTGATTTCAGCAGTTGTGCATCACCTAAATACAAATCGATAGCTATACGGACAAACCGGATATTAGGTATATAAAGCATCTTTTTGAGGCCGTGTTGTTACTGATTTTCTACGGAGGCGTCAGACGCTATTTTGCTGCCACGGCATGAATGCTGTGAGACCCGCGAGAATTCCCTAGCAAAACAGGCGAATCCGGAGTTCGGTTCGCCTGTTTGAATTAGCTAAAATTAATGTGGAATACCTAAATTTTAAAGTGAGCTAGCCCTAGACAGCTGCCAACTCGGGCATCGGTTGCTTGCTATTGCGAATACCTTCGATGGCTTCGGCATAGTCGGGGGCCTTGAAGACGGCAGAGCCTGCCACGATCGCATTTGCCCCGGCGTCTAGAACCTGCCAGGTGTTGTGGGCCTTGAGACCACCGTCTACCTCGATCCAGGGGTCAAGCCCCCGCTCGTCGCACATTTGCCGCAGTTGGCGAATCTTGGGCAGCACCGAGGGAATGAATGACTGACCGCCAAAGCCAGGATTGACACTCATAATCAGTATCAGATCGCAGATATCCAACACGTTCTCGATCAGTGCCAGCGGTGTGGATGGGTTGAGTACAACCCCTGCCTGTTTGCCCAGTTCACGAATCAGCCCCAGCGTTCTGTGCAGGTGGGGAGAGGCGTTGTGCTCAGCATGGACCGAGATGATGTCAGCCCCCGCGTCGGCGAAGTCTTTAACGTATTTCTCGGGCTCGACAATCATTAGATGCACGTCAAGCGGCTTGTCAGTGACCGGGCGTAGCGCCTTGACAATCAGGGGGCCGATCGTAATGTTGGGGACAAAGCGACCGTCCATGACGTCAACGTGAATCCAGTCAGCACCGGCTGCATCGACAGCGCGAACCTCGTCGCCCAACCGGCTGAAGTCAGCTGAGAGAATGGAAGGAGAGATAACGGTGGACTTTTTTGACGGGGTTTGCAGCATGATGGGAGAGCCTCTGTAATCGTCAATTGGATGTATTTATTGTAACAAAATCTATAGACTTCTCTCAAATCTATTCTGGTGCTTTCATGACGGTTTCACATGAGGTGAAGCTCGCATGTAAGCGGCTGTTACAGGTCCGTCAGCGGTGGATTACTCTGCGCTAGAGTTGCACTACTGAACGGATAGCCCCGTCGGTAGCCAGCCCTGATCTGTCTGCCGATGGGGGCGAATGCTGAGCTGGTCTCACTCTAGGGTGCACAATCTGGTCCTGGTGAAACGAGACAGGATTGCTCGGTAAAGCATCGTTTCAGTTTTTGATGCTTTACCGCTTTGCTTCAAAGCATCAAAAACTGAAGGCTATATTGAGGTCTGGCGTCCGATATTGAAGTTGTGATGTGAAGGTGTATGGGCAGTTTTTTGAAACGATTGGGTGGACGTTGGGTTGCGTTGGGCAGTGGTTTGAGTCTGGTTGTTGGGGTGCCAGTCTGGGCACTCTCGACCTCGGTCGGAACTGCGGGGATTGATGCTCTGCGGCTGCACGGAGCGCCTTACAACTTGACCGGACGAAAGATTACCATTGGCCAGGTAGAGATTGGTCGGCCTGGTCAGTTTGGCATTGACAAAATTGCCTTCGAGACGATGCCCTTTGGTGTGGCCCAGGTGTTGCAGCTCAATGGACCGGCTGTCCCTGACGAGTTTGTTGATGGTCACGCGACCAATGTGGCGAGCGTGATGATCAGCCAGGATAAGTTTTTAACCGGGGTCGCTCCGGATGCGGTGCTGTACTCGGCAGCGGTTGGGCCACTGCCGGAGTTTTCCGGGCAGCCGGTGGAGTGTCTGACCGCACAGAGCGTCGCGCTGCGAAACAGTGCTGATGTGCGAGCGATTAATTTTAGCTTTGGCGAACCGCTGCTGCGAGACCCCAGGCCCAATGCAGACCTAGACGGTAACGCGCTGCTGACCCAGTGCATCGACTGGTCGGGGCGGGTGCACGATACGCTCTATGTGATTGCGGGCAATCAGGGGGGCGGGGGCATTCCCATTCCGACCGACAACTTCAACGGGGTCAACGTTGCTTATTCGACCCAGACAGCGGATGGCCGCTTTGCGCGAGTAGACTACGCGAACTTAGGTAGTGAGCCCGACTTTCCTCCGTTTCGGGGAGGACGCCCCGAGTCTAACGTGGGGGCACGGCGTTCGATTAACTTGGTCGCGCCCGGCAGCCTGATTGAGATGTTTGACCCGGACGGGCGACGGATTGAGAGCAGCGGAACCAGCTTCGCCGCCCCCCACGTCGTCGCTACGGTAGCCCTGCTACAGGAATTTAGCGATCGTCAGATTAGAACCGCTGGCTGGCGTCTGGACGCTCGCCAGCCACAGGTAACGAAGGCCATTTTGCTCAACTCGGCCGACAAGCTAGAAGATACTGGCGATGGTCGACGGTTAGGCATGAGTCGTACGCTGTTGGATGAAGGCAACCAAACCTGGCTAGAGGGAGACGCCTATCGCGATCCGGCGATTCCCCTTCACAGCGAGTTGGGTACCGGCCACCTCAACGCGTTTCGGGCCTATCAGCAGTTCAGTGGGGGGCAGTGGGATGCGGGTGAGGTGCCGACGATTGGCTGGGCCTACGATGCGATCGAATCAGAGCTGCCGCCTCAAGACCTCCCGCAGACCGAGGCGGATACGCTGGTGATGGACTACGCATTTGAGCAGCCGCTGATGGGGGGCAGTTACCTGTCGGCCACGCTGGCATGGGAACGCCAGGTTGTGCTCGAAGACCAGAACGGTAACGGCATTTACGATGAGGGCGAATCTTTCTCGGATCGCGGCCTCAACAATCTAGATTTGTATCTGATGCCCGCTGACAGTGATGATATTGCTGACAGTGTCTGGTCTTCTATCAGTGAGGAAGACAGCGTAGAGCATATTTTCTATCCCATTCCACGAACGGGAGAGTACAAGCTGCGCGTGGTTTACCGGCAGCAGGTCAATGATGACCTGGCGCAGTCTTTTGCCCTGGCCTGGTGGGCGGTTGGTGAGTAGTTGCCAGTTGGGCGCTTTCTTTTTGGAGAGAGGCCACCGGTTTAGAACACCCAAGCGTGGCGTCCCCCGCCGCCAGACCCAAACCCGAGAAAGCGGTTCTCGGCGCCGTGGTCATTCTCCGTCGCATCTGTCAGCTCAGCACCTGTCAGTGAGTTGATTGTGTTGTCAGGTAAGTCTCAAAATAGGGCATACACCGGGGTGAAATGCTCCATAGGTTGATGGACCAGCGATCGGCGTCGGCTTGAACCACTCGATGTATGTTCTTACTATTGAACAAAACAACCGCACCGGGGGGTAGGGTGTGAATCCTCTCATCGGCTGCTTTCGGTCGGCGGGCTTCAAAGCCTGAGTAGGCAGGGGTATATCCCCATAGGGTAGGTTCGGTAGAAAGATTGATGCTGACTGCAGGGCTGGCAGCGTAGGTGTCATCTCGATGCTGCCTAATACCGACTTTACCGTAGGCAATCAGACCCAGATGTGCGTCGCGGGCAGGCAGGTGGACCTGCTCTAGTGCCTGTTGATAGGCGTTTTGGCAAAAATCCCAAAGCTGGGGAAGCTTGGCACCGGGGCGGTACTGCTTACCATAGCTACCCAGCACGGCCTGATGCTCTAGCCAAAAGCGCTGGCGGCCAACTGCATACCGTGAAATATCTGACGAGAGCAATGCCCGATGCGCACTGAGATGGCTACGTAGGGTTGACTGCTGTTGCTTGGATAAAACGGTAGTGACTTGAAGCAAAATAAAAGGGTAGATAAATACATCGCTGACCGGCACTGATGATACCCGGTCTGTTTCAATGGGGGCGTGTTCAAGATGACTTATACAACGGACATTGAAGCGGAGATTGCTGGTGACAAGGTCGCTGAGGGCTGATACAGCGTATCTCTTTGCTGGGGTGTGCGCCCAATAGAGCAAATTGCATGCCGTAAGCTTTCCACTGTTTGGGAAGTTCCGCCTTGGGCTCCGGCCATGCTGGTGATGTGCTCTTCCATGAGGGTGCCGCCGATGTCATTGCAGCCCCAGCGGAGTGCTTCGGTCGCGCCATCGAGACCCAGTTTGACCCAGCTGGGCTGGTGGTTGGGAATCCACTGCCCTAAAAAGAGGCGGGCAACAGCAGTCAACAAAAGCGCGTCTGAACGGCTAGGCTGATCGCGCCCCACACGGCGGCGTAGGGGCTTAGGGGCGTCTTGGCCGACGAAGGGGAGCAAAATGAATTCGGTAATGCCGGTATTGCTGTCGTTCAGCGACCGTTTTTGAAGATCGCGCAGCTGCTTTAAATGACGGATCTGCTGCTGGGGGGTTTCGATATGGCCGGACAGCAGGGTGCTGGTGGTCGGCATTCCCAGGCGATGGGCCAATCCTACAATTTCTATCCAGGTTGCGCTGTCAATCTTTTCGGGGCAAAGAATGCGGCGAACGCTATCGTCCAGTACTTCGGCTGCTGTTCCGGGGAGAGAACCCACGCCCACAGATTTCAGCGAGAGAATCACGTCGGCATAGGTAAGGTCGTCTTCGCGGGCGATAAACTGCACTTCCTGGGGCGAGAAGGCGTGGATGTGCAGATGCGGATAGTCCTGCTTGATGGTTTCGACCAGCTTGCAGTAGTAGGCTAGGCTGCTGCCGTTGATTTTGGCTGTTGGGTTGAGGCCGCCCTGCATACAGATTTCGGTCGCGTTTTGCTGAATGGCCTGGGCGACTTTGTGTGCGATCGCACCCCAGTCGAGCCAGTAGGCTCCCTCCTGCCCCTCGTCTCGGCGAAATGCGCAGAAGCTGCAGTGCTGCTCGCAGATATTGGTGTAGTTAAGGTTGCGGTTCACGACGTAGGTGACGGTATCACCCACTAGCTGCTGTCGGCGCTGGTCGGCAGCAGCCCGAACCCTCTCAATCGCTTCGGCGTCAGACGATTGGAGCAGCTGCAGGCCTTCGGCTTCAGTCAGGTCTTTACCGGCTAGGGCACGGTCTAAAACGGTCATAAGGGTCATGAACAGAGGCTTTGTAGGGGATGCTACAAAACTGAGTATAGCGCTGGTCTCTGCGAGGCGCTGCACAGGGGCTCGGGCTGCTCTACGATGAAGGGGGTTCACTGGGGTAGCGGGATGGATCTGGCAGA
The DNA here is from genome assembly GCA_039817185.1 of Cyanobacteria bacterium J06648_16. Lineage (GTDB taxonomy): Bacteria > Cyanobacteriota > Cyanobacteriia > Phormidesmidales > Phormidesmidaceae > CAWUKV01. The sequence goes on along the minus strand of JBCBWI010000049.1, from coordinate 21,314 downwards.
GAAGCTGGTAATGATGGCCGAGGATGAGCTGACGGAGTACAGCACCGAGGCGCGCAAAATTGAGAAGTTACGACGGAAGTTTAGCTTTGCGGTACCGTACCGACAGCAGCAGGCAGTGCGAGCTGAGGTCGTGGCCAGCATTCCCAAAAACTTTCTAGCGCAGCTGGTACAGCGGGACCGGCAGCTCGTGGCCCTTCCGTTTTGGGGCATTGGCGGTCTAGGGTTGTTGATTGGCATTTCTCAGCAGCAGCCGCTAGACCTGCTAGCCACCGGAGTCGGGTTTTACGTGGCCTTTGCGATTCAGAAATGGGGCTGGGGAATGGAGGCAAAGCAGTTGGTCGTCAAGACGCTAGATGAAATTGAGGAGAGCGTCGAAGCGGAGCGGGCAGGATGAAGAGCGAAAGGGCCACCGTTGTGTTGGCTCTCCGTTTTGTTTAGAGGGCAGGGTAGACCTACCTATTTAAAGTCAACCACTGTGACGCCGGTACCACCATCGGCCTGTTCGGCAGGCTCAAACTTTTTTACGCGGGGATGGCGCTTGAGATAGGCATGGACACCGCGCTTGAGCTTGCCGGTACCGTGACCGTGAATAATCCAGATCGGGCCCTGGGCGTTGGCGATGAAGTTGTCTAGCGTGGGTTCGGCGTCGCTGACGCGCATGCCGCGCAAATCTACCGTGTTGCTGCTGGTACGAATAGCCGGGGCACTAGGAGCCGTCACTTTGGCAACGGTCGCCTGGGAGAGGGCAGGCTTGTTTTTTTCAACCGGGTCGGCTTTTTGGCCGTTGAGCGATTCGATTTCGGTAATGTCCACAAGGGTTTTCATCAGGCCGAAGCGGACGGAGAGTTTTCCGTCGGCATCGGGCTCGGTTTGGACTTCTGCCGTTTGACCGCCCAGGGTGAGCAGGCGGACGCGTTCGCCAACCTTGGGGCGGTAGCCCCCGGGCTGTTTAGCCGGATGTTTGCCGGTGGGAATCTGCTTGTCCTCGATTTTGTTGAGAGATTCGGTGGCTTTCTGGGCGGCCTGGGCACTGCCGCCGTTTTTCTGCAGGGTACGAATGACCTGGGCAACTTCGCTGCGAGCCTGTGCGATCGCACTCTGTACCGCCTGTTCCTGATGTCGCTTCAGTGCGTCTTCCCGTTCCCTCAGTAATCGCGCCTTATCCTCAATCTCCGCCTTGAGCCGCTCCGCCTGAGCGACAATCTGTGCTGCCTGGGCGGCCTTCTCTTCCTGTTCTCGCCGTTGGGCTTCTAGCCCAGCAATCACCTGGTTGACATCAGCCTGTCCACTGATGCCCACATACTGCTGCGCCTGGTCCAGAATGTGCGGATCTAGCCCCAGTCGTCGAGCGATGGTGAGCGCGTTGGAACGACCAGGAATGCCCCACAGCAGTCGATAGGTGGGGGAAAGGCTGACATCATCGAACTCGACCGAGGCATTTTCAAAACGCTCGTCCTGGTACTTCAGCGCCTTGAGTTCGCCAAAGTGGGTGGTGGCGACGGTAAGGCGAGCGTGGTCAGCTAGGTATTGCAGTAGGGCAATGGCGAGAGCGCTCCCTTCAGACGGATCGGTGCCCGCGCCAACTTCATCGAGGAGGACCAGGGCGTTGGCGGGTGAGGAGGTGAGCAGGTGAGGAGGTGGGGTGGTGGGGTGCTCCTCAAGCAAGAAGCCAGCTTCAGTCTGTTCAGTTCCTTCTCCCGTAGAGTCGAGCGCTGCTTCTGCTTTTGGGGCCTGAATAGGCTGATTGCTATCTAAGGCATCCAAAATCCGCCCAATTCGCTTGACGTGGCCGGAGAAGGTCGACAGGCTTTGCTCAATTGACTGCTCATCGCCAATATCAGAGAGTAATTGCTCAAACCAGGGCAGCTCAACTGGTTCCCTGGCGGGGACAAATAGGCCTATTTTGGCCATCAGAGTCGCCAGACCCAGCGTTTTGAGCGTGACCGTTTTGCCGCCAGTATTGGGGCCAGTGATGGCCACGACCCGTAGCTCGGGCCGCATGACGACGTTGATAGGGACGACCTCGGGGCCTTCTTCATGGCGGTGCTGCCAAACGAGAAGAGGGTGGCGGAGCTGGCGCAGGACGGTTTGCTCGCTGGGTTCAACGAAGCGTGGTGGGTTGGCTTCGAGCCAGAGGGAGTAGCGGGCCCGGGCGGTCGCCAGGTCCAGGGTTGTGACCATGGCCAGCAGGCGCTCCAGGTCTTCCGAGATTTCGGCCACTTGCTCAGTCAGGCGCTGGCGCACGGCCTCTTCTTCGCGCTCTTCCTGGCGCTGGGTCTGACGCAGTTGGTTGCCGAGTTCGACCACTGCCTGGGGTTCTATATACAGGGTCGCGCCGCTGGTGGAAACGTCGTGGACGATGCCGGGGACGGCGTCTTTTTGCGGGGCCTTGACCGGCACGACAAAGCGCTCGCTGCGCTGGGTAATAATCAGCTCCTGCATCGCGCCGGGGTGGCGCTGCAGGAGTCGCTGCAGGCGGCTTTGAATGTCGCCATGGAGCTGCTTAAGCTTGCGGCGAATGCCTTCGAGTTTGGGATTGGCCCGGTCGGTGACCTTGCCTCGGTCGTCGATGCAGTGGTGAATCGACTGCTCTAGGTCGGGATAGGTGCGTAGCTGGCTGACCAGGTCTTGTAAAACTGGAAATTCGTCGGCGTCTTGCCCGTCGATGACCCGGCGCAGCTGGCGGGCTCCGGCCAGGGTGGTGGCAATGGCTAGCAGCGCATCCCCGGTGAGTATGCCCCTGCGGTCAGCCCGCTCCAGCGAGTCCCAAATGTCTTGAATGCCGCGAAAGTTGAGGGGGCTAACGGCGTCTAGCTGGTAGGCTTCGCGGGTTTGGGCCAGCAGGGTTTCGCTATCGGTCTGGGTGGGGGGAATGCGCAGGTTGCGAGCTGCGATCGCACCGAGTTTCGTTGCAGCAAACGTCGCCAGATGCTCGCATAAACGCGGCCAGTCGAGCAGATTGAGCGTTTCCGTTTGGATAGATGCAGCGGTCAAGGTAAATCTAGGGCGGGATCACTATTATTTATAGTAATTCAACGAAATGGAAACGCGATTGTGCTGCCCTCTGATTTATTGATGCATCGTCCTCAGGGCGATTCGGTGATTCCCAAGCAGCTACCGGTTAGCGGAGAGTGGGGTGCGATCTCAACGACGCTTATTCGTCTATTTCAAGACGCCGTCGGGGGCACTCAGGGCGAACTCAACCAGGCATTACAAACCTTGGAAGGTGAGGAAACTGACTACCGCATCAAGCGCGGTCTAGCCCATATTCTCCGCAGTAGCTTCAGCACCTTCGAAGTCGTCAGCCCCTTAGATCCCCAGGAACTGCGCCAAAAAGTATTTACCCGATCGGCCCAATCTGCACAAAGCCCTGCTGCTGCCCGACACCATCTAGAAACCCTGGCGGCAGAGCTAACCCAGACCCTGGAACGCCCTGTGGAACCCGTCCACATTCGTCAGGGACTCTATGCCGACCTGCAGGAAAATCGTATCCTCACCGCCTTTGATGCCCCCACCCCTGAAGCGCTGCTGCACCGCTACAACCTGTCCCAGGTGCAAGGCCTTTTTTACCGGGCCAGCCACGTCATTTTGAACGTCCATCGCAACGACCCTGGCGAGTACAAACTGATGTTTCGCTACCTGAAGCTATTTCGGCTGATGACCTACATTGAGGGCGAAGCCGACCAAGGCTTTACAGTTACGATCGATGGCCCCGCCAGCCTATTTAAGCCCAGTACCCGCTATGGGCTTGATATCGCCAAGCTCGTACCGGCTATTTTGCATGTCACCCGATGGCAGCTCAGCGCGACCCTGCAGTGGAAAGATAGCTACACCCGCCAAACCCGCGAAAAGCGCTATTCTTTGGCGGATACGTGTGATCTGGTCAGCCATTACCCAGCCGGTAAGCCCTACGACAGCATGATCGAAGCAGCTTTTGCTGAACGTTGGGGAAAGCTAAAAACGGAGTGGATACTGGAGCGTGAGGTCGACTTAATCCCGATTCCGGGCAGTGTAATGATTCCGGATTTTCGTCTGGTTCACCCAGACGGGCGGACGTACCTGCTAGAGATCGTGGGTTACTGGCGACCCGACTACCTGCGAAAGAAATTTTCCCAGGTGCGGCAGGCCAACTGCGACAATCTGATTTTGGCAGTGTCTGAGCGGCTGAATTTAGAAAAGGCCGGTGTGCGAGTCGATCAAACGCCAGCCAAAATTGTCTGGTTCAAAGACAAGCTACCGCCCAAGGCCGTACTCGCTTGCCTAGATTGAATCCTACCTGGGGTTCTATCAATGGGTAAATGCCCCATTCTGTGCGCTGCAGATGTGCTGATATAGCTGTGCTAACGCTCTGATATTCCCTATAATATCTGGGTAAAATGCCCCCACGGGAAACGCTGTATCGCCTTTAGCTCAAGTGTCTGTTAGGTCAAGCCCTGGCTGTGCTCCCCCCTTACCAAGATCGGTATAGATCGTTGGATAGCGTGTTCATCTCATCCCTGAAAAACCAGCCCTAAGCCCACCATGACCACTGTTTTGATTGTGGACGACAGCTCAACTCTGCGGGAGATGATTTCGGGTCTCCTGATCAAAGCGGGCATGACCGTTTTAGAAGCAATAGATGGCGTAGAAGCCAAAGACAAAATACTGGCAAACCCGCCCGATCTGGTCATTCTCGATATCGTCATGCCTAACATGAACGGCTATGAGCTATGCCGCTGGGTCAAGAATAATCCTGAGACGCAGGAAGTGCCTGTGGTGATTTGCTCTTCTAAAAATGAAGACTTTGACCGCTATTGGGGCATGAAACAGGGCGCCGACGCCTATATTGCCAAGCCTTTTCGTCCGGTGGAGATGGTGGAAACGGTCAAACACTTGCTGCGAGGCCGGTAAGATTTGCTGTGGAAGTGAAGTAGTGAAATAGTGAATGGGTGAAGTAGTGGAATCCCTTTAGTGTGTCCTTTAGCGTCTAGCAGCTTTAGGCAGCCTACTATTTCACTACCTCTCCACTTACTACCTCACCAGAGAACTATGGCTATGCAACTGCGGGTATACGTACCGCCCCATCCCCTGATCAAGCACTGGTTGGGGGTTGTTCGTGACGGGTCGACGCCGTCAGCGGTGTTTCGCAGCGCCATGATTGAACTGGGTCGATGGTTGACTTACGAGGCTATGCGCGAATGGCTGCCTACTGTTGAGACCGTCATTGAGACGCCACTAACCACCTGTCCAGCGACATTTATCAATGCCGAGGTGCCGATGATTGTGGTGCCGATTCTGCGAGCGGGTCTGGCTTTGATGCCTGGCATCGAGTCGGCACTGCCTACGGCGTCTATTTACCACCTCGGGTTCGCACGCGACGAAGACACCCTTGAGGCGACTTGTTACGTTAACAAGCTCCCTGCGTCGCTGGCAGCCAATACCCATGTGATCATCAGCGAGCCGATGTTAGCCACGGGCGGTACGATGATGGCAACGATGGCGGAGCTAACCAGACGGGGAGTGGACCCATCGCTTGTACGGGTAATCTCGGTGGTAGTTTCACCAGTTGCCTTAAAAAAGCTCGCCGATGCCTACCCCAGTGTCACAATCTATTCAGCTGCTATTGACGAGATGCTAGACGACAATGGGTTTATCGTGCCGGGTCTGGGCGATGCTGGAGACCGTACCTTTGCGACATAACTTTGCAGTTTGGCTCAGATTAGCCACGACACCGTAGGATGATGAGTTGTAGCTACGTGAGTTGTAGCTGCGTGAACTGCAGTTAAGGGCGATGAGCTGATGGGTCAGAGCAATTTTGCCGGTGGGTTCTTTTTAGGCGCCCTAGTGGGCGGCGTATTGGGTGGTGTTGTCGGTGCCCTGGCCACCAGTCGGTTGAATCAGCAGGAAGACGCGAGCGACTTAGACTTTGGTGAACTGTCAGACGAGCTCAAGCGTAACCTTTCTAACGTGACTCAGGAGGAACGCATGGAGCTGGCGCGGCGGGGCCTAGAGGACAAGATCGCCCAGCTCAACTCGGCCATCGAAGATGTACGCCTACAGATGGCCAACGGTCATGCTGAGCCCTTGGCGGACCCGGTAAGGGGGACGACCAGGCACCCAATCGAAGAGTAGGACAGTAGGTGGGTTCAACATGCTCTGAACCCGCTGGGTCGGTCTCGTCATTACCGTTTTTCACCGCTTTTCATAGGTTCGTCCACGCCATTGAATCGCCGTTTGAAAGGCGGAGCGGACAATTCTCAATACGGCCAAGGGGTCCGCTAGCGGCGCTAGCCAAAAGCACTGAGAGGCCAGCGATGGGCGCTGAGGCCACTGATAGGAACTGCTTACGGCGACCTGCATGCCAAGGCGAATGATGAGCAGGAGAAGGTTAAGTGCGATCGCAACCACCCCCACCCCCGATCCACTGCCGCTCCACCCAAGCAGACCCAGTACCAGCAATGCCGGAATCGGGAGCGCCTGGGTTGTCACCAACAGCCACAGGTCACTGTACAGCTGGGCCTTCGAGGTTGCATCCTTCAAATCTAGCGATCGCCCCCAGCCCTCCCAGGTTTCACCCATGCCCTCATACATGCGGACACTGATTACCTCAGCGCCGTCTAGAAAGCCCACCTTGAAACCGCGCCGAGCCGCTTCCCGAGCCAGCGTGACATCATCACAAAACGAACTGGCTGCACAGGCGTAGCCCTCTAGCTGCGCCAGCACCGACCGTCGCGATAGGAAACACTGGCCATTCGCCATCACCCGTTCAGCCTCGAGTGCGTTGACTCCGGCTGAGTCAAATCGGTAGATCAGCGTCATTAACAAGGCGGGCTGCAGCCACCATTCCCCTGCCGTTTCCAAAATAAAGCGGGGCGATAGAGAGATGATGTCGTACCCTTGAGCCTCGGCCTCATGTAGAACGCTAGCAATCAGACCGGGCTGCGGCTGGGTATCCGCATCGATCCCCACCACCCACTGGCTGGCCAGATCGCTCCGCAAAAAGCCCGTATGTAATGCCCAAGGTCGTCCAACCCAGCCCACCGGTAACGGTTCGTCGGTCACTAGTCGAATGCGCGAATCCTGCTGGGCCATCGCCTCAACTTTGGCCTGAGTGCCATCGGTTGAGCGGCTGTCTACGACGACAATTTCTCTCACCTCCGGTCCCTGCTGGCTGAGCCCTACTAGGCAGGGGCCAATACGGTGGGCCTCATTCAAGGTCGGCACTACCACACTGACGCTGCCGGTCTGATTGGGCGCGGCTTTGCGAGGTGGGATTGGGCGCTGGCGTCTTGCCCCGCGCAGCAGTCGAGACAATAAAAGAAACGTGGCAGGCAGCTGCAGCGCGATCAGCCCCAGCGAGAGCGCACCGACCCCAATGGATAAGTCACTCACCTAGGCGTCGCCCTGGCCGGGTACGACGATGCCGTTCAGTGCTTCGTAGTCGGCATTAGGGGTTGCAACAGCGGCCTGATATAGCAAAATGGCCGGGATAACACCCAACAACAGCCCTAATAGAATGGGGGGGTAGATTTTGCCATCAATGCTGATGATCATGGCAAAGGCAAAGTTGCTGAGATAAACCGCCAGGGGAAACTTCAGCGGGAAATTGATTGGTGGCAGGGGCTTGGCTAGCCAAAACAGGGTCGCAACCAGCATATACACGACACCTGTGCCAAACCAGCCTGCGAAGTTTTGGTAGGGCATGCCAAAGAAGGCACCCGGTTGGTCCCAGGCCCAGAAAGGCATGGTGGTTTGGCTCATGGCCGGGTCTAAAACAAAGTCCCAGGAGGTCAGCAGCAGGGCGCCGAAGCCAATCGCCCCTAACCAGCGCAGCCGGCCCACCGAGGCCAGCCCGGCATAGGCCAGTAGGTAGGCGCTAAAGCCCAGATAGAACCACGACAAGGGGATCGTGAACGGCACCAGACCCGAAATTTTGTAGCCCAGGCCCGTGAGGTAGTGATAGGCCCCAAATGGGAATCCGGTACTGGTACCCAACAACTCAGCAGTCAGGGACAGTGCGATCGCAGGCACCATAAACGTCAGCCAGTGCCATAGACCCAAGTACCGATAGGCATAGATAGCCACGGCGGCTGCACCCGAGACCATATACACCGCGCCGCCGCCGGTCATTGACCACTGAAAGGCCGTTCGCCCAACCTCAGGCAGCTGAGCGATGAATTCTGGGTGGGGCAGCACGAGCAAAAGCCCCGCCAAACCAAACACCAATGAAGCAAGATGAACCGTGAAGCAGGTGCGCTGCGCGACTGCGAGTGCTTTCATAAACCACCGTGGAACTGCTAATACCAACGGTAATGTAACAAATCGTTAACCACTTAACAATTAGTCGATTTTGATTTCGCCAGATAAAAATTCATCAGAGGCAAAGATGCTTGCTCGGAGGCGTTCGATTGCGGAATTGTGTCTGCGGCGACGGTAGCTTGAAAAGACCGAGAAGGGGATGCTCACAAGAGACCCCTGGGCGTGAGGGTGACCTCAACACCACTGACGGTTACACCACTGACCGTGAAGGCTTGATCAACAATTTTGCGTTCGAGCCCGAAATGTATGTTGAGGCGTCGAGTGACCTAAAGAAAGAATCGCGGCGGCGAAGACGCATTTGAGTTAAGCCTTCTTCATTCGTTTGACGGTGCTCATGTACTGGTTTAAGAAAGGCAGACCGCCAATAGCTGGCAGGAAATAGCGAGAGGTGCAGAGGAGCCCCAGGGCCGCCCCAACAGACGGGCCAAAGTAGGGGGCATAGAGTTGTACCAGGGCCGCGTCACGCGTCCCTACCCCAGCAAACGTAAGTGGTAGTAGCCCAGCAAGAATCGCCAGTGGCGAGAGCGCGAAGCTTTCTATTGGCGGTGCCCAGGCGTTGAGCGCGAGAATGAACAACCAGATCTGCAGCAGGTGTAAAAACCAGACAAAAACGGACATGCCAGCGACTCGGGTCAGGCGGGTCCGACTGGACCACACATAGTCATGCATTTCGCCCCACGACAGCTGCATTGACCTGAGCTTTTCAGCGATTTTCTTGGGCGCGAAGCGCCGGGCGGCTAAGAAGAAGAACTGAGCAAATTTTTTGGAACCCAGCATCAGTAACCCCAGCGTCAGTCCGCCTAAAATGCCAATGGTCATCGTCCAAAAGAAGGCATCTTTTTGGGGATAGAGCAGCAGGCCGAAGGTACACCACAGCAGCAGCGAAAGCATATCGCAGGTTTTCTCAAATACCACGATGGATAGGGACAGGGTGCCGCTGAGGTGGCCGCGATCGCGCATGAAATAGGCTTTAGCAATATCGCCCATTTTTGACGGCAGGACCATGTTCAGCACGCTGGCCGCGAGAATGAGTCGGTTTGCCTCCCAAAGGGTCAGCCGCGCCTGGGCTGGAACGAGCTGCTTTAGCCGCCAAGCGGTGAAAAAGGTAATTGGAATGACCATCCCCAAACTTGTGATCATCCAGAACGGATCGCAGTTACGAAACACCTCTAGTAAGCGGGCAAAGTCGATTTTGGTATAGAGAATTGCCAGAATAACCAGGCTGACAACAATGGAGATAATTCGTTTCATAGCTGCCTTTCTAGAGTGAGTAATTGACCGGACGTGAGCTGCCGAATCTGGGGTGTCAGGTCTTGCCAGGGCTGGAGCTGACCCGGCTGATAGGTACGACTCATGACGACGTAGATAGAAGTCTGGTCACCGCCCAGTCCGGCCGTCATCACGCTGTCCCAGCTATCGGCGGATAGTTCGTCAGTGACCTGCCACTGATTGCCCTGCCAGGTAAACTGACGCTTAAATTGAAAAGGGGCTTCAGTTTTGCCGGTAATCAGCATCTTCTGTAGCAGCTTGCGAATCAGATTGGGGAAGAAGCGACCCACCGTGAGCATAACCACGCGCAGAATCATCAGGTTAAGCGGCGTCATTTGCTTTTGCTTGGCCCAGCCCAAGGGCCCGGAGATTGTCAGCCGGTCAGCTTCGACATCGTATTGGTAGTCGCCCACCAAATGTCCGACCGCATTCTTCAGTTTGCTGCCCTGCCGCACCTGCAGCGAAAACTGCGTATCGGAGAGGACCAGACGATTGTCGCGGAAGAACTTGAATGCGCCCCCCTTGTTGAGTGCCAGATAGAGCTTGGTATCCTGTCGCTGATCAATCAGAATGCGAGCGTTGGGCAGCCAAACTCGACCTGGCTGGGCCGGTTTTGTCGGAGGCCGATCTTCAACAAAGTCTTTCCAGGTGAGCAGGTAGTTCCAGGTATGGTGCCCAACGATATGGTCGTCGGCGTAGCAGGTGCCTACGCCGTTCTCAAGCCCTTCGAGAAAGCGATCGTTAATGCTGAGGGCTTCGGGCATCCATCGACCAACTAGCTCAAACCCATGGGGAAAGAAGTTATAGGTATTGCGGCTGGTGTATTCGCCCCCGTAGGAGCCATCGGGGTGGACGAAGTGAGTGACCAGGCGAACGCCGTTTGCGATCGCACCCTTCAATTCTTCGCTCGGTCGAAATCCATAGACCCGCGCCAGGCAAGAAATCGTTAGCGTATGGTAGCCCGGATCGCAGCCCTCGTACTCTTGAAACCAGCCTTCGGAATCCTGCCAGGACAACACCTGGGCTAGGCGATCTTTGATCGCAGTTTCCCATTTTTGGGTATTCAGAAGCCGGGATGCCAGCTCCAGGCACAGCACAATCAGCGCTTGGTGGTTGGTCAATCGTCCGCTCTCCTGGTGGTGTGCCAGCCAGTCAGCCCGCGTTTCAAAGAACTTGAGCGCAATCGGATTTTCTAACCCCAACAGGCGGTAGCTCTCGATACAAGCCAGCAACGAAAACGCCGCTGCACCACCGGCTCGCTCAAAGGGGAAGTAATCGTCACAGGACCCGTCTGGATGGGCGCTTTTCGCAGCAAACTCGATACCGGCTTCAACCCAATTGCGGATGGCAGGCTGGCGGTAGTAGGGGTTGTCCGGCAAGGGCATATCGTAGACCAGCGCCAGCGGCCACACAAATTCCTGGGACATCCCACTGGAAAAGTCAATAATCTTGTACTGCCAGTAGTTCCGATCAAAGCAGCCGTAGTTAGGGCTGTGGGGGTTGCGGTCTTGCAACGTGAGAATTTTAGGAATTTGGGCAAGTGCCTCGCGGGCGAAGAGATCTTTAGACATATACAGTAAATGAGTAACAAGCTAGGGAGAGAAGACATGAGGAAACCAGCCATTGCCAATTTCACCACCGCTTTTACAACAGTTCCCGCTGGCGCTGCCGCTTTGTATGTGACTCAATCTCCGCTCGCCGGAGTCGAAGCTGCACATCCTCTAGCAGCTTTCGATTCACTGACATCACGTCCGCGACGATGCCAAAAATCCACAGCTGAAAGCCCATCAGCAGCAATATAGCGGTCAGGATTAGACTTGGGATGTGACTGCGACCGGTTTGCTCAAAGAAGGCAAAATACAGCCACAGCCAGCGAATACCGAGCAACACCCCTAACGTGAAGGGAATCGTGCCCAAAATTGTGAAAAAGGAGAGCGGGCGATAGGTGACAAAAATTCTCAGAATGGTGAAGAGAGACCGCTGCACATAGGCAAAGATGCTCTTAACCAGACGAGAAGGTCGCAGGTAGCCATTGGTGCGGATAGGGACTGAGGCAATCGCCATTCCCTTTTGCCCTGCCTGGATAATAGTCTCCAGGGTGTAGGTATACTCGTTGAACACATTGAGCTGCATCGCTGCATTTCGGCTCATGGCGCGAAAACCGCTGGGGGCGTCGGCAACTGACGTATTACTGGCGACCCGAACGGCCCAACTTCCCAGCTTCTGGAGCAGTTTCTTAACGGGGGAGAAGTGCTTGATTTGTAGAATAGGTCGGGCCCCGACGACAATCTCAGCCCGACCGTCGAGGATCGGTTCGATTAGCTTAGGGATGTCGGCCGCGCAATATTGATTGTCGGCATCAGTATTGACAATAATATCGGCCCCGGCCTTGAGGCAGGCTTCTAGACCGGCCATAAAACCTTTAGCTAGCCCCTGATTGTGATCAAAGCTCACAATGTGATCAACGCCCCATTCTCGGGCGACATCAACGGTGCGATCCAGACTCCCATCGTTAACAATCAGCCACTCGACAGTATCAATGCCAGGAAGCTGCCGAGGTAGCTCGGAGAGAGCAATGCCCAGCGTGCCTTCCTCGTTGTAACAGGGGATTTGAATAATGAGCTTCATAGAACTGTCAATATAGATAGAGCTTAGACGACGGTCAAACAAAGACGGATACTAATTGGGCATTGCTTTGGGTAGTCGTAAACTCAGTTGCCAGCCACGCCAGAGGAGCCAGATACTCGCTGAGACTAGCAGGAATGCGATCGCAAACCCAACCCAAACTGGGAATCCCGCAACGGGCAAAAACCACCACCATACCGCCACAATTCTCAGCAGCTCTGCGTTGGCCAGTTCGCCCAGTTCGGGTGGCGCACCAACGTTGGCAACAATCTCCTGCACAGGGGTCGAAAAAGCTGCCTGGAGCTGCCGAAACGTTGCCCCCCACACGTTGAGAATAGGTGAACCAGCGGGTTCGCCCCACAGCGATAACGCTTGCATGAGCAATCCAGTATCCTGATCGGCCATCTCTGCGAAATAACGTTGGTAAAACGCCACTAGCGTAGGGCTGTTGATCACAAAGCCCAAAATAATCAAGCCGAGCGTTGGCATCCGCCAGCGCCGTCCCAGCAGACCCACTGATACCATCATGGCAGGAATAATCGGGACCAGAAAGCGAGGCCCCCAATTCCAACCGTTAAATCCCCAGCCGCTGTGCAGTAGCCAGAACCCCATAAAAATACCGAGTAGGGCAATCATCTCAGCCCGGCGCTGACGCCATAGCACCCAAATGCCTGCCATGGCCAAAACCGTTGGAGGACAATAAAGAAACAACCCGCCACCCGCCCCAGGGCTGACTAGCTGCCCCACGGCCCGGCCCAAGAAGCCGTCAAAACTTAGCTGGGAGGCGTCTTGCCCTGAGGAAGTCCAGTTGCCAAATCGAACATAGTTATAGAGCAAAAACAGGCCAACCCCGACAGCTCCACCCACACAGGGCGTCAACACCCGCCACCAGGCATATCGCTTCATCAGAAAGTAAAGCGCTAGGACCGGCGCTAGCAAAATACCGGCGGGCTTCGCCGCAATCGCCAGCGCGGCGAAGACTCCAGCTCCTACGTGGGCCGCGCTAGATTTGCCAAACGCAAGATACAGCGCCAGCGTAATAATGAAAGACAGCAGCGGCTCAGCAAAAAACTCGCGAGAGTAGACCAATGCTACGGTCCCAAAGGTAAACCCGATTGCCGCAATATAAGCGCCGTGTCGGCTGCCGCCTAGCCGCACCGTCATCAGCCAGATCATGACAGCTGTTCCGGCTGTGAGCAAAATATTGAGGACCAAACCGCAGGTTGCAGACGTGTACTGAACAGGCAAATTTAATAGGTGTCCAACGGCCATGCCCAATCCGACGAACGGTATGGCGACAATGGGTAATAGTGGGTAGCGGATGGAGTAAAACTGTCCGTCCGGGCCTTCAATGCCCCCTGAACTAGGGGCAATCGTGAAGTTGCCCTTAGTGATGAGCGACTGGGACATCTGCAGCATGTCGTTCCCGTCGACACCCCAAATGCCTGGCTTCAGAAAGGCAATCAGAAACAGGCAAATACCGACAAACAGGGCAGCTAGCAGTGGGACTACGGCACTGCCGCTACCGCTGTCAGTCCGTTTGGCACGCGCGCCCAGCTCAAAATGCCCCACCATGTCAGTCCCTTAGGTTTGCCTATCATCAATCGCCCCGCTGCCGATCACCGCGATTTCACAGCTAGCATTCCCATTCAGCCGTGGCTACGCACTTTCCGCACTATTCTCCGACAGGCTCTTAATTGCCGTAGTTTTTCCTAGAGAATAGCGAGTTCCGCTGGTCAGTCCGCAAAGTATGTATAAATTTATCTTGATGCTGTGGGAAAGTTCTGTAAAACTCAGGCCCACTAAGTTTTGAGGTTAGGTTGACAGGGCTAGCTGAGAACCCCGCTCGGTCTTGTTCACGTCAATGCGGGTTTGAAATGCTTCGCGGAAGTGGGGCATGTGGGTAATGGCCAGAATGCAGGCAAAGTCAGGTGCGATCGCATTAATCGCAGCCACCAGTCGATTACAGCCAGCCTGGTCCTGTGTCCCAAATCCCTCGTCGATGATGAGCATCTGTAGTGCCATGCCCGAGCGTTGGGCTAGTAGGCGAGCCAGGGCCAGTCGAATAGCAAAATTAACCCGGAATGCTTCGCCACCCGAATAGGTCTCGTAGGGCCGAGTCCCGCGGGTATCGGCAATTAGGATATCAAGCGTGTCAATGAGTTTATTGCGGCTGCGCCCGGCACGTTGGGTGACGAACTGTACATGGAGCTGGTGGTTACTCAGCCGACCCAGCAGATGGTTTGTCTCTGCTTCTAACTGAGGCAACAGGTTCTCAATCATCAAAGTCTGCAGACCATTTTTACTAAAGGCATGGGCCAGCTCCTGGTAGACCCGCTGTCGGTGTTGATGGACCTGCTGTTCGCGCAGCTGCTGGTCTCGTAGCACCTGGTCGGTATCGAGCTGGCTTAGCTGCTGTTCTAGTCGTCCTTGCTGAGCTAGCTGGGTGTCGCAATGACTCCGGTTGATTTTTATGTGGGTTTCCAGTTCCGCAAGTCGACCGGTCAGGTCGGGCAGGGCTGCTAGCCGCTGATCTAGATGATCTAGCTGAGTATCGATTTCTGCCGTTTCCTTTACCAGCGCCTCGATCGCAGTTGCGTTCTCAGCCAGCTGCTGAGTCAGTTCGGGCTGCCGTTCCTCAGCCTGCAGTAGTGCTTGATAGCGAACCTGCCACTGCTGTTGTTGACGCAGCTGCTGACGAACCTGATGGTGTTCATCGGGATGGTAGTTAAGCCGGGCTTGCTGCTGCTCCAGTGCGGTCTGCTGCTGAGTAAGTGAACGCTCCAGCGTTTCGATTTCAGCGGTGGTTGCTTCCAGCTGGGTCTGCAGTTGAGGCAACTGACGCTGTAGCTGAGCAAGGCGTCGCTCGGCCCTTACCAGTTCGGCCTGGCGGACTTCAGCCCAGCGTAGCTTTTCGACTTGGTTGCGCGCCAGCGCGTGATCGCGCTCATCGTAGTCAAGCTGGGCCAACTGCTCGTCTAGCTGCTGAGCTTCCTGCTGTAGGGGCGTAATCGTACTGTCACCTTGCAGACAGCGCTCCAGCTGCTGACGCTTAGCCTCTAGCGTCGCTAGGCGGGCCGCTGATTCGGCTCTGGCTGCTAGCTGGGCCTGAAGCTGTCCGCGCTGCTCTAGCGTGGCTGCATAGGGATACAGCTCAGCTTCGATATCGCGATATTCCTGACGGAGAACCTGAATTTCGCGCTCGGATACGGCTAACTGCTCGCGAGTCACCCAGATCTGATTCTGAATATCGTCGTATTCCTGTTGGTAGGTCTGCCTGATCCGATCACTATGGTCTTTTAGGGGGCGCTGACATAGTGGGCACGGGGCATCGGGTTTATCTAGGAGTGCCAATTTGTGGGCGAGCTGGGCGAGCTGGGTCTCGTAAACGCGCTGGTCAGCTTGCAGCTTTTCCATAAAGCTGCGACGCTCCTGACCTTTCAGGCGCACCTGTTCCTGATAAAGACGCCGCTGCTCCAGGTAGTCAATCTGTCGACTCAAATCAGCAACGGCCTGCTGCAGTTGAGGCTGCTGATGCTGGTGTTCGGTCAGTTGTTGTTGGGTGCTGGTAATGGCCTCAAGCTGAGCCGATAGCTGAACCTTTGTGCGCTGAATCTGTAGCTGTAGAATCTGTCGTTGCTTCAGTAGCGGTGCACGGGTCAGCTGCCGACGGTCGAGCTGTTCTAGATGAGCTTTAGCGGCCTGTAGCTGGGCCAGCGCTGCTTGAATTTCGGTGCGTTCTTCGAGGGAATGTTGCAGGTCTTTGCACTGGTCGTTGAGCAGGTCGAGCTGTTGCTGTTGCTGTTGCTGCTGTTGAAATAAGGGGGCTAGGGTTTGCGAGCGCGACTGCAGGACTTCGGCCAACTGGGTCTGTAGCGCTCGATAGGTCTGTGATTGAGCGCTATACGCCTCCTCTAATATCTGTAATTGCTGGTACTCAGCATAATGCTGCAGAAGGGTTTCCTTTTCTGACCGGATAGCTGCGATTTGTTGCGTTTGCCGTTGCAGCTGCTGTTGAATTCGCTGTTGCTGCGCTAGCTGCTGCTGTAGCCAGCCGAGTCGCTGTTTCCGATCGTGCCGCCTTAGCAACCATTCCTGGCGTTGCTGCATCTGTTGCTGTAGGCAGTTGTGTTGAGTTGTGGCCTGGCTCAGTCGATCTTGCCATTTGGCTAGCTGCTGCTGTACCTGTTGCTGCTGGGTCTGAATTTCACTGCGTTGGGCCAGCCGCTGCTCGAGCGTAGCCAGGGAAGCCGTGATGGCCGCAGCCAAAGCTTTATGGTCTCGGGCTTGCTCTTTTGCCCGGTCTGCCAGATCGTCATACTGTGACAGCTTGAGCAGGTCAGCCAAAATTTGCTTACGCTCAGCAGGACGTTTGAGCATAAACTCGTCTGCCTGTCCCTGACGCAGGTAGGCAGAGTGAATGAAAGTCTCATAATCGATTCGTAAGTGTTGCAGAATTAGCTGCTGGGTCGCCCGCAGCCCCTGCTGAGTCAGGCTACGAAAGCCCGACTCTGTGTCGATTTGGAACTCTAATGAACTGTGCTGCCGTCGCCTGCGGGAGCGGATAATACGGTAAAGCTGTTGACGGTGCTCAAACACAAAATCCACCTGAGCTTCCGATTCACCCAAATGGATGACATCGTCTTCGTTTGTCCCGCGACCCTGCCCCCAAACGGCCCAGGCTATCGCCTCAAGTAGCGAAGACTTGCCTGCCCCGTTGGGTCCACACACGCAGGCAATGTGAAGCCCGGCAAAATCCAGTCGGGCATCGCAGTAGCTGAGAAAGTTTTTGAGAGTAAGCTGCTTCGGAACCATAGAGGGTCGGCAACGCGCCTATCCTCACCATAACAAGTACATCCGATCTTTAGTACGTTCGATCTGAGTTTTAAATAAATTTAGCAAAACCGATCCGGTTAGCTTATGCCTTGAGCCGGGGGCGAGAGCTGATGGGGCTGCTACAGTGCTCGAATCGTCAGTAGGATTACCCGGCTCAGCTTTGGAGGCGATGAAGTTACTGGATGAAGACTGAATCTAAGGATCGGTTTCTATGAAGCCTTAAAGAGATCTATCTCATGCTCACAAAAGTATCTAAGCGATTTTCGCCAATTTTCTGTTTTTGTGAAAGATATCAGCCATAACAGAATGCGCGGCTTAGCCCATGTGTGTGTGATTTGAATCACTTTAAGTACCTATGCAAAATTAATTACGAACTCTTGCCCAAACCCTACCAGTACTTTTTCAACCGCTTCCACCAGACTCTCCCAACTCTGATAAGCAGCTTTATCGAGCCACTCATACTTGATGAACCGCCAGAGGATTTCAATCTGATTCAACTCGGGGGAGTAGGCAGGTAGCTCGAACAGATACACTCCTCGTTGTGCCCACACCGGTCGCTTCGCTTGAACGCTTTTGCCAAGATGAATGGCGGCTTGATCCATCACAATCACCGTTGGTTTGTCCACCTTCGAAAAGAAGCTGTCAATGCAGGTTGCAATGACATCACTGGTAATGCTTTGCTCAGAGACATAGCTTTCCAAGTTACCTTGGCGAGTCATCAAGCCGATCACATTAAGGCGTTTGCTATGTTGACTGGGAATCTCGATGGTTTGCCCAATGCTCTGCCAAGCATAGGGAATCGGCGGGACTAACGTGAAGCCAGTCTCATCGAGGTAGTACAAATCGATACTGCCCGCTGCCTCTAAGGACTGAAGCACGTTAAGCGCTGTGCGCTTGCACGCATAATCGCTCGAAGCGGGCTTAGCCGGACGTCGTCGCATCCGCCGCCAACTCATCTTGAGCGACTTAAGCACACGTCTGAGGGTATCGAGACTCACCCGGATGTTCCAGGTTTCTTCAATCTGCTGAAGGACTCGTTTGAGTTGGCGTGGGTTTTGGTGGACCCACGCTTTTATCTGAGCCTTTTGCGCATCGTTCAGTTTCTGCTTTCGCCCGCGTCCAGGGCGGTCGTAGAGGCTCAGTAATCCCCGCTCATCCCACCCGTTGAGCCAGTTATAAATCGTCTTTTGACTCACCAGAAGGACGGCTTGCAATTGCGCTGCTTCCTTGCCTTGTGCTTACAGCAGTAGGCAATGAGCCCGTTGACTGGCTCGGCGATTACGACTGTATCGGTAAATCCGGGTGAGTAAACTCTGAGTCTCTGGGTGAATTGGACGATAGTCGCGCATCGGGGATAACAGCGAGGAGGAAGACTCCTCTATTATCCTGCTTTGATATCTAGACGATGTAACTATTTTTGCATACTTACTTATAGTTGTTAGTAACCGCAAACAACTCGGGTGTTCACCATGTCGATGCCGTACGTTATCGAAGAGTCTCAAATCAAGCCGTTTAACTTCTATCATCAGGGTCGTCAGATTCCGGCGATTCTGTTTCGGGACCATCTGTATGTCCTAAAGCAGGCGTTCCAAGTCGCCGAGCGGTTAGATGCTTATCATCGTAGCTACGAACTCAACAAAGTTGCCCATGCCATGTTGACGGTGGGACAGGCTGGATATCGGCTATGGACGGACCTATCTAGCGCTGTCCCTGGTTAATTTTTGGAGTGGATATCTACGGTGTCACGCAGCTGTCCCAAAAAGACTATCGAGGTAGATCGCGCTGAGGCTGCGGCGGCTGACGCCGTTCTGCATTAGAAAGAGCGAAAGCGCTGCTTGCATTGCTCGGTCCTGGTTCCAAAGTGCGTGGTTACTCAAGTACGCTTGGAGCGAAGTGTGGAGTTCTTCGGGAATTTCAATCATCAGGCTTACGGTCGGGGTCATCAGAAAGCTCCTTGCTCAGGCTGGCGTGTTCGACTCTGGGAGTGCTTGCTCTTGGCCGTCAGGCGGTCCGGTGAGCAGCGGATTTTTATTCTGGGGCAGGTGCTCGAAATAATCAACGCGTTGAAAATATATCGCTTACTTAAGTATTTCTGCGGTAGGACGCCAGTATGCGGGTTTGAGCGAGACTTTATTCAGATTTGTTCAAGGTTTTCGGAATAGCTCATCTATCCGGACTATTCCACAGATTTTTCTGGGATCGCCTATCTGGGTTTATTCGCTGTGGAAAACAAAACTGAAATTGTGGAAATCGTGTGGAAAGTTTGTAGATCAATACGGTTTATGTAACGAAATAATACAGATTACGGGGCGTCCGATTTGAAAAATTTTAAATACGCTGAATTCCCCTTGGTGAGGGTGTCCTGAGCATTTTTTGAAATAAGAAAAAATTTACCGTATCCGGTCTTGATCTAGTTTAAATGTACTGATTTAGCGGCTTTGGGCCATCAGTTCGTGCCCTGTCTGTTTCTGCAAAGAGCGCCGTCTGTAGATCGATTTTGTGCCCTGCCTTCCAGCCTGGGGCAGGGCCGCCAAGACTGAGCTGTGGGCAGTTGAAAGTGTGGCCATGGACGCTTTGTTGAGAAAGTCGAGCACTGCGCGCGCTCAAGTATTGGAATGCCTCGGATTTTGCAATTGCGTATAGGCGTTTGTGTACCATTGCAGTGCGCGTTATTTCTGACCCCGTCTGCCCATTTAAAGGACAAGGCCTGTGGGGTTACATCCCCACAGGCCTAAAAGCGAAATTGCTGTTTGAATCTGCTTAAGCTGGCCATTCGTCAGTACTGGAGATTAGACAAAAAGTGTTGAAAGAGCGATCCGTTTTAATGAGACCGCTCGATAGGCGACCCTGAGAAAGAACCACCAACCTCAGGCGCCTATGGCTAGCTTCTCTGATTTGCAAAAGATGCGCAAGCGTTCGTATCAACTGCTGGGTAATGGCCGCGATAGCTTGTTTGACTTGATGGATGCGGTACTGAGTCGTCACAGTGTGAGCAGCTTTGTCGAGCTATCGCTGTCGCCGTTGTTTCGCCGTCAGTGGCCCAGTGTGTACAAAGCTTTGGCGCGCAGCGAAGCGCCCGCAGAGCAGTTGATGCGTCTTTACTGCCAGTCTTTGCCGTCTGCTGAGATGGGTCAACTGCTCCTAGCCGGGGACCATACCGCCTGGCCCCGGGTATGGTCCCCGACGTTGAGAGAGCGGACCTACGAGCATCAGCCGCAGGCTTATGCAGAAGCCTCGTCAGTGACGATAGGCCAAGGCTACAGCACGCTGGTGTGTGAGCCGGAGACTGAGGGGAGCTGGGCACTACCGCTTTTACACGAGCGCATCACCAGCTTTGAGAGTCCGCTGGAAAAAGGGGCCTCGCAACTGAGACAAGTGTGCTCACAGATAGAGGCGCGTCCGCTATCGCTATGGGACTCAGAATACGGCTGTGCCCGTTTCCTCGAGCTGACAGCAGACATCCCTTGCGACAAGTTGATCCGTCTGCGGCCCAATCGAGTGCTCTACGGTCCGCCAGGTCCATACAGTGGCAAAGGGCGGCCTCGAAAACACGGGCAAAAGTTCACCCTCAAAGACCGAGCCACCTGGTGGGGTGCCGACCAACAGCAGCACGTAAAGGATGAAAAGCTGGGGCAACTGCGTCTGAGTCAATGGTCTAACCTCCACTTCCGCAAGCGTCCTGACCAGCCGATGACGCTGGTCCTGCTCGAGCGCTTGACCGACGACGGGCAACCAAAACGTCAGCCCCTCTGGCTCGTTTGGGTCGGCCATACCCTGCCACCACTGGCCACGGTGTGGACACTCTATCTCAGACGCTTTGCCCTGGAGCATTGGTACCGCTTCATCAAGCAGCGACTCCATTGGTGCTTACCTCACCTGGGCACCGCCGAACAAGCTCAGTCCTGGAGCAGCCTGATGCCCTTGATGAGTTGGCAGCTTTGGTTGGCCAAAGACGATTGCAATGACACACCGCTTCCCTGGCAGAAAGCACAGACCCAGAAGACGCCAGGACGCGTTGCCAATGGCTTTGCTGCGATTTTGGCCACGATTGGCTCTCCTGCCGAGGAGCCCAAACCCAGAGGAAAGTCACCCGGTTGGCCACCGGGTCACAAACGTACCCCTAGACCTCGCTTTCCCACGGTCAAAAAGACCTATTCACCACCGGCTAAAACCAACGTTACGACTGCCTGAGCGTCGCATTCAACTAATTTGACCGATGAACCTCAGCTCAGACTGCTGGGGAGGGTATTCGCTGTGCTGATAACAGATTTTGTCTAAACTCCAAT
>JBCBWI010000048.1:0-37322 GCA_039817185.1 Cyanobacteria bacterium J06648_16 | reverse complement strand
GGAAGCTCTTTCATGATTTCAATCTAGAGCTAACCCCTTCGTTTCTCAATCCCCGAGGGGGGGAGTTGAGCAATTACTCCTGCTGAAGATGCAAGCCTGCCTATTCCTAGGCACAGAACAATTCAGAATAGATATCTTCGTATGCCATGCCCAAAGCTAAATAAATCGCCCGAGAGGTTCTAAACTCCTTTCGGACTCCGCCGCACTTAGGGACGAGCATTTTAATGATGTACCGGGCGCTTTACCCATCGCGCCAGGGGCACAAGGCCTTGCTCCCTTACAGAGGAGACGGCATTTGCTTTAGCGAAGCAGCAGCAGATTTATTGGGTGAGTTTTGGAAGTACTGTTCCTGGTCGCTAGTAATACGATAGGAAGGTAATGGGAAAATATCGACAGAATATCGAGAAGATGTTGAGAGTCCTGAGTTTTCTTTGAAAAGGAATGGTGGGTAGAGCAACTGAATCCTAGAATTAAATAAAAAAGGGATAAAAAAAGAGCACCGCCGCTAACTCGACGATGCCCCAGACTTCACAGCTCATGGCACAATACGGATCTCCCTTTTGTTAGTGGGATGTTTTGCAGGAAGAAGGCTGTTTGAAAAGATGTAACCGGGACAATCGGTTCATCGTCCAAGTCGCACCATTGCAAAGCATCTTCTTAACGGACGGAAACTGAGTTTCGTGCATCCAGAAGGTGATGGCATACCAGGTCTCAGGCCCAAAATAGCCGTCTTCAACCAGGCGATGCTGACGCTGCAGGTTTTGCAGAGCAGCTTTGGTTGTACTGTCAAAGCATCCAGTAATTTCGCCCGAGTAGTAGTCGAGCAGGGCCAGCCGCGTTTGTAACTCTTCTACGAGCGGGCCCTGATCATCTTCCTGCAAAAACTCCAGCTCAAGCTCGGGGAGCGGGGCCTCAGCGGCAGGGTTCACGCGCTTACTCCTCACTAACATTTTGAAAGTCAATGTGTTCAACATAGGCTGCGCAGGGCTGGCTAAAGAAGCGAGCTTCTGCAATGGGCTTCCAGGTGTTGGGGCCAACAATGCCGTCGGGAACCAGCCCAAACCGCTGCTGCATGGTTTTGAGCGCACGTTCAGTCTGTTCGCCAAAGACGCCGTCAGTGATCAATTCAGAAAATTGGAGTCGCTTAAGCATCAGCTGGACCGCATGCACGCCGCTGCCCTGACTTCCACGCCGTAGCACGGGAAGGCCAGCATAGCCATCTTTGATGAAGCGCCAGGTCTGTGGTCCTACGCGCCCATCTACTCGCAGACCGCCGATGCACTGTAGATATTTAGCTGCATTACGGGTCTTTGGACCAAAGTATCCATCGACCCTGATCTGAGTTCCTGATAGCAGGCTGAGCTGTTCAAAGCGATAGTTGATGTATGACTGTAAAAATCTCACGTCATCGCCTTGGGCGCCTATTGCCAGAGTCGGCTCTTGAACGCGTGTGGAAGAAGCAATCATTGGTTTTCTCCTATTAACTCGTAGTATTTGATGCAAGTTGGTGTAAAGCACTAATCGTTAATCCACTTACAGACCAGCCGAGTGTCCTCAACCACCCATTTAGAGCGCAGGCGTCCCAGTGGCTTGGCCTTTGATTGATCGGCGCCCGCCTGACTAGACGCGGGGGGCTGATAGGTTTGGTGTCTTTGGGTAGTGATAATCATGGTGATTCTCCAAGTGAATGAGTCGTTTGAACAAGGTTGGATAGGGAACTAAGCTGCCGGTCCGCTGTATTTCACCCCACGGTAAGTGAGCTCTCCTGTGGGTGACGGCTGTGGCAGGGCTTGAACCCGACGAATACGGTAACGACGCCCTAGAAAAGTTGCGCGGGTATCGCTCTCGATAGTAGAAATCTGATGTTGGGGTAGCTGATAGGCAGCGCCACGATAAGAAAGTTGCATGGTTGATGACCTCTGGTAAGGGAAAGGAAAAAGGGAAAAGTAGATGCATCCGTCAAAGCCGATCTATGGGAAGAGAGGCTTAGGTAGGTTGCTTGTGATCAGACAATAGCCACCACAGGAGTGGTGTCAGCACTGTCATGGACAGAGACAGGCTCAAACAAATCCAAAGTCCTTCAATCTGAGTGGGTGTCATGGTGTTCTCTCCGTTAAGCACTCGGTTGTTTAACCGTTGACATCACATTAGGGAAGGATCGAGAACATGCCGGGATTGCTTCGAGAACTTCTCGGTAGATCGCTCTGAGCCCTACCTGGGATTGCGTCTATGGGTCATGACCGCGCAGCGGTGGGTGCTCAATCGCTTGCGATCGCACTTCCTATGCGCAACTCCCATTCACGGAATCGGGCTTCTGAAGGCTGAATAAATAGTGAACGTCCTATTCACCAATTTCATGAAAGTACCGACTGTAGCCATTGCCGTCACCGCTGTGCTAGCGAGCGTTAGCCATCCCGCCCTAGCCCAGGTTTCGCCAACTGTACAGATGTTTGAAATGCTGGGGCAGCGGTGCAATCGGGCGACGGAGGTGAGCTATCGCTCTGAGCGTTTAGTCTCTGAGAACGGCGAGAGGACAGTCTACGTTGAGGGCATCCTGCGGAAAATTGTGCGGCCCAATAGTCCGGTGCGCCGGTCTGATACGACCGATTTTTGTTTTCCCGATGTTCGAGAAACCCCAGTACAAACGCTCGTTATTGAACAGTCTGGTGAAACCCAACGCATCAACTTAGGTCCCTTCGATACTGGGTATGTGATTTATTCGCCTCGCTCTTTCTCGGCGGAAGGCCGCTATCTAATCTTCGATGTGCAGGTTGCCTATATCGGAGGCGATCCGGGTGCGTTTGTAGGCGCGTTGGATCTAGAGCAAGGCGAATTTGTGCCGCTTACAGGCATTTGCGATCAGTATGACTTTGAACAATATGCAGGCTTGTTTGGGGACACCACCGTAGCCGTTGAGTGCATTAGCTACGGCGATGTCACTAGTGAATTCCAGATTTTTAATCTCGCGACCGGTAGCCTGCAAACGTTATCACCAAATCCTTTCATGGTGGAAAATTTTGGTACCGTGGCTAGCCCTTTTGAAGTTACAAAAACGCAGGTTTTCGAGTAGCGAGGGGCTACTGGGCTATCTGGGTCAGGGCCGTTTCGGATAGGGCATAGGCTGGTAACAACGGCTCGTGGCTAGGTTAGGTCGATAACCGCTAGCCCTTTTAGATAGGAGAAAACTACGAATCGATCCGATTCTGATATTGAGTTCTCTATCTGGCGATCTAATACTGTTGTATAAACTGTTCGTAGGCTTCCATCGCGACGCCGATCAGCTTATTCCAATCGTTCGGATTGGCCAGTCGGTGAGCTTTGTAATAGATCAAAAGTGAGTTGTTGCCTTCTGTACTAACCTGGTGCCGCCGTTGATAAAAGTTCAACACACCGTTGTGAAAGCAGGTACGGATGCTGTCTTCGTCAAAGCCTTTCAGCAGATATCGTTTAGAAAAATTGGGATGGCTGTCAAAGTCGATGTCGTCATGACCAAATAGCCCGCCGATTTTGTGTAGTGCGTTCTCAGGCACGAGCAAAAAGCCTGGCAGGTGAAGCCGCTCCGATTCAATTACCACAACCGTCTGCCAGTGAGTACGGCGGTTTTTGCCTCTGCCGGTCGTGTAGGAATAGTCTCCCACGGAGATAGTGGCCTCTCCCTGACGCCCCTGAATCAGGTTTTTCAGTCCGCGATTCCGTCCTTTTGAAAACAGGTTAAAATGCCAGACAGCAGACGGGAGGTGCAACTTGGCAGGTTCTCGATAGTCAAATCCCCAGCTATCGGCAAAGGCTTGGATCGCTGCCGTGCGGCGGCGGTCTAGATAGAGCGAAATCAGTGCTGTGATCGCAGCCAGTCCTAAAAATAGGACCACTATCATCCACTCTTCCATAGCTCGGGGATTCGGAATACTTCGGGATACCATTGCGTGTGGCTAGCAATAACTTCAGTCGCTAGCCCACCATTTCCATACCCAGCATGCCCGCCTGCTTAGACAACTTCACGCGGACGCCGCAGACAGTAGGCGACCAGACCTGTAAAGATGGCTGTCCCGGTCACGTACTTCACCAGCATGGGAATAAACGGACTGGGCGAAAAAAACGCTTCGATTACCCCGGCAATCACCAGCATTGGCACAATGCCATAGACCAGCCTAACGGCCTGCATGCCGTACACCCTCAGCGCATCTGCCCGTCGGTAGCGTCCCGGTAGCAAGATGCCCCGCGCGAGCAGCAGCCCGGCTCCACCTGCAAAGAAGATCGCCGGTAGCTCTAGCGACCCGTGGGGGAAAACAAACGCCCATAGCTCCGTTGCCAGGTTTGTTTGCGCTACCAATACTGCTACTGCACCAATCATCAAGCCGTTTAGCACCATGACAAATACGGTGAAGACGCCGGGGGGCGTAATCACTGGTACCCAGGGAATAAAAAAGGCAATGCCGCCAAAGATAGCTCGAACGGCTACCCCGATGTTGTTGATCATCAGTGAACTGGAGACGACGGGTTCGTTGCCGAGAATCGAAACGGTCCATAGCTCCTCCGATTCGCGCACCTCTTCAACAAATCCGGGGCCGAGAACCAGGGACATGAATGACGGGTCTTGCCAGGAATACCACCAGGCGACTAGGCCGCTGAGGATGAATAGGAGGGTTGCGATCGCAATATAAACCCATGCCTGCCGCACCGCTGCCGGAAACCCATACAGGTAAAACTCAATCACCGCCTGCCAGTTTTGCCTGCGCGAGCCCTGGTAAATCTGGCCATACCCCCGCGATGTCAGCAGCTGCAGGTCCCGCACTAGCGAATCACCCACCTGATGCGTCCGTGCCCGCGCTAGGTCCGCCGACACCGAGCGATACAGACTGGCCAGCGATTTGACGTCCTCAGTCTGCAGCGACTTGATGCCCCGTGACTCCACCTGCCGCAGCAGTGCGTCTAACCGCTGCCAGCTTGGCTCACGGCGGGCAATCCAACGTTGAACGTTCATGACTTTTTGGGTTTACTAGAGCCAAGGCTAACCTAAGATAGCGGCGGGTGGCTTCTCGGAAAATCAGCAAGTTTACTTGTAACTCTACACAGCACTGCTAAATCAGAGCGCTCTATGACTTCTACAACCCCTATTCGTCCGCTCAATGTTGGCAACGTTGTCAGCGCCGCTATCAGCCTTTACCGGACGAACTTCAAAACCTACACGGGCCTCAGTACCAAGGCGATTCTCTGGTACCTTGTTCCTGTCTACGGCTGGGCGCGCAGCCTCATGATCCTAGGACAAATTGGTCGCCTTGGGTTCAAGGAACTGCTACGAGAGCCCGAACAGCCCGCTGAAGCCCTACGTCAGGTTGAGCCCAAACTGTGGAGCTTTCTGGGCGTTGCCATGCTGGTAGGCTTAATTTCCTTTGGTGTGAGTATTGCCACCTCTATTGTCAGCACCATTGCCCTGATTCCGATTATGGCGCTCAGCTTCTTGGGTAGCTTTGGGGCCGCGCTTGGTGGGATTCTTCAGATCCTCGTTCAGCTGGGCATGTTCGGCGTGCAACTGTGGTTCCAGGCACGCTTCTGGCTCTATGACTTGTTCATCGCTGTGGAAACCGACCAGGAGTCCGTGCAGTCAATTGGTCGAAGCTGGCAGATGACCAGCGGAAATGCCTTTAGAGTACAGGCAGTATTGGTGATTTCGTACCTGATTATGTTACCGCTGCTGATCCTCTCAGCCATTCCTTTTTTACTGGTGATTCCGTTTGCGGGTGGGTTGTTTACCGAGAATCCTGACCCGACTGCGGCGCTCGTGTTTCTACTCGCGTTCTTTCTGTTTTTTGTCTTACTTCTGATCGTGAGCATTGTTGCGATTCCCTTTTGGCAGGCGTTGAAGTCGGTGCTTTACTATGACCTGCGCAGTCGCCGCGAAGGGCTAGATTTAACCTTGGGTGACCGAGGTACGGTATGAATCTATTCAACAAAGTTACCATTACAACCCCTGAAAGCGTCGAGCTAGAGTTCACGCTGGCAGGGATTGGTGGTCGGGCGTTTGCCTTGTTTATGGACTACATAGCGCTGATGCTGCTGTCGTCGTTGTTGCTATTGGCCTCTACTGTCTTGCAAGCGCCGATCACTGCCGTTGCTGAGGTCCTCGGCGGCGGGACTGATGACATTGAGCTGTGGATTTTTGCCATCCTAATGCTGGCAAACTTTGCGCTTTACGGCGGCTACTTCCTCGGCTTCGAAACGGTTTGGCAGGGGCAGACGCCGGGCAAACGCCTCGCTAAAATTCGCGTTATTCGCGATAACGGTCAGCCGGAGGGGTTGTTTCAGGCGACGTTGCGTTCTTTAATTCGTCCGGTCGACGATATTCTGTTTTTGGGCTTTTTCTGTATTCTGCTGGGTAAGCAAGAAAAGCGTATTGGTGACTTTCTCGCGGGGACGCTGGTGGTGCAAACCGAGCGGCCCACGGGGAAGGGGGATATTGAGGTGCAGGCGGCCTCGAAGGCGCTGTTTGCCGAGATCTCGGAGCAGGCTAATCTGGAAAACTTTTTGCCGGATGACTTCACCGTGATTCGGGAGTACTTGCAGCGGCGCAGCACGCTGACCAAGCAGGCGCGAAAGGATCTGAGTATGAAGCTGGCCATGCAGGTTAAGGATGTGATTGAGTTAGAGCAGCTGCCGAGGGAAAATTTGCCAGCGGATGAGTTTTTAGA
The DNA here is from genome assembly GCA_039817185.1 of Cyanobacteria bacterium J06648_16. Taxonomy (GTDB): domain Bacteria; phylum Cyanobacteriota; class Cyanobacteriia; order Phormidesmidales; family Phormidesmidaceae; genus CAWUKV01. The sequence continues at coordinate 30,636 of JBCBWI010000048.1, read as the reverse complement.
GTCAATTTATTGGGGCTATCAGGAAAAGTTTGGCCAGGAACGGCGGTTTCATCGCTAGCTGTAGGCGTTGCAAGATGCGTATCACTATTTCACGGCTGCATGCCCCTTCATTTCCTCAATCTCTAGTAGGCTGATGATGATACCTGCGATGGGAATGGCGAGGAAGACGCCGAGGACGCCTGCGATTCTGGCGCCGACGATGAGGGCGAAGAACATGACGACAGGGTTGATATTCAACGAGTCTTGCATGATGCGGGGGAGGAGAACATTCTCTTCGACCTGCTGAAGCAGGATGCAGATGACAAAGGACTGAATGGTGAGCCAGACACTCTGACTCAGCAGCAGCAGTCCCACGAGGCTGACGCCGATGGTGGCACCGATGCCGGGAATGAGGTCAAACAGTCCAGCAATAACAGAGAGCGTCAGAGCGTAGGGGACTTTTAATAGCAAGAACACGACAAAGGTGGAGACGCCAAAGAAGATTGACAGCAGCAGGCGGCCCCAGAAAAAGCCCAGCAGGTTCTTCTGAATGGTGACGGTGACGCGGCGGCGATAGGGGCTGGGAATAGCCTTCATCGCCAAGTCCCAGACGCGGGCACCGTCGAGCAGCATGAAGTAGGTAATGACAGCGATGAAGATGCCGGTGACGAAATTTTCGAGCAGGGCTTGTAAAATGCCGAATCCTGCACCGAGGAGGCCAACAGCCTGATCGCGTAGCTGATCGCCTAGGGTTTGCAGGTCTACTTGCAGGTTCCACTGCTGTAGGGTGTCTTCGAGCTGGGCTAGGGCGGGGGTAAGGGAGCTGAGGAAGTCGCCGATGCTGGCGGTGAGGCCCTGGCCCTGAGTCACCACTGCGATCGCAATTCCCCCCACGACCCCACCAAAGCCTACAAGCCCAAGCAAAAAGACCAGCGTTACCGCAACGCTGTGGGGCATAACCCGCCGACATAGTCGTACCGGGTACCCCAGCAAAAAGGCCAAAATCGCCGCCGAAGCAAATACCACCACCACGATCTCGAAGTAGCGCAGCAGCTGCAGCACCGCCCAGCCGCTGGCAAACAGCAGCAGAAAGCGGACCAGCGCCATGTTATTGAGCCGGTCGAGAACGCTGTGCTTGTCTCTGGTCATGCCGCCTTGTCTTGCACCAGCACGTAGGGCTGCACAATCAGTGAGTTGAGGTGTTGGGTCTGGTCCTGCTCCCATTCCTGCAGCTGCTCGACGGTGGGCTTGGTAATCAGCTGTTCGCCAATCCAGCGTTGGACCCGTTGTACATTGTCGGTTGCGATCGCAACCCCCACCTCTGCCAGCTCCAGCTGCGGGTTCACAATTACAATGGCATCCCGCGCTACATGGGGCTTCAGCCAAAACCACTGGGCCGGGCCGATCATATTGGTCAATTCTTGCTTTAGGTCGTCGCTCATCGGAAGGTTCGAGTCGTGTTGGATCTGGGGGATGCAGTATTTTAACCCACTGGCTCGGGCTGGGCAGCCAGCCAGTCCACCCGCTAGCAACGAAACCTTAAGATGTAGTCAATATCACAACCATCAAGGGACTAAGCATCGACTATGGGAGCGACCGTACTGGAGCTATAGATGGAACGGCTAATCGCCCTGCTAGGTTTAGGGGTATTTGTTGGCATTGCCTATCTGATGTCAATGCAGCGTAAGGCCATTCGCTGGCGGCCTGTTCTTTGGGGATTGGCCCTACAGCTTCTGTTTGCCCTATTTATTCTCAGAACGCCCATTGGCCTGGCGATTTTCCAATGGCTGGGTAACGTTGTCAGCGGCTTTCTCGACTACAGTGATGCGGGTGCGTCGTTTGTGTTTGGCGAGAACTTTCAGGAGTTCTTCTTTGCCTTCAAGGTCTTGCCGACGATCATTTTCTTCTCGGCCTTCATTGGTATGCTGTACCACTTTGGCATTTTGCAATGGGTGGTGGGTCTAATTGCCCGCGGCATGGTCTACACCATGAAAACTTCTGGCTCAGAGACGCTGTCGGCAGCAGGCAATATTTTTGTCGGTCAGACGGAAGCGCCCCTGCTGATCAAGCCCTACGTTGCCTCCATGACCATGTCGGAACTCAATGCAGTCATGACCGGCGGCTTTGCCACGGTATCAGGGGGCGTGCTGGCAGCCTATATCTCGTTTGGCGTGCCTGCCGAGCACCTGATTGCGGCATCGGTCATGTCGGCTCCGGCTGCCCTGGCAATTTCTAAAATTATGATGCCTGAGGTGGAGGCGTCGCCGACCAAGGGGGAGGTCAAGATTGCGGTCGAGCGGACTAGCGCGAACGCCATAGATGCGATCGCAACCGGCACCATTGACGGGCTTAAGCTTGCCCTCAATGTGGGGGCGATGATCATTTCCTTCTTAGCCCTACTCGCCGCCTTGAATGCATGTCTGGGTTTCTTGGGTGGCCTCTTTGGCTATCCCGAATTTTCGTTGGAGCTGATTCTCTCTTTCGCGCTGGCCCCGATTGCCTGGCTAATGGGCGTCCCCTGGGCTGACTGCGGCGCGGTTGCGACCCTTTTGGGCAAAAAGACCATCATTAACGAGTTCATCGCCTACCTCGATCTGCAGGCCCTGATCGAAGAGAACACCCTCGCCGACCGTTCTGTCATCATCTCTACCTACGCCCTCTGCGGATTTGCCAACATTAGCTCTATCGGTATTCAGATCGGGGGCATCGGGGGCATTGCGCCCAATCGACAGGCCGATCTCTCAAAAATCGGTATCCGGGCCATGATTGGCGGTACGCTAGCCTGCTTCATGACCGCCTGCATTGCCGGTATTTTGCTGTAGATAGCAACGGTGTGTGTCTTCGAACAGTCGCTTGATGGGATCAGGCTGAGCGTCTTTGTCCGCTTTTGGGCACAGTGATATAGCAGCAAGATTGGTTGATTTCAGTCGGAATGGGGATCAAATTTGTTGTAGTTGTCACTAAATATTAGAGAGATTAGCAGGTGATATGAGATCACAGATGCGATCGCACCCCAACCCCACTCGCTTTCTAGCTGTTCTAACCACCCTCCTCCTGGCAGGCTGCGGCGGCGGTGGCGGTATTGGCGACCTCGGCGGCGGCGGCAGTCACAGAGGCTTTGAGGTCAAGCTGCTCGTCGGTAGTGCCCTGGGACATTTTTGCGAAGACGCCGCTGATCAGTTCAACGCGACCAATCCAACCCTCGCCAGCGGCGAAGCCTTTCACATGACCTGTGAAGCCGCCGGTAGTGGCGACGTGGTCGAAACGGCGCTGACCCTGGCTCAGCAGCTCCAGCAGGGCACGCTGCAGGCTGACGCGCCCGAGTTTCCTAGCATCCTGTCCGTCGATGGCGAAATCTATCAGAGCCAGCTGATCTACCGCATGGAGCAGCTGTTTCCGGGGCAGAACTACATTCCGCCTATTACCGACTCGCCGCTGCTGGTCAACAGTCCAATGGTGTTCATGGTGCCCGCTGATTTGGCACCGGGACTGCGCCAGGTCGATGACTTATTTGCCCAGCTGGTCACGGCAGAAACCCACAAGGATTTGGACCCCAGCAGCCCGGCCCAGACTATTCACTACGTCCACACTGCGCCCACCCGGTCCAATTCGGGTCTGCAGACGCTGGTGTCCCAGTTCGCCTCGGTTTCGGGCAAGCGCCCGGAGGAATTAACCGAGGCTGACGTACAGCAGTATCAGGGCGACGTGCAGCAAATTCAAAACAAGATCACCCGCTACGGCAAGTCCACCAGTTCCCTGGCGAAGGCCATGGTGCAGAACGGGCCGTTTTGGGCGTCCATCGGTTCGGTCTACGAGTCATCGGTGATTGCGGCGAATGACGAGGCCGCCACCACAGGCGGTCAGCGCTACGAAGCGGTTTACCCCCAGTCCACCTTTACCTCTAACATGCGGGCCATCGTACCCGATGCGCCCTGGATCAGCGACTTAGAGAAAGAAGCTGCTGACCAGATTATCGAATACCTACAGTCCGAACCCGCCCAGCAGATTGCGACCGGGCTTGGACTGCGTCCCGGTTCCCCCGGCGTGGCCCTGGGGCCGAAGTTTTCCGAGCAGTTTGGTGTCGATCCAAACGCTAGCTACGATTCTTACCGTCCCCCAGAGCCCGAAGTTGTCGAGGCGATGATCAGCGCCTGGGAAAGCGTAGCGAAAAAGCCATCCCTGGTGGTGGTCGTCGTGGACTCCTCGGGCTCGATGGAGGGCAGCAAGCTGCCTGCGGTGCAAAATACGCTGAAGTCATACATTGAGACGCTGGGACCCAATGACCAGATTGCCCTGATTGACTTTGACAGCGAGATTCGTGAGCCTGTTTTTGTGGACGGCACACCGGCAGGTCGCGATCGCGGCCTGCAGTTTATCAGCGGCCTCCAGGCTGAGGGCGGTACCCGCCTGTACGATTCGGCCCTGGCTGCCCGCAACTGGCTGTCTGAAAACCTACGCGACGGGGCGATTAATGCCGTCCTGATCCTCACTGACGGCGAAGATTCCGAATCGAGCATCGGCCTGGATCAGCTGGGGCAAGAGCTGCAGACCAGTGGCTTCTCCTCCGACCAGCGAATTGCCTTTTTCACCGTCGGCTATGGACGAGAGGGCGACTTTAACGCCAGTGCCCTAGAGCAAATTGCCGACCTCAACGGCGGCTACTATCGTAAGGGTGACCCGGCGACGATTTCCCAACTCATGGCTGATTTGCAGCTTGAGTTTTAAGCAGCCTGTATTTATGAAGATTGCCAATCCGTTGCAGTATCCGATTTCCGTTTTGGTGGGCGGCCTTTTCCTGATTGTGGCGGCGCGGGTCGTACGACTGCCTGCGGTGGTGGCGGTGCCAGGTGCGATCGCAATTGCTACCGCCGGAGCCATCCTGCAAAAATCCCGCGAGCCGGAAACCATCGAACTGGATAACCCGGCCCTCTCCCGCGAACTGCAGGCCGTTCGCCAGCAGGCTATTACCCTCGGCAAAAAAGCTGACACCCTCAAGGCAGAAGCCACCCAACTGCTGACCGATGCCCTCCAGGTCGATCTGCTAGGGACGGTGCAGTACGCGTGCGATCGCACCCAGGAACTCCCCCGCAAAATCGATCAGCTCGCCCTCAGAATGCAGGGTAAAGACGCCTTACTATCCACAAAGGAGTTAGAAAATCAGCTCCGCGATGTCCAGGCCAAAATCAAAACCAGCACCGGCCTCGCCCGCACCCAATGGCAAAAGCTCGCTGAAAGCCTAGAGCGTAACATCGCCCTCGCCCGCCAAGGCGAAGACACCCGCCAGGCCCAGCTCGCCAACCTCTCTACCCTAATCGCCGAATCCGGTGGTGTCCTCCAACAATTGCAGAACAAGCTGAGAACAGCGGACCTGAGCAGTGATACGGCAGCAGCAGAGCTGAGGGAGCTGAGCAACGAGTTTAAAGGGTTCCAAGAAAGTGCAGAACTGTTGACGGCGTAAAGAAGGGTTTCCAAAATGTCTAAAACCACCAAAACACTGACCTCTTCCGCTATTGCCCTCATTTCCCTCGGTGCAGCCTATGCCCCCCTCCCCGGCGTCAGCCAAACCCTGGTCATCGTCAGCGGCACCGAGCTTCAAGAACCCCTAAAAGTCCTTGAGCAGCGCTACGAACAACAGAATCCCAACATTCAAATCGATCTCGAATTTCAAGGCTCCCAAGACATCGTCAACAAATACGTTGACGACAACAACGACTTTGAACCTACTATTCTCATCCCTGCCAACGGCCAGCTCTTCGACGAACTCACCCAGCGCTGGCAGGCCCAGTATGGCGACGGCCCCTTCTACGAAACTCCCCAGCCCATCGCCAAGACCATGCTGGTTGCCGTCGCTTGGCCCGAACGCGCCCAGGCCCTTTTCCCCGGTGGCGAGTTTCAGTGGCAGCGCATTGAGGACGCGATGGAAAAAGGTGCATGGGGCGACATCGGTGGTAACAGCGCTTGGGGCAGCTTCGATTTTGTGACCACCGACCCTACTCGCTCTAACAGCGGCCAGCTGACGCTCAGCCTGTGGACCCAGGCCGAAGCGGGCGGCGGTAGCCTGGACCAGGGCGATTTTGGCAGTAATGACGTCCAGGCTCTGTTTAGCCTGGTCAAACGCTCCGTCTATCAGCCCCCCCGCTCTACCGACACCCTGCTGCAGGAGTTCATCGCCCGCGGCCCCAACGACGCCGATATCGCCACGGTCTACGAAAGCATCGCCCTACACCGCTGGGATCAGGCCAGCACAACTCAGGGCAAGCCCTACCAAATTCTGTACCTGAATCCCACCATTGAAACCGTCTCCACCGCCGCCATTGCTCGCCGCGACATCAGCGGCGGCGAGGCAAAAGCCGCCCGCGAGTTCATTGAGTTCCTAACCGCGCCTGAGCAGCAAGCAGTGTTTGTTCAGTTTGGCTTCCGCCCCATCAACGAGTCGGTCGATTTACAGTCAGTCCCCAACAGCCCCTGGAGCGAAAACATCCCCGGCGCAGAAGTGACCCCCACCGGACAGGTGACCGAACCGCCAGCGCGGGAAGTGGTTGAAGAAGTCATTCGCCAATGGCAGCGGGCAAACTGAGCCCGTGCAAAGACTGTCAACAGGACCCTCCCCCAGACGCTGTCTTACCCAATTCTCGATAGAATGAAGGCAGATAAGAATAGATATGAGCCTAACCATCGTCGATCAGGTTGTAGAGCAACTAAACACAATGCCGCCCTCCCTACAGCGACAGGTGCTTCAATTTGCCCGTTTTCTTACTCGGGTCGGCATCAAAGGCACACCTGGACACAATCTGCTCAAGTTTGCTGGCGCTATCCCCACAGACGATCTGCGCTTAATGCAGGACGCTATCGATCAGGACTGCGGACAGGTCGACGCAGATGAGTGGTAGTTATCTGCTGGATACCAACATCATTATTAGCCTTCTGAGTGGAGAAATGTCTACTCTCACTTATCTCGAGGAATCTGATGAAATCTTTATTCCCAGCATCGCTTTGGGAGAGTTGCACTATGGGGCTCACAAATCCGTGCGTGTTTAGCAGAACTTAGAGCGAATCGAGGGCTTGATTGCAGATACGGCTGTCCTCGACTGTGATTCTGATACTGCCCGCTGGTACGGTATTGTGAAAGACCGGTTGAGAGCGAAAGGTCGCCCCCTACCAGAGAACGATATTTGGATCGCATCAACAGCGCTTCAGCATAATTTGACTTTGGCTACACGTGATGCCCACTTTCACCACGTTGAGAGTCTGAAGTTGGCTCAATGGTAAGAGTAGAGGGAGTAAAAACAGCAGAGCGGACACCAAACGGCTCTTCGTCAAGGTCTGACTCTATTTAGACAGCTAGCATCTATAGCTCAGGCAACAGATAGCTACCTGACGATTTTTTGGGGTTTGCCTGCATCTGTTAATCGCTCGTGGCCGTACAGAAGGTAAGCGCTAGCGCTAGACCCTTAGACGCAGTTAGAACTATGGTACGCAAACGTAAACAGTCTGACAGCTGGATTCACCAGCATTCTCGCTACTTGATTGCCGGTATCGCCGCTGCCGGGCTTGTTCTCTCGCTTGGCTGCCTTGCTAAAGGCAATAGCCCCCTCACGGCCAGTGCCTATGTACAACTGGCCGGGCTGTCGCTGCCTTTGCTAGGTGCGTTGGCCTACGGATTGATGGGAATCTTTGCCCTGCTGCCACTGCGGATGAAAGGGTTAGAGACGCCGACCTGGCTAGGGCTATTCATGGGTAGTACTGCCATGACGGTCTTTAGCGGCTATCTGGTCTACGTCATGTTTGCCGTTGTGCAGGAGCCCTGTACCCCTTGTTTGCTGTCTGCCGGTCTCAGTTTAGGTTTGTGGGGAGTGACCCTCGCAGGTAACCGGTGGGATAGCCTTTGGCAGCTAATGCTACCTGGGCTGTCCGTTGGGCTAGTGGCGCTGATTGCCACCACTGGACTGCATGCCTATGCTCAAAACCCCGACCAGTTCTTTAGTCCGGGGACCCCGCCGCCAGTGGTCGATACCCAATCCGGCCCGTCCGAAATTGCTCTGGCTCAGCACCTGACTGATATCGGTGCTAAAAAGTACGGTGCCTGGTGGTGCCCTCACTGTCACGCGCAACAGACTCTTTTCGGCAACCAGGCGTTTGAGCACCTCACCTACGTCGAATGCGATGCCGAAGGGGTTGACCCACAACCGGGTACCTGCCAGGCAGTGGGGGTTCGTAGCTATCCCACGTGGGAAATCAATGGAGAACTCTATGCGGGTGTGAGATCGCTGCCGGATCTGGCCAGCCTGTCTGGGTACACGGGACCTCAAGAGTTTGTTAATCAGTCTGCTGGAAGCGGGCACTAAATCCTATAACATCAGCGGGTTTAGACGTTGTACGGTTCCCGAACAATGTGATCGATACGATATTTCTCAAGCACAGCAGCCATTGTCGTACTAAGCGACGATGGCTGCTGTGCTTTATCAATGTGAAAGCAATAGATCGGCCATCCTATCGCGATGGGTGAAGCGCCCGACACATCGTTAAAATGCTCGTCTCCTATGCCGCCAGTGTCTGCAGCTCATATAGCAGGAAGCCGTGCTTGCTCAGGGCATGCCAGGTGCGATTGCCGGTTGAGCCGCTACTGTAGCTCTTTTACCGCCATACCTCGGGAGCCAAAGCTGAGTGTAGCCTTTTGAATGAGAGTTGCAGTTATGATGGTAAATCCTTACGTAAAGTGTTTCCTGAGAGTGTTTGCTGTTGTCACAATCATTTGTTGTGATGGCTATAGCTCCCGCTAGCTTCATGAAATTTTCGTATTTGTCTGTAATCCCTTTGGGTACTCTCTCAGCCTGCTTTGTCGTCTTTGTTTTGCACCACTGAACGGTACTGCCATTGGTCTCTTGATGAAGGGCGAGTCGCTGCCCTGCGTGTAAAGAAAATCCGCAATTTGGTAGAAAAAGGGCCCTGTTAATGCCGTCTTGATCAGAACTTAACCTTTTGGGATTAGGTTCTCACATATGCATCTACAGCAGCTAAGGCACAGGGTGGCTCAAGTCTAGGACTCCAGAGCGTTTTAGGCGACTGGCAGTGAGGCAAACCTATGCGACGAGTCTGCACAATCCGCATTGTTAGGTTTATCTCGGGAATTCGTGTTTGATTTTTCGGTAGTCGTTTGTACGTATAACGGAGTCGCCCGTTTACCCGCCGTGCTAGCGCAGTTGCGATCGCAACGCTCCACCCCGTTCAAGTGGGAAGTCCTGATCGTCGATAACAATAGTCAAGATGAGACGGCTGCGCTTGTCCGCCAGCAGCAGCAGACCTGGCCAGCGGATGTGTCCCTCCGCTATACCTTTGAACCGCGCCAGGGTCTGGCCTACGCCCGTCGCTGCGCGGTCAGCCAGGTTCACAGTAACCTGATCGGCTTTATAGACGACGACACGCTACCTGACCCTGACTGGGTCCAGCAAGCCTACGCCTTTGCCCAGAGGCATCCAGAGGTGGGAGCCTACGGCAGCGATATCCGCGGGCAGTATGCCGTTGAGCCTCCACCCAACTTTGAGCGGATCGCCAGCTGCCTGGCCATCATTCAACGGGGCGATCGCCCTTTTCAATACGGCGGCGGCGGGGTTTTACCGGCAGGGGCGGGCATGGTCGTTCGGCGGCAGGCATGGTTAAGCTGTGTACCCAAACACCCAATACTCACAGGGGTCTGCGGTCCCAGTTTGAATGCTAAGGGAGAGGACGTCGAAACCCTATCTTACCTGCGGGAAAGAGGCTGGCCCATCTGGCACAATCCGCAAATGCGACTCACTCACCGGATTCCCCCATCGCGGCTGACCTCAGCCTATTTGCTACACCTCTTTCAGCAGATCGGTCTGAGTCGCTATCCGCTGCGGCGACTGCGATATCGCTGGTGGCAGCGCCCCGTGATGCTCGGTCTGCACGGCGTCAATGACTTGCGAAAACTGTTGAAGCATATTGTCAAAACCCGACAGCTGATTCCAAGGGATGTGGTCACCGCCTGTGAGCGGACGCTGTTAATCCATAGCCTGATTAGCCCGTTCTACGCGGCTCGAGTCCGTGTCAGTACACCGCTACAGCCGCCGCTAGAAACACCGCTCGATCCGTCGCCCTATGGGATTTCCTAAGATTGTTTTCTACCTGCCGCCGTCTCTCTGGCCAGAGACCTGGCCCAAGCGCCTAGACGACAGCTGGCCGGGATTTGGATTGGGGGTGTATGCCTGGACGATACAAACCTGTTTACGGCTGCAGGCAGTGGGCTTTACCTGCGAGCTGAGTCAAACAATGCCTGAGCAGGGAATTGTGCTTTTTCACAGTAATGTGCCTCGTTTGTGTCCATCATTTCCAAAGCCGACCCGGCAACAACTTTTTATCTGTCTCAAGGCGGAAGCCCCCCCAAGCGCCTATGCTCAGCTGCAGGTCGTTCAGAATCCGCAAGAGGTATCAGAACGGCAGTTTTTTATACCTCACTGGCCGCAGCCAGGGCTGTTGCCCCGGTTGACAGCGCGGGGAGACCGATTTGAGACGATTGCTTTTCTAGGTCATCGCAACAGTCTTGCGACAGCGCTGCAATCTCCTGAGTGGCAGGCTCAGCTACGGGCACTGGGGCTCCGCTGGCGGTCTTCGATCAGTCAGAATGCGTGGAACGACTATGCCACCCTGGACAATCGCTGGCACGACTACCGCGAAGTTGATGCGGTTGTTGCCGTGCGTAGCTTTGAACCACGGGTGTGCTGGCAGACGCAGCAGTTTCGCAACAAACCGGCGACCAAGCTTTACAACGCTTGGCTAGCTGGGGTGCCTGCCGTACTAGGGGTCGAGCAAGCGTATCGGGCCGAGCGACAGACGGTGTTGGATTATCTTGAGGTTGATTCGCAGGCGAAGCTACTGGCAACGCTGCAGCGATTACGCGACGATCGAGAACTGCGACTAGCGATGATGGCGCAGGCACAGCAGCGGGCAACAGACTACACGCCGGACGCGGTGACGCAGCACTGGATTCACTTTTTTGAAACGGTGGCGATACCCGCTTACGAGCAGTGGCGTCAGTGCTCAACGGCGGGGCAGCGTTGGGTAAAGGTGCGATCTCAATCTCAAAATCTCCGCGCTCGCCTTCATCGCCGCCTTCGGGCTGCGGTGTGCAGGCCCTTGATCGCCCAGCTAGGGTCTAGATAATGCAGCTCTACTACTACCAGCGCCGCGATCGCCAGCCCAACTTTGGCGACGAACTCAACAGGTGGCTGTGGTCCCGGCTGCTGCCCGACTTTTTTGACGACGATGCTACTACCCGCTTTGTAGGGACGGGCACGCTGCTCAACCAGCGCTTGCCCGAACGGACCCGCCAGGCCAACCGGGTGGTCATTTTTAGCAGCGGAGCCGGGTACGAATCACCGCTCAAGCAGATTCCCGACCACTGGCAGATTTACTGTGTGCGGGGGCCACGCTCAGCGCAGCAGCTGGGACTCCCTGACAAAATGGCGATTGCCGATGGCGGGCTGTTGGTCAATCAATGTTTTCAGCCCGTTGATGCCCACGCTTGTAAGGGTGCTAGCTTCATTCCCCACATTCACCACGCAAACTACGCCCAGCCCGAGTGGGAGTTGCTTTGCCAGGGGGCCAACATTCGCTACATTGACCCTCGCTGGCCGGTTGAGCAGGTGCTGCAGGCGATTGGTGAGAGCAGTGTGCTTCTAGCCGAGGCCATGCATGGGGCGATTGTGGCCGATGCCCTGCGGGTGCCCTGGGTCCCGATTGTCACTAGCCCTAGGATTCTGCGCTTCAAATGGCTGGACTGGTGCGATTCGATGGGGCTGCCCTATCGTCCCCAGTATCTCGCGCCGCTGGCGGACTATCCCCGCTATGGTCGGGGCCTGCGGTCAGGGTTGCGAACCGCTTTACATTGGGGCCATCTGAGCCTAGTCGACTGGGGCAATCAGCCATTCGAGGCGCAGCTGCGGCGGCTGGAGCAGGTCAAGGCTGTCGAGCCCTGTCTCAGTGAAGGTGAGATCGCACAGCGCCGGGTCGCAGCACTGCTAGACCGACTCGAAACGATGGGGAAGGCAGAACGCGCAAGTTCGGCCAGGGTTACCTAACCAATATAGGTCAGGCAAATACAGGTCAGACATGCTGAATTTAAGGAAGCAGGGCCTGTATCTTCCGAACTTGCATCGCCCAGGCGTTTACTGTGAAAGGGATTCTATTGTTGAAGCTATGCGCGTTTGAGTCGGTAGCTTGCCACTAATGTGCCAACCACTCCCAACCCTGCCACCAGCGTTGTGATCCAAATAGCGGGCATGTCAGCATGGCGAATAGCGATGGCCGCATAGGCCCAAAGAAAGACCCCGGTAAAGGCTAGGTCTCGTCGGGTCCAGACAACGACACCCCCCACCAGGGCGCTGACCAATATCATTGTCATTGTCCATCCGATCTGACTGAGGCCCCAGCCGCCCCAACCAGAGGCATACAGTGCCGAGGCCACATTGATAATTGTGGCGACCGAAATCCAGGCCAGGTAGAGACTCAGGGGCGTGCGGGCATAGCGGCGATAGGACGAGTCAACCTTAGGACGCTGCCACACCTGCTCGTAGGCCAAAATGAGGGGAATCAAAATGCCCAGCATGGCTACCACCGACAGCCAAAACAGCTGCAGCGTAAATAGGAAGATCCAGACCATCTGAACCAGGCAGGCCACAATCAGCCAACGGTTGGCCTCACGAATGGTGGGTGATCGCCGCTGGGCCGGTTTTGACTGATAGAACCCATAGGCAATCAGGGCCAGATAAATCAGCCCCCAGATCGCAAACGCATAGCTGGCGGGGGTAATCAGCACACCGCCCAGAACGGTGTTAGAGATTTCGCCAACGTTGAGCCCACCCGGTGGGAAAACGTTAGAGAGGGTGTTGACCGCAAAGGTGCCGACAATGGCAGTCCAGGTTGCGATCGCAAGTCGCCAACCCACCCGACGCTGCGGCGTAGAAGTACCCATAGGTCTATCCCTGACAAATCACCCCTATTTTGCCGCGTTCGGCGCAGGCATGCACAAATTAGGTCCAACTTATTAGGTCCAACCTAAACCCAACTCAGGGCTGATTGCCCCGGTCAGTCCGAATCCACTGAATCTGAGGCGCGATGACAAACTTCAGGTAAACCGGCACCTTCCACAGCAAATACATGGGTACGGATAGCAGTTTGGCGAGCGGAATATCCTGACCAAACCGAGCCCAAGCCCCGCCGATGGCTAGGACAAACAGAACCCCTGCGGCGTAGCCAACGAAGGCGGGCAGCCAGTAGCCCAGTAGCAGCCCAGAAGCCGTGGCTAGCAGCGTCACAGCCCCCCACAGCAAAGTCAGCAGCGCTAAGGGCGGCACAGCCAAATCTAAGGCTAGCGATACCACCGCTAAGCGTCGTACCCGTAAACCCTTCACCAACAGTGGTAGGGCCGACTGAGTCAGCGTCTGCAGATGACCGTGTTCCCACCGCGTCCGCTGGGTTGCTTCTGTCGCAGTGTTGCTCGGCTGCTCTCCCAAAACCAGAGCGTCGGGGCACAGCAGCGGTGGATAGCCTGCCAACGTCAGGTCTAGCCCCAGCTGCATGTCCTCGACCAGGTTCCCGCTGGCCAGATGAACTGACTGCAGTGCCCGCCAGGGAAAGGCCATCCCCGTACCGGTCAGCAAACAGGGCTGCCCTAGGCGATGTAGGCCGAGGGGGCGTACCCAGTTTTTGACGCGAAAGGCAAACAAAGAAACCCACTGCTTCGAGGTTGGCGCGGCAGCGGTCGGGGTGAACAGATAAATAGCCTGGGTCGGACGCTGGGTTGTCAGGGTGCGATCGCACAGCGTATCTATTGCCCCGGTCTGAACCTGGCAATCCGCATCGATCATCACCACGACATCCGGCGGATCGTGGGCCAAGTGACGCAGGCCAAAGTCGAGCGCGTAGCCCTTACCCCGGCGGATCGAATCCTGTCGCTCTAGTACAGTCGCGCCCGATTGGGCGGCCAACTGCGCCGTCTGATCGCTACAGTTATCGGCCACTACCACTAGCCGATCGGTCGGCCTGAGCTGTGGTTTTAGCTGGGTCAGCGTCCGCTCCAGGATAGTTGCCTCGTTATGAGCGGGAATCAGAATCGCCCGTCGAACGTCAGACAGATCTTGCCGAGGCTGATTCGAGCCAGACTGATTTGTAACAGATTCAGGCAGCAGTGCCGCCATCACTTCTATAAAAAGTATGGCAATGGGTAGTCCAACGACCCATGCAGCCGCTAACAACAGTCCTTGAACAACGTCCATCTCAATCCCTCACCGTCCAAAACCAATACAAACAGTCCCGGCGTTAAGAGACTAATTGCCAAAAATGCCGAACAGATTGAGCGGATTCAGGACCCGGCCCAGGGTATCGAAGAAAGAGAGATAGCCACGCTTAGCCACCAGCACCACATCGCCTTCCTGCACCTGATAGTTGTCGATCAGATTGCTCAGATCCATCGGCTGCTGGGTGACTTCACCACTCTCGTCCATCCGCACCAGCACGACATTACCCAGATTGGCGTCACTGGTTGGCCCCCCCGCCGCGGCGACGGCTCCCGAAACCGAGCTATCGGGCGAAACGCGAATCTCTCCCGGCGTTTTAACCTCGCCCACCACTCGAACCCCGATCGTTTCAGGCGCGATGCTAGAGCTGGCAATTAGGCGCCGGTCTAGCTCTTCTCCATCCAGACGGGGGATAAAAACGGTGTCACCGTCCCTCAGCACAAAGTTGGCACCGACCCCTTCGGCCTGAATGGCCTCCCACAGGTCAATGGTAATGCTCTGCATCTGCCCGCCCGGCAACAGACGGCGTACAGTGACAACACGGATGTCAGCATCGTGGGTAACGCCCCCGGCGGCCAGCAGCGCCGAACTGAGGGTCGGGAGACCGTCGGTAAAGTCCTGCTGGACGGAGCGATCGGAGGCCGAGTTGGTGTTGGTTAAGCTCGTCAGCTGCACTGGCCCAGGGCGATGGACTGCTCCTGACACACTCACAATCACTGGGCGCAGGGTCGCTAGCCCCACATCCACAACTGGGTCAACCAGATAGTACTTGAGGCGCTCGTTAATGACGGCATCTATCTGATCCAGGCTGCGCCCTGCCACCGGGATAGACCCTACCAGTGGCAGGGTGACGGTGCCGTCGGGTAAAACTACATAGCCCCCCTCAAACTCGGGGTAGCCCACCACCGACAGTAGAATCTGGTCGCTGGGGCCCAGCACATATTCGCTGTATCCTTGGGCGTTGACAAACGACTGGGGCAGGGCGGGTACGTCAGTCTCGGCAGTGGCACCGGTCAGTACCGGTGAATAGGCGGGCGTATCGGACGTTGGTCCATCTGCCACAGCCATTTCATCGATTGCGGTTTCATCCATTGCGGTTTCATCTGTGGCCGCCTCGTCTGGCAATGGTGGCAGCTGCGCTCTGGCTGGCTGACTCATACAGAGGAGAACCGCCGTCAGCCCAGCCGTAGAAATTGCTGATAGTTGGGGCAAACGCGGCCAGAAGCGTGAATCGTCAGTTTTCATGTTTACTCCCAAGGATCGTCGTCAGTTACGGACGCAGGTGCGGTGATGGGCATAGCCTCGGCCATTGCGATCTCACGCTCAGGCGCAGGACTGGGCGCGGCTTCGATCACCGTATCGCCCGAGGCCTGCACACTGTATACGTATTCGCTCGACTCAATCTTCAGATCTGCGCCGTTGGCGACTATTCCCAACACGTTGGCCCCAGAACGGGTCAGCAACGTCTTCGCAGAGAGCGCCCCGTCGTAGGTGACCCACCGTGGTCGCATCACCACCAGGATGCCGTCGGCCAGACTGCCCAGGACGGCAGCATCCGCCGTCCCGGCTAGGGCCGGGGTGTCGATGATGACGTAGTCGTACTGCTCATTAAAGGTCGCGAGCAGCGATGCCATCCGTTCGGAGTCAATCAGCGCTAGCGGATTGGGCGGCACAACGCCCGCCGTTAGCAGCGATAGATTTTCGTTGATGGGCTGTACCGCATCCCGCAGCTGACCCTCACCGACGAGCACATGACTCAGGCCAGTCGTGTTGAGCACGTTCCACAGGTGATGCTGCTGCGGACTGCGCATATCGCCATCGACCAGTAGCACCCGACGGTTGGTTTGGGCAATCGATGCCGCCAGGTTGGCGCACACCTCCGACTTGCCCTCTCCGGCGACGGAACTCGTGATCACAATCGACTTTAGCCGCTTGTCTGAGCTGATAAAACGCAGGTTGGCCTGCAGCATCTGATAGGCCCCGGCCACCATCGGAAACGTGCTTTGAAGCGTCACAATGCGCTCGGAGGGCAGCCCTTCGGCATCGGCCAGCATCAGGTCGTTCTGCCAGTCGGTGTGGGGCAGCTCGAACTTGGGAATCACACCCAGCATGACGTAACCCAGGGCACGCTCGGCGTCTTTCACTGTCTTGATCGACCGGTCGATCAGGTCGAGCAAGAAAGCCGTTGCAATGCCCATGAAGACCCCGACTACGCTGCCCAGCATCAGGAACATCAGCTGACTGGAGGCCGATGCTTCGCTCGGCACATTGGCGGCCTCAACCACGCGGGCGCTACCTACGTTTTGGTTTTCAGCCAGCCGAATCTCCTGTAATCGCTTGAGCAGGGCTTCGTAGGTCGTACGAGCGTAGTCAAGCCGCTGCTGCAGCTCGATCTGTGTACGCTCCAGGCTAGGGAACACATCGGCCCATTCGACATAGGCATCGCGGGTGGAGGCCAGCGTTCCCAATTGGTTATAGATGCTGGATCGCTGAATTTCAGCTGCGACCAGTTCATCGGCCAGGCGCTGTTGGGTCGGGCTGATCTGCAGTGTTCCGCTGGAGATTGGAATGCCGGTGCCAGCGACCTCGTACATGCGTTGCTGCAGGACTTCGGCCATCGCGGTTTCCTGCCGCGCCAGCTCTCGAATGGTAGGATGCTGGGCCGTGTAGCGGGTACGGGCATTAGCCAGGTCGGTCTGGGCCACCTGCCAATTGCTGTAGGCCTGCTGGACGCTGCTGGACTGGGCTAGGGCGCTGAGGGTGAGGGCATCGTCTAGGGGCATCCCCAACTGCTGCCGCAGACCGGCGGCGTTGCTTTCGGCGCGGGCGAGTTCGGCCTGGGTATTGGCAATCTGGCTGTCGAGTTGGGCAATGGCCTGAACGGTTGCGTCCGCTTCTTTTTCGAGCGAAACAATCCGATTCTGCTCGTTAAACTGCTGTAGCGCCTGGGAAAGCCGCTCAACGTCGGCTTCCGCCTGAGGCAGCTCGCGCTCCAAAAAGCGACGGGCGGCCCGGACCTCGGCTCGATTGCTTTGAATGTTGGTGGCAATGTAGGACTGCATGATCTGGTTGACCACCGCAGCCGACAGCTCAGGCTGGGCCGACTGGTAATCAATCTGCAGCACGTCGGTACCGTCGAGGACGGTCACCTGCAGTCCCTGCGCTAGCCTCTCTGGCGTGACCAGTTCGCCCCTGTCATCGCGAATGTTGAGGACACGAATGGTGTCTTCTAAAATCGGCACTGACGAGATAATCGCCTCTTGGGTATCGAGCGGGTCGCGGGTCATCATCAGCGATTCGACCTCGCCCAGCTCCTGGGCAATCCCTGTCAGGGTTGCGGCCCGGTCAGTTTGTACCAGCACTTTGCCTGTAGCCTCATACATTGGCCGCTGCGACAGGGCCGCAAACAGGGCCGCTGCCACTGATGCCGTAAAGACAGCAGTGGCCGGTAACCAGCGACGCTTTAGCACTAGCCAGTAGCGCTGTACGTCCACCTCTTCAATCAGTAATTCTTTGGACTCCATAAGTCAGCCAAAACCTCAAGCAGCTCAGTATCCGACGCGTCTAAGCGGGCCTAGATGGGTTACTGGTATAGACGGGCACGTACTTGAATGGTTTCGGTACGGAGAAATTTTATTCGAAAGCGTGGCTACAGGGGGGCGAGATTGTTGGCGTGCGATCGCAATTCTTCAATCGGCAGCTGGGCTGCGATCGCATAAATCGTGGTGGGCGATCGCCACAGCAGTAAGTTGGTCCCGTTCTCGGCCTCAATGAAGACCTGACCCGGCAGCCACAGCGCATAGTCATCCTGAGGCTTGAGCTGATAGATCAGCACGACCCTGTCTGCCGTAACCGGGTCTGCCGAACCGAGCCGGTAGGCCAGCCGCAGGCCCTGCAGATGGGGCTGTTCGTAACGACTGCCGCGCAGCAGCTGTGCGTTGGGGTCATTGAGGACCTGAATGCTGTCTGCCTCTGCAAACACCTGATCCAAGGTGGCATAGGTCTCTTCTAGCTTGGCCTGGTCTAGGCCCACTTCTGCCTGAGCTGACTGCTGAATGCGGTTGTGATCTTCAAGCAGCAGACCGATGCCAGCCCAAGCCGTCATGTCTGGCTGGATCTCGTCGGCTTGTCCCGGAATCCAGTCAGACACCCACTCCGTGAGTGAATAGCGAGCCCGTAGCCAGGGCAGGCCCACAGAGACGATGCCGACTGCCATCAGCGCACTTAAAATAACGATCCATTTGGCCCGGCGGCGTTCAGGCGGTAGTGGACGAATCGAACGCCGGGTTGGGGGGGGAAGCGAGATGGCCGGAATGCGATCGCTGTAGGCACTGGTTGGTTTCTCGACCGCTTCCAAGGCATGTTCCAGCTGATAGAGAATCCGCTGTAGCTTGGGATCGCGCGCCATCTGCTCTTCTAAGTAGTGACGCTCTACTCGGTCTAGGGTACCGAGAACGTAGCCTGCAAGCAGGTCTTGAAGGTAGTCCGCATCGGGACGCTCGAACATGAAAATTGGCCATGATACGCCATCCTATTAGACGCCACGGGTCTGGGCTTTGCTCCAGTCTTTAGGATTGTTTTTAGGTTAAATGAAGTTTAGTAAGACAGGTATAGCAGTTGCCAGTCACATTAGGACGCGACTGCGAGCCAGGTAGCGCTCTGCGCTTTAGTAGGGATACCGCTACTCGGTGTCCTAAGCAAAGTGTCAAGGCTATATCTTGCCGACTGTTGTCGGTCGCTATCCTGCGCGAATGACGCGAGGTTTAACTGGCTGACAGGGCGTGCCCATGCAAATCTGCTGAGGCGGCATCGATTTAAAAACACTGCTGCGAGCGGCAATCAGCGCATTGGCCCCAATCGTAACGCCGGGGGCAACGAAACAGTCGGCGGCGATCCAGGCCCCGTTTTCAATCACAATAGCGCCGGTCGTCAGGGCAAAGGTGGGGTCGCTGGCATCGTGGCTGCCAGTGCAGAGATAGCTTTTTTGCGAAATGACGCAGTGCTGACCCACTCGGATCGGCACCAGGCTGTAAAACACCACATCGTCACCGACCCAGCTATAGTCCCCGATTTCTACTTTCCACGGATAGGTAAACCGGGCCGTGGGTCGGATCATTACGCCCTGGCCGATTTTGGCCCCGAACAGGCGCAGCAGCCAGCGGCGCGGTGCGTGGCTGGCGTGCAGGGTCAGGGGGAAAATCACGGCCTGCAGCAGCCACCATAGTAAGATCACCGGCTTTGGCCGCCCGGCACTGAAGCCGGGCTGGTGATAGCGGCGCAAGTCAACTAGGGACGGATCGCCGATCCCATTATCGGTCAGCGAATCTTCAGGGCAGTCGGGCTGACTTTCTCGGACGGCAGACGACATCGCCCTACCCCTGAGCGTCGGCAGACTGAACCAGAGGCGTCGGAACCGGTTCAGTCGCAGGCTTTTTGTCGGTGTCAGTCAGATTGAGCTTGCCACCAAACTGCAGTTCGTACAGCTTTACGCCAATCTGATACTCATACTGGCTTAGTAGCCGGGCGTAGATATAGCCAGGGTAGCCGTCCAGGAATCCCAAGCGAATGATATAGAAGAGGATGAACCGCAGCAGCGGCTTGAAGGGGAGCCGTACCCAGATTTTCTTGAGGAAGCGCTTGCGCTGGACCGAGTCGCCGAATAGGTTAGCGCCAATGGTACCGCCATCGCCCATACCTGTGAGCAGGTTGTAGTAGACCCGCGCTTCCCAGTTAGAGTAGCGGTTATGGCGGGCCAGCCAGTGGTACAGGTCGCGAAAGTCAATGTGGAGCATGTCTTCTTTGAGGTAGCCCACCTTGCCGCTTTCGACCACCACGTGCTCGTGGACTTCGTTGTCGCCCGTATTGCGAATCTCTTCGGTGTTCAGGTTTTCGTAGCGGCCTTTGGCGTGGCGAAACAGGCGCAGATTCCAGTCGGGATACTTGCCGCCGTGGCGAATCCACTTACCCAGGAAAAATACCTTACGGTTGAGATAATAGCCGTCGTTATCGCCCTGGATCACTTCAGCAATTTCGTCCCACAGTGCGGGCGTAATCCGCTCGTCGCAGTCAACAATCAGCACCCAATCGTTGCTGAAGGGCAAGTTGTCGAGGGACCAGTTCTTCTTCTTGGGCCAGCGACCATTGAAGTGAAACTGCACGACCTTCGCGCCGTAGGATTCGCAAATTTCAACCGAGCGGTCTTCGCTTTGGGAGTCAACCACGAAGACCTCATTGGCCCGAGCCACGCTTTCCAAGCAAGCGGGCAGGTTCTCTTCTTCATTTTTGGCCGGAATCAGGACCGACACGGGAAGTTGGGTGGCTGAGGCAGTCATGGCGTTGCGGGAAGTTAGGGTAGTTGGTTTATATAGACGGAACGCAATTGATCGATTCAGGGCAACTGCGGCAGGTTCAGTCAAACGGCTAGGTGGGTCGGGGCTCCGGCTTGACCAGATAACGAATCACGCTACCGAGGTAGCCGACCTGGCCGTAGGCGTAGGCAAAGTTTTCAAACCGTTGGGCCGGGTCCCGAATAAACTTGGCCGTTTTATATAACCCTCGTACCAGCCGTTCGCCGCCGCGCCGAAGCTGACCGACCCCGGCTCGGCCCGAAACCTGCTCACGGTAGCATTCGCTAATGCCCTGCCACCAGCTACGACTGAGAAACCAGCCGGGCTTGAGGCGGGCGGGGGCAACGTTGTGGGCGGCCAGGGCGTCGGGCACGTAGGCCACCTGCCAGCCGCCCCGCAGGGCCAGCTGAGTCATGTGCAGCTCTTCGTTGGAGAGTAAATTTTTGCCGACGCGGCCCAGGTTGGCATCAAAGCCGCCCACCGAGTCGAGAAAGGTTTTGCGAATGGCGTAGTTGAGGCCGCGCGGGGTGAGGTTGGGGTTGGTAATCAATGTCAGCTCATCGCCGAGGTCGTAGGCCCCCAGGCCGCTGGCGAGTTCGTCCGAGAGCCAGTCCGGGGGAGCGGTCACGGTCTCGGGCCAGAGCAGGGTGACTTTACCGCCTGCGATCGCAACCTTCTCGTGTTCTTCAAACACCCGGCTGAGCGCCGCCAACCACTGGCTGCTGGCCTCAGCATCGTCGTCTAGATAGGCCAGAATCTGCCCTTTCGCCGTCTGCGCACCCCGGTTGCGCGCTACCGACAGCCCCAGCGTCGATTCGTATACATAGGTCAGCTGGGGATGGGGCAGGCGAGCCTGGACCACCGCTGCCGTCTGGTCGGTCGAGGCATTGTCCACCACGATCACCTCGTAGCGTTCAAACGACTGATTTAGCAAGCTATCGATTGCCGCACCCAGGTACTGGGCGCGGTTGTGGGTGCAGATAATGGCGGAAATCAGGGGCTCGACCATATTGAGTGATAAAAAGTTATGTAATCGCGGGCAATAAAAGGCGCCGTCAAGTCGCAGCCATAATCGGTGAATAACAGTGCAAATAAAGGAATAACGGTGATCGGGTGGGGTATCTAGTGGCGCGATCGGGGGCTAGATTTGAGGTCCGTCTACAGGGTGCCCGCCTTTTATGAACACTTCTACTTCTGCTGCTCACATTACTGAGATTCCCTCTATGATTTGGGGCGAAGATAACGAGTTTCATTGATTCTTCAACTGTATCTATAAACTTCGTAAACAGATGACGTTCCTCACCCTCCATGCCACCAGGTCCATTGTCAATGGCTGAGGTTTCCCTGCAGACGGTAGACTTTGCCCCTTTAATCGACCACGCCCTGCTAGCCCCAGCCGCCACGCCTCAGCAGGTCGAACACTGGTGTGCCGAGGCAGACCGATTTGGTTTTGCAGCAGTGTGCCTAGCGCCTACCCACGTTCGTCAAGCCGTCGAGCTGCTGCATGGGCGGGCCCCTGCGGTCTGCACCGTCATTGGGTTTCCACTGGGGGCCTCAACTGCGGCGACCAAGCTCTACGAAGCGCAAGAGGCGGCTGAAAATGGAGCCACCGAACTCGACGTCGTGATCAACCTGGGCTGGCTTAAGTCAGGGCAAACGAACCCGCTGCATCGAGAACTGGCGGATATTGTCGAAGCCACCGGGCAGACGGTCAAGGCCATTTTAGAGATGGGCCTGCTCGATGAAGCTGAGAAGCGATTGGCTGCAGAGGTGTGTATGGACGCGGGCGTGGCCTTTCTCAAGACCAGCACCGGCTGGCAGGGCGGCGCGACGGTTGCAGACGTCCAGCTACTCAAAGCAATCACCCAAGACCGGGTGGGCATCAAAGCCTCTGGCGGTATTCGTACCCCAGAACAGGCGCTGGCGCTGGTTGAGGCCGGGGCTACCCGTTTGGGCACCTCCCGCGGGCCAGACATCCTGCGGCTGCAGGCGGAGTCCTCAGATAGCCGTTAGCGGTATTGGGCAACGGCGAGTGTGTTCTGCTTGGGGGCATCCTCAACTCAGTCCTGCAGTGACTGCCATGCATCAAATTTTCTTCATTTCTTTTCCAGAAAATTGCCAGAAACCTACCCATCCAGGGCAGAATAATCAGGTAGCGCGCGACCTCGTCTATGACTTCTACTGTCAAACCGGCTGATAATGCGCCTGCCCCAATTGCAGCCCTTGCCCTCAAAGTGGTAGGTGGCATAACGATTTTGGCGGGTCTGGTGGATTTCATTATTCTGCCCATTCCGTTCAATCTGGCCGAGCGTCAGTGGCAAATTGCCGTTACCCGAGCGCTGGTCGAGCGCGGTATCGTGCCGTTAGTGGGCATCGCCCTGCTGTTTGCTGGATTTTGGATTGAGAGCTATGTAGGTGCGGCCAAACGCCGCTTTAACCTGCTGCTAGACAGCCGTTTATGGACCTGTATACTGTCTTCGGTCTTTGGCCTCCTATTTATTGTGCTGGCGTTCATTCACCCTAATAACGTTCAACAGCAGAGCCGGGAAGCGCTCAGCCGTTTGGCAGAAGAAGCTACCCAGGCAGAAACTCAGCTGGGGCAGACCCTATCACAGCGGCTCGCCCAGCAACGGGGGCAGATTGATGCCCTGCTACAAGACGAAGATCTGCTGAACCAGGCCCTGTCTAGTGGTCAGGTCTCCGAAGAACAGGCGGCCCAGATTCAGGAATTCAAAAACAACCCCGAATCGCTAGATACCTTCCTACAGGAGCAGGTAACCCAGGCTCAGACAGAAGCTCAGACAGAGATCGGCACACGCCGGGAGCAGGCAACCAAAACCGTCCGCCGCGATGCCCTTAAGGACAGTGTCCGGATTTCGGTCAGCAGCATTCTGCTGGCCATTGGCTACACCTTTATCGGTTGGACCGGGCTGCGGCGTTTGCTGTCGATTAATCGCTAGCGGAGAACCGACAGCGAGCTACGCTCCCCCCGTAGTGTTCATCTCGTCGGTTAACAAATAGACTGTCTATCGCCCCAACTATCGCCGCCCCAACTATCGCCCCAAATCGTGGAGTTGGTGAATAGCTTCGGTACAGTGAGCGGTGACGGTTTGTAGCTGTGCTCGATTGGTGGAGGGCGGGGGTGCGATCTCACCCCCGATCCGGATCGTCAAGGGCAGCGCCCGAGGCAGCTTTGCCCCCTTGGGTAAAATCCGATGCGTGCCCCATAAGCTCAAGGGCAGCAGCGGCACCTGAGCTTTCGCCGCGATCAGCGCGGCACCGAGTTTGGGGTTGGGGATGCGACCATCGTGTGTGCGGGTGCCCTGCAGAAAAATGCCCACGGCCCAGCCGTTTTCCAGCTGCTGCAGGGCAGCACGAATAGCGCTGCGGTCGGCACTGCCTCGCTTCACCGGGTAGGCCCCATAGGCGCGAATCGCTGGCGCCAGCACCGGTACCTTAAACAACTCTTCTTTTGCCATGTATGAGACTGGGCGACGGACCGCACAGGAGACAATCGGTGGGTCAAAATCGCTGGCGTGATTGGCAACAACAATCAGCGGCCCCTTTTGCGGCACATTTTCCACACCGTAGACCCGCCCGCGAAAGTAACCGCGCAGCATTGGGTTGACCACCGTCCACTTAAACAGATGGTAAAGCTGCAGACTAATCCAGGGTTCTCGTACGCGAGCCATGACTACAGCGCGTCTACCTGCTCAAGCGTGCCAACATT
Source organism: Cyanobacteria bacterium J06648_16 (assembly GCA_039817185.1). Classification (GTDB taxonomy): domain Bacteria; phylum Cyanobacteriota; class Cyanobacteriia; order Phormidesmidales; family Phormidesmidaceae; genus CAWUKV01. Next base: position 6,268 of record JBCBWI010000048.1, on the reverse strand, counting down.
CTGTAGCGTTAGTGCCTTGCAGGTCCGCTTGATCAAGCCTGTCAGCACTTTGCCAGGGCCGACCTCTATGACGGTGTCAATGTCTTGGTCTGGCAGGCTTAGCGAAATCTCTCGCCAGCGTACCGAACCGGTCATTTGTTCGGTCAGCCGCCGCTTAAGGGTTTCACCATCGGTACTGGGGGTGGGGTCTACGTTAGACAGCACTGGCACCTGGGCCGTTTTGAAATCAATACCGGCCAGGATTTTCTCAAACTCTCCAGCCGCCTCTGCCATCAGCGGTGAATGAAAGGCACCACTGACGTTTAGCTTCACGGCTCGCTTGGTTTTAATGCTGTTCATGACTGTCTCAACTGCGTCGGGTTCACCTGAGATCACGACTTGACCCGGATTATTGTCATTTGCCAGCACCGCGCCTGCGGTCTCGGCTAGCTTAGCGTCTAACTCATCTCGGTCGAACCCCATCAGCGCCGCCATCGCCCCATCTGCTGCCTGAGACATCAGCTCGGCCCGCCGCTTCACCAACTGCAGCCCTGCGGCAAAGTCAAACACGCCCGCCGCGTACAGGGCCGAATATTCGCCCAGGCTGTGACCTGCGACTGCGTTGGGCTGCTGACCCTTTTCCTTCAGTAGGTCAGTCAGAATGCTTTCGATGACGTACAGGCAGGGCTGGGTGTAAAGCGTGTTAGAAACCTTATCGTCTTCGCTCTGGCAAATCTTTGGCACCGACCAGTCCAGCAGTGACTCTGCTTCAGCAAAGCGGGCCTGTGCCAGCGCGTTCTGGGTCAGGTCTGCCCCCATCCCGATGGATTGGGAGCCCTGTCCCGGATATACCCAAGCTGTCTTCGTCATCGTCTGTGTCCTGATCGCGTTTCCGTTCGGTTCTGGGTGAACCTTTTATAACTGTCTCAGCAAACGAGCGTTTCTGAAAGTCTGGCCGTAGGCTGGGATGAATTTGCTAGCGTAGGCCCAAGCCGATTGAAAGGGGGCTGCAATGTCGGACAAAACTTCTCCCACAAGGGGCCAATGCTTAAGCTAAAGCGGCCACTGTGAGCAAACCAGGATCCCATTCTGCCTAGTTTCTGGGCGGTACGGGGATTGGTACGCTTCAGATGGACATGGGCACGCTGTCGGTTGTGTCCTATAGTGGGGACGATCTCTAGCACCGCGACGAATGCCAAAAAGTGCGAGAGAGGAGTCATTGAGAGACTCATTCATAAATGCGATCAATCTAGCGTCTTGCCGTCGGGATGTCATTCAGATACAGACCTATGTGAGCCAGCTGTAGACCCCTGGGCGTTGTTTGGAAATCCATCGGCTATCGGCTATGGTTTCTTTGGGCGTATAAAAATCGCTCAAATCATAATGGTGTCAAGGAGTGATGATGCGTTTACTGGTTGCAGGTTTGGTGTTTGGCTCAGTCATGAGTATGGCGGGTGCGGCTGCGGCCCAAGTCCCCGACTACTACGTTGGTGTGGGCGTTCGGGCGTTCTTTAACGACGATACGTCGGTCATCCTTGACTCCAAGGCCAAGATCGTTGACCTGGGTAGCCGCAATGACTACAGTGCGTCTTTGCGTCCGGCGGTTTACTTCGGTGACGAGACCGCGTTCCGGGTGCCCGTTACGTTTGAAGCTGAAGCCACTGAGAACTTCTATCCCTTTGTGGGCGGTGGCGTCGCTTACAATACCGACGGTGATGAGAATCTCGACCCCATGATTACGGCGGGGCTGGATGTCAGACTCAGCGACCAGCTGATTTTGAACCTGGAAGGCAACTTTATTTTCCAACCGTCCGATACTGACGCAGAGCTGGCTGCATCGATCAACTTCGAGTTTTAGTCAACCCTACCCCACACCCTCAATCATCGGATGAAAGTAAAACGCCAGCCCGATGATGGTGTAGGTGGCTAGCAGTAGCGTGCCCTCGAGCCAGTTTGACTTGCCGTCGCTGCTAATCGAGTTGGCAATGAGAATGGCGACGATAACGGTGACAAGCTGAAAGTTGTTGAAGTCCAGATCCATCGGCTGGCCGATTAGCCAGCCGACGAGAACGAGGACAGGGGCAACAAACAGCGCGATCTGCATGCTGGAGCCTACGGCTACGGAGACTGACAGGTCCATTTTGTTCTTAATCGCAACGGTTACGGCAGTAGCGTGCTCGGCGGCATTGCCAATAATGGGGAGCAGAATGACGCCTGTAAACAGTTCTGAAATGCCGAGCTGTTGAGTTGCGACTTCGAGGGTATCGACCAAAAACTCCGACTCAAATGCGACCAGTAGGGTCGCTCCTAACAAAACCGCAATCCATAGGGATAGATTGGGCTTTTCGTGACCTTCTTCTAGATCTTCTTGCGCATCGATACCCACGTCATACAAATAGGTGTGGGTCTTCATCGAGAACAGCAGCGTGAGAATGTAAACCAGGATGAGGACCACCGCGACCGCCGCTGACAGGCGCTGCATGGTCGGCTCAGTGATCGAAGGGGAAGTAAAGTCCACCGCTGTTGGAATCAGAATGGCGATTACGGCCAGGTTCATCGACGAGGCATTCATGCGAGCCACAACGGGCTGAAAATCTTGCTCCTTGAACTTGAGGCCGCCCAGCAGCATCGATAGCCCCATCACTAGCAGCAGGTTGCCGATGATCGAGCCGGTAATGCTGGCTTTGACCACGTTCACCAGTCCGGCCCGTAGCGCGATAATGGCGATGATCAGTTCCGTCGCATTGCCAAAGGTCGCATTGAGTAAGCCCCCTAGTGAAGGTCCGGCAACGACGGCAATTTCTTCGGTGGCGGTGCCCATCCAGCCCGCCAGGGGAATAATCGCCAGGGCGGCAGTGACGAATATCGCCAGCTCGCTCCATTCTAAAAAGTGACCGGCGATGGAGATGGGGACGAAAATCAGCAGGCCAAAGAAGATCAGGTTCTTGACGTTCATGCAGACCTTAAAAGAGGGTTAAGCCTACACAGATTACCCAAATTGGGGAATCATTCCAATTAGTCTGAGGATTGAGTTCATGCGTTAGGGGATGGCAGAGTGGATAAGGTGCTGAAAGGGGTTGCGATCGCACTGGGCCTATCCGGCCTCAGCCTGGTGCTTTTCTACAGTTGGGCCACTGCCAGCAGCTACCCTAGCCAGCGCTATGCCGAGATTCTGGGCTATGGTGACCCCCTCACTCAGCCCGATAAGGACACCTTTACTGTCGTGTCATACAACATCGGCTATCTGTCAGGGCTCACTAACAACGTTGCCGTCAGTCGCAGTGCGGATCTGTTCGAGCGCAATCTGCAGCAGGCGGTTCAGTTCCTCAAAGATCTCGACGCTGATTTCATTGCCTTACAGGAAATCGACCTGGCTTCAAAGCGGTCTTACCAGGTGAACCAGGTAGAGGCGTTAGCAAAGGCGTTGGAGATGCCAGTGGGTGCGGTCAACATCAACTGGGATAAAAACTACGTCCCTTTTCCCTACTGGCCCCCCACCGCCCACTTTGGGCGCATTCTCTCCGGGCAAGCCATCCTCAGCCGCTACCCCATCGAAAAAAACGACCGCATCGTCCTGGAAAAGGTCGCCAGCCGACCGTTTTATTACAACGCCGTCTATCTAGACCGGTTGGCCCAGGTGACGGAGGTCCAGATTGGCGGGCGTTCGGTCATGCTCATCAACCTGCACCTGGAGGCGTTTGATAACCCGACTCGACTGGAGCAGACCAAGGTGGTCAAAGATCTGGCCGAGCGCTACGCCCAGGACTACCCGGTGCTGTTGGTGGGCGACTTTAACAGTGCGGTGAACCGGCCTGAAGAGGGCGAGGTGAAAACGATTGAGCTACTGGCCGAGTCAGCAGTACTGTCGCCTGCCATCGCACCTGACCAGCGCCGCGATGCTGCCCAGGCGACCTATCCTTCAGATACGCCCCAGCACAAGCTCGACTACATCTTTTACACACCTGCCACGATTGAAATGGTCACCGCCCGTGTGGTGACTGAGGCAGGGCAGGCGTCGGACCATTTGCCCATCGCCATGACCTTTCGGCTGCGCCCGTAGGGGCCTCAAGTAGGGGACAATAGCTGCATGTCTCATGCGCTTGCTTTTCATACCACCAGCCCCGATTTAGGGCTGGCTCTACTAGAGTCGGACGGCCCATTAGATGAGCAAACCCGACATCAGGTGTGGTCGTTGGGTCGCGGTCTGTCGAGCCAGCTCCACACCCATCTGGCCGAGTTCATGGGCGATTTGCCCTGGCAGTCGTTGGATTGGCTGGCGGTGTGTATTGGCCCAGGCGGGTTTACCAGTACGCGCATTGGCGTGGTAACGGCGCGGACGCTGGCGCAGCAGTTGGCAGTACCGCTGTTTGGGGTGTCGGCGCTGGCGGCGGCGGCGCATGGGCGTGGGATGGAAGGTGCGATCTCAGTGACGTTACCGGCTAAGCGCGGCGCGGTTTACGGCGCAATCTATGCCGATCGGGGTCTGACGAGTAAGGTTGAGCCCCAAATTTTGCCTGCAGAGGATTGGCTAGCCCAGTTAGATGCATGGCCAGGGCCGTTGCAACGCATCGACATTCCGGCTGGTGGGGGTTTGGGGGCATCGGTCGTAGACGTTTTGCAGCTAGCGCAAGCCCGGTGGCAGTTAGGCGAGCGCCCTGCCTGGTCAACGGTAATGCCCTTTTATGGCCAGAGCCCGGTGACGTAGGTGGGACCGCTGTACAGCCCATGTCGGATGGGCGCAGGCAAGTGTCTGTGTTTGTTAACTTATCAACGAAAATCGCTCACCTCAGTCCTGTTTTTGTAAGACTGGATACATAAATAACGTTTGAACGGAGGGCGACTATGCTGCTTCAATCGACCGCTCCGACCTGCCCGCTATTGCCAGCGCTGGAAACTGATGCCATCCCAAGCTGGCATTCACGCTGCCCCATCAACTATACCCGCGATACCTGGGTGAAGCTGTTGCAACTGCCGAGCTACTTTGCCTACGATCAGGCACTTTTGCTGTGTCAGGCGTCCGATGATACCTGGGCTGCCTGGGTGCCCGATCACGGAGAAGTTCTGTTGGACAAAAGTCATTTTTACTGCTGATTTGCCAGCATCCATGCTGAAGCCAGACATTGAGCAAGCCGGGATACATTTCTGATAATCAGTAGGCAAGGCCCATCCAAAAGCAGGCACTGGTCTTCACAAGCGCTGTTTTCTCAATCCAGCCTTTCCACCCAGGGTGTACCAGTATTGCCAGTCTCCACCAGAGGCCGTGGACCAGTCGTTCAGGTCAAATGCCCCCCTGCCCTCCGGAGTCCCCGCAATCCGGTAGACGCGCACCGCTTTGCCCTGGTTGTCCCATACCAGCGGCCAGCCCGATTCACACTGTTCAGGGATTGTGGCATTGGGCGACAGAAAATAGGCATCTTGCCCCTGGTCGGTGCCGTTACCGAATACGCGAGCGATCCCCTTTTGATCGATGGCGACAAAGGCCCCTTCTTCTAAACCGATGGCGTAATTTTTGAGGGAGTTGTTGTCTTCCCAGATGATCCTTGCCAACAGGCCCAGTAGGCGACCGTAGCGCGTTTCGGGATTGCGGTCATTCATTCGATCTAGGTGCGTGTCGGTAATCACCTTTGACAAAAAGGGTATGCGGATGAAATCACTTTTGTGAATAGTTTGGGTATTAAAGTGACAAGGGTCGCCAAGAATCTCTGAGCTGAGCACACCCTGATGATCCGGCGCGTAGTAATAGCTGCCCAAGATGGCCATGCCAGCACTGGTTCCAGCGACGGGTACTCTCTTCTCGTTGATCAGGTAGTTGATTGCCACTTCGGTTCTGGTTCCTTCCCAGTATTCCTGATATTTGTTTTGGTCCCCTCCAGCAATGAACAGCGCGTCAGCTTCACGAATGTAGTTTTCGACTTCGCGGCTGTTGGCCGCCTCGCGGCTGTCGATAGATAGCTCTGCAGCGGAATGGATGTAGTCTCGATAGTTTCGGCAGATGAAGTCGGCTTGACTGCCAACGCCACCCGTGCGAATCACCAGGTATTTACCGCCACGGGCATGATCTAAAAACCAACAGGTTGCAGCATCTTCACCAGATTTCCCCCCTTCTGCACCGCCAATGAGAAGAATGGCAGATTGGGGCTCGGCTTTTACGCTCTGACGAGAGCCACAGCTGAGGGAATATTCAAACTCGTCCTGCTTACCCATTGCTTACTTACCTAAGTTTTGCCCAAATTAACGTCAACATGCTCTGATTTGAGCAGTTGAGATAGGCCATGTATCCAAGGTCTGA
>JBCBWI010000047.1:0-38800 GCA_039817185.1 Cyanobacteria bacterium J06648_16 | reverse complement strand
CACCTGCCCAAGTGGAACTACGTCGCTCGTCCTCAACAGCTCTAAAGAATGCAGGTTATTTAATCCTTGTTCCTAAGCTACCCAACGTGGTTTTGCTCGACCGTAAGTCAGACGCCAAGCTGGGGCCAGTGGCCGAGATTGTTGGTCAGGGAGAACCGGTTACGGCAGAACTCTCCGGGCATCGAGTCAAGGTCGAAGGCCTGTTTACAATGGGAAAAAGTATTTTTTTCCAGGGGCACGTGGTGACCAGTGACTGGAATTACCTGCGCCTCGTGGGAGCAACGGGCCTAGATTCGGTCAACTTAGGTGCCCTAACGCTCGAACCCGGCGCTGAGGTCGAAACCGTCCAGGCCGCCCTAGAATCCCGCTTACCAGATGGCGTAAAGGTCCTGACGCCAGAGACCTTTATTGAGTCTGAAGTTGCCTTTTGGGCCGGCCAAACTGCCGGGGTCATCTTTAACTTTGGGGCGATTATGGGCTTTGTGGTGGGTGTGGTGATTGTCAACCAGGTGCTGTATTCCGACGTCAGCGACCATCTGCCCGAGTACGCCACCCTCAAGGCAATGGGTTACTCCGACCGACGACTGCTAGCCGTGGTCTTTCAAGAGGCAGCCATTCTGGCGCTGCTGGGATTCCTCCCCGGCTATGGGGTTTCTCTGGGCATGTACCGACTGCTGGCACAGCTCACCCAGATCCCGCTCACGATGCGTCTGACGGTGGCGCTGCAGGTATTTACGGCGACGGTTGCCATGTCAATGATTTCGGCTGCCATTTCCATGCGAAAGCTGCAGTCTGCCGATCCTGCTGATGTTTTCTAGGAGCCAATGATGTCTGGCCTTCCTGTTGTTTCGGTGCGTCATCTCAACCACGCCTTTGGCAAAGGTGAGCTACAAAAGCCAGTTTTATTTGATGTCGATTTAGACATTACCGCTGGCGAGATTGTACTGCTAACCGGCCCTTCGGGTAGTGGCAAAACAACTCTACTGACGCTGATCGCCGGATTGCGGTCGGTTCAAGAGGGCAGTGTTAAAATCCTGGGGCAAGAGCTGTTCGGGGCCAATAAGTCGGCACTAGTACAGGTACGTAACCAGATTGGGTTTATTTTTCAGGCACACAACCTGCTGGCCTGTCTGACCGCCCGCCAAAACGTAGGCATGTCCTTACGGCTGCATCCAGAGCTATCGTTTCAAGAACGAATTCAGCGATCCAGTCAGATTTTAGAAGCGGTGGGCATGGCCGACCGGATGGATTACCATCCCGATAGTTTATCGGGGGGGCAAAAGCAGCGGGTTGCGATCGCACGCGCCCTGGTCAGCGAACCCAAAATCGTCCTGGCCGACGAACCCACCGCCGCTCTAGACAGCAAATCGGGTCGCGATGTGGTCGAAATCATGCAGCGACTGGCCAAGCAACAGGGCTGCACGATTCTGCTCGTCACCCACGACACCCGCATTCTCGACATTGCCGACCGCATTGTGCACATGGAAGACGGTCGCCTGGCCCGCGATACTGCTTTGGTAAGTAGCGCCGCGTGAACGCGATGACGATGACCTAGTTTTTTTTGCCCGGCGAATTCGTTCGGCTTCAGCAACGCTAAACCCAAGAAAACAGATTTCTTATCCACGCCTTTTTTACAGAAACATGAGTCGCTAAAAGCACGGCCAGTCCAATAGCCGCCGACACAGGTGCATTTTGCTGATTTGTGCCGAAGATTAGCATGCTCCAACCAAACAGTGTCCATTGGATAAAATATATTGCAGTCACGTTTCTACTCCAAAAAATAAGTACTTGGATAATGCTATTTTCAACAGTAAACGTTTGCTCAGACCAACGGCAAATAGGTAGCCACGAGAGAATGAATCCAATTATCAAAAAATGTATGCTTGCACCACTCCGAAAGTAATCGCCCGTAGGTGAAATGATATTAAATGCTAATACTTTGAGCGTACTGAGCAAAAGCATCAAGGCTCCTAAGACATCTAAAATAAAGCCACAATATCTGACTTTTTGAGGTTTTGATCGAGCACTGAGCTGTCAGTCAGACATTGGCTAAGGGATATGCCCAGCAGTGGGTAGACTGCCCAAGGGAAAAATGGAAAAGCAACATTATCTGCCTCTCCCCAAAAAAGATCTGATACTAAATTGCCCTCAAATAGTCCCCACAAAAATGGGGATACGAAAAGGATTATAAAAATTAGCAGTAAAATGCTTTTTCTGGGAACGGCTATCTTTTTGAGAAGGGCACAAAATATTAGAGATAGACCCGCCAACTGTAAAATATCTACATAGAAGGATAGCTTTACCAGCGTATTGTCTCCGGTCAGTTGAAGCTCACCGCTGTCCAGCAGCAACATAGCGACTAGCAAAGGCATCGTAAAACGAAATAGATTCAAAGCGAATCCAAGCATCAGTAGCCTAATCCCTCGCAACATAAGCTTGAGGGGATCGGTTTTTGATTTTGCTGAGAATATCCCCATGATCACCATGAAAACAGGCGCTGAGGGAGCTGTTCCCAGCAAAGTCATAACGTTCGCGAACAAGCTTTCACCTTCTCCACCAGAGACTTCATGCACAATCATGCAATGCTGGGTAAACATGCCAAATATTGCAAAACCCCGAGCAATGTCCAAATAGTAAAGCCGCTGTTTAATCTTTTTCATTTGTCTTGTTCATCATTGTCGCTGTGCCCCAGACAGATAGTTGATTCTAAGCGCTGTCCCACCTGCTTGACGAGCTTGATTTTTATTTTTGGAACTCACTTGTTTTTTGGAACTCATACTACCCCGGACTCCTCACAGCATCCTCATTTTTTTGTTTCAGAGTTAGCTGTAGTTTCCAGAAGTTAGCAATGAATGCAACTACAAGTCGACTGCTTTGCTGGAGCCCCAGAATTCTCGGCATTCTGTTTGCTCTGTTTCTGAGCTTGTTTGCCCTGGACGTCTTTAGTGAAGGGTATGGGGCTCTCGAAACCCTGCTTGCTCTTCTGATGCACCTGATACCTACGGGGTTAGTGCTGATTTCGCTCGCGATTGCCTGGCGGTGGACGTGGATAGGGTCAATCCTGTTCATCGCGCTAGCGCTCATCTATTTAGCTTCAAGCAGCGGCGGGAGCTGGATCATTTCAGGACCGCTACTGTTGATCGGTATCCTATTTTTGCTGAGCTGGATGTACAGAGTTCCGCATAGAGCGCAGTAGCGGACAAATGTATTGAAGCTACCTGAGCAGCCCCGAAGACAGCCTCATAACTTCCTCATAAGTCGTTTATAGCCTTTAAGTATCCCCCTTAGCAAAGGAGCCGGATTATGAGCGCATATTTGGAAGAGCCGCTTGAAACAACCGAGCCAGGCGATACGATGAAGCCTTCCTCTGTCGCTAAGTCAGCGGCAGAAACGGCCACGAAAACCGAAATAGCATCTCCAACAGACATCACTACAGAAGAACTGACCATTTCGGGTGATGCGCTGGTAGCTAAAATCAAAGACCTCCTCCATCAGGGCAACGTTCGCCGCATCATTATCAAAAATGAAGACGGTCATACGCTCATCGAGATTCCGCTGATGGTCGGCGTGATTGGGGGTGTGATTGGTGCCGCCTTCTTCCCCGTGATTGCCGCTGTCGGCGTGATTGGGGCGATGGTCGCGCATTTGACCGTCGTGATTGAGCGTCAGGTCTCAGCGCCCGCCAATGAGAATGGTCAAGACGACTGAGCTAATTAAAAGATGATACTCCTTAGCCAGAACGCAGGTAATGCGATGGGGCGATCACGTTTAACGCTGTAGGGCGACTGCTCAAATCGGAGATTGAATCATGTGTTCAATTTTCTCATGCGTCATTGATGGGAAAGTTATCGTCGGTCGCAATTTCGACTGGATACATACGGGCGGTAACCTTCACTTTATACTGCCAAACCGTCGGTATGGTCGAGCCAACCATGGACTTTGCCTGATCGAAAAATTTGGCAGTGATCGTCCGCTAGAAGGGATGAACTCTCAAGGGTTGTTCATCGGTACAACGGGCATTCACATCGACAATTTTCCCGCCAGACCGAAAACCCACGCCCCAATTCAGCTAGATGAATTAGGCATTATTCGATTCGTATTGGAACGGGCTTCTACGACCCAGCAAGCCACTGCGATATTTAATCAGGTTGAAATTGTTCCGCATAGTATTGAACCCTACATCAGGATGCAGTACGTTGTCCTGGATCAAACGGGTGAGTTTTGCGTTATCGCTGGGCGGGAACAAACTGACTTAAGCAAGCTAGACACTAAGACGTTTGTTACTGTCACAAATTTCCCACTGTCCCTAAAAAATCAAGTCGCCTGTAACCGATTTGAAACGCTTCGGCAGCAGATACCGTATATCAATAGCTGCAAGGAGGGGCTAGCCCTGCTTGAAGCCGTCTCTACAGAACTGACAGTCTATTCATGTGTTTACTCACTGACCCAGAAGACGTTCGCCCTCTACATAGAACGAGATTTTCGAGCGGCTTCGTACTTTGATTTAGATGAAGAGCTGAGGCAGGGACGTAAATTTTATAATTTCGGTGAACTCAAGCTGGCGCTGCCCGAATATCGGGAGCAATTCAAGGATGCCCAGTATGGGGTTCAGCAGGGTTTTTCAATAGGTTCTAGCCCCTCAGATAGAGGCCAGAGGCCGTTGTGTGGATAAGTTCGTCAAGGATCGGGCTGAGATGATGTTGTTCTTGATTCGGCTATTACATCTGATCGTGACGATTTACATGTTTGCCTGCTTATTTTACATGACCTATTGCCATGTGGGTCGTAGGCACACTCCTTTGCTGACGGTTGCCTACCTATCGGTTCTGATTGAAACGATGGTCTTTTTGAGCTTTGGCGCAGTCTGTCCGCTGCGGCTTTGGGTCAGTCATCTGTACTCTCCCAGTACCGCTGATATTCTGTTGCCCAGCGGGCTATCGCAACACATTACTGGCGCTGGTATGATCCTTTTGGCTATTGCCATTGTGACAAAGCTGCTTGGGTCTATCGGTGCCCTGACTCAGCCCCGCAGTCGCTCGATCAGGTGATCGCCCACCCGCAGGGCATTGGCCATCACCGTCAGGGCGGGGCTAACGCTGGCGCAGGCGGGAAAAAAGCTGCTGTCTACCACGTAGAGGTTGTCGATTTCGTGGGTGCGGCAGTGAAGATCGAGGACTGACGTGGCTGAATCGCTGCCCATACGACAGGTGCCGCACTGATAGCCCACCACTTGTACTGGCGCTTCTCCACGGGGAAAGCCCGCGCTACGCTTAGCACCGGTATCTTTTTCTAGGGACTTAAGTGTTTCAATCCAGCGGTAGACGAGGCGGTCGTGAGCCTCAGTACTGTTGGGGGTAAACTCGTAGCGCAGCTTGCCGTTTTGCAACCGGACGCGATTGTTAGGATCCGGCAACACTCCCGTCTGCGCCCACCAGCCGATAGAGCGGACCGCTAGCTGCTTGAGCCCAACACCCGGCATCACCTGGGCCAGTACCGACAGCAGCGGGGGCGATTCGGCAAAAATCACGTCCTGCAACAGACCACCGCTGTTTTCGATATGCCCCATCGGGTAGGCGTAGTCGCCGTCGCCCCAGTAAAAGTCGTTGACGCTGACGCTGCGGGGAAAAGTGCCCGAGTTGTTGGTGCCGCCACGCTCAACGATCACGGTCATCTGATGCTGCATCAGGTTTCGCCCGACCCGATCTGACCCATTGGCGAGCCCGTTGGAGTGCTTGTCATTAGCCGAGGTCAGCAGCAGCAGCGCCGAGTTCACCGCCCCGCAGGCAAGAACAACGATATGACCTGAAAACAGCATCAGCTGTCCATTCACATCAGCCTGGACGCCCTTGATTTCGGTGCCACTGGGATTGGTGTGCAGGCTGACAACTTTGGCGCTGGTTTTGAGCGTGACGGTGTCGTGCTTAATCGCCGGGTTCACGCCAAATACCTCTGAGTCCCCAGTGGGATCGTCGGTCTGGCGGGTGAGGCTGACGGGTAAGGGGGCCGGGTGCAGACCCTGGGTTGCGATCGCATCAACAAACCGCTGCATCAGCGGCTCATGATCCACCGCCGGAAAGGGATAGTCAGCGCTGTGGGCCGGTTCGGTGGGGTCCTGCTGGGCATCGCCGTGAACCTGATAGAGCTGCTCAGCGGCGCTGTAGTAGGGTTCAAAATCGCCGTACTTGAGGGGCCACTCAGGAGCAATGCCGTCCTGATGTTCGACCGCCTCAAAATCTCGCTCTCGCATCCGCATCAGCGATGCGCCGTAGATCTTGGTATTGCCGCCCACCGCATAGTTGGTCTGGGGCGAAAAAGGCTCTCCGGCCTGATCGTACCACTGCTCTGGCGCGTGGTAGCGCCCCTTTTTAAACACGTCTACATTGGCCACATTCTGGTCGCTCAGCGCCATTTGGCCGCCCCGCTCCAGGATGAGAATGCGCTTGCCCGTCGGTGCGAGTTTTTGGGCCAGGGTTCCACCCCCGGCCCCCGTGCCCACAATGATCACGTCGTAGTGCTGGTCGTCGATAATCATGGACGTCTCCTTACTGCCAAACGTAGATCAAGATAAACAAAACAATCCAAATTACATCGACAAAGTGCCAGAACAGGGATGTGGCCGCCACGCCGTATTCACCCCCCGCATAGTTGTTAGGTAAAAACGAGCGGCCCAGCATAATGCCCTGTAACAGCACCCCCGTCAGCACATGCAGCCCGTGAAAGCCCGTCAGCAGGTAAAACGTGCCGCCATAGACCCCCGAGGTAAAGCCAAAGGACAGCCCCATCCATTCCACCGCCTGACCGTAGAGAAAGAAGCTGCCCATCGCCATCGTCAGCAGCCAAAAGGCGCGAAACCCCCAGAGATTCTCTTTGTGCAAAAACCGCTCGGCAAAGTAAATCACGAAGCTGCTCGACACCAGCACCACCGTGTTGATAAACGGTTCGCGGATTTCTAACCCCTCAACACCCGCCGGTAACCAATCGGCGACGCTAGTCTTGTAGACGATGTAGCCCACAAACAAGCTGAGAAAGATCACGCTTTCTGACAGCAGAAAGACAATGAAGCCAAACATGCGATGGTCTTCTTCGGCATGTTCGGTCGCTAGCGGCGGGATCTCGATCGCCGAATCTAGGTTGGTGGCACTCACAGGCTTACTCCTCTGTTTATTCTTCAGTCGGCAAGGTTGCAACTAGGGGCTCGTCGCTGCCGTAGCCGTAGGGGCGCGAAATCACCACCGGAATCTTCTCAAAGTTCTCGTGGGGGGGCGGCGACGACACCAACCACTCCAGCCCGATCGCCCGCCAGGGGTTGTCGCTCGCCTCTTTCCCCTGCACCCAGGAACTCAGCATATTCAAGATAAACGGCAGGGTCGAGACGCCCAACAAAAAGCCACCGATGCTCGTTAGCACGTTCAAAAAGGCAAACTCGGGGTCATAGGACGCCACCCGCCGGGGCATGCCCAGCAGCCCTAGGGGATGCATCGGTAAGAAGTTTAGATTGGCCCCAATAAACGTGAGAATAAAGTGCAGCTTGCCCAAGCCCTCGTAGTACATCCGCCCGGTCATTTTAGGGAACCAGTGGTAGATGGCTGCATAGAAGCCCATCACCACCGCGCCAAAGATCACGTAGTGGAAGTGGCCGACGACGAAATAGGTATTGTTGACGTGGATATCAAACGGGGCCGAGGCCAGCATGATGCCGGTAATGCCTGCGAACAAAAACATCGAGATGCCGCCCAGGGCAAACAGCATCGCCGTGGTCAGCCGCAGCTTACCGCCCCAGACCGTCGCCACCCAGGCAAAAATCTTAATGCCGGTGGGTACCGAAATCGTCATGGTGGTGATCATAAACAGCATCCGCATCCAGCTTGGGGTGCCGCTGGCAAACATGTGGTGCACCCAGACAATCAGGCTCAAAACCGTGATGATGATAGAAGACACCGCCACCACCGGATAGCCAAACAGGGGCTTACGGGCGTAGACCGGCAGCACCTCCGAAAACACGCCAAAAATCGGCAGGATGATCACGTACACCGCCGGGTGGGAGTAAAACCAGAAAAAGTGCTGGTACAGGATCGGGTCGCCACCCAGAGCCGGGTCAAAAAAGCTGGTGCCCACGGTCAGATCCAGCAGCAGCATGACTGCCCCTGCCGTCAGCGCCGGCAGCCCCACCAGCTGAATCATTTGGGCAGACAGCACTGTCCAGCAGAAGGCTGGCATTTTGAACCAGCCCATGCCCGGTGCCCGCATCCGAAAGATGGTGGTAACAATGTTCACCGCCCCCATAATCGATGAGATACCTGACAGGGCCACGGCCAAAATCCACAGTGCCTGGCCATTGATCAGGTTGCCGGTGGGGTTTTGCAAACTCACGGGCGGGTAGGCCCACCAGCCCGACTGCGAGGGGCCGCCGGGCACAAAAAAGCTCACGATGAGAATCACGCCAAACAGCGGCACCAACCAGAACGCCGCGGCGTTTAGTCGGGGAAAGGCCATATCTCTGGCCCCAATCATCAGCGGCACCAGGTAGTTAGCCAACCCGTTCAGCATGGGAAACGTCCACATGAACAGCATGATGGTGCCGTGCATCGTGAATAGGCCGTTATAGACGGTGCGGTCCACCAGATCGGCCTCTGGGGTAATCAGCTCACCCCGCATTACCATCGCCAGCAGGCCGCCAAACAGGAAAAACACAAAGGCCGTGACAATGTATTGGATGCCAATCACCTTGTGATCGGTGCTGAAGGTGAAAAACCGGCGCCAGTTATCCGGCGCACCAGGCTGGGGCTGGAGGCTGGGGGGCGTAGCAGGCAGGGTGGCGTTACTCATAAAACAGCGTTACTCGTGGGAATCGGCTTCTGAGCTGGCGAAATTAACAACGGGGGCAGGGGCTGGCTTGACCGTTTCCCAACCCAGATCGATGGCGTCGGCGCTGGTGCGGTTGTACTCTTCGTAAGCGACGTTCTCGGCCAGGATGGGCGGCATTGCGGCAGCGGTGGTCAGCCACTGCTCGTAGTCGTCCTCAGACTCGACCACGACATTGGTTTGGTTAGCAGCGAAGTAGGTGCCGCTGTATTCTGAGTCGCGCAGGCGGTAGCGGCCCTCGCGGATGGGGGTAAAGGCAAACTCAATCTCGCGTCCGGGGACCACGTCTTGCTTGACGCGAAAGGCTGGCACAAAAAAGCCGTGGAGGACATCCTCGGAGGTCAGCAGCAGATTGGCGCGCTGGTTGACAGGGAGATGCAGCTCGGTGCTGCTGACGTTGGCGTCGGGATAATGGAATTCCCAGGCCCACTGGCGCGCTTGTACTTCGATGGGGCGATCGCTCACCGCTACCGGGGTGATTTGGGCCGATAGGGTGGGGCTGCCCGTGCCATGGGTGGCAATTTTGCCGAGAATATCCATGCGGCTGTAGGTCTGGTAGCTAAACCCGGCAATCCAGATCACCAGGGCAATGGGAATCGCTGTCCAGACGATTTCCAGGGCGAGAACTCCCTCAATCGGCGGGCCGTCGCTGGTGTCGTACTTGGCCGCCCGCTGAAACAGGATGGAGTATAGCAGGGTGCCAATGACGCCGAAGAAGATGAAGCTGCCCAGGGTGGTCATGAAGCTGAAGAGATTGTCCACCAGGATGGCTTCAGCCGACGCCTGGGGCGGCATCCAGCGATAGGCCTGCTGACCAACCCAAAGGCTGAGCACGGCATTCGCCGCTGCCAGTCCGCCTAGAATCAAAATCGTTCGTCGATTCATATCGGTTAGAGAGGTTTCAACAAGGTTGCGATCGCACCACCCAATTGCCAGTCGGTCATAGCTGACTGTTGGGATCAAGGCCCGCTCGAATCAGGCGGTCGGCGCTAATGTGAATGCCAAAATCGCCCCCGAGGTGGGCCCCCAGCGTCCCGTGGGCAAACATCAGTACAAAAATGCCCAGGCCAGCAACCAGGTAGCTCCACTGCACCTGCCGGGCTCGGTCCTGCCGCCACAGGTAGCGCTGAAAGCCTCGCCAAACGGTCATGCCGACAATCAGGGCCAGCAGCACCACCCCACCCACGCCGTGCCACAGCATGGTGTGGGTGGCGTTGAGCCCCCAGGGACTGAGCTGGTTGGGGTCTGGGGCAGCCAGCAGAGTTTCGTAGAACCCAGCCGCCACGGTAAAAAAGGTGACGATCGCCGCCGCGATCATATTGAACCAGCCGACATCGTAAAGGTTTGAGCTGACCACCGGAATCGCCAGAAACTTAAACAGAGGCTTTTCGAGGGGAAACAGGGCCGCCACAATGTCAAATGCGATCGCAACAATAAACAGCCCTAGGGTCAGATGGACCAGATTGGGATGAATCGGCACCCCATAGGGGAGCCCGTTGGCGCTGGCTAGTGTAAAAACGGTCATGATCATTACAGCAGCCCTCCCCGCGCCGCTTCCACCACAGCCTCGGTGTGCAGCCCATAGACCCACACCAGCTTGTCGCCCAGATACACCTGATACAGCACGATCAGGGTCAGTAGGGCGTTCATGCCCAGGTAGGCCCCTGGCAAGGACTCGGGCGTTTTCAGCCGAATGATGTAGCGCCAACCGGTAATCACCGCCAGCAGTCCTGACAGGGACCAGCCGAGCAGGGTATGGAGGTTGAGATCCCCCGCCGCCGCCGCGTAGGGCGTCGCTAAACCGGCTTCGATTTGACCAAAGATAACAGCCACGAAGATAGAAATCGTCGCAAAGGCCATGTTCCACCAGCCGACTTCGTAGAGGCGGCTATTTTTGGTGAACAATGCGATCGCATCACAAAACACAGCAAACAGTACCATCGCGATCACAAAATGTACCACGATGGGATGAATGGTATCGGGGTAGGGCAGGTTGTGGTTATTGAGTGGCGGCAGGAATTCTTGGAACACAGCGTTTAGATGAATGATTCCATCTATAGGAAAGTCGTCGGGTGATAGATAGAGTGCAGTGATGCCTGCAGCGTCAGCTATGCACCAGATATCATTAACACGTTAACGAGTTTCAAGTCTGATGATCTAAAGAACATCTTAAAAAGAATATCTTAAAATCGAAAACAGTCTCTCGCGCAGACAACCAGAGTGCGCCCGGTTAAGTGCGCCCGGTTAAGTGCAGCTGGTTGCTAACCCCCACCCGCTGCCAACAGTTCCGCCAACATTTGCCAACAGTAGAGCCGAAATGGCGTTCGGGATACCCCTCGATGCGCAGTCCTCATTCCTCAGCGCATTCGTCCCCCCAAGATCCCCATCTCTTTCTTTTTATACTAAAGGTAGCAGCTCACTCGTGAGCGGTTTTAGCACGTTTGCTGAGTTTGCTGTGCCTGTCTAGAAGCGTATCCATACCGCTCTATACCGCCAAATTCTGCCGTCGTTCGCATGCCGGTTACGGATCCACCGCCCAGAGGGACTCAGACGATGCTATGGCTACCCCGCTCCCTTCAAAGATCTGACCGAGGGGCTACTCAAACGCAGTCAGCCTTCTTAATGCCGATGCGTGGCACGGTTTTAATGCCCGGTATTACCCTACCTGTGGTGGCGGGTCGCCCCCAATCCGTCGCTTCCGTTGAAGCGGCTGCAGATACGGAAGAAAAGCAGCTGATCCTGTCTGCCATTCGACCAGAATGCATAAAAAGACTCGATCGAGACCCAGAGGCTGAAGTCAAAGCATTGAAAGATGTCTATCCTGTTGCCACCCTGTCTGTGATTCGACGGATGACGCGGCTACCGATCGGGCCGATAGAGCTGGTGGTCGAAGGTGTAGAGCGAGTAAGGTTAGAGCAGCTACAGCTGGTCGACAACCGGTTTGAAGCCGTCTTTCGGACCTTGCCGCTACCCACCATCGAAGACGCCGTGGCCGCAGGAGCCGAGACGGCTACGCTCAATGCGTTAGGCGATGCGGTTAAGTCTCTGTGGGCGGAAGCGGCCTCGTTTAACCCGAATTTTCCCGAGGAGCTGCTGGCCGCTTTAATGCGCAACGATGACACCATTCTGCTAGCCTACCAGACCATTACCCTAATGCACCCTGAGGTGTCGCGGGCTCAACAGCTGTTAAAAGAAGATGATCTATCGACGCTGCTGCGTCAGGTGCTGGATGACTTGCAAAAACATGTAGAAGAAGAGCGCATTCGTGAGCAGATCCTAGGAGAGACCAAAAAAGAAATTGACGATCAGCAGCGTGAGTTTTTCCTGCGGCAACATCTGAAGAAAATTCAAGAGGAGCTGGGGGAAAGCGACCCAGAGCGCGCAGAGCTTTCTGAGCTCCAAAGCCACCTAGATGAGATCTCACTATCGCCGTCAGCCGAGAAACAGGTGAAGCGGGAGCTGGCCCGTCTAAGCCGCATCGGCAGCAGCTCAGCTGAAGGCGGCGTGATTCGCACGTATCTGGATTGGGTATTGGAGATGCCCTGGCAAACAACGGTTGAAGACAACCTAGATTTGCAAAATGCTCGAACGGTGCTCGATGCCGACCACTACGGACTAAAGAAAGTCAAAGATCGGATTATTGAGTATTTAGCCACTTTCAAGCTCAAGCGGCAGGCCCGGCAGACCGACGCCGAGACGACCTCTGCCAAGGCCCAGGCAGAACGCTATGCGGTAGGCACTGTAGTGTGCTTTGTGGGGCCGCCGGGCGTCGGTAAAACCAGTGTGGGCCGCTCTATTGCCCATGCGCTGGGGCGTCCCTTTGAACGCATCAGTCTGGGCGGGCTACGTGACGAAGCGGAACTGCGCGGCCACCGCCGCACCTACATTGGGGCAATGCCAGGGCGGATTATTCAGGCCATCCACCGGGCGGGTGTCAAGAATCCTGTGATCATGCTAGACGAGTTAGATAAGGTTGGCATGGACTATCGGGGCGACCCTGCATCAGTGCTGTTAGAAATCTTGGACCCGCAACAAAACTATTGCTTCCACGATCTCTATCTGGACCTGGATTTTGACCTATCTCAGGTAATTTTTGTCGGTACGGCCAACAATCTATCGACAGTGCCGCCGCCGCTGCTCGATCGGCTGGAGTTGATTGAGCTATCAGGCTATTCTGACCAAGAGAAACAGGCGATTGCACGCCTCCACCTGCTGCCGCGTCAGCTCGAAAAAGCGGGACTCCCGCCTGAGGCTTTCCGGCTGCCTGACATCACTCTGCAGCAGGTTATTGAGGGCTACACGCGCGAAGCGGGCGTTCGCCACTTAGAGCAGCAGCTGGGGAGCCTCTGTCGCAAAGTGGCTGTTAAATTTGCCGCCGGGGAAACCGCAGCGATCACGATTCATCCTGAACAATTGGAAACTTTCCTAGGACCAGAGCGCTATCTGAGGGATGAGCGCAGACAAGTTCCCCAGCCCGGCGTAGCTACTGGGCTGGCCTGGACGCTGGCGGGGGGCGAAGTGCTGTTTGTCGAGGCCGTGCTACTCCCTCAGGGGAAAGATCTGACGCTGACTGGACAACTGGGAGACGTGATGGAGGAGTCAGCCCGCCTTGCCCGGTCCTACATTTGGGCTCACGCCGAGGAACTGAGCATTGATTCCGCTCTCATTAAAGACAACGGTCTGCATCTGCACGTACCGGCCGGGGCCATTCCTAAAGACGGCCCCTCAGCAGGGGTGACCATGGTGACGGCCATCGCGTCGCTGCTGCGGCATCAGCCGGTCCGTACCGATACGGCCATGACCGGTGAGATTGACCTGAGCGGGGATGTCTTGCCCATTGGTGGGTTACGAGAGAAGGTACTGGCGGCCCATCGGGCTGGCATTCGCCGGGTACTCTTGCCCCAGCGAAATCAAAAGGATTTGGCCGATATTCCCCCATCAGTACGGCAGGAGATGGAATTTGTGAGTTGCGATCGCATCGAGCAAATTCTACAGCAGTCGCTATTGCCAGTCTGTGACCTCTCTGGCGCTGCCCTATCTACGCCGTTAGAGGCGGTCAATGGTGCGTTATAGTCGGCCCTTGAAACAGGTTTTAATCTGGGCAGGGTTGAGCAGTTGCGATCGCAAGTTTTCATGCAGCAGGTCTTAAACCCAGTGGATTTTAAGCCCAGTGGATTTTAAGCTTTGTAGGATTGTGTGCCCCAAGGTACATCGTATTGTTACGATCTAAGTGAGAGTATTGGAGAGGAATTTATGACTCAATATCTCGTTGCTGTTGTTGATGGTATGAAAGCTCGCTTCCTGACGCTCTGCCCGCTAGAGTTTGAAGGATATGAATCGGGGCCTAACCTGATCGAGCATGAAGGATTGGTCAACACGGAGAGAGACACGGCGGGACAGGAACTCTGGGACAACAAACAAACCGGACGCAACCGAGCGGCCTCTGGGCAGTCCCATCGCTACGACGATCATCGCAACAAACACATCGTCGAATTTGAGCGGCGGTTCGCCCAGGCAATTACCCAGCGTATTGTAGAACTGAGTCAAACCTACGACACGCGCCGCCTGATTTTGGCCGCAGAGCCTCAAATTTTGGGTATTTTGCGAGATACTATGACGTCGCACCTGCCCAGTCAGCTGAAGGTGCAGGAGGTTGCCAAAGACCTATGTCGCATGAGTGTTAAGGAGCTGCATGATTACCTGGCGCATCAGTCGCTGCTGCCTGCCTATGAACGTATTGGTGTCCGAGAGAGATAATCTACCGAGCGCTCTTTAACCTTTGTAGCTCAGTCATCAGGTTGAGATGGCTGAGCTACAATAAGCTTAGAAGTTATACAGGTTCTGTTAGAGCTGTCTAGCGCTTTAGAGCCATGATTCGAACTGCTTTATCCACTCCTTTATCCACTCAGTGTGCGGCATTCTCAAATGATGACATTGCCGATATTTTAGGGCAGGTTGCAGACCTCCTAGAAATTCAGCAAGACGACTACTATCGGATCAGGGCCTACCGAGAAGGGGCAGAGGCTATCCGTGGAACCAGCCGTCCGGTCGCAGAGATTTGGCAAAGTGGAGGAGTAAAGGAGCTAGAACGGCTTCCTCGCATCGGCCAGGGCATTGCCCGCTCGCTTGAAGAACTCTTCCAAACTGGCGAACTTAGCCTGCTCAATCGTCTACGGCTAGAGGTCTCGCCTGACGATTTGTTTACCACGATTCCTGGTATCGGCCAGGTACTGGCCCATCGGATTCACCAGGATCTGGGGATTGAAACACTTGAAGAGCTAGAGTTAGCCGCTCACACGGGCCGTCTCGACCGCGTCAAAGGCTTCGGACACGGGCGCACTCAGCTAGTGCGCGATACCCTAGAGTCGATACTCAACCGGTCATCTCGTCAGCACGTCCGACTCAGTCACTGGCGAGAAATGGGTAAAGCGGTTAATCCACCCAGCCCGAATCTTATTCTAGACATCGACCGGCAGTACCGACAATTAGCCAC
This sequence comes from Cyanobacteria bacterium J06648_16, assembly GCA_039817185.1. Taxonomy (GTDB): domain Bacteria; phylum Cyanobacteriota; class Cyanobacteriia; order Phormidesmidales; family Phormidesmidaceae; genus CAWUKV01. Next base: position 23,445 of record JBCBWI010000047.1, on the reverse strand, counting down.
AGCGGGCCAGCTGCGCACGATTGCCCCCAAGCGGTTTAACCCAGAGCACAAGAGCTGGCTACCCATTCTGCACAAGCAGCAAGGCGGGTGGCAATTTAGCGCGCTTTACTCCAATACGGCAAGAGCCCATGATCTGGGCAAAACCCATGACTGGGTTGTCATCTACTACGAGCGGGAGGACTATCAGGGCCAGTGTACGGTTGTTACCGAGACCCGAGGCTCTCAACGCGGCCAGCGCACCATTCGCGGGTTACAAATGCCGAACAAGACGAGCGCTAATTGACCCGTTCCCTTACCCTGGTGCTTGATATGGTCAACAAGCTTGACAGGAAAAATCATTCCTATGACCCCTAAAAATTCACTCAACCCCTTACCCGTTCTGGAGATTTACATGGTGGCCGAAGGCAAACTCTGGGTTGAGGTCAACAGCCCTGAGCCCGTGGCCAACCATCTGCTGACCCGCGTTCTCAAAACCACCTTTGATCGGTCAACTCAGGTGTCGGCCAAACCTGGGGAGCGGCTTTACTATCATCAGCCGGTCGAAAGTTCTCCGTGGCAAGAGTATCTGGTCATGCCATCCGAATGGGTCGTGACCCGCGTTGTTACCTATCAACCCGACCCAGCTGACGGCTCGCCTGAGTTTCAATCGGTCCGGATTGCCTACTGCGAAGCACAGCCCCTGCCCGAAGCAGAGGTCACGCAGCTGAGCTACACCGTGGTGCCGGACCAGGTTGCAGCTGGCCGCAAAGCCGATCGAGACGCCTATCGCGAATTCTTGCAGACGGATGCGTCAAAACGATATGTGATTCGTCATCGCCCGTCCCCATAGGCGATCTCCACAGGCGGTCCCCAACCCACCGAATCGTAAACCACGTCCAGTGCGGAAGTTTGAGTTTTTCTGTGAGAAAACACCGCATCTGGACGTGGTAAAGGTTTAAGTCTCCGACAGTGCCTATGCTCCGTTCGCGCTGCTATAGGCCGCCTGCTTAGATTCCCCATGGGCCATACCGTGGGCTTCTGCATAGCGATGCATGAATCGCATAAATCGGTCCCAGTGGTCCGATCGATCAATCTCGACTTTGCACTCAAAGCCTTTGAGGTCCTCTCCCTCGGGACCGCCATAGTACATTCGGACCCCCGCTGGTTCGACTAGAATCTCTCCTTCGCTGTCGATCAGGTGGATGGCATTGACTGAACTTCGCCTAAAGGCTAGGAAATTCTCAATTGATGTTGGGGACTGAAACCGCATCACCGCTACATGAGTACCTGTAGACGGATCGTGCCTCAGACTGACGTGACTCAATTCTTCAGGCAGGTCTTTAAAAATCTGTATGTAGGGTACTTGGTCAACCATGGAAGTTTCTCCTTGGTATCTGGTTGGTATCTGGTTGGGTGTCTACTTTCGAAAGGCGGGTTTGGGCGGCATTCTCATCTCTAGCGGGACTACTGCCTCGGAAACCATGAAGCTGTCTAGATTGGCTTTTAGCCGGTCCCGTTGCTGGTTGCTCAAACCTGGTAAGGTCAGCACATCTTCTACCGACGCGTAGGGTCCCCCCTTAACAATTTGGGTGGCCAGGTTGGGGTAAAACCCCGGACAGTCTAAAAAAGCGATCAGGTTGGCATTGTTTAAATCAATTTTTTGCTCAGAGACTGCGCACAACTCGATTATTTCTGGGCTGGCGGCTGCGGGTTGAGTCCAGGTCAAAAAGGTTCCTACCATCAACAGAAGCAGGCAGGCAACGCTAATCCAGTAACCACTTCGTTTAATGGACATTGGTACAAATTCCTTCATACGTCAAACATGCTTATAGCGTAGACATCAAACTTGAGGAACTTGTGTGAGTGGACAATAAACAACCAGTACTAGAGCGGTGAGCGTTGCCCAATCTGACCTTCACGGATTCCTCATCTTCTTACCCTATGCTAAGGATGGCTTGAGCAGCCCTCCTGTAAAAGATTCAGGTAAAAGATTCAGGGCGACTTCACCGGAGATTTTGCGATGATCCAATTTATCCCTCGTCTCAAGAAAATGCCCCCCTCATCTGAGGTGCCTGATAGCTCTGCGCGGGCCTTTCCCAAGCTCGATAAACGGGTCTGGCGAATTTTAATTCCCCTTAGCGGGATTGCATTGGGGGTTAGCCTATGGGGGACTTTCTTCTGGCCACGTCTTGATAGCACAACACTGACGCTGAGCGGTCGCATTGAAGGCTACGAAACCGATGTGGCAACAAAAGTATCGGGTCGCATTGAGCAGGTTTCTGTTCGTGAAGGTGCCCAGGTGCAGCGGGGGGAGCTGATGGTGCAGTTGGACGATGCTGAACTACAGGCCCAACAGCAGCAGGCGACGGCTCGACTCGACGCCGCTCGACAAAAAGAACGGCAGGTGGCGCTAAATATTGACGTGATTGGTAGCCAGATCGAAGCGGCGCGGCTTACCCTACAGCAGTCAGAAGGGGATGCCATCGGGCGCATTCGTCAGGCTGAGGCGTCGGTAGCGTCTGCCCAGGCCCAGTTGGCCGAAGCTGAGGCGATGGCGTCAGAAGCTCGGTCGGCCCTGACGCTCGCTCGGGCGGACCGGGACCGCTACGGTGAACTGGCCAGCCAGGGAGCGGTGACCCAGCAGCGCTACGACCAAGCCAAGACCGCATTTGAAACCGCCCAATCTGTTTTGACGGCGCGTCAGGCGTCGGTGGAGGCAGCAAGGCGGCGGGTGACGGCGGCCCAGGGGAGCTTAACCCAGACGCAGACGAGCGCACTCAACCCGGCCCGGCGACAGGCAGAACTGGACGTTTTACAGAAGCAGCTAACCCAAGCGGAGGCATCCCTGCAGGCGGCCCAGGCAGAGGTGGCGGGTGAGATCGCAACTCAGCAAGAAGTGGAAGCCCGGTTAGACCATCTGACGGTGGAAAGCCCCACCAGCGGCGTGGTGCTGACGCGAACAGTCGAACCGGGTGAAGTGGTCGCCGCCGGAGCCACCCTGCTGACGGTGCTCGATCCAGAAACAGTGTACCTGCGCGGCTTCATCCCCGAAGGAGACATTGGACAGGTACGGATTGGGCAGACTGCCCAGGTATTTCTGGATTCTGCCCCCGATCAGCCCCTTCAGGCCCGCGTGGTTGAAATCGACGGCGAAGCCTCCTTTACCCCAGAGAATATTTACTTCCGAGAAGATCGCGTCCAGCAGGTGTTTGGGGTCAAGCTTGGCATTGACAACCCGGCTGGGTTTGCTAAGCCGGGGATGCCCGCCGATGGTGCCATCCAGCTAGCGTCAGCCGAGCGCGGGTCCTGAAATGAATACCCCGGCTATCCAGGCTCACCAGCTGGAGAAGCGCTACGGCTCGCTCACGGCGCTGGACGGCATTGATTTGAGCGTGCAAGCAGGCGAGATTTTTGGGTTGATTGGTCCCGACGGAGCAGGTAAAACGACGCTGTTTCAGATTTTAGCCGGGGTTCTAGAAGCAACCAGCGGAGCAGTCGAAGTGCTAGGGCGAGCACCTCGGTCGGCCCGCCTTAAGGTGGGCTATCTGACCCAGCAATTTTCCCTCTATTCAGACCTTAGCCTGGAGGAGAACCTCCGCTATAGCGCCAGCCTGCGCGAGGTGCCGAAACCGCTGTTCCAGGCTCGGCGAGACCAGTACCTGCGGCTAATGAATCTCGACCGGTTCTCTGACCGGCTAGCGGGCAAGCTGTCGGGTGGGATGAAGCAAAAGCTGGCGCTCTGCTGCGCCCTGATTGCCCAGCCCCAGGTCCTACTGCTGGACGAACCCACAACGGGTGTAGACCCGGTCTCCCGACGGGAGTTTTGGGACGTGCTGACCACCTTCTCCCAGGCAGGCGTCACGATTGTTGTGGCCACGCCCTACCTGGACGAGGCCGAGCGCTGCCATCGCGTCGCGCTGATGTATGACGGCAAGATTGCCCAGCTGGGCACGCCCGACCAGCTCAAGCAGCGCCTGGGCTGCACGCGCCTCGAAGTGCGCGCCGAGCCGTTGAACAAAGCCGAAAAGATTTTGCTGGCGGCGGCCGGTCAGCCGCACCACCCCATAGAAGATGTCCAGACCTTTGGTGACCGGCTCGACGTTCTAGTCCGCCAGGCCGCTGTGGGAAAATCTGCCGTTCGCAGCGCTTTAGAAGCGCATCCCCTGGGTCCGTTGGCCATCCAACAAGCAGCGCCCACCCTGGAGAATGTCTTTGTCAGTCGGTTGCGTCAGCAGGGCAATGATCCCGCCTTTGTGCCGCTGCCCCGGCTGCGTCCGCCGGTTGGCAAACACGGCGATATTGCGATTGGGGCCTATCAGCTCAGCAAGTCCTTTGGTGACTTCAAAGCGGTCAAAGCCGTGACGCTGGAGATTCGCTACGGCGAAATCTACGGCCTGCTGGGGGCTAATGGGGCTGGGAAAACAACCGTGATCAAAATGCTGTGCGGGCTACTGGGAGTGACCAGCGGAGACGTTGCCCTGGCAGGCCACCGTCGCCAGCTACGCAGCAGCGCTCTACGCCAGCGAATTGGCTACATGAGTCAGAAGTTTAGTCTCTACGACGATCTCTCGATTGTTGAAAATCTTGAATTTTACTGCGGCGTCTATGGCGTACCCTACCGCAAACGACGCGAAAAAATCGACTGGGTTCTCAATATTTGCGGTCTGACGGGCCGAGAAGACCTGCTTACCGGGCAGCTGCCCGGTGGCTGGAAGCAGCGGGTTGCCTTTGGGGCTTCCGTCATGCACGAACCCGACATTCTGTTTTTAGACGAACCCACTTCGGGAGTGGACCCGCTGGCGCGACGCCAGTTTTGGCGACAGATTGAAGACCTGACGCAAGCGGGGACCGCCGTTTTGGTGACCACCCACTATCTAGAAGAGGCCGAGCACTGCAACCGGATGGCCTTTATGGTGGCAGGAGAGGTTGTCGCCGAGGGCTCGCCCAGCGAGGTGAAGGCAGCCCAGCCGGGGCAGCTATTCGAAATCCAGGTGTCGCAGTCCCACCGAGCGGTCGACCTGCTGAAACAGCACTTTGCACACTGGCGGGTCTCTCTGTTTGGCGACCGGCTACACGTGGTAATGGATCGGCCTGAACAGGATATGCCCCGTCTCACGTCCATTCTGAAACAGGAGCAAATCGACATCTTGCAAGTGCAGCCCATGCCGTTCTCTTTGGAAGATGCGTTTATTGGTATTGTGCAGCGGGCTCAGGAGGTAAGATGAAACCACAGCGAATCTGGCATCAGTGTGTTAAAGAGCTGGCCCAGTTTCGGCGAGATCGCCTCACCTTCGCCCTGGCTTTTATCCTGCCGCTGGCGGTCCTAATTATTTTTGGCTTTGCGATTCGCCTGGAGATGAAAAATATTCCGCTAGCGGTGCAAGATTTTGACCACAGTCCTCTTAGCCGCAGCTACATTGAGCGGCTGTTTGCCACTAACCAGTTTCAGGCCGTCCCCTGGCCGGGGCAGCGCGGCCCGGAAGAGGTCCTCGACCATTCTCTGGCTAGAGCAGTGGTGATTATTCCGCCCGAATTTTCTCGTCGGATTAAAGACCAACAGCCTAGCCCAATTCAAGTGTTAGTAGACGGCAGCGATGTCAACAACGCCCGAGTGATTCGCAACAGTATTCGAGCCACGACCCGCTTTTTCCTGCAGGACCAGGACTTACAGCCTTCTACTCAAAAAATTGTGCCTCGAACGCGTCTCTGGTTTAATCCAGGGCGGAAGGAATCGCTGTTCGTTGTGCCTGGGGTCTATGGGGTAATTCTGGCAATTTTTCCGCCCTTGCTGGCTGCGATCGCAATGGTCCGCGAAAAGGAACAGGGCACCATTGTGCAGGTGTATGCCTCTACCCTCAGCGCCGCAGAGCTCATTTTAGGCAAGGGGCTGGCCTACTGGCTAGTTGCCCACAGCGAGGCACTGCTGCTGGTGGTCCTAGGGTCCGGGCTGTTTCGGCTCTGGTTCGCCGGGAACCCGTTACCGCTGCTGCTGGGAACCTCTGTCTTTTTAGCAACCAGCGTCTTGTACGGGTTGCTGATCGGGGTCCGCTCTAGCAAACGAATTGCGGCGGTTCAAGGGGTTGGCTTCACGGGTTTCCTGGCATCTTTTTTGTTCTCCGGGTTTATCTACCCTTTGAGCAACATTCCCTTTCCGGTTTCTCTGATTGCTCACATCGTTCCGGCTCGCTACTTCATTGTCATTACCCGCGATGCCTTTGTGCGGGGAACCGGCTGGCTAGGTGTCTGGCTGCCGCTGCTGCTGCTCCTGCTGTTGGCCCTGCTGTTTTTCAGCCTCGCTTGGCGAGGGCTCTATCGCATGCAGTTTTCTGACTAGCGCTCCCATGTGCAAACCTTCCTATGTTCAAACTTCTACGCCGCTTACTTGAAACTCGCTTCTGGCCACTGGCCGTCAAAGAGGTCCGGCAAATTCTGCGCGACAAAAAGCTGCTGTTTCTGCTGGTCTTTCCCCCGACGGTACAGCTACTGCTCTACGGGTTTATTTTGAACCCTGACGTGCAGTATTTGCCGCTGGGGGTAACGGACTACGCCAATAGCGCCACCAGTCGAGCGCTGGTCTCGGCCCTGGTTGAAAATGAGGTGTTTGTGGCGGACCGCTACAGCCCCAATCAGCAGCACCTGGGAGAACGCTTACGCACTGGACAGATTGCAGCGGGCGTCGTGTTTCCGCCCGACCTGGATCGCAAACTGGCCGAGAACAAACCGGCAGAAATCCAGGTGCTTATTGACGGTGTAGACGCTAACACAGCCGGGATTGCCAATGGCTACATCCAGCAGATTGTTCAGCAGTTCAATCGTCGCCTGGACGTCGCACCTCGTCCCCCGGCGGTGGACCCGCAGATTACCTTTCTCTACAATCCGGGACTGATCAGCAGCTGGTTCTTTGTTCCAGCGATGATGGGCGTTGTGCTGACCCTGATTGGTTCCTTGGTATCGGCGGCAACGCTGGTAAAAGAAAAAGACTCCGGCACGCTAGAGCAGCTACTGATGACGCCCGCCTCCGCCGGAGAGATTTTACTCGCCAAGGTACTGCCCCTGTTTGGTCTGCTGATGGGCGATGCGCTGCTGGCCCTGGGTGTCGCTCACGTCATTTTTAAGGTGCCAGTGCGGGGCAATTTCTTGCTGTTTTTGGGGGTGTCGGGTCTCTACTGTGCCGTGGGCATTGGCATTGGTATGCTGCTGGCGACGCTGGCTCACAACCAGCAGCAGGTGGTGCTGTCTTCGTTTTTCATCAATATGCCGCTGATTCAGCTGTCGGGTGCGATCGCACCTATCGAGAGCATGCCTGCCGTCTTTCGTCACCTGTCGCTGATCAATCCCCTGCGTCACTACGTCGCCATCCTGCGGGCGATTTTGCTACGGGGTGTCGGCATCGGTGTGATCTGGCCTCACCTGCTGGCGCTCGTGCTGTTTCTGATCGGGCTACTGTGGATCAGTATCAGCCGCTTCCGCGATCAGGTGAGTTAGCCAACGGAGCACCGATGCGTTACCTATCGTTACAGATATCCTCACAAAGTCCCCATTTTTGGGGTCCACCATAGGCATAGCTGACTTTAGTCAAAATTTTGAGGAACTGCCAATGAAAACCGCTGAGTCTTGGCTTCATCAATCAGGAGAGAAACTGGCCGTCTTTAGCAGCAACAAATGGATACTGCTGACCCAAAAGTTTATCCTCGCGCTCATCGGCCTCATCATCGTGGTTGATCTCTATCTGGCCTTTAACCAGATTGAGGGGGATACCATCAGCGAAGTGATCAAAGAATGGGCCTATCGTCGGTTCTTTGTCCTGAGTTGGGTGTGGGGCGTGCTAGCGGGGCATCTGTTCTTGACGAGTAATACCCCCATTTTGTCTCAGCCGGTATCGATTCTGGTACTGTTGGGAATCACGCTGGGCCTGTTTGTCGCTGGTTGGCTTGTTAAAGGGGTTATTGGCGTCCCTCTGCAGTTGGGGCTACTCGTCATCGGGACCCTTGCCGGATACCTGCTATGGCCTCAGCGACCGGTCTTTGGCTAGCGAGGAAAGGCGACCGACCGCCACCAGGCCGCCCAAAGAGCCCTGACTTTCCACCCAATAGGAACGTGGGGGCGATCACCAAACACTTGGTAACCGTCCCTCTCAATCGCCCTCAGGTCCTGGCGATAGCGAATTAACGCAGCCTCCATTGACCACCGGCAGTTTCTTGGGAGCGCTGTCATTTTTTGCTCCGCTTGGTCATAAAGGGTCCGTGCCCGCTGAATCTCGTAGCTCATCAAGGCACGCCATCGGTGATCGACGACGGATTTGAACAAATCCTGCTCCGAGTAGTCGAAGCGGTGAAGGTCGGCAAGGGGGAGATAAATCCGTCCTCGTTTGGCGTCTGCGCCCACATCCTGCAAGATGTTGGTCAGCTGCATGGCGATCCCTAAGGTTTCCAAACCTGCCGCCGTATCTGCTTTGGAACCGGCACCGATGACATGAGCAGACGCAGCGCCGACGGCTCCAGCAACGCGGTAGCAGTACAGGCGCAAGTCTTCCCACATAGGATAGCGATTGAGGACTAGATCCATCTGCTGGCCCTTGAGCATGTCCTGAAAGGGCTCCATAGGGATGTGGTAGCGCTGGATAGCATCGATGAGTGCGATATCGGTTGGGACAGCAGGCTGAGACAATGAGAACAGAATCTGCAGCTGCTCAAACCATTCATTTAGTAGGATTTGTTTCACCAACCGATTACCTGACCCATCGATAATCTCATCTTTCTGGCGGAACCAGGCGTAAATAGCCCACATGGCCTCCTGCTGAGGTCGTGGGAGTAGCAGAGATCCAACGTAGAAGGTGCGATCGTACGTGGTCACAACCTGTTTGCAGCGCTCAACAGAGTCAGTCAGGGAGACTGTTTTGCAGTCCGTGACGCTAGGCGACTCTAATCTCCTCATGTCTCCAGGAACCCCCATCGCTACCTACGCTTGCTCGCACACGCCGATAAAAACGCCATACCCTGGCAGCTCGACGGTTTGCTCGAAACGGCGGACCTGAAAATCAAGCTCGTCTGACTGATGGCATACGGGCAAATTCTCCAGGGTTTGATAGACCGGTTGGGAACTGAAGTTAAACAGGCATAGCAGGGTTTGCGTTTCTGCCTTGCGGGTAAACGCTAGCACGGGGGCTTTTGTCTGATGTAGCTGCATAGTACCGGATTGCAAGGCCGGTTGCCGCTTGCGCCATTGAATCAGCCGACGATATTTGTTCAGCAGAGAGTCGGGGTCTCGATCTTGCCAGTCAACAGCCAGTTCTTTGTGATCTTCTGGGACGGGAAGCCAGGGGTCATCTGATGTGGTGAAGCTGGCATGTAGGCCATCGGCTTCCCAAGGCATCGGGGTGCGACAGCCATCGCGGCCCAACACGTGGGGATACCCTTGCAGGCCGAAGGGGTCTTGCATCTGTTCGTAGGAGAGTTCAGCCTGGGGCAGCCCTAGCTCATCACCTTGATAAATGCAGCAGCTGCCCTCCAGGGTAATCAATAGGGCGGCAAACATGTGGTTAAAGGCTTCCTGGCTAAAGTGCTCGTCCATGAGGGCGGCCGTCCAGCGCGAGGCCAGACGAGGAAAGTCATGGGTTCCGGTCGTCCAACACAGAACGCCAATGCCGAAGTGGGCCTGCACCCGGCGGATGATGTCAATTAACCGATGCTGATCGAGGGGCGCTTCTGTCATCAGGGACGAATTGTAGGCCATGTGCAATTTTTGAGGCGTATTGACGTAAGCAGCGGCATCTGCGATCGCATCTTCTGCGCAAGACACCTCTGCCAGGCTTGTCGCCCCCTCATAGCGATCTAACAGCGTCCGAATCTGCTGGATCATCTCAATGGACTGGGGCTGCCCCTGATTGTGCTTGTTGATGAATCGGAAAAAAGGTATATCCCCGAAGACGCCGTCAGGCAGCGGCATATGCTTAAGACGCAGCGGGTTATCGCGCAAATCAGGGTCAGCCATCAGAAAGTTGATCACGTCAAACCGAAAACCATCTACGCCCAAGTCCAGCCAAAACTGACCGATGTCTAGCATGGCTGCCCGCACCTCGGGGTTGTGCCAGTTCAACGCCGGTTGCTCAGACAAAAAATGATGGAGGTAATACTGCTGCCGCTGGGGGTCCCAGGTCCAGGCATCGCCGCCAAAGGTGGAGAGCCAGTTGTTCGGCACACTCCCATCGGGCTGAGCGTCTGCCCAGATGTACCAATCGGCCTTCGCGTTGTGGCGGCTTTTACTACTCTCAACAAACCAGGGGTGCTGATCCGACGTATGGCTCCACACCTGGTCAATAATGACCTTTAAACCTAGATCGTGGGCGGTCACCAGCAGGTCTTTAAAGTCGTCCATCGTCCCAAATAGGGGGTCGACCGCCCGATAATCGCTGACATCGTAGCCAAAATCTTTCATGGGGGACTGATAGAAAGGTGAAATCCAAACCGCATCAACCCCCAAAGACGCCACATACTCAAGCTTCTGCACAATGCCTGGCAAATCGCCCACGCCGTTCCCATCCGTGTCGAGAAAACTGCGGGGGTAAATTTGGTAGATAACGGCGGAACGCCACCAGTCATTTGAATTCGACATAGCCCCTTCCCCTTAATATTCGCAACAAACTTAGGTCTTCACCGACGGGGAGAAGTTTGCAAACAGACCACTATAGGGTGGCAGCGTAATAAATTCATCATGATGCTCCCAGTCTTGATACCCCAGCCCTAACATCGGTTGTAGCTGCGCTAGCGGCAGCCCACAGGTCTGAAAACTGAAGGGAATGCGATAGCGCCCGGTGTTGAACAGGCACAGCATTTTTTGAGTGGCGGTACTGCGGATAAAGGCAAAAACGGGCTCGGTGGTCTCTAGCATGTGAAAGTCGCCGCCCTGCAGGGCAGGCTGTAGCTTGCGCCAGTGCAGCAGCTTCCGCCACGTATTCAGCAGAGAATTCGGCTCCATGGTTTGCACATCCACGGCTAGGCGTCGGTGCTTACGGGGAATTGGCAACCAGGGTTCCTCAGCCTGAGTAAAGCCACAATGGGGCGCGTTGGCCTGCCAGGGCATGGGTGTGCGCGAGCCATCCCGCCCTGGAATCAACGGGTACAGGGCTTTCCCAAAGGCATCGCGAATTTTATGAATGGGAATATCCTTCGGAATTTTGGCCTCCGACAGCCCCAATTCATCTCCTTGGTACAGACAGAGGGCACCGGGCAGCGATAGCAGCAGCGCCACCATCATGTGATAGAACTCATCCGGGTAGGGCTGGCCTTCTCGATCCATGTGGGTCCATCGCGATCGCAACCGACCATAGTCGTGGTTACCTACCATCCAGCACTGTCCCCCCTGGGGAAAATGCATCTGAATACGGGTCATCACATTCTTTAGCAACTCTGCAGTCAGCGGCTGGTTTTGCAGCAGCGCACTGTTGTAGACCAGGTGCAGGCGATCGCGATCGGCCACGTACTGTCCTGACAGCTCAATAGAATCTTCGCATAGGGTCACTTCCCCCAGGCTCACCACTTGGGGATAGCGATCGAGCAATGTGCGGATGGGCTTCAACTTCTCGAAGGTTTCAGGACGGCAGAAGCTGTGAGTAAACAGCTGCTTCACCATCGGATTGTCAGAGGCGATACCGTCCGGCAAGGGCATACTGGGCTCGCGCACCGGGTTGTTCCGCATCTGAGCATCGTGTAAGAAGAAGTTGACTGCATCAATGCGAAAACCGTCTACGCCTTTGTCTAGCCAAAATCGGGCAAGATTCAAAACGGCCTGAACAACGTCGTCGTTGTACCAGTTGAGTTCGGGCTGACTGGGCAAAAAATTAGCCAAAAAATACTGCTGACGTCGAGTATCCCAGTGCCAGGCGCTGCCACCCATAAAGGCAGACAGCCAGTTGTTGGGCGGCGAGCCATCTGCCTTTGGGTCGGCCCAAACATACCAGTCAGCTTTAGGGTTGTCCCGGCTTTTTCGACTCTCGACAAACCAGGGATGCTGATCAGACGTGTGGTTCCACACCTGATCAATCAGGGTGTGACCTAAATTTGATAGACTTCAAAACTTCTGAATTCGACTGTTTGCTAGGAATACGAGGATGTCCTATCGGCAAAAATTGAGATTTAGTCAGGCATTCTTGACATTACTTCTAAGGCCCTTTCCGCAAGGGTTACACGTGTTCACATTAGATTTCGGTCACACCCATCAATCAGAACTTTTAGGCCATAGCCGTGGGCAATATCTACCAGTTTTTCAAAATCTCCCATTTCGCCAAACAAAGGATCGATATCCAGCATATCGGTGATGTCATAGCCCATATCCTCCATTGGAGATTCGTAGATGGGCGTTAGCCAGATGGCATCTACACCGAGAGACTGCACATAATCTAGCTTTTGAATAATGCCCTGCAGATCGCCAATGCCCGTCTGGGTCGTGTCCAAAAAGCTCCAGGGCAGAATTTGATAAATTACGGCATGTCGCCACCAATCCGTCTGAGTTTCGCTGCCGCCTAACAGCTGACCGACCGGAACAGCTCGTTCCGAATGTCGCCACCACTGCGCTCCAAACCACTTAATCATTGAACCCATCACTCCTTTTAGCGCGTATCCATTTCTCTGGGATGGATACGGCTGAACCAGAGGGAGAGATTTTCGTATTCTGTAAAGATATGCTCCGAAAGAATCCCCCTATCTTCTAGACTAGACACAAGTTATAAGGAAGTTATGACGATCAGATGATGATCCGAGAAGCCTCGACCGCTGATTTAGCGGATGCTTTGACCATAGAGCGGCTGGCCTTCGGTCGCGATGACGAGGCTGAGCTGGTGAAGCACCTCTTGAAAGACTCCAGCGCTGAGCCAATCCTGTCGTTGCTGGCCTTTGAGCAAGAGCGAGCAGTGGGGCATCTTTTGTTCACCGCTGGCCACTGGCGTGATAAACAACTTGCAGTGCCAATATCGTTTTTAGCGCCCCTGGCCGTTGTTCCCGACCGACAGCGGCAGGGCATCGGCAGTCAGCTGGTTGAGGCGGGGTTGCAGCGGTTGGCCGCCTTGGGCACTCAGCTGGTGTTTGTGGTGGGTTATCCCAGCTACTATCCGCGCTTTGGCTTTGAGCCCGCCGGGCCGCTGGGCTTTTCACCGCCTTACCCGATGCCCGAAGCTGTGGCCGATGCCTGGATGGTCAAAGCGCTGTCTCCAGGGATAATCGGTAATGTGTCGGGGCAGGTCATCTGTGCCGATACGCTCAACCGGCCAGAATACTGGCGGGAATCGTAAGTGAGTATTTATGAGAGCTCGATCTTGTTGTAGCTGGTAAAGGTCTCCTACACACTATCTTGGAGCCAAAATGCATTCAACATAAGTAGCTGAACCAAATAATTTATAGGATGTTCGGCTGCTTCTTGGATCCCCCCGGCTTCGCCACCCCACTTGATAAGGGGGGCTGAGGGGGGATCCCCCCGAACGAGTAATACTACAAATAATTCTGCTGACCTACTTAGTAGGTTTTCGTGTCGGCCAGTCTGCAGAAGCGAGCATGTCCGATGTATGAGGGCTGGTTTCTCACTTGACTTGATCCATTCAGGCATAAGCTTGATAGAACAGCAAGTCAAGTGAGGTGCAAGCTTCAATTGGATGGAAACTTGCTGTAAGCGCAGAATTAAGAGATTGCTTGCTGCCGCTGGATAGCCGATAAACCTGCAGTCAGAGCTTGCAGACGATCGTCCATCCAGTGATCATTCGGAATAAGCTCTTTAATTCCGAGCAATTCTAGCCGCCTTTTAACCTTACCCGTTGCCCCCACGACAATGACTTCTCGGCCATTTTCGGTGGCTTCTTGAATGGCATTTTCGATGGCTAAAGAAGAGGTAACGCCTAAAACTGGAACTTCTCCTAGGTCAACAACTAGCACATCATAGGTGCCCATTGCATCGTGTTCTCGCGAAATAGCCTTAGCCACGCCAAAAATCATCGGTCCACTGAGATGGAATAGAAGTAACCGACCATTGGCCAAATCCAATATTCGCTTTTCCTCGGGCGTCATCACAATTTGATCATCCGCATCTGTAATCGCTTTAACCGATTCAGATTGCAGATCATCTAAACGAGCAATGGTCAGAATATTGGCAATAAAGACCCCAACCCCGACCGCTACCATCAAATCAACAAAGACCGTTAGTGCCACGACACTATAAACAATTCCGGCAGCCTTCCAAGAAATCCTATGGACCCGCTTGAGAAAGCCCCAGTCGATGATGTCGAGGCCCACCTTCAATACAATGCCTGCTAATACGGCCAGTGGAATGCCCGAGGTCAAGGGCGCTGCCCAAAGCACGACCACAAATAAAATTAGGGCACGGCTAAGGCCAGATAACGCTGTACGCCCGCCTCCTTGAATATTTACGACTGTAGCTGTTGTGGCTCCTGAACCTGCAATTCCACCGCAGAGGCCAGTAATAATGTTGGCAATGCCCTGACCAATTAATTCTTTATTGGACTTGTGCTGAGACCGGGTCAAACTATCAGAAACTAAGCAGGTTAATAGACAGTCAATGGAACCGACCATGCCTAGGATCATGGCATTAACAAATATGAGTCGTAAATTACCAGGGGTGAACGTTGGCAGTTGCAAGGTTGGTAAACCTGGCGTGATCTCTCCAATGGTGGCAATGGTACGAATATTAACATCCCGCAAAAGTGTCAATGAAACTAGCGTTCCGATCACCAAAGCCACCAGTTGAGGCGGGACAATTTTCTTGAGATTGCTGGGATACAAAAATAAAATCACTAATGTTAGAACGCCTAAGCCTGTTTCCCAGGGGCTCAAATTAGCGATTAGATTCGGTAAATTTCTGATCACGACAATGACGCCGCCTTCAGGCGTTTCTTGCCCGAGAAAAGGCGCAGTTTGCATAAAGATTAAAATGACGCCAATACCCGTCATAAACCCTGAAATGACGTTATAGGGCAGCATGGTGATGTATCGCCCTAGCTTCAGTAGCCCGAAGCCAATCTGAAACACGCCTGCCAGCATAACCACGGTAAACGCCATGGCGAGGCCATTCTCAGGGTCGCTGGCTGTAGTTTCAGCAATGACAGCCGTAATAATCACCGTCATTGGCCCTGTTGGCTCAGAAATCAGGCTGGGGGTACCCCCAAATAAGGACGCAAAAAATCCGACTAAAATGGCCCCCCATAACCCTGCAGAGGCCCCAGCACCAGAGGCAATGCCAAGTGCTAATGCGAGGGGTAGAGCAACGACTGCAGCGGTTAGACCGCCTAAGACATCGCCTCTAACATTGTTGAAATTGATACGATTCGTGATTGGCATAGATTATCTTTGCAGCGAAACAGGGCGGACTTGGCCAGAACCTAGTGGTCTGAAATTTGCACAAATAACTGCTTATCTGTAACGTTCAGATGAGGTTTAGCCATTTCATCATCTCTTGTTTTAGGCACGGTCACAATGTGCAAGTTGCTGACGCTAGCTTTTTCTAGATGCTGGAAATGAGGTAGTCCTATCTGGGTCAGGATGCATTGTGGTAAGTATGCGGCCAGAAATAAACCATAGCTCGTGTCATGCCGTCAGATAGTTAAGGCTAGCTACTGAATGTATGAAAATTACACCGTACCGATGGATTGATGCTCATCTGATGCTGATAACTAGGACTAGGGGTTCACTTTAATGTCGATAATCCAAGGACGAAAGCCTTCCTTCATGACATAATTACCACCCTGTTTAAGGACGCTGCTATCACCATTTACAGCTGCTGCGTTGACAAAGAGAATCCCCAGTTCCTCATCCCAGAAAAACCCGCCGGAGTCATGCTCGTGACCGAAAATGTGTAGCCGGGGGCGCTCGACCGGTAGCATGTTCCGTAGACGCTCGATCAGAGCCACGCTGCCAATTGAGATCGGCTTTTTCCGCAGGACTCCACCATATTGGACACTGGAGTCCAGGATTCCCAGAGGTGGACTATGCGTAATCAGCACATCTAGTCCAGAGGGGATATCTGCGTATAGTTCCATCAAACGTTGAGGGTCGCGGGCAAACCCCTCGTAACGTAGAGGGTTGTCTTGCGTCATCGCCTGTCGGCGAGGTGTCAGGCCTATATATGGTGAACCAAAGAACGCCAACCCTGCTATCTCTTCAGCAGAATGCTGGAGCAAGCGCATGGGCACATAGTGACCATCAATGCAGTTGCTCTCGAACAAGTCCCATGCAGTGACCATCAATTCACGGCTCCATAGTTCTCCCGATTGCAAAAGAGGGGCGGCTTGAGGCCAAGTCTCTACGTCCAGCGGCTTGTCATGATTTCCGGCGATCGACACAACGCCGTAGGTGAACCGAACCGCCAGTGAACGTAGCCATGCTGCCGCATCAGTAAGCTCAGAAAAAAGTCCACGCTTGGTGTGGTCTCCTGCATGGATCAACAAATCACCCTCAGGGAAAAGAGAGATAGGTATATCTACATTGTGTGTGTCAGAAACGATAACTAACCGCAACCATCCTGGAAGACAGGGTGTATCAGCAGACATCATCGCTATATCTCTCATTTCCATCATGTCTCGTTCTTAGGCGAGTATACTATTTCTTCTTGATTACGATTAGAGTATGCTGACAGCCTAACGTTGCCCATCATCTGCTGTAGATGACCTCGAAGTGCTCAGCAGATCACCTTCAGGCGGTCAGGTGCATGTGTATACTAGAGCGGACATAGGCACTCGTCTACTGTAGAAAAATTGAGCCTTAACTGTCCTCAAGGCAACAGTTACAGTTGTTTTTCGGTATCTGAAGAGAGATCCTGTTCCATATATAGAATTACCGTATCAAAACCCATCGCACGGTAGAACGCGATCGCATCTTCGTTTTTTGCGAGGACAGGTAGTTGGATGCGAAGGATCTGCCGCTCACGTGCAAAGTTACGTACTACATCCATCAACTTACGGCCAACACCTGAACGTCTCGCTGCTTGCGTAACCATAAGATCCTGAACGTAGACCTGTTCTGGCGGATCATCAAGCATATCGCCTTCAGCCACACAGAAGGCAAATCCAATAACCTTATCGTTTGCCTCCGCTACAAAGAAAGCCGCATCACAGTCCAGATCTTCGAGCTGTTCATCAAATTCTTTAATGTACTCCTCACTCAATCCTGGTTTGGCTGATCGGTACGAACGGATGTCACGTTCGTAAGCCTGAAGCTCCTTGTGTAGGGTAAGGATTGCCGAGCGATCTTCAGGCTGCCAATGACGAATCCGCACAGATCCCGGATTTGGTGTGTTCGTAGTTTCGCTTTGCAAAGGCTGATTCTCCTTAATCTTTGATAAGCGGATAACGGCACGATCCATAGACTTATTTTGCCATTTGAAAAGTATCTACACGATTCGCTACCAGTGATTTTTTTGTCATCAAATTGAGGTCTAACGGCAACGCTCAGCGGCTGCCAACAGTCTATCGTGCTAATCAAGGACTTGAAAAGCAGTCCGCTGCGGCAAAGTGTTATGAGACATCCTACGAAAGGGGTATACCAGCCAGCCTTATCTTGGTTCAAAGTTATCTCTGAATTCTTTCGCTTTTAAGCTATTTAAACGGATAACCTACTAACAGCATTGACAAGCTGATTAAGGGCAGCTTCGAGTTTTGCATGTGTACAGGCTATATTAACTCTGGCAAAGCCAGCACCTTCCGCACCAAAGGCATGTCCTCTTGTTACGGCCCATTTTGCATCGTCCCTAAGAAACTTCATTAGATTATCAGGGGACATACCTAAATTTCTAAAGTCTAGCCACAACAAAAATGTCCCTTCAGGTTCAATTAATTGGATGACTGGAGTCGATTTTAAGTATGTTCTAACTAGTCTTACGTTTCCCTCTAGATATTTCAAGACTTCGTCCAACCATGCTTCCCCATCAACATAAGCTGCTTCCATAGCTACATTGGAAAATGCATTATTTTTATTGACGGTTAATCGACTATTCTCAATCTGAAATCTCTTACGTTTCTCATCGTTTGTAATAACAGTAAAAGCAGAGCAGCAAGATGCAAGATTGAAGCTCTTTGCAGGTGACAAACAGGTAATACAATTACTGGCATAATCTGAGCCGAGAGAGGCAAAGGGCGTGTACTTGTGGCCAGACAAGGTGATGTCCCCATGGATTTCATCGGACACTACCAAAACGTTATGGTGAGCACAAATATCCCCTAAAGTCTGAAGCTCTTTCTTACTCCAAACTCGCCCGACAGGATTATGAGGATTGCACAGGAAAATCATCTTTGTGCGAGGATCGGATGCCTTTTGTTCAAGATCATGGAAATCCATACGGTAATGATCATTCTCTAGAATCAACGGATTAGGGATTAAGACTCGGTTATTTTCCCGAAGGATATCAAAGAAATCGAAGAACACGGGGGGCTGAATGATGATACCTTCACCCTCCTTTGCAAATAAAGATGCTGCGATGGCAAGGGCGTTGAGGACGTTCGGTGCGCGAAGAATATAGCTTGGATCAACCTCCCAATTATGCCGCTTACTCAGCCATTGCACTAAGGACGGGACCAATCCATCCGGTAAAGCTTCATAACCGAATACTCCATGATTCAACCGTTTCTGTAACGCGTCTAACACGACGGGGGGCGCGGCAAAGTCCATGTCTGCAACACCACCAGCAAAGAGATCTTCACTATTCTGTCCTAAAACTCTTGGATGGAGCTTTAGGGCCGGAACATCGCGACGATTGATCTCCTGATCAAGTGAAAAAGGCTTAATACGATTGCTCATCTAGAGGTCTCTATCTGGAAAAAGGACTACTGCTCAAAGCAATATTAAACTTTTGCTAGACGAGATGATGACCCAGGCAAAATATCGTTCACCCTGTTGCCGAATGAAGGATAGGTAGTGATGTCGATAGCGATGAATAAAGGTGAAGCTGCTTAATGCTGCCCATCACCCGCCGCAGATAACCTCTGCATTATACCGAGCCACTTTCGGCGGTCGGTGCGCCTGGGCGTTGTTAGGCTGCGACCGCTTGCTGCAAGGAATTTATGAGCATGGTGCGTTCCCTACAGGATCAGCGATCGCACTATTGATCATTCGGTCGATAAGCCATTTCATTCAGCAAGTGACTGACAAGGAGCTTCAGGAAGAACAGGGGTAAGAACCATTCCAAACCCGGCGTTGGCGCTAAGAAATAGCGATCGCATAGCAGCGCCAGACCATACAATCCCAGGGCCAGCGGTCGTTGCAGATATAGTGGACTTACCAAAATTAGTCCCGCAGCTAGCAGTAGATAGCTTGATACACTCGCAAAAAACAGGCCATCCCCCCCGCGAAACAGTAGCGCCACTAACTCGATATGGAACAAATGTATGCAAACAAAGGCCATATGCTGCCGTCATCCCTGACCAGGACGGTGATACCAACGCTTGGCTGCTGCAGTGGCATTTGTCAAAACACCGCCGACTAAATCAAAGCCCAAAACTGCGATCACCCCTACCTGCCAGAGAGTCCAGTCAGTCGGAAGAGTTAAAGCATACAAAGGAGCCGTGATCGCAGCTCCCACCGATGGCACCAACTGCAACACCATTTCCGCCGGAGTCGCCCCTGGCCCAATAAATCGGTCGAGCTGACCTTTCCAGCCTTCACGAGGCGCAGGAATCATTGGTTCATAAAGCACTTCAGACTGCATGACCAAAGCCTCACAACAGTTGTTATGCAGTAAACATAACAACTGTTGTGATAAATTGTCAATACAGCGGCATAGAGTTTCGCAAATTCCTATGGTTCAGAACGATCGGCGTCTCGAAGTATCAGCAGCAGCCTGGCGGGTGATTGTCCGGGAGGGTCTGGATCGCACTAGTATGCGAGCAATTGCCCAAGAAATGAGCTGTACAACGGGGGTGGTGACCCACTATTTCCGCAATAAGCAGGAAGTGATTTTGTTTGCCCTGCATCAGGTGACAGAGCGCTTACAGGTATTGATGGAGAAGGCGGTGGCTAATCGTTCTGGTTGCGATCGCTTAGTGGCGATGCTGTCATCACTTTTGCCGATCGATCAAGAGCGGCAGGAAATTCTTCGGGTGTGGGTAGCGTTCTTGGGCTATGCTGTCGGGCGTGAGGGCGTGATGGCGGATCATCGGCAGAGTGCTGGAGAATTGCGGCAAGTAATTATTCAGGAATTGGTAACGCTGCAAAAACAGAAGATGATTCGATCTGACATCAACCCAGAGATTGAAGCAAATGTACTGCTGGCGCTAGTAAATGGCATCAGTCTTGATACCCTGATTCAATCGCAGCGACTGAGTACTGAGCAGCAAAAGGCCATTTTACAGAGCTATGTGGACGGACTAATGCGCAGAGCAACCTAACATTTTGCGTCAGTAACACTGGACGCTAACTGACCAGAGCGGTAGCGCCGGGATGGAAGGGTCCAGTGCTTGCTGCATGCATGGGTTAGACCGGACCACAAGATGTTGCAAGTGCGTCATAGAACCTGGGTCTCGATGCCATAGACAGTGTACGGCTAGCCTTGCTGAACAGCCAATACGAATCGAACGAAATCGATAAAGAAGTGATACCCCACTGCTTGTTCGAAACCGTACTTGACGAAGAGTAGGCCCATCGGCACACCAAAAAGCAGGCCTGACAAAAGCATCTGCAGCGCTGCGGGGCTGAACACCATAGTCCCGGGAAGATGTGCCAGGGCATGAACAAGGGCTGCAAGGAGAACGGGCGTCACCATGGCACGTGCGGGCCGTTGTTTCGTCTGTGGTCGTAGCAAAGCGTACAGCAATGTCAACAGGAAGAGGCGCGCCCAGGTCTCTTCCGCGATGCCAGGAACAAGCGCAACTGCCGGCTCCCAGACCTGATCGACCCACGCATCTGCTGGATGGGCACCGTAACTGATGTTTAGAAGCGCGGCAGGTACTGACAGCACACAGGCCGACAAGAATCCTCTTATCGCCAGTCCCCAGTTTCCGTCAACACTGTGGACGCGGGTCAATCCTGTCCTCTTCGTCAAGAGCCCACCCCCGACAAACAGCAGCGGCACACAAGCCAAATAGAATCCCTGAAAGCCGTCCAATCTGCCGCTCATCCCTGAAAGAATCAGGCAAAGTCCACCGGCGAGCAACCCCAGGAAAATCAATCGACGGGACAGGGATCGGCGTTGAGCGATCACCACCGTGCAGGCAACGAGGCTCAACGCGGCAACGAGCACAATCCACGGATGCACGACAATACCGACCAAAAAGAGGACAACCAGCCCTCCAAGGATCATCAGAAGCATCTTGCCATACCCCAGATGCAGATCGGCTAGTGACTCAAGATCCGGCAGATCCGCTGCTAGAGGCGGTGCGCGCCAAAGGTAGACGATCAGTATCAGAATGAACACCAGACTAGCGACATTCCCGTATGCGCTAAGCTGGGATCGGCCCAATGCGCTCGAAAGTAGTAAGACTCCACTGGAGACAAACCAGAGTGTGCCGAGGAGCATGCCCAAGTGATTTCGGTGTCCTGAAGTCATGGAATGCTGCTCCGAGGTCAGCCATATTGGCGAGAATATTTACGTTCTGCTTTGTCCTTATCAAGGACGTTCAATCCGTTGTGTAGGAACATCAGCTAAGAGTCGAACCGTAAATCAAATCGTATAACCGAGTTGCCATCTCCCTCTCATACAACATCTGGTTGAGGCTGAATCTTGCTCTAAGCTCAGCACGTCAATATCCACGCGCGATGCCAGCAGTGCGGCCGAACGACTCGCATCACCGGGCCGCCGCGGTTGATTCTTCATTGTCAAAACGCTCGGCCCGGCGGCTCCGGCACAACGCATTGTTATCCGCCGGTTTTGGCGAGATCAAGGACCATCACGTTTCGTCTCGAACCCGCCATTTTCACGAAGCGGAAACCGGCGCCCTCGAACAGCGGAACGAATCCCATGAACCGATAACTCGGGGAGTCAGGGGCGACCGGGTAAGCCTCGATGTGTCGAGCGCCGTTAATACTAGCGAAATCAATCGCAGCAGCCAATAGTCGTCGTGAAATGCCCCTGTTTCGGTACTCGCGTTTGACGAAGAAGCATGTGACAGACCACACGTCGTCTATTGATACGTCACCACCAAGCGGCTTGTGTGTATCGCGAGGCGCAATGGAACACCACGCAATCGGTTTGTCGTCGGAGGAGGCGAGCAGTCCGATCGGTGTGCCGTCCGAAACACGTTGGCGAATCGAAGCCTTCTTGCCGGCTTTTCCGGGGATCGTTTTTGCGTTCTCGTTGAATCGCCAAGCTATACACCAGCAATTGTGGGGTCCACCCTTTGATTCGATGAGACGCTCGAAGTCGGGCCAACGATCGTTGGTGACCGGATAAAACACAAGGTTCATAGTTGGATTTCAGTGTGGATAACACTAAAGTTCAGCCGCGCTTGAGGCTGAGCAGCCGTCTGCGATAGCAGGGGGCCGACCAGGGTCAAGCGTCGGCCTCAGGGACTATGTTATGCGGCGATCGTACTCACAAATCTTTAACTTCCAGCAGATTCCTTGCCATGCCAAAACTCCTGAAGTGAAGACTCATCAACAATATAGGCTTCTTCTCCATCTCGTATCGCCCGTTTATCAAGTCGAGGGAAAACACCAACATCAAAGCGAACCTTTTCCCCTCCCATCAGATATACGAGATCTTCCTTAAAAGGATTGCGAAGATGGTGCGGCGGCTGAGGAATCCCAAAACCCATAAAATCACCCGGTGCAACCTCATATTCCATATCGTCAATCTCCACAACACCACGACCTGAAAGGATATAAATCCACTCTTCTTCATTATGGTGTGCGTGATAGATAAAAGACTCTTTCCCTGGGGGTACGCGGGCCATTGACACACCAATTCGCTTAAAGCCAACGGTACTCCCAAGCGCACGTAAATATATCTCTGAATTTGGATTAAGCGGGTGACGAAACTCAATCTCATTGATTGAATTAATATCTGATTTCTTAAGAAGAGAATGCTGTTCTTCTGCCACGCCAACAACCTCTCAATGATAAATTTACAACTCCAAATTAACGCTGACCATCCCGAAAATAACTTCAAAAAACTATCCAGCCGACAATCTTCAAATAACTTAATATCTGCCACTAACAGACAATCTTCAGTTAATTGTCCATACCGAAGAATTAGCAGCATAACATACCGATTCACCTGTGCAAGATGACTTTTCAAGTCTGACCAAATTTCTCGGCTGCATCAGGTGCAATCGGTTAGTTAGACGGCGGATGCAGATGTGAAAGAAATAGCCATAATTTTGTCCAACCAGCCCACAGCGGTGAAAGATCACACTAAGTCTTAGAATGCTGGCTCCCTTCAGCTTTCCTCTGTTGCTAGAATCTTTAGTTACCTAAATTTAGGCCAAACAAGGGGCACGATGCCCTCGCCAAAAGCGCTGGAAGTATTGCCAGAATAGGAAAAGTG
>JBCBWI010000046.1:0-41971 GCA_039817185.1 Cyanobacteria bacterium J06648_16 | reverse complement strand
AAGCTCTTTCATGATTTCAATCTAGAGCTAACCCCTTCGTTTCTCAATCCCCGAGGGGGGGAGTTGAGCAATTACGCGCTGGTGTTTGTGGCGCGAGCCAGCAGGTGAGTCCGAGGGTTGCGATCGCAACCTGTTTCCAGTTCATTAAATTCTTGCTGTTCAAAGCTCTAAAGACAACCAAACAACGGCCCACTACCACTTACCCTGCCTCGTAAAGGCCGCCATCAGGTGAGATCGCACCCACTCTAGGAGCAAACCATAGCGCTGCTGCCAGCCCTACCGTCAGTATCCGTCGTTTCGCTATCACAGTTGCCTTGCCATTGCTATCTGTCTTTCCTCGTACCCTAGCCACTTTTAAAGCAAGCAGTCATCGGAGTTGCATATTTTGAAACACGAAGATTCAGTAAAGCTTGGCTGAAGTATGGCCTCATCAGGCCGACCGCATCACCAGCCACCATCGGGGCGTTCGGACCCGGTCCCTCACCAGCACTGTCCAGGTCTTCCGTTCGACTAGGCCAGTTTCGGGTACGCCGTTTAGGGACTGGTAATAGCGTAGCTGGGTCGCTAGGGCCGGTCCAAATAGCCCATCCGACTTCACTACCAAACCCAGCCGCTTCAGCGTGTCCTGAATTTGCCAGACCATTGCCCCGTGGGAGCCGACCTCAAGGATGGGGTGAGACCTGACTCCCATCAGCAAAAAATCCCACGTCCGTAGGCCGACGATGCCGTCCACTGGCAAAAACGCTATGCATTGGAGGTAGCGCACGCTGGCCACCGTCGCCGGGTCAAACCGGCCCGTGATCGGTACGAATGGTGTCAGCGATCCAAACTCAGCTAGCTGCAGGTGGAGTCGGCGCTGCAGTCGCTCGACCGACGGGCCGCTCATGCCGGATCTCAAAATCGGGTAATCGTCCCATACCCAGTCAGTGGTTGCCACGTTCGGTCGGAGCCTTTTAGTGATGTGAATCAAGATAGTGATGTGAATAAAGACGCTGACGCCTGGTTCGTGGTGAGGGTTGCACTCAAAAGGCAGATTTAGTCGTTTGGCGTAGGTTCGGATGTGGGGTTAGCGTATCAGCCGCTCAATCGTGACAGCATTGTCTAAAAGGGGGAATCGAGAACGATTGCTATACAATCAAGGGCATCCATCTGCCGGTTTGCCTGTCTTTTTATGTCACAGTCTCGCACCTCTACCGCTTCGCCCCTGGGTCGCCTGGCACTGACGCCGATCGTGCTGTTTGCCAAGCTGCTGACAGCTCTACTCAAGGCCAGCGGGCGGGGCTCAGGGACGGCGCTGCCGGGACTGCTGGTCAACAAGTACGCGCCCTGGGCTTTCGAACAGCTTGTGTCGCAAATCCCTACGATAGTGGCCGTTACAGGGACAAACGGCAAAACCACGACCCAAACCATGCTGAGCGTGATTCTGAACCAGTCACCCCAGCTAAAGGTGCTGCAGAATAAGGCAGGTGCCAACCTGAAGCAGGGCATCTTATCCGAGCTGCTAAAGCAGGCGACCCTCTGGGGCAAGCTCAACTTTACCCATGCGGTGCTAGAGGTTGAGGAGGCGACACTACCCAAGATTGCCAAGGCCTTGGATCCGACCGTCATTGCGGTGACGAATCTGTATCGCGATCAGCTGGACGCCTACGGCGAAATTGATGTGACAGAGCGCTATATCCACAACGGGATTGCGCAGTGTGAAGGTGCGATCGCCGTGCTCAATGGCGATGACCCCCGCACGGCTCGCCTCACCCGTCCACTGCAAAACGAAACCCATTACGTTTCACTCCCGCATGACTATTCTCGCTTTCTGCCCTATGAAGGCGATACGTCTACTATACAGACTGATCCTGACAACACCTTGAGCGCTGCCCAGATTCACATTAATGACGACCTGACGACAACTTTTACTGCTAAGGGTCAGGTTCGCGATAGTAACTTAGATCATTTCACGGCCCAGATTGCCTCCCCTGGCTTCTTTCACGTTTACAATGCGCTGACAGCAATTACCATTGCTAAGCTGCTGGGCGTAAAGGATGAAATCATTCAGCGCGGTTTGGCCCAATTTGAACCTGCCTTCGGTCGGGGAGAGCGCGTTGTCAAGCAGAAAGGGAACAAATCGGTGACCTACCGCCTGCTCCTGGTCAAAAATCCTGCCAGCTTTACGCTGAATCTCAACCTGTTGAAAGGCGTCAAATCGCAAAAGCTGATTCTAGCCATCAACGACAACACTGCTGACGGGAAAGATGTCTCCTGGCTGTGGGACAGCGAGCTGGAGGTGCTGAATGAAGCCGATGTCGATTGGATTGTTTGTACGGGCGTCCGGGCGCAGGATATGCGGTTGCGGCTAAAGTACGCTTTTCGCCAGCACTCGTTAGACCAGGTCACGGCAGTTGAGAGTATGGACGATGCCATTGAGAAGGCGTTTGACCGGGCCGAGAACGGCGACACAATTTTCGTACTGCCGACCTATACGGCCATGCTGTACATTCGCAAACGTCTAGGGAGACTATTGGAATGACCCATTCACTCACCATCACGCACCTGTATCCCCAAAATCTAAACCTGTACGGCGACTTGGGCAACGTCATTGCCCTGCAGCGGCGCTGTGAGTGGCACGGCATTGACTGCACCGTTCAAGGGCTCAACATTGGCGATCGGGCGACCTCGGGCCAGACCGATCTGTACTTCATGGGCGGCGGGCAGGACAACGACCAGGTGGCCGTTGTCGAAGATTTTCACACGCTCAAGCGCGAAGCGATTTTAGCCGATACGGAAGCAAACGTGCCTTTCCTCGGCGTATGCGGCGGCTACCAGCTAATGGGCAACACCTTTTTGATGGGCGACAATCGAGAGACAAAGGGCTTGGGCATTATTGACGTAACCACCAAAGCGCCGGGTGTCGAAGTCAAGCAGCGCTGTATTGGGAATCTGGTAGCAGAGTTATCCAGTGACATTCAGCAGCAGCTTGGTCAGCTCTACAACGGTCAGAAGACGGTCCCTCAAACAATTGTTGGATTCGAAAACCATTCTGGACAAACCTATCTGGGGTCCGATGTAGCGCCGCTCGCCAGAACGCTATCGGGCTTTGGTAACAACCATGAGGCCCGCTATGAGGGCGCACGCTACAAAAACGTCTTCGGCAGCTATATGCACGGGTCCATGCTACCGAAGAATCCGCATTTTGCGGACTATCTTCTCTGGCTGGCATTGGTCAGGAAATACAACGACCCGGAGATTCGCCTCAGCGTCCTACCTGACAAAGAAGAACTGGCAACGCACCGCTCCCTGGTGGCGCGGTTTACCGCTGCGGCTTAGTGGTCTAGTCTGCATAGATGTCGCCCTCGCAGGCGTCGGAGAGCGCGATTGGGCAGGTATCGAGGCGATAGTTGAGACCGCTGAGAATGAGGTAATCCCACTCGCTTTGGTTGTAGGGGGTCAAAATAGCGCCAAGGGGGCTGATGTCTGTGATGGGATTGTTAGAAATGTCGAGCGCTCGAACAGCACTGAGCTCAGCAATGGGCTCAATGGACTCGATCCGGTTATAGCTAACGTCCAGCGTTGTCAGGGGTAAGCCAATCAGCGGAGATAAATCGGTGATGTGGGTGTTGGTCAGGTAGAGTTCCTCTAGCTGTGTCAGGGCGGAGATCGGTGCCAGGTCCATGATCACTTTACCGCTGAGATCGAGACGGGTGAGGTGAGGCGTTGCGATCGCAATGACCTTTAAGTCCACCACCGTAGGCAAGTCGACTAAAATACAAGTCAGGGGCATCGCCGTTGCCGCTAACTCAGGCAGCCGCAAGTCGGTTACTCCCTGCAGCCGCTGTTGCGCCTCACGGCAGTCGCGGGTGCCGACCGTCTCTAGCAACGCCTCTAGCGTTTCGTAAGCATGGTCACTCATCTCAAACGTGTACCAACGGGCCGCGTTATTTCGACCTTCGCACAGATCTAGAAAACTTGGAGTCGGCCCCGCTTGAGCCTCAGCCGCTAGCGGTTGCAACGCCAGCATACCCGCTGTTATCAGTGGCGTAGCGCGTGAAACACTCAGAATGTGGGAGATTAACGTTGGCATCGGTACGGGTGGAAATCGGTTACTCACATAGCCACAGTCAAACACGCCTACATTTCACAGTTAGACATCTGACTTTAGCCAATCCTCATACGCCATTGACTGGGGTTTAAGGAGGGACGCATAATCATTGACAAGATCTAGCAGGAAGTGAGGAGGCAGAAAACAGAAGCTAGAATCCTTCTATCTTCTAACTTTTAGCGCCTAAAAGCCGATCTTGAGCATCTATCCTTTAATCAGGTCAGCCTAAGTAGGTCAGCAAAATTATTTGTAGTATTACTCGTTCGGGGGGATCCCCCCTAAGCCCCCCTTATCAAGGGGGGTGGCGAAGCCGGAGGGATCCAAGAATCAGTCGAACATCCTATAAATCATTTGGTTCAGCTACTTACTTAAAGAGACTGGCAAGACTCGAATTGTCTATAGCAGTACCGAGGCCCGATCGGCTAGCTCAGATCGTTCGCCTCGCTGTAGGATGATATGTCCGGCAATGGGCTCATGCTTAAAGCGTTCAACCACGTAGGTCAAGCCATTACTGGCCGCATCCACATAGGGGTTATCGATTTGCGCGGTATCGCCAGTGAGCACAATCTTGGTGCCTTCCCCTGCTCGCGTCAGAATGGTTTTCACCTCATGGGGTGTCAGGTTTTGGGCCTCGTCTACGATTAAAAACTGTTTTGGCAGGGTTCGTCCGCGAATGTAGGTAAGCGGCTCAATCTGAAGGAGCCCCATATCGATCAGCTCTTCGTGGCCGCGCCGCCAATGTCCCGGTTTATCTTTGCTGTCTTGCGTGCCGAAAATCAGGTCAAAGTTGTCGTACAGCGGCTGCATCCAGGGCGTTAGCTTTTCGTTGACATCGCCGGGCAGGTAGCCGATATCTCTGCCCATAGGCACAATTGGGCGGGCGATTAACAGCCGGGTGTAGAGGTGTTCATCGGCGACCTTAGTCAGCCCCGCTGCAATGGTTAACAGAGTTTTCCCCGTGCCTGCCTTACCCACCAGCGTCACTAGCGAAATGTTGTCGTTGAGCAGCAGATTAAAGGCAAACTGTTGTTCTCGGTTACGGGCCTGAATTTGCGAAATCCCGTTGTAGGGCAGTTTGGGTAGGGGCAAGGCTACGTCAGCACTGCTGTTGACCACCGCTAACGCCGTGTGGGATGGCTTATTCACATCGATCAGCGTCAGGGCCTGGTTAGGGTAGTACTTCCCTTCTAACGGCAGCCCGCCTTGCTGAAACAGCGCATGGAACTGATCGGCGTCAATGAGGAGTTCGTTGACGCCCGTATAGAATTCATGGATGTCAATTTTGTCAGTTTCGTAGTCCTCGGCGGCGAGCCCCAGCGTGTCGGCCTTAATGCGCAGATTGGTGTCTTTACTCACCAACACCACTGGACAGGCGCAGCGGTGCTTCTGGTCTAGGGCAACGGCCAAAATCTCGTTGTCGGCTTTGTCGCCTTCGAGTTCTAGCGGCAGGGTGGTCAAAGTCTCGCGGTGGCAGAGCGCCACGCGCAGACTGCCGTCTGAGTCCAGATTGATGCCATCGGTAAGGCTGCCGCGCTGCCTAAGCTTGTCTAACGTGCGGGAGACCTGACGTGCGTTGCGTCCCGTTTCATCGAGATTTTTTTTGAAGCGGTCTAGCTCTTCTAGGATGGTGATGGGTAAGACGACGTCGTTTTCCTCGAATCGATTGATCGCAGACGGATCGTGTAACAGTACATTCGTATCGAGGACGAAGGTTTTTTTCATAGGTGCGCGCGCCCTTAAAGCAGGAACGCCAGACGTTAGGCTAGAGAAACAGAGGCACACACTAATCTAGCAAACCCCATCCCCGTTTCTGCGGTGTCCGCTGTATCGTTCTACAGAATGTAATGTTTTGTTTATGCAGCCTGTACGGCATTGTTCAAAAAAACAGACATTCGTTAGAGCGTTGAGCGATTGCGATAGCTGCGCCAAAACAGGCTGAGCGCGAGTAGATAAAAGGGAATTTCCCAAATGAGTCCTGATAAAGCAAGGCTCATCATGGCCAGGGGCTGATGCCAGTCAACTGCAATGGGGGGCGGGCTGAGCAGATTGAACGGCGAAAAGGCTTGGTCACTCAATGGCCACAGCAAGGCAACGCCGACCCCGTTTGAGGGATTGGCATCTAAACAGGCATCGAGAAATAGATGAATCAGGCCACCGACAAGGGCACTCAATATTACCGTCAGCCGCCGTTGAGGCTTCGCCCACAGGCTTATCAAGAGCGCCGCTGATAGAACAAACAATAGATTGTGGGTCACCACACGGTGAATCTGGTTGAACACCGGCAGAGGCAGCAGTACAAAGTCAATATCGGGCAGCATGCCGCCTACGATAGCTGCTGGCAGACGCAGGCGGGGAAGCTTGCCCAGCAGGTAAGACACGGCGAGATGACCAGACGGCAGCATGACAGGATAGGGAGCGCTGATAGCTTCAGTATGCCCGACGACTCGGTTAGGGGCAGCTGTGGGCAGAGCTACGGATATCGGCTGAGAGCCTGTAGCTCTTTGTGGACCTGGGTACCAATCTGAAGTGCCTCGTTGAGTAGGGTGCCATACTCAGAGGCGGTATCAACGACCTGCAGGGCTTGTAAGGCGCTCAGGTTGTGCTCTATGCGGCTAAATAATGCCTGCTTTTGAGCCATGAATCGCTGATGTTTACGCATGACGCGTTCAGTCGTGAGGCCATTGACCAGGTTTTCACGGGTGAGGTGTAGCGCCTCGATCACCGTAGCCGCATTCTCTAGGCTGGCAGCTTGGCCCTTAGCGGCCGCCAGCTCACTGTAAACCTCAACCGCGGTGAGCATTTCGTTGTAATGTTCAACCTCTTCGAGCAGGTGGTCGAGGGTTTTGAGCTGTTGTCCCTGATAGAGGGTGTAGCCTTGCCAGCCTGCAGTCAGTGCGATCGCACTGACTGCCCCCACCGGCAAATACCTCAGCATCACCGCTGTCTCAGCACTGCCTGCAAAGCTGCGTGCCAGCACCAGTACTACCGGCACGCACAGCACCAGCGTCACCCCCAGCGTCATCAGCAATGTAACCACCCATAGCCCCAGCCGTCGGGGATGGTGAAAGAGTGACAGCCGGGTCGCCCGCCCCATGGACAGTTCACCAATGTCTAGACCGGTCAGGGTGTCTATCTCTGTAGGGGACAGGCGCAGGTTGTCAAAGTTGGGCAGTTCAGAAAGATTGGCAGCCGACATCAGTACCCAAACAGCGAAAAGAGAGAGGTGACAATCTGAGCATAAAAGTTGCCATCAATCTCGGGTCGAAAAATCTGAAACGGTTCACCCGGCGCGCCAAAGAAGGGCCGCAGTGTCCAGCCGAGCTGACTGCCCACCAGGCCATACAGAACCAACCAGCCCTGCAGTAGGCGATTGCGCAACTTGTCGCTCGCCGCATCTGGCCCGGCAATCTGCTTCATGCCCCGATAAAATAGGCGAATGCCAATGGTTCCCGTCAGGGCCATTACGGCCACGTTGAGCAGTAAAAAGAAATTGTAGCCCTGAATCGAGATTAAAAAGAACAGAACCACTGGCGCGAAGCTAAACATTAGTACGCTAATAATGCCGATTGCCGTCATCAGCATCGCCGTGTACTGGCGGAAGTTCAGCTTAGAGCCAAAGAGAATATCGAAGAAGTAAAGCGTTGGCAGACAAATGATCAGGGTCACCAGGTAGAGCGCCGGTAGCTTGATTGCGGATGACAGCATCTGTAGCCAGCTACTAGATGACCCGATGATGGCCCCATACGCAGCAAAGAAAATGCAGCTGGAGACTAGTAATGAGCCAATTTTTCGCTCTAGCTTAACGTCGTGGCGAATGTCTTCGAGAAAGTTTTTGCGATCGCGCAGCAGTTGAATCAAAACCGAAAAATGCTTCACAGCCAGACCTCATTCACCAAAGGTATTTACAGACAGGGATGGGGTGATTCCAGAAGCGGTACCCGTCCGAGTTACGACGAGAATTGATCGACCGCGCTTCACTCCACCGATAGACACCCTAGGCTGAAAACCGGGCTAGGGTGCGAGTGATAGCCGATTTTGCCGACTTAATCCCACGCTGTTCAGACCCAATCAGACGAAAACTGACGATGTCCGACCCCCAAACCATCACTGCTTACAGCACTATTCGGTCGGTGCCCGGTGCCCGCTAAGCTCTTTCACGGCGGCTGTCTTCGAAGGCATGGGGCCGCGCGTGTCGATCTGTCGATACACTGGTCAATGACTGATGGGTACTGCGTACCTCACGGCTTGTTGACTGTCTCACCCACCCCGATTGTCTCCACCCCCAATTGTTAATGCCTGCTGTTAAACAAATTCTGACACCAGAGGCCAAAGACCTTGGCGAAGTCGTCGTCCGCCGCAGCTTACCGGACGATAACTGCCCGATGGTGGGGCCATTTATATTTTTCGATCATCTGGGTCCGGCCACGTTTCCGCCGGGCAAGGCCATAGACGTGCGCCCCCACCCCCACATCAACCTGGCGACGGTGACCTATTTATTCGAGGGTAGCCTGATGCACCGCGATAGCGTGGGCAGCGTTCAAGAAATTCGCCCAGGTGCCGTAAACTGGATGAATGCTGGGCGGGGCATCGTGCACTCGGAACGCTCGCCTGACGAGACGCGTGAGACAACCGTGACCCTCCACGCTATCCAAACCTGGGTGGCGCTTCCCGACGACCAGGAAGAGTCTGAACCCTGGTTTCGGCACCATGCGGCTGAGACCTTGCCCGCCTGGGAAACAAGCGGCGCGACTGTAAAGCTAATTGCCGGTGAATTTTGCGATCGCACCTCTCCAGTCCAGGCCGCTTCCCCGATCCTGTATCTCGATGTGCAACTCACTGCTGACGCGCAGCTCGCCCTGCCGCCCGATTATTCGGAACGAGCCGTGTATGCGATCGACCAGGGTGTGCTCATCGACGGCAACGCGATTTCCCCGCACCGACTGGTTCTGCTGACCGCAGGGCAGACCGTTCATTTGGGAGCCAGCATCCCCACACGCTGTGTTGTGATTGGTGGTGAGCCAGTGGGTTTCCGACAAAAGTGGTGGAATTTTGTCTCCAGCCGCCCCGAGCGGATTGAGCAGGCCAAACAGGACTGGCAGGCCGGTCGATTCGCTACCGTCCTCGGCGAAACTGAGTTCATTCCTTTACCAGATGATTAGGGCAAATAGGACCTATTCCTACTTGCCCCCGGCCCTTTCGCCGGATATGATTCCAAGGTCGTTTTGCTGACCCAATATGACCGCGTCCAAGCCCGTGGATGAACGCTTGCCGTCCCGTTCGCTGGCCTCGCTCATGCAAATTGCCGACCAGTTTAATACAGGCGGACGCGTGCAAACCATTAAACCGCTGGGTAGCGGCAACATCAACGACACCTTTCAAGTTCTTTTAGACAACTCGCCTGCCCCTTACTTCGTGCTACAGCGGCTCAATACCCAAGTGTTCCAACAGCCGCACCAGGTGATGCACAATATTTGCTGCTTTACCGAACACGTACAGCGGCGGCTTGATCGCTTAACCCTGCAAGCGGGACGTCGTTGGGTGGTACCCCGCGTGATGCGCACCCACCAGGGGCACGACCATTGGCTCAATGCCCAGGGCGAATTTTGGCGCGGCATCAGCTTCGTCCCCAATGCCGTGACCTTCGATACCATTCAATCAGCGCAGCACGCTCAGGAAGTGGGCTACGGGTTGGGTATGTTCCACCACCTGATCAGCGATCTGCCGCCGACGCATCTAACGGACACGCTGTCTGGATTTCACGTCACCCCTCAATATTTGCAACAATATCAAGAAATTCTCACACAGTCGTCAACAACAGAATGTCCCGAAGTTTTGTTGTGTACCCGATACATTCAAGCCTGGGCCAGTCGTGTGACCATTTTGGAAGCGGCCAAAGCCCGTGGCGATCTGTCACTACGCCTGATGCATGGCGATCCCAAGGTCAACAATATTCTGCTCGATGCTGATACCCACCAGGCCGTGAGCCTGATCGACCTAGACACCGTCAAGCCCGGCCTGATTCACTACGACATCGGCGATTGCCTACGGTCCGGCTGTAACCGACTAGGAGAAGAGTCTCCTAATTGGGAATCTGTCACTTTTGATGTGGATATTTGTGAGATAATTCTGAAAGGTTATTATTCGGCGGCAAAAAAAATTCTGACGACTGCCGATATGGAGTACTTGTATGATGCTATCTGGCTGATCGCTTTCGAATTAGGGCTGCGCTTTTTTACAGACTACCTGGCAGGCAATATCTATTTCAAAGCAAGTCATGCAGAACACAATCTTATGCGTGCACTTGTCCAGTTTAAGCTGGCGGAAAGCATAGAGTCGCAGGCAGATACCCTGTCGTCAATGATTCAGTCATTGGGATAGGGCTTGTTTCAGTCCTACCCGCACTACAGCAGCCGCCCGTTCCGTTAGGGCAAGGCTGTGACACCATTTAGTTCTGAACTAAGCGTCGCAGCCATACTCGGCGTCCAGAACTAAATGGCGCAGGCTATAGTTCGTTGCGGTCTGGCGGTAACCGTAAGTTGTCCAATCAGTCTCCTATGACAATCTACGAGAATGCGCTAAGACCGTTCAAACCGGATGTTGGTGCACTTGAACTTGAGGTTAACAATAAAGTCTCTAGACGCAGAGAGCGGCTGACGCTGACCTATGAAGTCCTGGGCGATCTGGATGCGTTAGTCGTTCCCAATCGGCTGGAGCACCCGGAGCGTCGCGACAATCTATGGGAATCGACCTGCTTTGAGCTGTTTCTGGCCCCCCTTCACTTTACCCATTACTGGGAGTTTAACCTCTCGCCTAGCCGCAGTTGGAACCTCTACCGGTTTGACGACTATCGACAGGGCAGACGCCCGGAGGATGCGGTCGAAACCCTCGAATACAGCGTTTTGATCACGCCTGCGGTGCTTCAGATTGCATTGGTCTTCGATTTGGGGCTGCTGGGGGTCGCTGAGCAGCCACTCAATGGCGCAATCTCAGCGGTCACCCAGGCGCAGTCAGGGCAGCTCACCTACTGGGCCCTGACCCATCCTGCCGCCGAGCCCGACTTTCACCATCGGGGTAGCTTTGTGCTCACTTTCTAGTCCGTTTACAGCCCCCCCCCTATCCAGCTCCCTGTATCAGCCTTGCAAGCTACTTTGACCGTTGTTGCCTATGTCGTCGTCGTTGAGGCCCGTCTGCTGGTGGTCCGTAAACGCCAGACCGCCAAGTTCATGTTCCCAGGCGGTAAGCCCCTGCCGGGTGAACCCTATCGGGCTGCTGTGGCCCGTGAGGTGAAAGAAGAGCTCGGTTGCCGGGTCGCCGCTGTGACCAACTTGGGCAAATTCGTCACAGCGGCGGCTAACGAGCCTAACACTCAGTTGGTTGCTTACGTCTACCAGGGGCAGCTGTGGGGTGAACCTGTTCCAACCAACGAAATTGAAGAGCTGCGCTGGATTACGGGCAATGAAACCGATATCGAACTGGCGCCGCTGCTGACAGACTGTATCCTACCGCTACTGCGCCAGCAGGGGCAGCTGCACAGATAGACGCTGCCCAGATAGGCTCACGTTCTGGGACAGATGTTAAGGAAACAATAGAAAAGTACGCGGTTTTCCGTTCAGGTGCTATTACAGAAGCTGCGACTGTTTGGAGCCTGCACGATGACCAACGCCCACAATTCCTCGCCCGACACGCCAAATCAGCCCCCTGTCAATCCCCCCACTGAAACCCAGGTAGAAGAGTTTTCTATCAGCGGCGATACGCTGATGGATAAAGTGCAAGAGCTGATCCGCGAGAGTAACGTCCGTCGGGTGCTGGTCAAAAACCCGGATGGTCGGGTGCTCCTAGAAGTGCCCTTGACCGCAGGGCTCGTCGGTGGCGCGGTGGGTATTGCCTTCTTTGCGCCGTTCGTTGCGATCGCAGCTGTGGCAGGTATGGTGGCCCGCTTTACGCTGGTCGTCGAACGCCGCGCCTGAGCCAGCCAGCCTTACTTCTGACGCTGATGGGCTGCCGCTGCCTGCAGCTCTTCCACCACATCCCACGCCGCTGCACATTCAGGGGCCGTGGCACCCTTCTGATCACAGACGCGGCGGGCCTCGTCGCGCGCCACCTCGATCTCGTCCTCAATAAACAGGCGCTTGGGCTTTTCGACAAAATCGCTCTTGCGCAGAATATCGCTGACGGACACAACCCCTAACAGCCGACCCTCGACAACGGGTGCGCGTCGGATGCGAGTACTGCCAAAGAGCCGAGCGACGTACTCGACCCCTAAATCGGGAGGCACCACGATGCAGGGCTTGGTCATGATCTCATACACCCGCATCGTTTTGGGATCGTGGCCGTAGGCCGCTACTTTGTAGACGATGTCGGTTTCGGTGACCATTCCGTAGGGGTCCTCTTCCGTGCGGCGCTCGACAATCAGAGCCCGTAGTCCCTTCTCTTTCATTAGCTTGACCGCATCAGCGACCGTCGCCGAACCACCAATCGTGACCACATCGGCAGTCATAATGTCTCTCGCAGTCATCATCTGGGTTACCTTCTCCGTATAAAACGCTTTGAATTTAGTCGAAGCCCACGCCAGCGCACCGTCAGTGCCATCTGGACAGCTTAAAATCAGCCAATATTGAGGTATCGAGCGGTCCTTTAGGAAGGGTGTCAAAGTCACTGCGATAGAAAATATCTAGAGCTGTCACAACCCCCGGCGTTCCTGGCCGTAAAACCAGCGCCTGCTGAATCTGACTATTGGCCATCAGCCGAGCGGCGTACTCTGCCCCCAGCTCGGGTGAAACCGCTAACGACGTTGGCGACATCGCTTCAATCACGCTGAACTCCTTGGGATCGCGGCCATAGGCAGCAATCCGAGATACGATATCAGCGGCGGTTACCAGTCCGTAGGTGGTGGGCGTTGTCCGATGCGTTACCAACGCAATAGCCGAGTGGGCCGCTTTCATCACGGTGATCGCTTCGGCCACCGTCGCTGTTTCGTCAACAGTCGGTATGTGATCGCTCATGAATTTTTCGACTGGCATCATCATGCGGGCCTCCTTGCCAGCCTGCAGAGCAAATGTGTTTACTTGACTCCAACCCCTCACTACTATTTTAATATCCTGAAGATTTCGCCGGAACGCGATTGTTTAGGTGTCGTACTCCCGCGCCTCTAGCGCGTCTGGATTTTCTTCGAGATAGATATCAAAGTTGCTCTTGGGCTTTTCGACAAAGTCGCTCTTGCGCAAAATGTCGGTAATCGAAATGACGCCCAACAGCCGACCCCGGACGACGGGTGCCCGCCGAATTCGCGTCTGGGCAAAGAGCCGGGCGACATACTCAACCCCCAGCTCTGGCGGTACGACAATACAGGGCTTGGTCATAATTTCGTAAACTCGCAGCGTTTTGGGGTCATGTCCGTATGCGGCCACTTTATAGATAATGTCGGTTTCAGTGACCATCCCATAGGGGTCCTCTTCCGTGCGCCGTTCGACAATCAGGGCACGCAGCCCCTTGTCCTTCATTAGCTTGACCGCATCTGCAACGGTGGCTGAGCCACTAATCGTCACTACGTCAGCGGTCATAATTTCCTGTGCTCTCATCATGGGCGAGGGCCTCCTAAAGTAAAGGTAAAGGGTCGAAAGTTAAACACTAAAAGCAGCGGGCACTAAAAGGTGTAGGCTTCGAGCACAGCGCCGCTGCGGGGACAAAAAGACATCAGATAGTCACAGGCTGGGCAGCTGGTGCGCAGCGCAACTTGATCTTGACGGCAGCGGAGCGCCAGACCGGGTGACAGTTCTGAAACGTCAATGTACTGCCGTTGGGCCAACTGCCCGCAGTGGGGGCAGCAGACAGTATGGGGCGGTTGGGTATCGGTAGCGTGCACTCGCCCAATCTCACTGGAACCTAGGGATAATTGAGGCACGCTCGCTGTGAATTTGGTAGAGTTGAGCATAGCTAAGAGGAAGTTACGAATCGTATGGCGGCGGAGAAAGTTGACAAGCGAGCAATCTGGCAACGGATGCAGGATGGCCGACTAGCTAAGGCCAAATGCGGAGGCTATGCAGGTTACGGTTCGCCAGCCTATGGTGAGCGCGTCATTGATGGCCAACTTGTCAAAGACGAAAAGGAGCAGACCGTCATTGAGCTGATTCGGCGTCACCACAAGTCAGGAAAATCGCTGCAGCAGATCGCTAACTGGATGAACGCGGAAGGCTACAAAACCAAGCGAGGGCACCAGTGGCAGCGAATCTCGATCAAGCGTGTGCTCGACCGGCTTTACGGCAAAATGCCGGGTAAACCTGGCGCAGCTAAATCAAGTGATTCTGCTACGTAAGGAACCCAGCATTGACATACGAGCACATTGACATAGAAGCAAAGCGCTCGATCAAGAGCAGACAACCTAAAGAGGCTGAAAGCCTTCTGTCAAAAGAATTAACAGAATATTTCTGTTACATCTGTAATGGTACACCTCTGCGGTGATAAAAGCCACTGTCTTCATGTTTTTAATGGGGTCTTACTGTTACATCCCTCGCTATGGACTCGATGAATGTAGAGGCACTGCAGTCAGTTACCCCATCGATTGCCGACGCTATCGACCCTAATATTCTGACCGTTGCCCCTAAAACCTCAATTGCTGAAGTGATTGGGGCGATGAGCGGAAGCAATCACGCGTCAGGAGGACACCGTTCAAGCTGTGCGTTAGTGGTTGAGCAGGGTTGCCCTATTGGAATTTTTACCGAGCGCGATATCGTCAGACTGACCGCAACCAGTGCGGATATTGTTCAGATGCCGGTTGGTCGGGTAATGACGTCACCGGTCAAGACCCTGCAGCAGTCAGCCCTGCAAGACATCTTTGCGGTGCTGTTTTTATTTCGCCGATATCGCATTCGCCACTTGCCGATTGTTGACGATGCCAACGAACTCATTGGCATCGTCACCCCTGCCAGTATTCGGCAAGTGCTGCGCCCAGCTAATTTGCTCAAGCTTAGGCGGGTTGCTGACGTCATGAGTCGAACCGTTCAGCACGCCCAACGGACCACACCAGTGCTAACGCTGGCTAAAGAAATGGCGCTGAATCGGGTGAGCTGCATTGTCATCGCTGACGTTGAGACCGAGGCAGATTTGCAGTCTATCCAGCCTGTGGGCATTGTGACCGAGCGTGACATTGTGCAACTGCGAGCCCTGAAGCTCGATCTCGGCCCGCTGGTTGCCCAAGACGTGATGAGTGCGCCCCTGTTTTTGCTCAGCCCCGAAGATTCGCTGTGGGATGCCCATCAAGAGATGCAGCGCCGTCACGTGCGTCGTCTGGTCGTGTCGTGGAACTGGGGGAAGGGGTTGGGTATTGTGACCCAGACCAGCCTGCTGAAGATTTTCGATCCGATTGAAATGTACGGCATCATGGAAACGATGCAAAAAACCATCCACCAACTCCAGCAAGGGGCCGCAGTGCCAGAGAGGGCGGGTTCTCTACCCCTCCGTGGGCATGACGAGCCTGTGTTGGGCGATTTACTGCTAGATATGGAAGCAACCCTGTTGAAGCTAGCGGTGAATACTCACTCCGAACAGCAGCGGCAAACGATGGTCAGTACGGCCCTGGAAACGCTGCAGCGAATGCGAGAGCAGCTACGGACATAGCCGACTCTCGGCAGTCGCTGTGCGCTAGGCCCGATGCTGCTGCCAGTACTGATAGGCGCTCAAGGCCATCGTTATGACGCCCGTTTTAAGCGCCTGCTCGTCGACTTCAAATTTGGGGTGATGGAGGGGATAGTTGGGCCGGTCGGGAAAGCCAACACCCAGGCGGAACATCGTACCAGGGGCCTCATCGGTATAGATGGCAAAATCTTCAGCCCCGAGTGAAGGTTCGTGTAACCACTCGATTTGCGCCTCACCCAGCGCTGCTTTGGCACAGTCGGCCACTAGGTGGGTCAATCCAGCTTCATTGATGACGGATGACACGCGTCGCTGGTAGTTGATCTCGTAGGTTGCTCCATAAATTTGGCAGACGCTGGCGACGACCCGCTCAATCCACTCAGGCAGCTGGGCGTGAACGTCGGGGTGGAGCGATCTCACCGTCCCAAGTAGCCGTACCTGGTCGGCAATGACGTTCGGTGCCCGCCCGCCCGTGATTTGCCCAATGGTTACGACCACCGGATGTAGGGGGTTTAGGGTCCGACTGATGCCCTGCTGAAGGGTCGTCACCACCTGTGCAGCAATCCAGATTGCATCCTTGGCCTCGTGCGGTCGAGCCCCGTGGCCTGATTCACCAAAAATCTTGATTTCTAGATCGTCCGCCGCTGAGGTCAGCACGCCCTGCCGTACCCCCACTTTCCCAGCCTGAATGGTCGGAAAAACGTGGACGCCGAGCACCGCCTCTACGTTTTTCATAACCCCGTCTTCGACCATCCACTTTGCGCCCTGAGCCGTTTCCTCGGCGGGTTGGAATAGAAAACGGGTCTTGCCGGGAAACGTAACACCCAGTTCGGCTAGGACCATCGCCGTACCCAACCCAACGGTCGTGTGAACGTCGTGCCCGCAGGCGTGCATCATGCCCACATTCTTTGAGGCAAAGGGGACATCGGCCCGCTCGACAATGGGTAGCGCGTCCATATCGGTACGAATGGCCAGTACCCGCTCGGGGTTATGGCCCTCTAACTCGGCAACCACGCCAGTTTTTCCGACCATCTCTTGCACATGATATCCACAGGAAGAGACCACACCCGCTACGTAGGCAGCCGTTTGATATTCCTGACCGCTCAGTTCGGGATGGGCGTGAATGTGGCGGCGGATTTCGATCAGGCGGGGCTCAATTTTGTCGGTGATGGCTTGGATTTTGTCTAGCATTCGAGAGTTTTAGCGGCGTGGGTGGCGGTGTCCGGGTGTGGTACATGGTACAGCACCCAGCCTGGTCTCGTGGTTCGATTCGCACGTGAAGAAAGGGCACATCTGCCTGCCGGTCGAGGCGATTTTAGCCATTTGTAGGGTGGCTAAAACTGTCAGATGTTCTGCTTGAGCCAGTAGCTTACGATCGCCAAAACTTACGGTAAGGGCCAAACGCCATTGACTAGGCGTACCCCACCGAGTGCCTGCACTCGCAGCGTATCCATCAGATAAACCCAGGCCATGCCCAGAGGCCGACCATCGAGCGTCCAAATCGAAGCCTGGTGACGAACGTATTCATTTTCTTCGGGGGATGCCTGCGGATCGTAATCTTCTAGCCAGTCCAGCTTTTCTAGCACCGCGTGGCTGCTAAAGCTCAGCAGGTAGCCTTGAACCCAACCGTCCCCAGCGGTCATACCAGGGTAGCCCAGCTGGGGAAAGTCGTAGAGTTGGCCACGTGCGATCGCACCCTCCGCCTTGACCAGATACCGCCCGCAGTACTCGTCGTGATACTGCCCCCCCGGCTTTAGTGTTCCATATACAAATACTCGCGCAAATACTCGGGTCATGTTGAGCTCGCCATTTGCATTCCGTCCCCAAACCAGATACTAGAATGGGGAAGCAGAAAACCCAACTAGAGGAACCGGGCGTGGAGTCTCGCTATACCCCAGCAGATATTGAGCAGAAGTGGCAGCAATCCTGGGCCGAGCAGCGCCTAGATGCCGCTGTGGATAAAGCAGACGCGCCCGACCAAAAGAAATTCTACGCCCTGTCGATGTTCCCCTATCCCTCGGGGAACCTGCACATGGGTCACGTGCGTAACTACACCATTACCGACGTGATCGCCCGCGTGCGGCGCATGCAGGGCTACCGGGTGCTACACCCGATGGGCTGGGATGCCTTTGGCCTACCTGCCGAGAACGCTGCCATTGACCGAGGCGCTCCCCCGGCGAAGTGGACCTATCAAAACATTGCTCAGATGCGGGAGCAGTTGAAAGAACTGGGGCTTTCCTACGACTGGGACCGGGAAGTGGCGACCTGCTCGCCCGACTACTATCGCTGGACCCAGTGGATTTTCCTGCAGTTCTACGACATGGGGCTGGCCTACCAAAAAGAAGCGGCGGTGAACTGGGACCCGATTGACCAAACCGTGTTGGCCAACGAGCAGGTGGACAGCGAAGGCCGTTCCTGGCGGTCGGGGGCTAAAGTCGAGCGTAAGCTGCTGCGCCAGTGGTTCCTCAAAATCACTGACTATGCTGAGCAGCTGTTGGCCGACCTAGATAAGCTCCCTGGCTGGCCCGAGCGGGTGAAGCTGATGCAGGCCAACTGGATTGGGAAATCCACCGGTGCCCACGTCACCTTCCATACGGAAGCCGGTGACCCTATCACCATTTACACCACCCGCCCCGACACCCTCTGGGGTGCGACCTTCATGGTGCTATCGTCTGAGCATCCCCTGGTCGAAAAGCTGACCACAGCTGAACAAGCTGAGGCCATCAAAACCTACCAGGAACAGGCCGCCAACCTCAGCGAGATTGACCGGACTGCTGAAAACCGAGAGAAGACGGGTGTCTGGACCGGTAGCTATGCCGTCAACCCAGTCAACAACGAGAAAATTCCCATCTGGATTGCGGATTACGTGCTGATGGACTACGGCACCGGGGCAATCATGGCCGTACCTGCCCATGACCAGCGCGACTTCGACTTTGCTCGCAAATTTGGCCTTGAGGTCAAAGTCGTCGTGCAGCCCGAGGGCGAAACCTTAGACGGGGCAACGATGGGCGAGGCCCACGCCCACGATGGCCTAATGGTGAATTCGGGGCCGTTAGACGGGGTGCCTGCGGGTAAGGGCGAGAAAGAGAGTGTGGGCGTTGCGATCGCACATCTCGAATCTCAAAACATCGGTCAAGGAACGACCAACTATCGCCTGCGCGACTGGCTGATCTCCCGCCAGCGCTACTGGGGTGTGCCCATTCCGACTATCTATTGCCCGAGTTGCGGTACGGTCCCCGTTCCTGACGAGCAGCTGCCTGTACGCCTGCCCGAAGACATCGAGTTAAGCGGGCGCGGCGGCTCCCCCCTGGCCAAGCTCGACGACTGGGTTAACGTATCTTGCCCGAGCTGTGGCCACGCAGCCAAGCGAGAGACCGATACGATGGACACCTTCATCGACTCTTCGTGGTATTTCCTTCGCTATGCGGACGCGAATAACGCAGCGAACGTTTTTGAGAAAGACAAGGCCAACGACTGGCTGCCTGTAGACCAATACGTGGGCGGTATCGAGCACGCAATCTTGCACCTGCTGTACTCGCGCTTCTTTACCAAGGTGTTGCGAGATCGGGGCTTGCTCAGCTTCGACGAACCTTTCCAGCGGCTGCTCACGCAGGGCATGGTACAGGGGCTGACCTATGTGAATCCGAATAAGGAAGGCAAAGATAAGTGGGTTCCCTTCAACCAGGTAGAGGACGCAGATAATCCCCGTGATCCCAAAACCGGTGAGCCCCTGCAGCTCGTTTATGCAACCATGTCAAAATCAAAGGGCAATGGTGTCACACCCGGCGAGGTCATTGAGAAATACGGCGTCGATACCGCCCGTATGTTCATTCTGTTCAAAGCGCCCCCGGAGAAAGATCTCGAATGGGATGACGCCGATGTTGAAGGCCAGTTCCGCTTTCTCAATCGAGTGTGGCGATTGGTCATGGCCCACGCCGAAGAGAACGCTGACGTCAATCGCATAGCCGATCTCGACGCTAGCAACCTTGACAAGGCCGAAAAAGATCTGCGCCGCGCGACCCACACTGCGATAAAAGAAATCACTGAGGACATTGAAGAAGGCTATCAGTTCAACAC
Source organism: Cyanobacteria bacterium J06648_16 (assembly GCA_039817185.1). Classification (GTDB taxonomy): domain Bacteria; phylum Cyanobacteriota; class Cyanobacteriia; order Phormidesmidales; family Phormidesmidaceae; genus CAWUKV01. Next base: position 22,176 of record JBCBWI010000046.1, on the reverse strand, counting down.
CGCCGTGTCTGAGCTGATGAAACTGAGCAATGCCCTGAATGATGCAAAGGAGAAATCTACGGCTGTCTATGCTGAGGGCATTCAAACTCTAGTTGTGCTCCTGGCACCGTTTGCACCTCACATTGCCGACGAACTGTGGCATCAGCTCGGTTTTGATGGCTCCATTCATCAAGAGCCCTGGCCTACGGTCAATAGCGATGCCCTGATCGCGGATGAGATTACGCTAGTAATCCAAATTATGGGCAAAACGCGGGGGACGATTGCTGTGCCTGCTGGCGCCAGCAAAACCGAGTTAGAGCAGTACGCTAAAGACTCGGACATCGCCCAGCGCTATTTAGAGGGCAAAGAGATCAAGAAAGTAATTGTTGTTCCGGGCAAGCTGGTTAACTTTGTTGCTAAGTAAGCTAGGAGCCGGTACGTCTTGCAGAAACCAGGTTAGACCCGTATGGTACAGGCGCAATCTCGCCCATTTACATTCGAGGAGTATCTGTCGGCCTACCCAGAAGATGGGGGGATCTATGAACTGATCAATGGGGAACTCGTCATGGTCAATCCTAGGGGCGATCACGAAGAGGTCATTGCCTATTTAGTGTCTGAGTTCAACTTTGAAATCCGCCGTCTGCAGCTACCCTACTTACTTCCCCGAACCTGCACAATTAAGCCGAGGCCACCCTACATGGGCTACAAGCCCGATATCACCGTTCTCAAGGAAGCGGCTTTATCTGAAGAACCGTTATGGAAGGCGTCTTCGACAATAACCCAGGGAACGTCTGCTCCATTGGTTGTTGAGGTGGTCAGTACCAACTGGCGAGATGACTATGGTCATAAGCTCACTGACTACGAGGCAATGGGCATTCGAGAGTACTGGATTGTCGATTACTTAGGACTGGGGGGACCTCGCCACATTGGTATTACCCAACCTCCAACGCTGACGCTATGTAAGCTCTCAGATCAGGATTATGAGCTCTGCCAGTTTAGAGGTAAAGACCTCATTTGCTCTGATATCTTCCCAGAACTGGCGCTATCTGCAGACAGTATCTTCAGTGCAGGGAAGCCTAGCTAGTGTAAGGCGTTTGATGGACTCTACTTCTCTAGTCGGTCGCACAGCCAGCCAAGGCCAAAGGCTAGGGGGAGGCAGACGACCATAACGGCAAGCCACACCAGGGCAAAAGTGAGTTTGATGTAATAGTAGCCATCGAAGGTTGAGGCTTGCATCTCGATTAGCGGTCGCGCCAGTCCACTTTCTGTAAAGGTCCAATAGGCCGATACGACGCAGCTAAAACTGAGAACGACCGTACACAGAAAAGTTCTCAGCTTGGATGGGTTGTTCTTGATGAGTTTTGGCATATTGATAGGGAATATAGCGTTTCTCACTTGACTTGACTCCCAATATCCAGGCACAAGCTCCACAGAACAGCCGGTCAAGTAAAGCGCAAGTTTCAAGCATTTGAAACTTGCTATGTGCGGACAATGCCCGATTTCGTCCAAACTGGATTGAGTCAACCGTTCACCGTTTAGAGTACCCAGACGGCCTTAGCGATAGCCGTTGCTGAGCTTTTAGAGGTGGGTTTTGGCTGCGGGTTCTAACGGCGATAGCCGAATAGGGAGTCGCCGGTTGAGTTCCTGCATCAGCCGATAGGCTTGATAATCGTACAGTTCTAGCTCTATTTCACAGGGGAGTGATTCCATGAATTGCCGACAGCGGGGGAGTGAAATACCCGACAGCTGAGCCAGTCGGTTCCCTGCTTCTAACAGGACATCCTTATTCAGGGGCATATCCGCTGATAAACTCCAACGTCTGGGCGCTGTGCGATCGCCGCGTTCAATCCGCCTGAGCCCATTGATTGAAGAGAGGACATAGAGGTGGTCTCCAACCGACAGTTTCACATTATCGTCTGGCATCAGGATGTCTTTTCCTTCAGCTTGGATGTTGCGATTCTGTAGCAAAATGGGAACCACACCATAACCGTAGGAGACTTCGGCCAGCAACCGCCCATGGAGAGTATCATTCGCTTCAACCAAATACTCCGCAACCAGGATTGTCTGTTCATTCAGCCGAAACAGTCCTAAAATATTTTCGCCAAAGGCTGCGCCTGCAAAGGCTTCTGCCGATAGGGCGTATGCTGAGAAAGCCTTGGCCTGAGGCATCAAAGCGGCTAAATTGTCACTGAAGGTTTGGGTCAGGGTACGAATCACTGGCGAGAAGGGCTTATTTTTCTCTTCGAACACTTTTGAAGCCGCTAACGCCACTTCCAGGTTCAGCATCAGATCGTCCGTAACCGCAATAACGCTTTTAGCGGTCTCAAGGTTCGTCGCCTTCAGTTCCGAAAGAATATGGCCAACCATGAGCGGCACTTCATTGAGTAGCTCAGGATACTGCAGCTCGTTCGTCACGACCACTAGCGGCTGCTTTAGATCCTGCAAGATGCGCACGACTCGGTTGCCGACTCGCCCTAACCCCACTACGATCACGTGGTTTCCCTTGGGGAGTCGGGGACGCCGCCTTAAAAACTCAAACCGTGAGCTGAGCAGTTGGTCGGCCAATAGGCCAAAGATGCCGAGCACCATCAAAATGCTGGTAATCGAAATGAGCAAACAGACGGTCATCACCCAACTGTCTGCGTTGTTGTCGGTCAGGTAGCCAAAGGCGTCACCATAGCCGCCCAAAATCAGGATTGCCCCCAAAAACAGGGCTTCGTTCCAGCTCACGTCAGTTACCGCAAACTGCAATACCAGCACTGCTGTAGTCCACAAAAACAGGCCGGTCAGGACGGCAATGAGCGTGACCCTTCTGAGCGATTCGTAGGTGTCTTGCTGCCAAAAGTTGAGAAACTGTCTTCGCCAGCTGCCGTCAAACACATCCTCTAGCCACCGCCGTAGTTTTTGATAGGGCAGCGGTCGAGCGGCGGGACGCGGCTGTTTAACGACGTTGGGCTGGTCAACCTCGATGTAGGCAATCTCATCGCCTGCATGTACCCGTACGTGCGGTTGCCAGCGATGAAATGTGGATGAGGCCGTGGTTGCCCAACCAATGGGCTGACTGCGGTTAGTCTGCGGCTTGAGGTTAAGCAAGCGAGAATGTCGGCGGTGCAGTCGGTGCAGCGGCATGTCGTCAAAATGAGGTTCGTTGGCCCTGACGCACCGCTCGATTATCCGAAATTGATAGTCTTTGATCCTGAAGATGCTGATCGAGTCATCGTCTAACCCGGCTAGCGCAAACGTGGTGGCTGGCAGCTCGGTGGCATCTAAGGCGACAAATCGGCCTAGCTGTTGCTGCAGCAGGGCATTGAGACTGTGACGAGACGATCTGAGGATGATTTGAACGTTGGGGTTGAGGCGGCGGGTTGCGATCGCAGTTTCAACGTTAACGCTCTCGTCACTGGTCACAATCAACACAGCTCGACACCGCTCAATCCCGGCCTTGAGCAGTACGGCATCCCGGCGGCAGTCGCCGACAACGGGCGGCTCAGCCAGCAACGACGGCAAATTTTCAACTTCCCAGTCGTGACTCGGCTGCCGGTCAATCGCCGTAATTTTGACCTCGAAGGGCTCTGAGCTAAATTTCTTGAGGTTAACAATCGTTTGCTGACCCAGGCTACCTAGTCCGCAGACCACGAAATGGTCGACAGCCTGCTTAGCATCAGACGAAAAATCTGGAATGTAGGTATCAGGATTGATCGGGGACCCATTACCAGTGGGCATAAACGCACCCGCAAAAGGCTACAAAATTATTCCCCATCGTAGCCTACAGACAATTTGAAGGCAGGCTGGCAGCATTTTTCGGTCGAGGGCGCACCAAGCCCCAAAGACGCCTAAACGAAAAGCTATCCTAAAGTTAGATCGAACCGGCCCCATCGACCGCTACCCTGACACTGAAGCAAACCGGGGGTGCGATGACCGCTCAAATGTCAGATCAAATTCAGGCTCAAACGCCCGACTGGGTCAAGCACGCCGTCTTCTATCAGATATTTCCTGACCGCTTTGCCCGCACAAGCCGCTCAGTGCTCCCCCCCGCGATGCAGGTGCCGCTAGAGACCTGGGATAGCCCACCGACTCCACAGGGTTACAAAGGGGGCGATCTCTGGGGCGTAATCGAAAAGCTCGACTACCTGCAAGAGTTGGGCATCAACGCCATTTATTTCACGCCCATTTTCCAATCGGCCTGCAACCACCGTTACCACACCCACGACTATTACCAGATTGATCCACTGTTGGGCGGCAACAAAGCCTTTTTTGACCTGCTAGAGGCGGCCCACAGAAGAGAAATCAAAGTTGTCCTTGATGGTGTTTTTAACCACGCCAGTCGAGGCTTTTTCTATTTCAACGATATTCTCGAAAACGGCCCCCATTCTCCCTGGGTAGACTGGTTCAAAATTGAGGGTTGGCCTCTGTCGGCCTACGACGGCAGTAAACCGGCCAACTACGAAAGCTGGTGGGATATCCGCTCGCTGCCCGAGTTTGATCACGATAACCCCCAGGTTCGTGAGTACATCATGCAAATCGGAGAGTACTGGATTCAGCAGGGGATAGACGGCTGGCGGCTAGATGTTCCGTTTGACGTCAAAGCAGCAGGGTTCTGGCAAGAGTTTCGTCAACGAGTCAAAGCCGTGAACCCTGACGCCTATATCGTTGGTGAGATTTGGACCGATGCGCGGCAGTGGCTAGACGGGACCCAGTTCGACGGGGTGATGAACTACCTGTTTACCGGGCCGACGCTGGCGTTTACGGCCAAAGACAAGATTGTGATGCCGCTGGTCGAGAAACCGGCCTACCATCCCTACCCGCCCCTAGACGGCGCAGGCTATGCCCAGAAAATACGGGACTTGCTAGAGCTCTATCCCTGGGATATTCAGCTGACCCAGCTAAATTTGCTCTCTAGCCACGATATTGCCCGCGCCCTGAGTGTGGTGGGCGAAGACCGCACCAGCTTTGAGCTGGCGGTGCTGCTGCAGATGACCTTTCCCGGTGCGCCCAGCGTGTATTACGGCGACGAGGTGGGCCTGCTGGGCAAGCTTGACCCCGACTGTCGGCGGACTTTCCCGACAGAGTCAGCGTGGGACCGCTCGCTGTTAGAGCATCACCAGCAGCTGATTCAGCTGCGCCATCAGCACATCGCCTTACGAACGGGCCTGTACCAGTTTTTAGCCGCGGCAGGAGAAGGGTACGCCTTTGCCCGATCGCACCCCGAAGAAACGGTGAGCGTCGCCGTCAATGCCGGAGAAGCGGATGCCGTACTGCCAATTGACGCCGCTACTGTCGCCCAGATGCCCACACGCATTCTGTTTGGTACTGGACAGTTTGAGACCGTCAACGGCGGCGTTCAGGTGACGATTCCGGCGCGAAGTGGGGTGATCTGGACCTGAATCTGGATCCAATCTGGATCCAATACGCGCTCGATCGCGTATCTTAGCGGTGACGGGCCTAAAGACGATTTTGGGGGACGATTTTGAGCGAGTGCGGCGTGGGTAACGGGCAAATCAGGCGCTGGTTGGGTGGATTGGTTGGGGTGGTCTGTGCGATCTCACTGCTCACTGGCTGCACCTTTCCCCAGGTCAGCGCCGAAGACCGGCTATTTCTAGACCTGTCCGTGGACTTTCTGGGTGAAGTCATCCTACCCGCCGAAGACTTTGAGGGGACGCCCGTGGGGGGGCTTTCGGCCCTGACCTACGACCGCAGCGCCGACCGTTTTTACGTATTGTCCGACGATCGGGGCGGACGGGCCCCGTCCCGGTTCTACACCCTAGCGGTCCAGGTAGACGGTAGCGGCTTCCGAACCGTTGAGATTGAGCGGGTGACTACCCTCAAAAATGCCGATGGTGCCCCTTTCCCTGCTCGTCAGCTCGACCCGGAAGGGATCGCCCTCACGCCCCAAGGCACGCTGATTGTCTCTAGCGAAGGTTCGCCCCGAGACGGCGCTGCCCCCTTCATCGGGGAGTTTGACTTAGACGGACAGCTTTTGCAAGATTTTCGTGTTCCTGACCGCTACTTATTTGACGCCGGTCCTGACCAGCCCCAAACCCAGGGCGTGCAAGAAAATCTAGGGTTCGAGGCGCTAACTATCCCCCCAGGATCCAGCGGCTATACCGAACCGTTCCGCCTGTTCGTCGGGACCGAGGGTCCGCTGCTGCAGGACTTGGACGAAAATCCTGAAATTCCGTACAAGAACCGGCTGGTGCACTATCTGGTCGGCGAGTATCAAACCACGCTGATTTCTGAGCACTGGTATCCCATGGATCTATCGCCGCTGGGGGCTATATCTAACGGGCTCTCGGAAATTGAGGCCATTGACCGCAGTGGCCACTTTCTGGCGCTGGAGCGGGCCTACGGGCTGCAGGGGACGACGGTAAAGCTGTACCAACTTGCGACGGGCGGAGCGAGCGATATTAGTGCGATCTCATCCCTACGCGGCGACCTCTCTAACCTCACCCCCATTCAAAAAGAGCTCGTACTGAACCTCAACGAACTGCCGGTTGAAATCGATAATCTAGAAGGCATGGCGTTGGGTCCCAGCCTGCGAGATGGCAGCCGTACCCTAATCCTGATCAGCGACAATAATTTTAGCGGCCGTCAAAAAACGCAGCTGTTGCTATTTCGCCTAAACGGCCTACCCTAGCCAACTCGCCGCATTGCCCATGCCAAAAGTTTTCTGCAGGCGTACCCGCTTGCCTGCCGTAAACGGCTAGCTCAGCTGACCGACGCTGTAGCCCAATCAGAAACTCGGTATCCGATCCCGAGCAACGCGTTAGGTGTACCCCAAACCTGATACCTTTGATGAAGTATCAGCAAATTTTCGTACAGAACGATATGCGAGTCTTAGTAATTGGCGGTGATGGATATTGCGGTTGGGCCACAGCGCTCTACCTCTCCAACAAGGGTCATGAGGTCGCTATTTTAGATAGCCTGGTCCGTCGGCATTGGGACATGGAGCTTCAGTCCGAAACGCTGACCCCGATTGCCCCGATTCAAACCCGGCTGCAGCGTTGGCAAGACCTGACCGGCAAAACTATCGACCTGTACATTGGCGATATCAACAACTACAGCTTCCTTGAGCGGTCCATGCTTGAGTTCAAGCCCGACGCCGTCGTTCACTTTGGTGAACAGCGTTCGGCACCGTTCTCGATGATTGATCGTGAGCACGCCGTGCTGACCCAGACCAACAACGTCGTCGGTACCCTCAACCTGCTCTACGTCATCCGCGACCACTTCCCCGACTGCCACCTGGTCAAGCTCGGCACCATGGGCGAGTACGGCACGCCTAACATCGACATCGAAGAAGGCTACATCACGATCAAGCACAACGGTCGTGAAGACACCCTGCCTTACCCCAAGCAGCCGGGTTCGTTCTACCACCTCAGCAAGGTCCACGACACCCACAACATCCACTTTGCCTGCAAAATCTGGGGCATCCGTGCCACGGATCTGAACCAGGGCATCGTCTACGGCGTCCTGACCGAAGAAACGGGCATGGATGAGCTGCTGATCAACCGGCTCGACTACGATGGCGTTTTCGGCACCGCCCTAAACCGCTTCTGCATCCAGGCTGCGGTGGGTCACCCCCTCACCGTGTACGGCTCTGGCGGTCAAACCCGCGCCCTACTCGACATCCGCGACACCGTTCGCTGCGTCGAAATTGCCTGCAACAACCCGGCGAATAAAGGCGAATTCCGCGTCTTCAACCAGTTCACCGAAATGTTCAGCATCAACGACCTGGCCATGATGGTGAAGAAAGCGGGTAACACGTTGGGTGTCGATGTCGAAGTCAACAACCTGGAAAACCCTCGGGTCGAGGCCGAAGAGCACTACTTCAACGCCAAGAACACCAAGCTCATTGACCTGGGTCTCCAGCCCCACTATCTGTCTGACTCTCTGCTCGACTCTCTCTTGAACTTTGCTGTTAAGTACAAAGAGCGCGTTGACAAGAAGAAGATTTTGCCCCAAGTCACCTGGCGGAAGTAGCGCCCATAGCGCTCTAATATAGCGCTCTTATAGAGACAAACGATTTTCCCAAAGCGTTAAAGACGAGTGAAGTGGCTACCATTTCACTCGTTTTTTATGCAACGGTATAACCAGAAGACTCGAACAGCCCCCAATCAAGATGGACAGCAGCTGAAGCTACCCATCATCGCTTCAGCCCCTAACAAAATAGTGGATGATAAATAGGGGACGATAAATAAGGGGCGATGGCAGGCACAAAGGGCTTTTGGGTCTTCTATGCATGATCCAGACAACCCCCTGTTGCCAAAAAACTCTTTTCATGATCTCTTGAGCTAGCGCCCCTTTCAGGGTTGAATAGTCAACAGGTCTGATTTGCCTTCTTTTTAGCAGTTTGCTTTCAATTCCATGCGTATTGCTCTTTTTACTGAAACATTCCTTCCTAAGGTGGATGGCATCGTCACCCGGCTAAAGCACACCGTCGAGCAGCTGCAGCGCCTAGGGGACGAGGTTTGCGTGTTTTGTCCAGAAGGGGGATTGACCGAGTACAAAGGCGCAAAAGTTTCAGGCGTATCTGGCTTTCCCCTGCCGCTCTACCCCGAGCTCAAGTTGGCCCTACCCCGCCCTTCCATCGGCGAAGCCCTGGAAGCCTTTCAGCCCGACCTGATTCACGTCGTTAACCCAGCCGTTCTGGGCCTGGCGGGCATCTACTACAGCAAGCAGATGAACGTGCCCCTGGTGGCGTCTTACCACACGCATCTGCCGAAATACTTGGAGCACTACGGGCTCGGTATGCTGGAGGGGGTGCTGTGGGAGCTGCTTAAGGCCATGCACAATCAGGCCCGCATCAATCTGTGCACCTCCACAGCAATGCAGCAGGAGCTAACTGACCACGGGATTGAAAACGTGCAGGTGTGGCAGCGCGGTGTGGATACCGACCTATTTCGGCCAGCGCTCGCTAGTCACGAGATGCGCGCTCGCCTGACCCAGGGCTACCCGGACGCGCCTATTCTGCTCTACATTGGCCGCCTCTCTGCCGAGAAAGAAATCGACCGCATCAAGCCCGTCCTCAAAGCCATCCCCGGTGCCCGGCTAGCACTGGTGGGCGATGGTCCCCACCGGGAGGAGCTAGAAAAGCATTTTGAAGGGACCGCTACCCACTTTGTCGGCTACCTGGGCGGCGAGGAGCTGGGCGCGGCCTACGCCTCTGCCGATGCCTTCCTCTTCCCCTCCCGCACCGAAACCCTGGGGCTAGTATTACTGGAGGCGATGGCGGCAGGCTGCCCTACGGTCGCGGCCAACGCAGGCGGCATTCCGGACATTGTGACCGACGGGGCCAACGGCTTCTTGTTTGACCCACTAGACGAAGACGGTGCCATCAAAGCGACCCAGCGACTACTGGCCGCCCGGGCCGAGCGAGAGCTGCTGCGCCGCAATGCCCGTATGGAAGCTGAACGCTGGGGTTGGCGCGCTGCCACTCAGCAGCTACAGCAGTTCTACGGCGACGTGATTGCGATGGATCTGCCGATGGTGGCCTAGATTCGAAGGCTGCGCCCTTCTAATCGCCTGCCCCCAGCGCCCCAAGCATGGTCGGCGAGACGCCCATCAGGTCCGCAACCGGTGAAAACTCAGCCGCATGGGAGCCCAATACGACCAGCGGCACCGGATTCAGCGTATGTCGGGGCGTGCTGAGATCTTCAACGTTGCCGTGGTCGCTGGTGATAATTAGAGAAGTACGGTGAGCCAAACCCGCAACGATGCTGGCAATCAGCCGGTCAATTTGCAGCAAGCTCCGCCGTGCCTGTTCTCCATCCTGGGCATGGCCCGCTTCGTCCGGTAGGTAGCACTCTAGCAGAGTAACCGCATGATCCTGACTGAGTCTTAGCAAACGCTCCCCAGCGGCCTCAGCAGAAATCTGTGCCCGACGAATACCATACCGACTCAGCCGCTCGCCCGTAATGTCCCAGTACATCGCCTGCCCCTGCTCATACTCATAGGGCATTCGAAAGGGCAGTCCCACCGTCAGGTTAAGCAGAGTACACACCGAATACCGCCGTCGGCGCTGGGCAATCGCTTCAAAGTAGGCTGGCGAATAAACATTGGCCAGCGTTGGCTTCAGCCCCAGCGATAACACCTGCTTAAACAGCCCTGTCGCCTCGATCAGCTGCCGCAGTGACCCGTTGGCAAAGCCCGATTGGTGCTGTCCGCGAAACTGAGCCGCATTCTGACCGGTATAGAGCGTCGTTTGACCCGTCGCACTTTGGGGCAGTCCAGGCACCCCTAAAGTCGCGTCAATGGGCTTCGCCAGCAGGGTCGAAGACTGAACATCGAGGCTTGCCAGCAGCGGCTGCCCCAACTGCGCTGTCAGGAAAGGCAGCGTGGTCGGATCGCTGAGTGGATTGTGCGGTCCTGCTGACCCAAGCCCTACACCGTCTAAAAACAACAGGATAAATGCGGGATGCCCAGTCACTAGCTGGCAACGGGGATGGGGGTCTGAAGCGAAATTTGATGGTTGCTAGCCCAGGTTTGCAGATCGGCCAGGGCGCGATCGCGATATACGCCATACCGCTCACGCTTGTTGCGAACCCGCTGGGGCAGCGCCGGAATAATGCCAAAATTGGGCGGCATCGGCTGAAAATGTTTGGGCTCTGCACTGCTAATAAAATCGAACAGCGCCCCCATCATTGTCGTGGCGGGCAAGGTCAAAGCAGACTGCCCCAGCGCCACCCGCGCCGCATTCGTACCCGCCAGCCAGCCCCCAGCGGCCGCCGCTGTGTAGCCCTCGGTTCCCACCAGTTGCCCTGCTGCCAGCAGCGTCGACCGATGGTGAAACTGCAGCCCCGCGCTCAACAGCTCCGGTGAATTAATAAAGGTGTTGCGATGCATCACCCCCATCCGCACGAACTCTGCCTGCTCCAGCCCTGGAATCATCCGAAACACCCGTTTTTGCTCACCCCAGCGCAGGTTGGTTTGAAAACCGACCATATTCCATAGCTGGCCCCCCTTGTCCTCCTGGCGCAGCTGGGCGACGGCATAGGGCTTTTTGCTCTTGTTTTCAGGCGCGTCAAAGGCCCCAAACCGTTTATCAAACAGGCCCACTGGCTTCAAAGGCCCATAGCGCATGGTGTCTTCGCCGCGCCGGGCCATTTCCTCAATTGGTAAGCAGGCCTCAAAAAACTTCGCGGTCTCCCGCTCAAAGTCCTTGAGCTCTGCCTGCTCTGCTGCGCACAGCGCTTGCCAAAAGGCCAGATACTGTTCGCGGTCCATCGGGCAGTTGAGGTAAGCGGCCTCGCCGCGGTCATAGCGGGAGGCCATGAACGCAACATTTTTGTTGATCGACTCACCCACGACGATCGGGCTAGCCGCATCAAAAAAGCTCATGTAGTCCTGTCCTGTCAAGCGCCTAAGGTCATCTGCCAGTACCGCACTGGTCAGCGGTCCCGTCGTCAGTACGGTAATGCCTTCTTGCCGGATTTGGGTGACCTCTTCCCGCCGCAGCTCAATTAGGGGATGCTGCACCAATGTCTCGGTCAGGTCGCGGCTGAACCGGGCTCGGTCCACTGCCAGCGCCCCCCCGGCGGGTACGGCATGTTCGTCGGCTTTACCGATGACCACCGAACCCAATTGGCGCAGCTCTTCGTGGAGCAGCCCTGAAGCCCGGTCAGTGGACTGTGCCCCAAACGAGTTGCTGCATACGAGCTCGGCAACGTTCTCTGAATGGTGGGCCGGACTGGTTTTAACCGGACGCATCTCGTGCAGCACGACCGGTATACCCGCTCTGGCAACCTGCCAGGCTGCCTCCGTACCGGCCAATCCGCCGCCAATAACGTGTACGGGATGCTGTTCTGCCATAGCGCTTAAGGGGCTGTGATTTTGTGAGCGATATTTCAAGCTGGACATGGTTTAAGCATAGCGGCCTGGGGCCAGCGTGCGTAGATGCGTGCAAATACGGAGATACGCCTGAATTTGGCCACTTCTGTACTGGCCAGCGTCAAGCGGCGTTACCGTTCTCAGAGCAACTGTCTCACAAGGGTTATAACTACTTTTTTCAGATACTTGGTACGTTTTCCTAACTTCAGAAAAAGTCACTCTGCTGCTGTTGAAGCAAGTGTTATATCTCTTAAATCTTACGGACCTTTTCCACACCGGCTTCCACAGGTTATCCACAACCTGTCCTAGATTTTCCACAGCGGTAAACGAATCGATGGGATTCTGGCCGCTTCTGTGGATTACGCTAAATAAGACAGGCAAGGTCACCTTCATAAACTTCTGTTGCAGAAACTGAGGGGGATCACCCCCTCTCCATAGCTTCCAGTTTTTGTCAAACACAATCTGGAGAGATGCTGAATTGCATTTTCGAAAGGCTTGCCACACAATGAGCAACACCAACCGGGTTCCTGACGGTCTGACCCAGAATAGCTTTCGCACGATGACAGTGGACACGGTTTGGCCTGCTATCTTCAATTCTCCAAGCACTAAGACAATCCATTATGATCTCACAAACAGTCAGTCTGCTGGTCGAAATTCCCGAAGAACTCCATACCTCTCTTCGTAGCTATCTGGACACTAATTCAACCTGGAATCAGGATCGATTATTTTGTGCGTCGCTAGCGCTGTTTCTCATGCAGAACGGCATGAGTAATCAACAGGTCAGCCGGCTTTATCTAGACAGTCTTTTCAGCCATAGCGCCTAGAAGCGTCATCGCTCTTGTTCAATTTAAATACGCCAGCCTAAGCGGCACAGATTATTTTAGGCCTAGGCTTCAAACGCTTTTCCCTTTCCTGTCGGTGATAGCGAGCCGATATGTCCCTCTAGCTAAAAGGGGCTAAATGGCTCGAATCGGCTCGCTTGCTTGGTTCCCTGCATGACTTAAAAGATCGGCAAGCTGAAGATCGGTAAATTACTGCCTTGGCTACGTTGCTTTAGAAACTGAGAACAGTTATTCCTCAAGCGTACAACGGGTCCATAACTAGCAGCCGCGTTCCAAGGTGTCTGGTAACTACGATAAAAGGCTAGCAGCAGGCGTACCTGTCGCTAGCCTTTTGGCATTATTAGGGTTAGGGCGACCTAATCGCTTCGTCTCTAGATAGCCTTGACCGCTTTTTCTGACGCACTGTAGGTACCGCCACGCCCCCGGTGCCATTCTCCCTGTCGAGCGCCTGCCGACAGAATGTTCGAGATCCGGTTACGTGCCTTGAGAAACTGAGATTTGGGCATCTCATCTTGAAAAATTGCGGTCATAACTTCGGCAATTTTGAAGTGGCTCCTTGACTTGGCCTTGAGAACAGCCTCTACGACCTCTGGCAGTGGGACATTGCTATAGGCGGGCCGGACGTAGGTCTGCCAGTCAGCCTTACGACCCCCTCGACGCCGCGAACCTGATGGTCCAACGGCAGCGGGGGCCTTAGCCTTCGCAACAGAAGCGTTTGTACTATTTTTCCTGGGGCGACCCCGTCGTTTGGGTGCGGTCTGCTCGCTTGAATCACTATTAGCGGTCAGAGTGTCAGCGGTCAGGGGGTTAGCGGTCGATGAAAAGGGTGAGAAGCCATTGTCATCGTCCGAAGACTGAAACATGGAGATAACTGACTGTAGCCCACGTCTTTTTTCTTGAATAGCCGCCATCTGAGCGGTTAAAGAGGTTGCTTGCTGCGAAAGTTGAGACTCAGCTTCTAGGAGCTGAGAAAGAATAGCTTGGCTCATCGTTTCCTAATTGAGTGCGCGTAATCACTGACTAAAATTGGCAAAAGGTTAACCCCGAAAGGTTCAGACATCGATGGAAGAGAGTCTGGTTCAAAATCACAAAATCACATTGAAAAGTGTGTTTCAAATCTATCCAGATATACCACTTATCTGTGTCCGATAACACAAATAAGTCTCTAATTTACTGAACTATCGAAAGCCAATTTTGTTTCAGCGTGCTTAGGATCTAGCAGCCGTCAGCAGTATTAGGGTAAGGCTGCGACACCATTTAGCCCTGTGTTAAGCGCCGTAACCGCAGTTGGTGTAATGGGTTGAGTGACGTGAGCCATCCCTACATGCCCAAATCTAGCCAAGCGATTGTCAACGAGAGGTCATCCCCAGATCTTGACAGGAACGAGACCCATTCGCACCATTGCAGGGGGGCAAGAACAGGCCCAGGCCCCAGCCTAAAATCGGCCAGACTGCCCAGGTGATGCCCCCAGAGAGCATGATGTTTAGGATGACCAAACAAGTGTTGACACCCGCATAAACGCCAATTTGACGGCGAAACTGCAACCGTTTTTGCCGCTGTTTTTCCCGCTGCTGCTGTTCATTTTGCCAATTTTGCTCTGCTTGAATCAGACTATCTTCGGCAAGGTTGAGTTCGTTGCCCATCTCCACCACATTTTCCCAAGTGAAGGCATTCTGAGAGGAAGATTGCGCGGCCTTACTCAAAATTTGCTCGACGGCTGCTGACGAGTATCGCTGGTGGGCGGTGCGCGCTGCTGAAATAGGCAAATGGGCAGATCGGTTGACGGGCGGCGGCGTTGGCATGGGTCACTCCAGAAGAAGACTGTCATGTTTACACTGTCAACCTAAACTTAGCACAGAAGTTTCTGCTGTCAACATCTATGGGAGAATAGGGCGATTGTTGGAATAACCGATTGCGATCGCACCCCGCACCATGCCCCAAACAAAGACCTACCACCACGGTGACCTCCGTCAGGCGCTGATCACAGCGGCGTTGTCGCTCATGGCTGAAACAGAGGTCGGCGACCTCTCGCTGCGAGAGGTCGCGCGGCGGGCAGGCGTCTCCCATACGGCCCCCTACCGTCACTTTGCCGATAAAGAGGCTTTGCTGGCTGCCGTTGCGGAAGAGGGCTTTCGAACCTTCGGTCAGCGTTTAGAGGCTGCTGCTATGACGACTGACGATCCGCTAAAGCGGCTGGCCGCCATCGGTCAGGCCTATGTCCGTTACGCCTTGGCTCATCCAGTTCACTACCGGGTGATGTTTGGCAGCTACGACATTACTGACTCGGATTATCCAACACTAATTGAGGCTGCTCAGCTGTCGTACCAGGTTTTACTGAATGCGATTTTGTCTGGGCAATCGGCTGGCGCAATTCGCCCCGGCGAACCGCAGCTGTTGGCCACTACAGCCTGGTCGCTTACCCACGGTTTGGCCATGCTGTTGCTAGAGAACTGTCTGACCCAGACGCTGGCGTCTGACCCTGAGGCGCTGACCGGGGCTGTTAATGACCTGCTGATTAGCGGGTTGGCAACGTCTCCAACTTAGTCAATACCCTCGCACAGGGTGCGATCGCGATCGCCCTCCGGCTTGTTTTCGAGGTAGGTGCGCATGCGATCGCACCCCTGCTTCATTGCCCAGGCAACATAGGTATCCCAATTAAGAGATGACCTAGGGAGTTTGTCTAATGCCAAATTCCATACCAGAACCGAATTATGTTCTCCAGTCGCTGCTAGCTGTCTATTATCAGGACTGAAAGCAATCCGATAGATTTCAGCTGGGAAGCGTTGTGACTGTAGTTCGTTACCTTCTAAATCCCAGATAATGACTCGCTGATCGTTACCGGCAGTGGCAAAAAAACGCCCATCAGAACTGAAATCTACAGCAAAAACCAACCGGTCGTGACCCTGCAAGGTTTCGACGAGCTCGCCAGAGGTCTTCCACAACTTGACTGTGGTATCTTCGCTCACGGTGACAACGTGAGCACCGTCTGGGCTAATGGCAACGTCCCTAACGACATTGTCGTGGGGTAGCGTTGCCCGATGTTCGCCCGTCACTGACCACAGTTTTGCCACACCATCCATGCTGGAGGAGCCAATCAATTGACCGTCTTGACTGACGGTAAGACCGGTTAGAACTTCCTTGTGGGCCTCTATCCTTTGAACGAAAGTGCCGTCTTCTCTCCAAACATTGATGTTAGGGCCGCTAGTTGTAATAAATGTACCTGTCCCTTGCATGAAAGTAGGGCGATACTCGCCTTCTTTCCGAAAGCGTAAAGTCCCTGATAGGTCCCATCCATATAGCATTCCTGTATTCGTTCTTGTCAGGAGCTTAGACTGGTCAGGGCTAAAAGCCAGGTTTCGAATCGCATCATCGTGTCTCGGAAGCGTTTGAATCAGTTCTCCGTCATCAGACCAGATACGAACCGTTTTATCTTTCCCTCCCGTTGCAATCATGCGGCTGTCTAGGCTATAAGCGACTGCCTGAATCGCTTGAGTATGTCCTCGTAGCGCACGTACAAATCTTCCGTTGCGCTCCCAGATGCGAGCGGTTCGATCATGGCTAGTGGTAACAATGCGTTTACCATCTGGACTAAACTGCATCCGAGTGGCCCAGTCTTGATGAGTGCCTAACTGTAGAACGTTTGGATCGAGAAAGTGCCAAAGCTTAATGTCGTGGTCGTTGCTTAAGGTCACGATTGTTTCTTCGTCTGGACTGAAGCCCACAATCTCAACCGGGGCGTTGTGTAGCAAAGAGTGAAGCTGTTCGCCTGAGAAATTCCAAAGCTTCACAGCGCCGCTACTTTCAGCGACTGCCAGCAGCTGTGAAAGGCCTCCAAAACTGACGTCGTTAACCGTGTCTTCGACCCGAATCTGCTGCTTTTGACGATTCTCGATATTCCAGAGCGTGACTGGACTATTTCCCGACCTCTGATAGGTTGCTAGATAGGCCGGATTATCGCTGAACGTCACGCGATTGATCGGCCACTCATGCTCAAAGACCCTCCTTTCTGCCGTGTCGACGTTGACCATTACCAAAAGCGATGGGCGGTTACTATCGCCGAAGAGAACTAACCACTGACCGTCCCTGCTCAATAACGTGTGGTCAAAGTCAGGATAGTCAAAAGTTTTCGACGGCGTGCCGTCTAGCGACCATAGCTTGATGAATCCATCTTTGCTGCGGGTTAAAACGATTGAGCTTTGCTGGCTGAGTTGAATGATGTCAAGCTCTGCATGGGGAAGCGATGCGACCAGTTCGCCTGTTTTTGTCCACAGGCGAGCTTCATCGGCCGTACTTTTTGCCACGAAGAACTGACTATCTGCAGAGAAGGCCACGCCCAAATCAACAACCTGATTCTCAATCGCTTCAATCAGGTTGCCTTCACGGTCCCATATGCCCAAAATTTTGTCTCGGCTCCTCGTAACGAGTGTCTGACTGTCTGGACTAAAGTGAACGCCGAAGGCTCTAGATCCAATCGTCAGCGTCTTCAATAGTTTTCCACGAGCAGTCCACAGTCTTACAGTTCCATCATTGCTCGCTGTCGCCAGTCTCTGACCATCTGGGCTGAATGAGATGTCTCGAATTTTGTCAGTATGCTCTTCCAGCTGTACCTTTTCCATTGGCGTTGATAGCGCATGCCAAAATGCCTGGCCAATCAGCTGTTCTAAATCCTTGTCGAACCGCCTAACCATACTTCGCTCACGTCCAATTCGTAAAACGGTAAGCAGCCCTTCGAAGGCCCGATGAGAGTCGGATAAGATAAGCGAACTTTCAGACAGGGCTTCGACCTGCCCTATCAATGTTGCGTTTGCTCGCTGATACTGCTTTCCAGCAATGCCTGCTAGTGCCGCAGCCCCGATTAGCCCAACTATAGAGAGTCCTAGTAGGGATCTTAGGTGCCAGAGCTGTCGTCGCTCTCGGTGACGGGCTGTTTCAAGTGCTGACTGGCTTTCTCTGATAAACGTTTTTTGTAGTGGCGTGGGAGGGGGTTGCTTTTGGTGGACTTCGGCCAATGCCAGCCAGTCTTCAGCAACTGCACAGGGGCTCCCCGATAGTAGCAAGTCAGTATTTTTGGCTGCTTTCTCCCACTCTAGCGCTCGCTGTAGCCACTTTGTATGACTCCGCAAGTAGTTCCTGTCGGTGTCCAACGTTCTGACTAGCTCTCCAAATCGGGTTTCAAAATCGCCTTTATCACCCCTGAAGTCTAGATACTGAATCTTGGCTAGAGTAGAGTTCAGCTTCGTCTCGTCGACACTACGATAGAGAATCGTGACAATGCGTTTGTTGAGGCTGGCGGCATACTCGACCTCCCGATCGCAATAGGGTGAGCTAATTGACTGAGGCGAGAGAATAAACAAAAACGTGTCCGACGCCCGAATACCGCTGTAAATCTCTTGCTCAAAATCCGCTGTCCCTGCCGCGATGCTCTCCTGGTCAAACCAGGTCAGATAGCCCTGTAGCTGCAGCCGATTATTGATCGAGCGGGCCAGGTCCGCGTCAACCCGCGAGTAGGAGACGAATACATCCAGCGAGTCCACTGCGGGTCGCCGCAGGCTCTCGGTTAGGAAATGATGATGCAGCGACGTCGGCGCGTGGACATTTCTGGTCTTGGCCGTTTCTAGCCAGGTTGCTGCATGGCTCAGGTTGTAGCCGCGCAGCAGAATGCTGGGGTTGTGATTTTGCCGCTCCCATTTGAGCGCTTGGGCCAGTAGTACCTTGTGGCGTTCGTAGTAGGCTGCGTCCTGCTGTAAAATCTGCAGCAGCTGGCTTTCGTCTAGCTGGTAGTCCTCGGCTTTAACGTTGTCGGTCAAATCGACATACTGCAGGTCTCGCAGTGCCAGCGGTACGTCTGCAGGGGCTACCGGTTGAACCAGAACCGGAATAAGCCGCTTGTGCAGCGAAAGGGCATAGTCTAGCTCGTGTTGGCAGATTTGCGATCGCACCGCCGCCGGCGACAGTAAATAAACCACATTGTCTGCCTGCTCAATCCCCCGCTCAACCGCGCCCGAAAAGTCATCCCCCGTCCGCACGTCAGTTTCGCTGCTCCAGACCACGATGCCTTCCCGCTGCAGAGAGCCTCGAATCTGGTGCAACGCTTCTATGTCGGACTCTGCGTGCGCAAGAAAAACCTGCGTCATCAGATTACGCGAGTTTTTCAGGCTTTCGGTAATGAACGTGCAGTGTAAATCCGTAGGCACACAGGGCGGCTGAGTCTGCTCGAACCTTGTCTTGAGCCAATGTTCAGCCTGCTGTAGCTGATCGGCAATGAGCAGACGCCGAGGCTGATGGTGCTTTTGCTCCCAACGAATCGCCCTAATCAGGAAATGGGTATGCTGCTGCACGTAGTGGCGATGCCGCTCAAAGATGGCGAGCAAGTCCATAAAAGACCGCTCAAAATCATCCACCCCCTCACGAAAATAAACCCAGTTGATCTTTTGAATAGCGGGATGCATCTGGGCGAAGCTGCTGTGTAGCCCCTGGGATTGATAATCGCACCAGTCTTTGTCTGTTCCAGAGGGATGTCGCTGCTGTCAAGCATTACGGCTGATTTGCTCGACGTGCATTAGTGGAATAATGCGTTTTTGACATTGCAACGCAATCTTAATTTCCTTTGCGCAGTAAGCCGAATTGACCGCATGAGGCGAGATGACAAAAAGAAAGTTATGCGATCTTTCAATGTCTTCGTCAATTTGCCGCTGGTAGTCTACGCCAAGCGGAATGTTAGCAAAGTCAAACCAGGCTTTTTGTTCGGCCTGGTTTAGGCGGTCATAAAGCTTTTGAGCAAAGGCCTTACTGTCGGCCCGTCCATAGGAAATAAACGCGTCATAGTAGCCATTCATATTCACTTTCAAAAGTAGATGAACCCTGGCAGTTGCTCAGCATGGGCAACCTGGAAAGATTATGAAACAGTCCTCAGAAGAGAATGTTTAAATCTGTCGAAAATCTGATTGCTGGGACAGTGGTACATCTATTTGCCGCTTGATGCTTTACCACTTTGCTTTTTATTAGTAGCAGAAACTTGGCAATTGCTGCGATACACTGCAATAGAACTTCTATCTCACATTCAAATCCTGAAGACAAATGACGGTTTTGTTTCACTTAGCCTTTCCTGTTACCGATCTAGAAGAAACTAAACGTTTCTATGTAGAGGGATTGGGCTGTACGCCTGGCCGCCAGGGGCCGGGCTCGCTGATTCTAAACTTGCAGGGCCATCAGCTCGTTGCCCACGTCACTAAAGACCCCATTCCAGCTCAACGGGGAATTTACCCTCGGCATTTTGGGCTCGTCTTCCTACAGGAAGCCGATTGGGAGGCATTACTGCAGCGAGCGCAGGAAAAATCCCTCTCTTTTCATCAGGGGGCCAAGCGTCGTTTTCCGGGCTCACCGCTAGAACATCGCACGTTCTTTCTCGAAGACCCTTTCCACAATCTGCTAGAGTTCAAATACTACTGCTACCTCAGCGCTATCTTCGGCGAAGTGCAGCTCGCTCAGGTCGGAGATACCTAGGGCAGTTTTGAAGCACGCGCTTACTATCTCCACCCTTGGCGCCGACTCTCACCTTTAACAACAGTGACAGACTGCTAGGTAATCAATCATCGGCTTAAGGCAGTCGTAATTGCATCCAAGGCGGGGGCTTCTCGTAGCAAGCTGTTATGGCTCGTCGCCAAAACTTGCATGTCTTGCCCCATCGATAGACGGCAGCTCGTCGCCGGAATCACGAGCATGTCTAGGGGTGTCCAGATAGTCGTGACTTGAAGCGTCTCCAAACGAGCCCGATCCTGGTTGAGATGTCTCAGAAACCGACTACCGGGTCGCATTTGTCGACCACCGACGTTCCTGCGCGTCCAGGCGAGTACCGAGCCATAGTGGGGCGTTGCCACAGAAACAAAGCGCTGCGCCAGCTTGAGCCCGCCAAGCTGCTGCAGGTAGTAGCGGCTGACCAGTCCGCCCATGCTAAACCCAACGATGTCAAAGGTCTGATCTGGCGGCAGGGTCTGGTGGATGTAGTCACGCAGTTGGTGAGCCTGCTCGTCAATGCCAATATCGCCGTTGTTCGGCGTCATTGACAGACCATAGACATCCCAGCCGAGGTTTGTGAGGTGCGATCGCAGCTGCCAAAAAATATCAACCGTATTCCACAGGCCATGCACCAGCACTACCGGATTTTTACTCATCAGCCTGCTTCGATCGACTTTCTAACCGAAACAAAAATACCATGAGCCCCACGACGCCTAGCTGAATTACCAGATTCGGCAGTGACTGCTCCAAATTGCGACCCGCCAATACCTGAAAGAAAAAAACGAACGCGCCGACCAGTCCAGAAGTGCCAAACGCCGCGTAGATAAACTTCCGCAAACTTTTCCAAGGGGCCTGTGCCTCTGCTAGCAGACGTTCGTACTTTTCTTGGCTCATATTGGCAGGACGGCGGGGAGTTGGGTCAGGCATGCAGCAGCACTCAAATGAATGACCCCCTTATTTTCTCAAAGAACCTGCCTATGAGCTAATTATGACTGATATAATCATTAGCCCAGCTAGCGTCAACCGACCTGGCCTGCCGACGTGGCTCAGTGGTAGAGCACTCGATTCGTAATCGAGCGGTCGCGAGTTCAAATCTCGCCGTCGGCTTCCAAATATATCAAGCCAAAAGCCCCTTATATCAGGGGCTCAGGCAGATAAAAGGCGCAAAGGTCAAATAAAAGGCGCAAAGGTCAAAAATCGCGTTAGGCGTTTTTGGACCTTTTGGGGTGCTTTTAGCGGTCAGATTGAGATAAAGATTGAGATAAAACCCACTCAGGACCCAGAGGGTTGACCATGACAGTCAAAGGCACCCGGACCAGACGAAAGGCCAAAACGGGATCCGTTCAAGTCCGTACTTCAAACAACCGCCTGCAGCGAAAATGTCAGGACTGGGTAACCAAATTGGAGCATATCGTTCTCAATCCAGCCTCCCCTCATCCTGTTTGCGCTCAAGCGGCTAGAAACAGGGCCTCCAGCTCCTTCACGCTAGTGATGAATCGTGCCCTGCGATCGCTCAGGCACCCGAATTCTGCCATCCGAGATCGCGACCTCAAAAAGTTACTCACTTCATCGACGGTTCGGCAGAATCTTTGGGTCGCTTCAAACGCGCCGAATCCAAGGGTGGGATAGTAGCGATGCTTGACCGGACGATGACTCTGCTCGACGGGGTTAGCGGTGCAGGGTCGGATCTCGTGTTCAACGACCTTGCCCAGTTCGTCTGCGATCGCCCGTGGGTAGGAGGCTAAGCCATCAGTGGCCACCTTCTCTGGGACCGCTTCGTGAAGTTCAATCGCCTGGGCAAAGAACGCTTGAGTGCCTGTCATATCGGGTGTTTTGCTGAGGCGAACATCGACTAAATTTCCGTCCTCATCAATGCCGCGATACAGGTAGCACCACATCCCTTTGACGCGAATGTACGTCTCGTCAATCAACCAGACTTTGCCAACCTAGCCTTTCCGCTTCGTCCGTATCTGCTCGATAAAATGAGACAGGAACCGCTCCTCCCAGCCGCGCACGG
>JBCBWI010000045.1:0-43900 GCA_039817185.1 Cyanobacteria bacterium J06648_16 | reverse complement strand
TGAAAGGCGATTCCCGCCTATCCATGCCATTGTCTTGCCTGACGGTATTTAACAACTTTCGTTTTCGATCTACTGAAACTTGATATTGCTTCTGCCAGCTTCGATCTTGTATAAAGCAAACTCGATTAGACTTCTGCAAACTTCGACTCTGTAAAAGTGAAACGTGATTGGACTTCTGTAGACTCCGATCTGACTCGAGCGTAATTTGATTAGACTCCCAAAAACTCCGATCTCGTAAAAGTGTTACTTGTTTAGACTCCAACAAGCTCCGATCTTGTATAAAGAAAAGTAGATTACTCACACAACAGCCCTAACCCGCTCCCAGCAAAAACACTGAGCCAGCCCATCAACTCCACTTTATCTCGCACTCTCAAACCTATCGTGTTTGTTCTATCGATAAGAACAACAGCCACAAAAGTCTTCTTTCATCCGTAACCTCCCCTACAACAGCCTGCATACAGTTCGTCGCTTCACAACCCGTAACTGCATACAGTCTATCTACCCTCCCCACTCCATCAGCCTTTTCCCCAACCCCCATCACCCAACCGCCAGCGCAAAAATACGGAACTTTGCCCATCGCACAAAAATTCCGCAGTTCTCCCTATGACGCCGCCTGGTTGCCCACAACACAATCGAACTATCCCGTGTTTCCTCGGAGCCATCCGAAAGCACACCAAACAAACAACACCTTAGGAGGTGCATTTACCATGTCACGAAAAAAACTCGCATCTGAGATGCTAAAGACCGCCCTCGGTCGCCTACCCGGAATGAAGGCTATTGACCCCAAGCTAGACTTGGGCAATGGCCTCACCGTGCCCGACTACGAAAACCGCATCGACAGCTTCCAGGCCAAACTGGAAGACTACAATCAGCGCCTTGCTGATCTCGACGCCTTTCGGAGCCAGCTCAAAGCCGAAGAACGCGATCTCGGTCGCTACTCGACCAAAATGCTCATGGCCGTTGCCTGTACCTACGGGCGAGACAGCTACGAGTACCAAAAGGCTGGAGGGGTAAGGCTGAGCGATCGCAGGTGGCCCCGCCGCTCGTCTTCTGACGGTGAGATGGAGGGTGCTATGGCATAAACCTGCTCGGTCGCACGCAGAATTTTTGTGTGCGACCGAACCTTTTTGCGACAGCGCCGCTGGGGTCGCTGCCCAGTCGGAGACTGAGGGCGAAGCCGTAACCCAATCTACAGGGTTTTGTAAAATTTCAACAATTCTTTGGCTAGGGCCTGGTTCGTGTACTGTGCTATGTTCCGCTCGTAACCCTTCTGGGCCAGCTCTTCGCACAGGTGGGGCTGGTTCATCAGTTTGCTCAGGCAGTCCGCCAGTGCCTCCGCCTTGCCTTCGGGGAAGACCATACCACTATCGCCAATAACGTGAGGGATCTCCCCCGAATCCGAGCCAATCACCGCCACCCGACAGGCCATCGCCTCAATAATCACATGGCCAAACTGCTCTTTCCAGCCTGCCGCCGTCAAGGTTTTAAAGTCATAGGTCGTCTCCGACGGCAGCAGCAGCGTATCCATGAGGTTGATGTAGCGGGGCACATCATCATGGGGCACGCTCTCAATCCAGCGAATGCGAGCATCAATGTCCAGGGTTTTAGCCAGCGACTGCAGCTCGTCTTTCAGCACTCCGCGCCCGAGCAGCACTAACGTCCAGGGCAAATCTTTGAGCGTTGCCAGGGCGTTGAAAACTGTTTTGAGCCCCTTTTCTGGCACAAATCGACCCACAAAACCCACCACAAAATGATCCGGGTCAATCTGTAGCTGCCGCTTCAGGGCGGGCTGCGGTTCAGGCTTGAATAGCGTCTCGTCTACCCCCAGCTGCGGCATCACCCGCATCGGCCCCTGATAGCCACGATCTCTAAGAATATCGGCCCCATCCTGGTTGCCGACGACAATGCCATCGGTGTTGTTCAGGTTGTACGCTTCGATTAGCGAGACCGGAAACTTCAGCTCGTAGGGCAGATTCCACCAGGTAAAGAACAGCAGCTTGGCCTTAAGCCCCAACAGCTTATTCAAAGTAATAAACTCGGCATAGCCAATCGACTTCGACCCCTGCTCTACCTGAATAATATCGGGTCGAAAGTCTTTTAGTAGCTTGACCAGATCCCAACCAAAACTCAGCAGCCCCTGATTATTCTGACTAAAGTTACTAACCGGAACCACCCGAAAATTACCTTCCTGGCGTGGTTGAGGCTCGACGATACGGTTTTGAACACCGCCGGGGTTCCAACGCTTTGGCACCACAATCGTCACCTCAATATCGGGACCCAGCTGGGCTAGACAGCGCAGCTTCTCACAGTTCAGATCAACGATATAGCTATGGCTAGCAACTAAGATTTTCATAAAAAGCTCTATCTATAGAAGAATCGAAAATCCCCGAGCGCAAAAAAACGAGCCTGATTCAGCCGTAGATGATAGCGAACTCGCTTTTGTAACCGCTGAAAAAAGCTAATCGTTTTTTTCTCTTGGGAGGCATCCATGTGTTCGCAAACTTTGCCGATCTGCTCTAGCCATTCAGCCGATCGTATCGGTAGCTCGGCTTTTAATGCTGCCATACCAATCACGTTCCCCTCGCCCGCATGGACCCCGTTGAGTTCCAAATATCGAGCCATCTTATCCCAGTTTTTTAGAAACGCGTTTGCCTGTGGCGGTGGGGCAGAAATGGCAAAGAGAGATTCCCCCACAAAGATGGCCTGCTCCAAGTCAAAATCGAGCTTTTTGGCCAGCCGACGGAAGAACTTGAGTCGAGCCGGGTTATATCGTTGCGAATGTTTGACTACATTGGACGTGAAAATGCCATACACACCGGGCTCAGCCTCGTCATCCAGAAAAATCTGCCCCGTTAGCCGACTGTCAGCATCGGTCAGAATGACCGTTTGAAACTGCGCTAACCCACGTTCGATTAAAAAGCGCTTGTCGTGATAACAGTGCAAAATGCCCCGCGATTTCAGCAGGAATGCCTCAACGTTGCTGAGCTCAGCAAAATCTGAAGGCACGTCGGTCCCCATCAGCAGGTGGTAATCAGGCGCGAACCTGCCAAAGTCAGCTGCCAACTGCTTGGCCAAACGGCGATATTTTTGCCCTAGCGCAAGACACGCAAAGCAGACGGTTTCTGGTTGTAGTGTCATTTCAATAAAATGGATAAATAAAGCTGAATATAGCCAGAACAACAATTTGATAAGGCTTTTAATAAAAAATTAGGCGATCAAAATTAGGCAATCAGTCAACCAATGATGCCCGAAGCTGATGCACTTCACCCATCCAGGCCTCAAACCGAATGGGCAGCTGGTTCACCCGGTGTAGCCGATAGCTCATCCTTCAGATCTCGCAGGTTTTGCCCGCTCGCTTCGACAGACATGGGTATAGGCGAAGTAAACACTCGACCATCCTGGTCAGACGGACTCAATAGTGACAGGCAAGCCTTCAAGAACCCCAGCAAGTAAAAGCAAAGTCGACTAGCAATCGCCACAGCCGATCCGCTCTTATTACAGGGGGGGTTCCCCAGGACGTGACAGTCGAACAGTCGCCCCGAGAGTCTTGCCAACTGCCAGGGGGTTAAATTCTTGAGCGCCATCAAGAAGTGGTTGTGGTAAAAAGTGATCTGATATTTCAAAGAGCGTGTTGAAATATCGTGGCATCCACCCGTTTCCTCACCCAGGTGAATCAGATGTGCCGCCGGGTCGTACCAGATTTTCAACCCTGTTCTGCGAAATCGCAGGCAAAAGTCCGACTCTTCGCGTACAGCGCTACCCCGGAAGCGTTCATCGAATCGAAGCCCGTGGGTAGTAAAGACCTCCCGTCGGAAGGACATATTACAGCCCCGTGCAGTCAGTACCTGCTGGGGCTTGACCGTATGGACAAGGTCGATGTGGTACCAGGCTATGCCCGGGTCCATCGCCTCGGGTGGCAGATCTTCGATGCGCTTGGCTGAGCGAGACTCGGCTAGCTTCATCCGATCAAATACACGACCGGCAACAGCACCAATCTCGGCGTCGCGTTGGTAATTGCGGGCATGCCCCCAAAGGTAGCCCTCCGGCAACTCCACGTCATCATCCAAAAACAACAGCACATCGCCATTAGAGCGCTCGATGGCGTAGTTTCGCGCCGCCGGCAGACTGGCCCAGGCAACGGTGTGAAGCTGAATATGGCCGGCAGCACTGGCCTGTTCTAGAAACAGTTGGGTCGCCGGTGCGTGGTCCTGCGTTTGATCAACGACAATCACTTCGTAGGTGGGGTAGTCCTGCTGCAAAATGCTTTTGATTGTGTCACACAGCACCGCTTCGCGCCCGTAGGTAGGCACAATGACCGACATAAAAGGCTGATTAGATAGCGCTGACGACATAGCAATAATCCATAGGGAACGGCAGAACTCTGGGACAGGCGTGGAAACGCCGGAGGTGAGCCGGGCCACCCCCCCCCAATGCACTAGACAAATTCGGCTTCCTTTCTACGCTTTTTGATCTTCTTCCCGGCTTTGAGGGCTTCTGCTTCCCTGGCCAGGGCTCGTTCCTGCTTGTCAAGCTTAGGAATTTTGAGACACACACCGGCTGCGAGCCAGTAGTAAACTGATACCGGATCAACGTCGAGCGGATAGTAGTAAGGGAAAAAACTAATAAATAAAACGAAAACCCACATGGAGGCCGCATAGCCCCTGAGGTTTTTATCTTTCGTCGCCCGATACGCCTGAAAAGTTGTAACCGAGAGCGTTGCATACAGCGCCAGAATCGACAGCAAACCCAGGGGGCCTAGCTCGTAGAGTAGCTTTGGGTGGTAGGTTTCGATCAGTCGAATCGGTCCAAAAATTCGTGCTGAATTTGTCGCACGAGCGATGCCCTTACCCAGCAGCCCTGAGCCTTCACGCCACTCATTCACCTCATGAAACTGCTGCATGATAAATACATGGGGCGGGGAGGCATTCCAGCGGGACTGAAAGCTTTCCAGTCGCTGTTGCATAACTGCCGGATTGCGGACAGTCACAAACACCAGAACTAACGCCAGGACGACTCCAATGGGCAGGAACCGCTTCATGTTGGTAATTTGGCCGGTCAAAAGCGACAGACTGATGACGGCAACGGGTACTAGGAACAGCGCGATCCGTTGACCCGACAGCACTGACATGATAAACACAGTGGCAAGCGAAATCATGCCAATCAATCGCCAGAAGGGTGAGCGGTCATTGAACGTTGTCCCAAATGAGAAAAACGCACTGGAAATCAAAAACCAGCCCCATTGCCAGGGGGCAACAAACGTACCCGGCAGACGAATCTGACCTTGACTTGGGGAGTAGAGCAACGCCCCGCCTACAAAACAGCGCGCTTCTAAGGTTGCCTTAAACAGAGTGTCGCCGGTAGCACCGGTGCCCTCGGTCCCCGCGCAGACCCCGGTGGTCAGCATCAGATATTGCACCATGCCCAAGGAGCACGCAATTAACACCAGCACGGCCTGAATTCGCAGCAAAAAGTACAGATCCTCTTTGGTGCGCATCAAATAGTAGATGCAGGTAATCACGGGCAAATATCCCAGAATCACCTTAATACCTAGCAATCCCATAAATAGCGGTTTCTGATCACCTCCCGACTGTAGATGCTGGGGCAGGTTGACTAGCAGCAGCGTCATCAGCAAAATGACCGCTACGATGCTTAGCGGGACCGTAATCGCTTTAGGAATGAGAATCGGTAGTCGTTTGGCCCGGCAAAACTGGATAACGCCAATCAGCGCAGGAACATAGAACGCGTCTTTGGCTAACTGCAGCAGAGAGTTGCCGCCCAGAGCGTAGACGACGGTGCCCGAAAACGGGATGTAGATGACGAAGGCGTAGAACGCTTGGCGCTGGTACTTAAAGGAGAGGGTCAGACACATCAGACCGGCCGTAGCCGCAACCCCTAGGGTGGGTTCTACCAGTAGACCGATCAGCAGACCGATAAAGCCTGAAAATGCGATCGCACCCACCGTAAACTGAATCAGCTGGTTTCTAGCCTTCGCCGCTTCACGCTTCAGCCGCTGTTCTTCTTTGCGACTCAGCTGCGGTGCTTCAGGGTCATCAGGTGTTTGCCCCCGCCGCTGCTTGGACCGCTTTTTAGAAGACCGCGAGTTAGCCAGAGAGGTCATAGTCAATGGGGTAGAACGGTGGGGCATCGGCATAAAATGCCTAACCCAATTTACCCAAAAGCACTAGGGGGTGATGCGAATCTCGGTAGAAATCAAGTTAGATGCATGGAATCTTCGTCTACCGTAGACGGGAATTATCAGAATCTTTAAGGGTATGCGGGGAACCTATTTGCTCAGCAAACCGTCAAACCAATTGCCGTGACGGTCTAATTGCCGTCTAATCGCTATCGCCCCAGCAGATTGGGCACATCAGCACAGCCGCCCGGAATCGTTCCCCGAGTTTTGTTACCGCCCCAAGCACAGCAGTACCGACGCTGCTCGTCTGAGAGGCGCTGCACGGCGGTCAGGTCAGCTCCCTCGACGACGGCCCCCGTAAATTCGCCGGTTTCATGGTTGGGCGCATCGGTCCGAGTGCGGGGAGAGGCCGTTTCGACGCTGCCGTAAAACAAACGAGCCCCCATCAAATCGGCCTCGGTCAGGTTCGCATCACAGAGAATCGCACGGGCTAGATTAGCCCGCACCAGATTACAGCCAGTCAGGTCAGCCCGAATCAAATTGACCTCACTCAGGTCGACCCAGCGCAGGTCGTTGTAAGCCAGCTCGCTGGCGGCCAGCATGACTCCCAGATCAATCACGCGAGTCCCCCCGGCGCGGTCTTCGGCATAGCCGCCCAACCCATCTAGAATGGGACGACCCAACCTG
The DNA here is from genome assembly GCA_039817185.1 of Cyanobacteria bacterium J06648_16. GTDB lineage: Bacteria > Cyanobacteriota > Cyanobacteriia > Phormidesmidales > Phormidesmidaceae > CAWUKV01. Next base: position 37,080 of record JBCBWI010000045.1, on the reverse strand, counting down.
CGATCTCGAGCCAGCGGCGTCAGCAGTTTGGACTGCGATAGGAATCGCAGCACCTTGGCCTTACCCCCGGAATCCACACTGCTGAGAATAGCCGCGGTCCGCGCTTCGGCAATGATGCGCTCCTGGGGCCAGTCTTCAAGCAGGCCCTCGTCGTCTAGCACCAATTCAGAGATGCCTTGAAAATAGGCGTCAATCGTCTGCTGTTGGGTAATCAGGTTCTGCTGCTGGGTCAGGTCGCGGGAAATAGTGAACTGCCGCCAGGCCACGTACAGGGCCAGTACCGCAATAAAAATCTGGCCGATACCGCCGAGGAAGTCGCCCAACGCCCCAACGACATCCCACCGAATGCTGCGCCCCCAAACCAGAATGCGCCCGTTCATTCCGGTAATCTGCAGAATGCCGAGAATGCCCATCGTAAACCCAGGCAGGGCAATGATCAGGGCCCGCTGCTCGGCAGAAAGGTCTTCGAGAACGGCCAGCAGCGTGGGCAGGGCAAGCCGCACAGAAACCACCAGCGCCACCAGTGCCCCCGCTAGCGTTAGCCAGAAGCTGTTGAGCAGCAGGCCGATCGATACGACCACAGCCGCTGCGATCGCAACCAACAACGCCGTTGCCTGGACCGAACCGCTCGGCTTCCTGCGCAGCAGATAGGGCGCGGGTAAAGGCGTCTCCGGACTCAGGCTGTCCGCTTCTGACGGAGAAGGATAGGGCGGCGGAGTGAGGTCGCTGGGCTGATCCGGGCGGTAGTCGGCGGTAAACTCACGGGCCGCTGGCGGCGAACCTCCCTGTGCCGCGGTCTGCCAGGGCGTCAGGACTTTGCTGCCCATTGGGGTATCAGCCCCCTCTGGGACTGGGCGTTTGGGGTCTGGCAGATCAGAAGAAGGCATAGGGAAGCATGACCGGGCGGTTGCTATAAGCTAAGCAGAGTTTACCTGAAAGGCCGAATGGGCCTATGCAAAATCCCCTGCAATTTTCGGATTTAACTGCCGATTCGGGCCAGAATCTCTTTTTAGGTAGAGATCGACCCACGCTCTGGATCACCGGCATCAGTGGTTTCCTGGGCTGGCACCTCAGCCAGGTTGCTCAGTACCGCTGGCGAATTTTTGGCACTTACCACCGTCACCCGGTTGAGTTTACCGATCCAGCCATCGGGACGACGGCCCCGCTAGACCTGCTAGATTTTGCAGCGGTGACGGCCACGTTTGAGGCCCAGCCACCGGCAGCGGTCATTCATACAGCGGCCATGTCTAAGCCCAACCAGTGTCAGCAGCAGCCCCAGGCCAGTCAGGCGATTAACGTTGCCGCCACCGAACACCTGGCTCGGTGCTGTGCGGCGGCCCAGATTCCCCTGGTGTTTACCTCTAGTAACGTCGTCTTTGACGGCCAGTCTCCTCCCTACCAGGAGTCTGACCCGCCCTGCCCGGTGAACCTCTATGGCGAACAAAAAGCGGAGGCCGAACAACGGTTGCGGGCGGCCTATCCTGCCGCCATCGTCTGCCGTTTGCCCCTAATGTTTGGCCCACCAGCGCCCGCAGCGGGCAGCTTTCTACAAGATTTTCTAGACAGGCTACGGTCAGGAACACCCCTGACCCTGTTTACCGATGAGATCCGTATGCCTGCTGATGCCCGTTCGATTGCCACGGGGCTACTGCTGGCGTTAGCCCATCCCGGCACTCAAACGCTGCACCTGGCAGGAGCCGACGCGCTATCGCGCTACCAGATGGGCCAGCTGATAGCCGACATTTGGCAGATTGACCACGCTCACCTACGACCCTGCCGCCAGGCGGACATGCCGATGCCCGCCCCGCGTCCACCCGACCTGTCGATGAACATCAGCAGAGCTCAAAAACTGGGATTCCAACCAGTGAGTATGCGGACGGCGCTAGAGGCGATTCGAACAACCGAGACTGGCGAAAACAGGCGAGAGCTGACCTAGACGGCTCTGGGGTCTGCCTTTGGCTGCGCCTAGCTGTCGCCGCCGCCGGTGACGGCTACGGGGCCATGGGGTTGTGGACTAGAGGCTGCAGACGTACTCGGTGTCCTGACCTAAATGGCACTCGCTATATTTTAGTCAGGGTTTACCCCTACCATGAGATGAAGCCGGATCTACCAGAGACTCGGTGTAATTAACCGTCTCAATGCCGTCATGATTCTTGGTTTGGTCTCGTTTGTCGCTGTAGCCGTACTGGTATGGGGGTACAACCGTGCCCGCCCCTACGGCAAGATGGGTATTCTGTCCTGGCTACAGTCTGTCGTGCTGATGGCCCCGTGGCTGCTGCTATTTGGCCTATTTGCGCTGGGGGTTTATCCCAACCTGGCGGCGGTACTGCTGTTGGTAGTGCTGTCAGCGGGGGTTTACATTGCCCTGGGACGTCAGCTCCGGTTGATGGGCGCAGACTCGATTTCGGCACAACGAGCAGCGGCGATGGTCGAGGGAAAATCGACCCGTCCCCCGGAGACGCTGACGGATTCGGACTCTCATTCCCCCAACGAGGCGGCTGGCCCAACAGACCCAGATGCTGCACCCCGGCTAACGCCCATATCGGCAGAAGACATGACCGCCATTGAGGGCATTTTTGGCGTTGATACCTTCTTTCGGACGGGGACGTTTCCATACCAGTCCGGCGCTTACTTTCAGGGCAACCTACGGGGGCAGCCCGACCAGACGGCCGTCACTCTCAGCCAAAAACTAGAGGAACGGCTAGAAGGGCGCTATCGATTTTCGCTGATTGAAGGCCCCGAAGGCCGACCGGTTGCGGTGGTCATGCCCAGTGAAAACGATCCCAGACCCCTGTCACGAGGGCAGCGGATACTGACCGTGGCACTTGCGATCGCAACCTTCTTCACCAGCCTGGAAACGGGTGGACTCCTTCTAGGATTTGACATCACCCAAAACTGGGCGCGCCTGACCGAAGTTATCCCGATTGCCTTGGGCCTTTGGGCCACCCTGCTCACCCACGAAATCGGCCATCGCTGGCAGGCCCGACGCCATCAGCTTAAACTCAGCTGGCCCTGCTTTCTCCCGGCCTGGCAGCTAGGCTCGTTTGGGGCCATCACTAAGTTCACCTCCCTGGTCCCGAATCGAACCGCCTTGTTCGATGTGGCCTTTGCTGGCCCTGCCACCGGGGGAGCAGTATCGCTTCTGTTGCTGCTGTTAGGACTCATCCTCTCCCATCCCGGCAGTTACTTCCAGATGCCCGCCGAGTTCTTTCAGCAGTCAGTGCTGGTCGGCACGCTATCACGAGTCGTACTGGGAGCCGAGCCCTTCCAGGCTGAGCTGATTGACGTGCACCCACTCACGATTATCGGCTGGCTCGGGCTGGTGATCACTGCCTTGAATCTAATGCCCGCCGGTCAGCTCGATGGCGGTCGGATTGTGCAAAGCATCTACGGACGCCGCATTGCCGGTCGAGCAACGGTCGTCACCCTGATATTGCTGGCACTGGTGGCGCTAGGCAACCCGCTCGCCCTTTACTGGGCCTTTGTGATTCTTTTTCTACAGCGGGGGCTAGAACGCCCCTGTACCGATGACCTGAGCGAACCAGACGACGCTCGCGCCGCCCTGGGACTGTTAGTGCTGTTTCTAATGCTGGCAGTCCTACTGCCGCTAACGCCTAGCCTGGCTGGGCGACTGGGCCTTGGCTAATCCTGAAGTCTTCAGGAAGAACTTACCCGCATCTCAGCCCCTGCTTTTAGCATCAGAGTTAAGTTCTTAACCGCTAACACTGACATTTACAAAGCGGATAATTCTACAAAGCAGATAATCCTACAGAGCAGGTAATTCAATGGGTAGCAGACCTTTCCTTGTAAAAAGCTTCATCGTTTTAACCACGCTGGGCACCGCGACCGCCCCCGCCTCAGCCCAGACGAACAGCCCCGCCCAAACCCTGGGTCAACCGCAGCGGACGCTACAGGCAGACGACCTGAGCGTGGGCGGCGAGCGCCCCGAACTGACGCCCGATTTCTCTATTCAGCCCGCCGAGGCCTACTGGACCGGCTGGGTCTACAGCGAGTCTTCACCGCTGTCGCATACTGCCGCCGGGGTATCCGGACCGTTTCAGCCGGGCAACCACTGCCAGGCCCCTCGTCGGGTCAACCTGGTCTGCGGCGATTTGGGAAATTTAGAGTTCAACCAATTTTAGAAAGTATTGGTGTGGCGTAAGTTGGCCTAGTCTTACCTGGCATGATATTCCGTCAAGCAGACAAATTTTTATGTCAGTCGGACAACTTCAACCGTATCCGTATTCGCTAGGCTAGAAGCGGTAGTCTAGACTGCATTCAGGTGTCCTTATTTTCTAGGTAAGACTGCTAGGTATGACTGGCCTTACATGCAAGCATCTATCAAAGTGCTTCCCTAACCTGGTGTGAATGATGGTTAATAAACGAATCAAATACTGCAGTTGGCTGACAGTCAGCTGCGCCGCGTTCGCGATTGGGGCTGCCGTACCGACCTTGGCGCAGACCGCTAACTACGGTGAGCTGTCGGTTGCGGTCGGCTTTGCTCAAGTCCGAGCCGAAGGCAGAACGGCGGGGTTTTACGGACTTTCGAATATCGTGGATCGCGATCGCAACGGCAACCTTTGTTTGGGCTATGCCGATACCACACCCGACCATGTTCTGAGGCTAGAGCAGGATTTTGACCAGCTAACGCTGACCATTGCCAGTGGCGAAGACACCACACTGCTGGTTCAAGGTCCCAACGACAACACCGTGCGCTGCAACGATAATGCCGACCGCCGCAACGCTGACGCCCAAATCACCGATAGCTGGCTGGCTGGCACCTACCGGGTTTGGGTCGGCTCCTTTGACCAGGAGCAGCGTCATAACTATGTACTGACCGTCAGCGAGTAGCGCTGAGTCAATCACAGCAGACTACAATAGAGTGCGGTTATCCGTCTGTAAAATCGGCCCTTCGACAGGCTGAGATCCGACCACTAAGCGCTATAGTGTGATTGTTCGAATAAATCGATCTATCCGCCAGGGTGGGGCCACCAGCAGCCTACATTCTGCCAAATGACCCATTTGGATGGCGTATTGTTTTGCTTCAGGGAGCTATTCCGTGCTAGACACGCTCAAGGCCGACTTTCAGATTATTTTTGAACGAGATCCGGCGGCACGGAGTCGGCTTGAGGTGCTGCTGTGCTACCCCGGTCTGCAGGCACTGCTGCTGCACCGAATTGCGAACCGGCTATGGCAGCAGAATCTGCCCCTAATTCCCCGCGTGCTCTCCCATGTTGCCCGATTTCTGACGGGTATCGAAATCCACCCCGGCGCAACTATCGGTCAGGGCGTGTTCATCGACCACGGCATGGGCGTTGTCATCGGTGAAACAGCTATTTTGGGGGACTACGTACTGATCTACCAGGGCGTAACTCTCGGGGGTACGGGTAAGGAAACCGGCAAGCGGCACCCGACTCTCGGCAATAACGTAATTGTGGGTGCAGGGGCCAAGGTGCTCGGCAATATCACCATCGGTAACAACGTACGCATCGGGGCAGGCTCGGTCGTTCTGCGCGACGTTCCGTCTGACTGCACCGTGGTAGGCGTACCGGGTCGGGTAGTGTACCGTTCGGGTGAGCGGGTTGATCCGCTTAACCACGCTGAGCTACCTGACTCCGAGGCCGCTGTGATTCGGGCCTTGGTAGATCGCATTGAGATGCTTGAAAAAGAGGTACGCCAGCTCAAGCAAAAACCGGCCAGTCCGGTCGTATTGACGGTGAGCGATGCCGTGGTGACCAATGCCGTCGGTGAAACGATTGCCAATCAGGAGTGCTGCAACCTTGAAGACAAGGCCATCGAAGAATTTTTAGGCAGCGCCGACGTCGAGGTCGCCTCTACTCACCAAATCCAATCGTGATGATAGCGACAATGTCTAGGGCATGTGGACGCTGACTTCTTCTTAACTTAACCAATTTGCTTCTGCAGAACGTTTACCTGAGATAGGGTCGCTTCTGGGTCGATTTGCTCGGCTCGCTGAATGTGGCGTTGCTTATCATCCCCCATTTCAGTAACGCCGTGGAAAGAGTATAAGCGAGTTCACCATAGCAGCCCCATCTGGACCAGGACTATGCCTACACAGACGGAATGTTGTCTGCAGACTACGCGTCGGCTGGCATTGTGTGAGACGGTTAGGTGAGATTTATAGGATGAGCTATGAGTGCGATCGCAGTTGAAGACCGGCAGTACAAAACCTACGTCGTCTCGAACGACCAGGGCCAGTTCGAGGTCGTCCCCGAACGGGGCGGCATTGTTACCCGCTGGCGGGCCTTCGACCAGGAGATCTTCTATCTGGACGAGGAGCGGTTTAAGGATGCCAGCAAATCGGTGCGGGGCGGCATTCCCCTACTCTTTCCGATCTGCGGCAACACGCCAGACGACACCTACACCCTCAACGGTCAGACTTACTCGCTGGTCCAGCATGGCTTCGCCCGCACCTTGCCCTGGCAGGTGACCGCCCAAACTGAGGGCGATGAACCCAGCATCACCGTGTCGCTAGAAAGCAGCGACGAAACGCGATTGCACTATCCTTTTACCTTTCGCCTTGATTTTGTCTACGCCCTCAAGGGCAACACCTTAGAGCAGCGCTACCGGCACACCAACTTGACTGATCAACCTATGCCGTTTTCAACCGGCATCCATCCTTACTTTGCCGTGTCGGACAAAAGCCAGCTCGATATTGCCCTGCCCTCAACCGAGTACAAGGTCAAAGGAGATCCAGGGGTGAATTATTTCTCTGGCAAATTCGACTTCAGCCAGGAAGAAATTGACTATGCTTTTGTCAACCTGGCTGGCCATACTGCCACCGTCACAGACCACAGCACAAACCTGGCGCTGACCATTAGCTACGACAGCTGCTACTCTACCCTGGTCTTTTGGACGGTCAAGGGCAAAGACTTTTACTGCCTGGAACCCTGGAGCGGCCCCCGCAACGCAATCAATACCGGTGAGCATCTGTTGACGGCGGCCCCTGGCGAAACGGTTGAGACAGTCATTACGATGACGATGAAACGCGTCTAGGGACCGCCACTTACTTCTGAACTAAGCTTCGCAACCGTACTCGGCATCCGGACCTAAATAGCGTGAGCCATATTTTGCTGGAGAGACTTACCTCGGCTTTACACTTACCTCGGCTTTACATAGAGCCCATTTGTTTGAAGACATCACCGCTTCCTCGGGAAAACTGTACTGGGTGAGTCCAGCCGAGTCTGTAAAATTCAGCTGAGGCTCCTTGGGTGCCGCCAATCTACCCCGCTCATTTTTGGTAAGCGTGTTGCGATGACTCAGCAAACTGGTCACGTGCGGTCCCGCCACTGGCTACCGGGCCTCATTTTCTGCATGGGTGTGCTGTTTAGCCTTTGGCTGCAGCGCTACTCTCAAGGCGGCGTATTGTTTAGCGGCGACGGGGGGCTTAAGGCGCTTTTAGCCCAACAAATGGGGGCTGGTAACCTGAGTATCGACCTGCAGTTGCCTGCAGCCGACTGGGTTCAGGCGCTGTGGCGTTCAGGACTGTATCCCTTCACGCCCCCCTATGCGTACGAGGTGGGAGATCGGTATTTCATCACTTTTCCCTTCACCTTTCCCGCAGTGACGGCACCGTTTTATGCACTGCTGGGCTACCGGGGGCTATACGTAGTGCCGCTGGCTTCGCTGTGGGTTATCTGGGGACGGTTCTGGTACGTGTGCCATCAACAGAGACTCACCGCCGGGGTCACGGCACTCGCATTAGCCGGTTTGGTGATGGCATCGCCGCTGCTGCCCTATGGCGGTATGTATTGGGAGCATACCCTCGCTGTCGCGCTGGCCTTTTGGGGGCTGACAATGGTACTTGCAAGGTCGCAAACCCTGACGGGCAATGCTATTGGGGGCAGCCTGATAGGGTTGGCAGTCTGGTTTCGGCCAGAGTTTCTATGTCTGGTGGCGGCGTTGGGTGCTGTGGCCTGCTTGAGCCTGTGGATACCGTTGGGCGGTTTTCGGCTCAAGCTATCGCATTTGGTGGCGCTGCTGGTAGGGATGGGCCTGAGCGTTGCCGTCTTTTTCGGTATTAATCTGGCGGTGTACGGCCACCCGCTCGGCATTCACTCGGTGCAGATTGTCGAAGAATCTTCGGTCAGCCAGCAGATTTTCCAGGCTCGGGACAGCTATCAGCAGCTGCTGACAGCGCTGTTTCGATATTTTCCGCTGGTAATCTTGGCTTTGGCAGCACCTGGGGTGAGACGCTGGCTGCTTTCGGAGGGCACTTCCCCCCGGACAACGACGGTGCTGTTGCTAACGGGGGTGCTATTTGCGATCGCAGTTCCTCTGATCGTACCGCCCGGTGCCGGTGGCAAGCAGTGGGGGCCAAGGTTTTACCTCATTCTGATACCGATGGCGATGCTCGTCATCGCCCAGCTGCTAGCCCAGCTCTGCGCCAGTTCTCACAAAGTCACCAGGGGCGTTGGGCTAGCAGCCTTTGCCCTGCTGTTTGCAGTGGGCGTACACATGAATGCGCTCAACGGCGTTGTGCGCACCTACAATGACCGCCAAACCCAGTCAATCTCCCTAGCGCGGAACTATGCCCCGGTTGCCCCTGCCGTCCAGGCCCTATCAACTGAACCCCTTCCCTGGGTTGCCATGTCTCATCAGTTTGTGGCTCAGCAGCTATGGGCCAGCGCCCCTGACAAAACCTTTTTTCGCACCGAAACACCCGAAGCGCTCTATCAGCTTGCCCAGGCGCTGATCGGTCAGAACGAATCTGAATTTCTCTATATCTGCTATCCCCATCAGGATTGCCCGATTCCTGAGCAGCCCAGCCAGGCGCTACAGTTTGAGCTAGAAAATACAAGCTATCAGCTGGTCTTTGCCCCCGCTGAGCAGGCGGGCAAGTATCCGTTCCACCAAGTCAGCATTCAGCCGCTGCCTTAGTCCCTAATCTTTCAGATTTCTATCTAATTTTTAACCCTTACAACGCTGCTAATCCGCTATGACTTACACTTCCGCTATGGTGACCCCGCCCGAGGGTCCGCTACAAATCCCTCCGACGGTTGGTGAACGGTCTCTGGGCTTCTCATTGGTGATTCCGACGTACAACGAGAGTAAGAATGTCGAGAAGATCGTGGGGCAGCTGACGGCACTGCTCGATGAGTTTGTCCCCAACAACTACGAGCTGATTCTGGTTGACGATAACAGTCCGGATCGGACTTGGGAAGTTGCCCACGCCCTGACGCAGAAATATGGCCAGCTGCGAGTCATGCGTCGCCAGCACGAGCGGGGTCTTTCGTCTGCGGTGATTCGCGGCTGGCAGGCGGCGCAAGGCAAGATTTTGGGCGTGATTGACGCCGACCTGCAACACCCTCCAGAAACGCTGATTCAGCTGCTAAGCCAGATGCAGGCAGGGGCCGACCTGGCGGTGGCCAGTCGTCACGTTGAAGGCGGCGGCGTCAGTGACTGGAGCGTTGTCCGTCGGTTTCTGTCGCGGGGTGCCCAGGTACTGGGGCTGTTGATTTTACCGAATGTGGTGGGCCGGGTGACCGACCCCATGAGCGGCTATTTTATGGTGCGCCGCAGTGCAATTTCAGGGCCACACCTCAACCCCCTGGGCTACAAGATTCTGCTAGAGGTAATCGGACGCGGTCAGATTAAAGAAATTGCTGAGGTGGGCTACGTCTTTCAGGAGCGGGAAGAAGGCGAAAGCAAAGTAACCTGGAAGCAGTATTTTACCTACCTGGGCCATCTGGCTAAGCTGAGATCGCGCGGGCGGGTTGGGCGCATGCGTCAAAAGTTTTCGCTGCAGAATTTTCCTCTCAAGCGATTCGTGCGCTTTGGCATCGTGGGGCTCAGCGGCGTTTTTGTCGATATGGTGGTGCTTTATCTGCTGAGCGACCCCAGCACGCTCGCCTGGGGTCTTACCCGCAGCAAGATTATTGCGGCTGAGGTAGCCATCCTCAATAACTTTCTATGGAATGACGCCTGGACCTTTGCCGATATCTCCCAGTCGCAGCAGGGGATGCGCGCGCGGGTACGACGCTTTCTGAAGTTCAACGTGGTCTGCCTGACGGGGCTGATACTTAACGTGCTGATGCTCAACCTGATTTTCAATTTGGTGTTTGGCGGCCAGTACCGGTATCTGGCAAATCTGATTGCGATCGCACTGGTCACCGCCTGGAACTTTTGGCTCAACCTGAAGCTCAGCTGGCGCGTCACTGACGTCAAAAAATAGGGCGCTCCAACAACGAGCAAAAAATTGACGCCCAGCTTACACTGCGAGGATGAACATTCTCGAAGACTACTATCTAATTGTCGATCTCGAAGCCACCTGCGCCGACGACAAATCCATCCCGCGAAAGCAGATGGAAATTATCGAGATCGGAGCGGTCATGCTGAATGCGCGGTCTTTACAGATCGAAAGCGAATTTCAAAGCTTTATCAGGCCGGTTGTGCATCCACAGCTAACGCCGTTTTGTACAGCGCTCACGTCCATTACCCAAGCGGATGTAGACGGTGCGCCACCCTTCCAAACGGCACTGAAAGCATTCAAAGGGTGGTTCTTTCACTTTGGCAGCTATCGCTTTTGCTCCTGGGGGGAGTACGACCGTAAGCAGTTTCAGCGAGACTGCCAACGTCACGGCATCGGCTACCCTTTTGCTGGCGGCCATCTCAATCTCAAAACTGCATTTTCTGCCAGTCAGGGCCTTCACCGTAAGCTGGGTCTACAGCAGGCACTTGATCAGCTTGACCTCATTTTCAAGGGCATCCCCCACCGGGGGCTCGACGATGCCCGCAATACCGCTCAAGTTGTATGCGCCGTTCAGAGTCGAAAGATTTAGCTAGAGAGTTTTTTGGAGGTGCGTCACGCTACGAGTGCTGGTAAACCGCGATTATTTTGATACCTTCGAAGCTAGCACTCGAATCTTCCGTGCGAAAACTCCTTCTTAGACACTTTTTATACCTTAAAAAATCAGGCTGCGGATAGCTTCATCAAGAGTCAGTCAAGCTTATATAAACGAATCAATATCACCTCGCAGCAGCGCTAATATTTAGCATATAGGAATCATTTGATAGCGCTGAATCCAATAACTTACTGATAGGCTCGTATGGTTTTCGGTCTTTCTCGGTATGTCTAGCGCATCGTCTTTGATTGAGTAGGTTGATGGTTTTATCGGTTTTTCTCAGTTGAGGTAAACGCTCAAAGCGGTTGTGAGCTAGTGCAAATAGTAAAGTTCTATATCGCTCTTGATCTGGCTATCTTTAGTGTCAAGGACACGACAGCTATATCTGTTTCCAATACTTGAAAGACTCCTTTTGCTGCTTCGTATAGAGCATTCAAGCGCACTTTAGCGCCAACTAAAATCACCTAACCTGATTCATCCGTCATGATAGTAGGCTTGCGGAAAAATGATGCCTTCCGTCTGACGTCTCCATTTTTTAATGCTAAAAATTATTTTTTTATTGCTGGTCTGCACAACCATTGCGCTGACGCTTTTGCTACTGCAAATTAAGCGATTTTCTCGAAAAAAAAGGCAGCTTGAGCTGTTAGCCCAGCAAGGTCGCTTTACAACCGGCGTCGTTTTCAGAACCAGTTGCCGGACGCTAGGTAAGCAGCGGCAATACCAGCTCCACTATGCCTTTAGGGCAACCAACGGACGACGATACCGCAGTGCGATCGCAGTGGCCCCCTACATATGGCACTGCTACGAGGCCGGTTCACCGATCGAGATCGCCTTTATGGCCCAGAACCCCAACATCAACAGCGCCAAATATTTGGTCGGTGAGATCCGCAAAATGATGTACACCCCGGAAGAACGGTACGCCCCGGAGGAAGCTCGTCTGTCTTCCTAGACAGGCCACTGGTTAGTCGACCTCAACCCCCCAACTCTCGAGTAGAGCTTGGGCACGGGCTTCACCCTCAGTATCATCCTGACGAATGTACAGACGACGGGCATACTTCACTGTTTCGATAGCCTCTTCGGTATAGCCCTGGCCATACTGAGCCAGGCCCAGGTTGTACCGGGCACCGGCATCAGTGGGTAGCTGGCGAGTAATGCTGCGATAGGCGACCATCGCCCGGATGTACTGCCCCCGCTGCAGCAGCAGTTCCCCTAGCGCTGCCTGGGCCGGTATTAGCGACGGGTCCGCCTCGGCAGCTTCTTCGTAATGGCTGAGGGCCGCATTAAGTTCGCCCCGTGCACGCAAAATTTCTGCCAGCTCATATTGGGCGACTGCCGTGCGTGGGTTCAGCCGAATCGCCTCTCGCAGGGTGGCCTCCGCCTGACGGATGTTGCCCTGCTCTAGCCAAACCTGAGCCAGACTGGCGTAGACACTACCGCGATTCGGATCAAGCTGCTGAGCCCGCTGTAGTGGTCTGAGGGCTTCATCGTAGCGCTCCTGCTGGAGATAAAGCATGCCAATCGCCTCATAGGCTTGGGCATTGCCCGGCGCGATCCGTACCAGATCTTCGTAGGCGCTAAGGGCCCCATCGTAGTCCTCGGTTCGCAGCAGCACGCCCCCTAATCCGAGGTGAGCATCGGCCTCGCGTGGGGCCATGCGGATTAGCTCACGGTAGACATCAGCCGCTTCTTCGAACTGCTGTGCCTGAAACAGGCTAAAGGCCAAACCGTAGCGAAAGGGCAAATTACGCGGCTCTCGCTCAATGGCCTGACGGTAATTTTCGACGGCGAGCTGATAATCGCCCTGCTGCAGCTGCAGGTAGCCAATACCGGAATACAGACGGGCATTGTCGCGGTCAATCTGTAACGCCTGCTGATAGTAGCCAATGGCCCCTCGATAGTCTCGATCGTCAACCCGTTCTTGGGCCTGGCGCAGCAGCTCGTTAAAACGATCTTCGTCAGCTTCTGACAGGCTGCTGCTCTGGGCGATTAGAGCCGGAGCAGATGAAGCGACTGGACGTGTCAAAGTCATTGGCGAACGGACGTCTGGGTTACCCGCCGCTAGACCTGAGATATCGGACACCGCTGCCGACACTGGCATAGCCGCCATCAGGCAGCCACCTAAACCCCCCAGAAAACCGGCTGTACTCAGCTTTTTTTTACCCAGCACCATTAATTTTCATCCCTCCATTTGAGTCTATCTACAGCACGGTTGACCGCCTAGCAGTCGGCTTGATTGCTCAGTTAAAGTTTGTCATAGTTTGGCAATATAGCCTCGTCCTAACATGACTGACGACGGCTATATGTTCAGAAATCGCTCAGCGCTCGACCTTTTCAAACGCGAGCAAACCGCCTGTCCCTTCGGTATTTTGCCTGTCAGCCTATGATCTTAACCACAACCGATACCCTTCAGGGCGTGAACGTCCAATCATATTTAGGGATTGTCACCGCCGAGGTGGTCTACGGCAGTAATATGCTTCGTGACTTTTTTGCTAGCATCCGGGATTTTTGGGGAGGCCGGACGGGATCCTACGAACGGGTGTTCGAAAAAGGCCACCAGGATGCGCTGAAAGAATTGCAGGAACGGGCGCAGCGACTCGGCGCTGACGCAGTTGTGGGCATCCAAATGAAAACGGACACAATCAATCTGGATGAAACCGGCGTGCTAATGCTGATTACGGCAACAGGTACCGCCGTCAAGCTTGGATAAAGTGTGGTGCTTTCAAACCTTTGCCCCGTTTCTAGCCAGGTTTGTAAAGACTTTGCTGAAAGCGATATCCATTGAGACAGCCGCTGAAGGCTTAAATCTAACGGGCCAGCTCCGAACGGCGCGATCGCACCAGCAGCTTTCCCCAATTTGAGTCGTAGGGATGCACCCGCTCTGCGGATTGGCTGCCTTGATAAACCGGACGCCCCTCGTTGGCCCAGGCAAACAGCGATCCCTCCAGGTTGTAAACGCGGGTGTAACCAGCCTGCATCAGCTTCTCAGCCAGCGCCGATGAGCGGTAACCCACCGCGCAGTACACCACAATCCGCCGGTCCTTGTCGCCCTTTTCTAACACCGCCAGCGCGTCCGCCAGCGTCGTCGCTAAAATCGCATCATGCAAATGACTCACGGCATATTCTTCTGGCTGGCGAATGTCGAGCAATAGCGGCGGTGGCTCATCAGATGTAGTCAGCCAATCACTCAGCTGCTGGGTCGAAATCTGCTCAACGGTCGGAAACTCACGCCGAATGGTTTGCTGGACAGCTGACCAGCTTGGGTGTTTGGCAACCGGCGCACAGCCAATCAGCCCAACCACACCCGCCCCGACCAACAGGGTCCATAGAACCCGCGGCGACCTCGAAATCAGCATCCGTATAACCTCGAAGGCCTTTGCCAGAGACGTTGACCGTGGCTGGGTGTTCATTCTGATGACTCTCGGCATGTGTCTTGAGGAAGATGCTGCATCGGCTCTATCGGTCGGCCGTGAAGGCCGCCGTTAGCTCACCCGGCACAATGGCATTGGCCCGCTCTTTTGAGAAACCAGCTAATGCGTCCCAGGCTGCCCCTAGTAGACGGTTAGGCTGTAGGTCGTCTTTAACGAGATCCCAAAGTCGCTGGACCTCCTCAGTGTGCAATCGGTTGTCTTCGGTTAGCGCCAGCACAATCTGGCGGCGCAGATAGCGCCCGTCTTCTGAAACCAAAAACTGTAGGCCCAGCCCTGCTGTGGGAATCAGATTGAACCCCTGATCGCTCTGGGCGATGCGAATCATGTTCTCCAACCGCTGCCACTGGAAGCGCCCGTCTTTGAACAACACATCAATCAAACGTCGGCGCAGCGACTCGGTCTCGCCCATCAGCAGACGACGAGCGACGTAGGGGTAAGCCACCTCGATAATCTTAAATTTGGGATTCAGCGTTAGCGCTAGACCCTCTTGGGTAACCAGCGAACGAATGATTAAGGCAAACTTGGCGGGTACCCGGAAAGGATATTCGTACATCACCTCAGAAAACTGATCGGTGGTGCTTTTGAAGTTGAAGTTGCCGACGCTAGCCCCAATCGCGTCTTGAAAAACCAGCTCTAGGGCTGGGATAATCGGATGAATATCGGTATCAGGCGACAGAAAACCGAGTTTGACAAAGTCCTCAGCCAGTCGCTCATAGTCCTGGTTGATCAGATGGACCACCGAATCGACCAGGGTTTCTTTCATCTCCTGGCTGAGCTGGTCCATCATGCCAAAGTCGATGAAGGCCATGCGACCGTCAGGTAGGGCAAATAAATTGCCCGGATGGGGGTCGGCATGGAAAAAGCCAAACTCCAGCAGCTGGCGCAGCCCAGCCGAGACGCCCAACTCAATTAAGGTATCGCTGTCTAGCTCGGCCTGGCGGATACTTTCAATATCGGTCAGCTTGAAGCCGTTTATCCACTCCATCGTCAGCACGTTGGTACTGCTGTAGCGCCAGTAGATGCTGGGGGCTTTGATGCGAGGGTCGTCTTGAAAGTTCGCGGCAAATCGCTCGGCGTTGCGGCCTTCGTTGAGATAGTCCACCTCTTCAAACAGCTTAGTGCCAAACTCATCGACAATTAGGGTGAGGTCGTGGCCCAAATTCAGTGGCAACAGCGGCCCAATCCAGCCGGCAGCCCAGCGCATGATGTAGAGGTCGCGGCTGATGGTCGGGAGTAGATTGGGGCGCTGCACCTTGACGGCAACTTCGTCCCCGCTGTAGAGCCGGGCCCGATAGACTTGCCCCAGACTGGCAGCAGCAATCGGCTCGGGTGAGATAAAGCTGTAGATTTCTTCGGGGGTACGACCCAGGTCGCGCTCGATGATGCGAAATGCGATCGCACTATTGAAGGACGGTAGCTGATCCTGTAGCTTGATCAGCTCGTCGAGAAAG
Source organism: Cyanobacteria bacterium J06648_16 (assembly GCA_039817185.1). Classification (GTDB taxonomy): domain Bacteria; phylum Cyanobacteriota; class Cyanobacteriia; order Phormidesmidales; family Phormidesmidaceae; genus CAWUKV01. The sequence goes on along the minus strand of JBCBWI010000045.1, from coordinate 21,336 downwards.
TCAGGTCTGACCAGGTCGGGCCGAGTCGAAAGCGCCTGACCGACCTTAATAAACGTCGGCCCCAGGGCCGTGAGCACTTCTCGCAGCTGTTCAGCCCGCCGGGTGAAAGCCTTTGTTTCTCGGTTGAACAGTCGATCCAGCTGAAGACCCAGGGCAAATCCCCCTAGCATCCACAGAACAGAGAGCGTGCGCCAAACAACGCTAAACAGACGAAATCGGTAGTGCTTGGCAATCGCGCGAGGATCGTAGCGGCGCATTTGGTGCAGTTGAGTCACGGGCGACCTTTCCCTCACAGGCGTGCATCATCAGAAACGAGAGCCGGTCGGCTAATGCAGGCAATTCAGCTCAATCGACCGTTACTCGGTTGGCATGACCTTGCATCACCAAGTCTCAACAGGGGATCGCAGCGGTTACACCTGCCTTCATAATAGTATGGAAAACTACAAAAAGGTTAAGGCTTACGCGGTAAGCCCACCGACTTATTGATTGCTTTAAAGGCCACTTAACCATTGACTGACCAGCGACGCGTTTGATTTAGCAGCGCAGTCACAGGGGCCGCTTAAGTACGAAGCTCATCTGTCTAATCCGTCGCAAACCAAAACTCTATTTCTGAGGTTTCCACCTCAAATCGGGCTGAGTGGGGCTGATTGGCTGGCAGATGATACCAGTCGCCCGGACCATAGCGAACCGTTTCTCCATTTGAAGTCAGAATCAGCTCGCCCGCAGTAATCAGGCCAACATTTTCGGTGGTGTGGGTGTGCGTTTCAACTCTGGTTTCGGCCGGATAGGTGGCAAAAAATACGGTACATCCCTCCGCATCCAGACGTTTCGCGGCGAAACGACCGACGTAGTCCGGGAGTTGGTTGATGAGGTCAGGGAATGGCATTGCAGAGATGGCTATCGGTATCAACAGTGCCCTAAATCAGCCGCCCTAACGAACCCCCCTTAATGGGTGCTGGCTAAAGCATTCTTCAGCGCATACACGACCTGCTCCTGCTGCTCTAGCTGCAGCTCAGGGAACATCGGTAGGGAAAGGACCTGCTGAGAAGCCTGCTCCGCCCTAGGCAGACTGCCTGCTTTCTGATCGAGTGATTCGTAAATCGGCTGCTGGTGCAGCGGTAGCGGATAGTAAACCATCGAAAGCACGCCCTGGTCTTTGAGCGCGTCGCGAATGCGATCTCGATAGCCCTCATCTTTTGCGGATTGAATCAGCAGCGTGTACTGATTCCATACACAGGTTCCGCCCTCAATGGGCTGGGGCGTCCGAATCTCATCAATCGGCGCCAGCAAATCTTCGTAGCGCTGGGCAACTGTGGCCCGTGCCTGGTTCCATTGTTCCAGATAGCGCAGCTTTACCTGCAAAATAGCGGCCTGCACAGCGTCTAACCGACTATTGATGCCTACCGCCTCGTGGTAGTACTTCACCCGACTGCCGTGTTCCGCAATGACCTGGGCGCTTGTGGCCATCTCTGGATCGTGAGCGGTCAGCGCCCCGCCATCGCCACAAGCGCCCAGATTTTTACTGGGAAAAAAGCTGAAACAGCCAAAATCGCCGATGCTGCCAACTCGGCTGTCGCCCCACGTGGCACCGGTTGCCTGGGCGCAGTCCTCGATCACCGGTAAGCGATGGGCTTTGGCAATCGCCATCACCCGATCCATATTCACCGGCTTACCAAACAGGTGAACTGGCATGATTGCCTTAGTGTTGGGCGTAATGGCCGCTTCAATCTGCTCTACATCAAGATTGAACGTATCGAGCGTGATATCCACAAAAACCGGCGTCGCCCCCACCGCGCTAATGGTCTCAGCGGTCGCAATGAACGTAAATGGCGAGGTGATGACTTCGTCACTGGGGCCGATTTTCAACGCTCGCAACGCCAGATACAGGGCATCGGTGCCGGAGTTGCATACCACCGTTTGGGGCGTGCCGACGTACGCCCCAAACTGCTGAGCAAAGCCATCGACCCGTGAACCGTTGATATACCGACCCGAAGCTAGAACATCTAGCACCGCAGCGCTAACCTCCGCTTCAATCGTTTTATACTGACGAGTCAGATCGAGCGGGGGAATCATCATTGGGTAGAGGGTAGGCGGCTAAAAATCAGTTGGCCGAGGTGATGTCAATGGCTAGGGGCATTGTAAGTGAATTCAGAAATTATTGAGCTAGATTTGCTACGTCTGGTATGGGCACTGGGCCTGATGGCGGTAGCAATTGGATTAGCTGCCTGGCAGCAGTTGGGGCTAACGGGCACCCTTGCGATCGCAACCCTGCGGACCGTCATGCAGCTAGTGGCGGTCGGCTTTTTTCTATCAATCGTTTTTGCGCTACGCAGCCCGCTACTGGTGCTGTTGGTCATCGGCGTCATGCTAACCGTGGCCGCACTCACGGCCCGCAACCGCATCGATAAAACGCTACCCCGCCTGCTGCCCTGGCTGTGGGGCTCACTATTCATTAGCACCGCCCTGACCCTGGCCCATGTCACTGTCCTCGTCATTCGCCCTGACAGCTGGTACGAGCCGCGCTACCTGATTCCACTGGCAGGCATCGTCTTTGGCACCGCCATGAATGCTGCCGCGATTACCGGCGATCGGCTAGTCAGCACCCTCCGTCAAAATCGGGTCGATATTGAAACACATTTGAGCCTGGGAGCTACCCCCGTTCAGGCTGTCGCTCGCTATCGGCGGGAAGCGATCAAAGCGGGTCTGATTCCCACCGTGAACTCAATGATGGTTGTCGGCATCGTCAAACTGCCGGGCATTATCACCGGTCAACTGCTCAGCGGTGTGGACCCGCTCAATGCGGCACTGTATCAGATGCTGATCATGTTCATGCTGGCGTTTGCCTCGCTGGTGACGGCGCTGATGATCAGTTATGGTATCCGACGACAGTTCTTCAATGCCGCGGCCCAACTAGTCAACCCCGACGCTAAACCGTAAGTGGGCCCTTGCAGTCGGACAGCTAGTGCTTGACGTATCCGTTCAACTCAGGCTTGTACCGAGCGATGAACGCACCATTGCTGTCCTGCAGTTCGACCGGGAGTTGGGTCCGCTTACCGATATTGGTTAGGTCACTGAGTAGCTGGTTAGCACGGGTTGTTAGGCTGCTGTTGACTGCAGCAATGGCCCGCTGATCGGGGGGCGTAATCGACAGCTCAATCAGATCGTCGTAGCCATCGGCTAGCTTGACAATCACCTTACCGCCTCGCATCGTGTAGCTACAGAGCTGGCTGGCGTTACCACAGGCCTTGACGAAATCGGCTTCGGCTTTCTGATAGCGCTGGGCCAGTCGCAGGTTTTCTTGCGCCTGACTCATCGCCGGGCGGTAGGTTTTCAGCAGATTTTGACTATCGGTGTAGCGGGCGGTGCCTTCAGGGACGCCCTCAGCTTGAGAGATGGCGTCACGCCAGTGCATCATTGCCAGCGTCCACTGGTTTTCCGTTTCAAACTCGCGCGCCTGAGCCGCATAGCGGACAGCTTCGTTATGAAACTGATCGGCAATCCGCTCCTGACGAGTGCGTGTCCGTACCTGGCTCAGTTCGCTTTCGTACTCGGGCAGTAGCTGCTGGGCCTCACCGTAGGCTAGCGTACCCTGGGGAATCTGCTTCAGCTGGCTAACCGCAGCTTCCCAGGACTGAAGAGCGGTCTCCCAGGTCGCCAGGTTGGTCGCAATTTGTGCCTGCTGGGTCGCTAAGGAGCCCGATTGAGTAGCCTGGTTGACCGAGGTGTCGGCGGCCAGTTCGGCCTCTACCCGACCCTGAATAGTCGCCAAGTTGTTCTGGTATTCCGCTAGCTTGGGCGCCACGATCTCTTCGTAGATGGGACTCTCAGCCGGAATGGTCTGCAGGCGAGCAATGGCCGTTTCCCACTGGGCCGCTACCGTTTGCCAGTGGTCTACTGGATAAGGCGGTGACTGGCTGGCTTCAGCTGCTGCCGTGGCGTCTTGCTGGGCAGCGATCACGCTTTCGAGGTCACTGAGCTGCTGCTCGTAGCTTTGTAGCGCGGTTTGGGCTCGGCTGTGGTGAAATGACCAGACCGGAATCGGACGCAGCAAACTGACCGCATCGCTCAGCTGCTGTTGCATATCGAGTACCGTCTGCGGGGTAGGGCTATCAGCAAGTTCGAGCAGGGCGGCCTCCCCTAGCGACTCGGCCCGGTCAATGCGATCGCACCCGCCCAACACACAGGGTCGGCTGACCACGTAAACCACTCCACCTAATAATATTGCCGACAGCACGCCCGCGACCCACCACCGAGAGCGCTGCTGACGCGCCATCGGCGTCTGAGTCAGCACTTCTTCTTCTTCAACCGCAGCGACCTCAGGCGTATCAGTCGAATGGGCGTAGATATCCTCAGCACTAAAGCTCCCATCCCACATGGGGACCGCATCGGGTCGATTGTCCGAATCGTCTTCCACCTCATCGGGTAGAAAAATTTTGTCCTCTTCGGGCACATCGTCATCGTCTACCACCGAATGCTTCGTCGGTAGCGCTTCAGTTGCTCGACCTAGGGCGGTGCGAGTCAGTGGGGCGGCAGGATCAACCGAATCAGCTGATTCAGCACCGACAACCGGCCCATCAGCCGCTGAAGCAGCTGCGACTGCCTTTCCAGGCTCAGCGCCATCGCTATCTGACGTCACCTCAACCGGAAGAACATCCCCGTCCTCAATGATTGGATTCGCCTCATTTTCAACGGCTGGACCCGCCTCATTTTCCACGGTCACGTCTTCAACGTTCACCTCGCCAGCTAAATCTGTCCCATCAGCTGGGTCTGCTGTCTCCGTGGGGTAAGTAACCGTGCTCTCAATCGCGGGCAGGGATGTTTCAGACGCCAATAGGGGCGACTCGCCTGCGGTAGGCGTGTCGGCAGGCATGATTGTATCCTCAAGCACGGTCTCAGATGGGATCTCAACTAACCCCTCGCGTCCCTCCGGATGTCCCGGATTCGTAAACGAGGTCGCCCCAAACACCGGCTCAAACCCATCGCTAACCTGCCAGACAAACGGGTGAGCCGCATGGGGGCGACTTTGGTTAGACTGCTTTACATAGAGCTGTACGGGCAGGGTCGCCGCGTTGGGTCGCTCCTGCGTCTCTTCAGGCATGCCCATCGACTCTAGCTGCTGACGCACTAACCGCTCTAGGTGGGCCAACACATGACGAGCCGGTACGCTGCTATCGGCGGAGTGCTGAGCCAGTACCATCAGCTTGCCACGGCTTACTGCGCACTTAACCGTTAGCCCCGAGGGCATATCAGAGGCCCGATTGAGGGCGACTGATAGGGCTGCGGCAAAGTCAGTTAGCGTGACGGCCAGTGACGGTTTCATGAGAAGGATCCTCGATGCAGATGAGCAGATATGGGCCAGACCGACGCTAAAAGATTAAAGCCTGATCTGTAGATTGGGAATGCAAGCGGACCGTTAAGTCTTGTGTTCTAGGCCCCATCAGGAGTTAGCTACCTATTAAATAACGGTTCTGTCAAATCGGAGATAATTTTACGAGGTGCGACTACCCCCTTAAAGAGGAGAATCCGCGTGAACATCCTAATTGTGGAAGATGAGGCAGATATCGCCGAACTCATCCAGCTCTATCTACAAAACGAGAACTTCAACTGCCGCATCTGCCGAGATGGTATCACCGCCCTCGAAACTTTCAAGCCCTTTGCGCCGGATTTGATTGTGCTGGACCTGATGCTGCCCAAATTAGACGGATTAGAAGTCTGCGCCCGCATTCGTCAGCAGGCCGATGTCAAAGATCCCTACATTTTGATGCTGACGGCCAAGGGTGAGGAAATTGACCGTATCATCGGCCTATCTACCGGGGCTGACGACTACATGGTGAAGCCCTTTAGCCCCCGGGAACTGGTTGCGCGGGTACGGGCACTGCTGCGACGAAGCCTGCGCGGGGACCAAACAGCCAGCAAAACTTATCAGACCACCCACTTCAAAATCGATCTCGATCAGCGACTGGCGACCCAGACCATCGATGCGGCGGCCCACCCGATAGAGCTGACACCCCTGGAGTTTGACCTACTCGCCACGTTTATGAGCTACCCTGGTCGCGTTTGGAACCGGGCCCAGCTGATCGAAAAGCTCTGGGGTGGCGATTTTTTCGGAGACGAGCGCGTTGTGGATGCCCATGTCGCCCGGCTGCGAAAGAAAATTGAGCCTGATTCGGCCCAGCCAACCTACATCAAGACTGTCGTAGGAGTCGGCTATCGTTTTGAAGACTAACGGCTCGAAACCGAGCGGCCCAGAATCCAACGGTGCGAAGCCCGACCGCGATCGGCCTCAGCTACCGCTGCGGACCCGACTGTTCATGTCCCATCTGGTGGTAATGGGCGTAGCCATTTTGGCCCTGGCCGGGGTCAGCCGACTGTCGACCCCGCGCTACTTCGTCATCACCCTAGAGCAGCTAGAGGGGCGCAACGTCCGCATTCGCCAGATGCGCGGTCAGATTTTGGAAGGCTTTGAGACAGCCTGGGCTCGGGGCATGCTGTGGTCCATCGTGCTGGGCGGGGCAGCTGCAGGCGGCATCAGCTACATTCTCTCAAGGCGCATCGTCCGACCGCTCACGCAAATGCGTTCAATCACCCAGGAGTTTGCCGCAGGCGACCTAAGTGCGCGGGTACCGCCTTCAGACATTCCTGAGCTGGATCAGCTTGGCAACAGCTTCAACCGCATGGCCAGCGACCTAGAAGGGGTCGAGCAACAGCGCCGAGAGTTGGTTAGCGACCTGACCCACGAGCTCCGAACCCCATTAACGATCGTACGAGGCTATCTAGAAGGCCTATCGGACGGTACGGTTCCGGCCAACGTTGGTATGTACGGTCGGCTCATTCGGGAAACCACTCGGTTGCAGCGCCTGGTTGATGACCTGCAAGAACTCTCCAAGCTAGAAGCCAGCTATTTGCCGATCGAAGTCCAGCCGCTAGCGCTGGTTCCCCTGATTCAGCAGGTTGTCCGACGATTTGAGGGTCAGCTGCGCGACAACGACCAGCAGAGACTAGTGGTCGATCTGCCCAACGAACTGCCCATGGTCGCTGCAGACCCGGTCCGCACCGAGCAGATTTTGGTCAATCTGCTGAGCAATGCATTGCGCTACACGCCAATCGGGCAAATTAAAGTAACCGCTCAGATCACCGCAACCCAGCTATGGATCCTCGTGACCGATACTGGGGTCGGCATTGCCGCTGACGATCTGCCTCGGGTCTTTGAACGGTTTTGGCGGGCTGACCCGTCGCGCAGTCGCGACTCAGGCGGAACGGGCATCGGGCTGGCCATCTGCAAGCGCCTGGTCGAGCTGCAGGGCGGTCATATTGCGGTTGAAAGCCAGCTAGGGCAGGGCAGCACGTTTCGCTTCTCGCTACCGCTATTTGCACAAAATTAGCGGTTCGAAGACTCAGTGCTGACCGTGTCTACGCGAACCTAACTGTTAATAGGACTTGTATACAAGGCTGCGACGCCATTGGTTGGTGTGCAACTGGATGATTTGCCGGGCTACAGCTGTGCTCGGTGTCCTGACCTAGATGGTACGAGCTATGCATCACATCCTGCCAAACGAATTGAGATCACAGCTTTGAAATCTATCGTCCATAATGATGTCAGCAAAATGCTGCCTGTTCCTTAGCCTGCGGAATCTACCTGTATGTCGCCCTCTCTTCCGCACATGTCAGACTTTCGCTCATCCGACCGACGGGATCCTCGGTTGAAACAGCTGTGCGAAGCCGGGCAGCTGTTTCGCGATCGCTATGAGGTCGTGCGCATTTTAGGGCGGGGCGGCTTTGGCATTACACATCTGGCCCGAGACACGATGCTGCCCGGCTCGCCGTTCTGCGTCATCAAACAGCTATTCCCTAAGGTTAATAACCCGATCGCCCTAGAGCGAGCCAAACAGCGCTTTAGACGAGAGGCTAGGATTTTAGGCCGCCTGGGTAGCCACTCTCAACTGCCGATGCTGTTAGACTACTTCACCTTCAAGGGTGAATTCTATCTGGTGCAGGAGTACATCCACGGAGAAACGCTCAGCAAAGAAATTCGCAAGCACGGCGCCCAGTCTGAACCCAAGGTCAAGCAGTTTCTCCATGAGATTATTCCAGTGGTGCAGTACATCCACCACAATCGGGTGATCCACCGTGATATCAAGCCGCCCAACATTATTCGCTGCCGAGACGATCAGCGGCTGGTATTGATTGACTTTGGCGCGGTGAGAGAATGCCTCAATCACGACGATGAGCCCGACTCGGAATCGCCTGCACCGATGACGCAGTTTGTTGGCACCATGGGATTTGCTCCGCCCGAACAGCTGGCCCTACGGCCTAGCTACGCCAGCGATATCTATGCCTTAGGCGTTACCTGTCTGTATCTGCTCACAGGCAAGTCGCCCATGGAGTTTGAGGTCGATTCTGAAACCCATGAACTGTGCTGGCAGCGGTCGGTCAATATTTCTAGCCACTTTTTCAAGGTACTTGGCAAAATGCTCTGCGGCGATCTGGAAGAACGCTACAGCCGATTAGAAGAGGTCGAACGGGCACTTGAGCTAGAGCCTTACTACAGTGCTCTGGAGCCCTGCCTTAGCACCGTCCAGAAATCCTCAGAAGTAGCTGACGAGCTTCCCGTTGACCCCAACGCCTACACCACACCGATTCAGCGCAAGGCGGCGGCCATTCGCAAATGGCGTCATCGTCGCAAAGATAAACCACGCACCGGCCTGGGTCCCGTTGGCGGTGCATTTCCGCTGTAGTGTTGGCTCTGCCATCAGCTCCCCAGCCAGTCGCCAATCGACTGGGTGATTCTGTCTGCGGCCTCGTCATAGAGACAGTGCCCGGCGTTTTCGATGGTCTGATAGGTCAACAGTGGACTTAGCGGCTTCACCTGCTCAGCCCACTTGGTCGGAATCACCCGATCCTGGTCCCCCCAAAGTAGTAAGATAGGCACCTTAACCTGGGGCACTAGCTCGCTAACCGGTGGGCTAAAGTCGGCTTCTGTGCGAGATCGGACCAAATAGCACAGTGTCCTAGCCGCCCCCCGGTCAAGCGTTGGCCGGGTGAAAATATTCACCAGCTCATCGTCTACCCGCTCGGGCTGCAGATAGATTTTTCGCAGGGCCGCTCGAATAAATCCTGGCTGCCGCACGAAGAGGAACAGCGGTCGCAGCAGTAGCGGGGTAGCAACCCAGCTCTCAACCGTACGAGAAACCCGGTCAAGCCAGCCGCTAATCAGTTCTTCCCTGGCCAGGGGCACCGTCAGCATAATCAGCCGTGCCACCATGTCAGGATGGCGAGCCGCCGCCGTCAGCGCCACCAGTGCCCCCAGGGAATGCCCTATCAAAATGGCGGGCTGCTGGACTACTGCCTGCCAAAAATCGTAGAGCTGTGCCTGCCATACCGAGGCTCCCAGCAGGGCAGCGGGCTTGGCCGAGCCGCCAAACCCCAGCAGGTCCACCGCGTACACCGGTCGCTGCTGGCTCAGGGCCACTAGGTTATGCCGCCACTGCTCTAGGCTGGCCCCAAACCCGTGTACCAGCAGCAGCGGCGGTGCCTGCCGTGCTGCCGCATCCTCCGGACGTAGAAAGGTATAGCGGATATGCCAGCCTCGCCAGATCCAGAGGCGTTGATTGCCCAGGTGAGCAGCCGGTAGAGTCATAGATACGCACAGGAATGCTTCAGCAGATAAGACCATCTCTATGGTGACCCAAAGGTCGGGGATCGCACAGCGATGGCGTTAGACGTTACGCTAGAGAAGTAGGTACTTCGACCTAATGCCATGACTGTCAGCGCACCGACTGCACCGACTGCCCACCCCGCCCGCGATGTTCAGCCGTTGGCGATCGCAGCCGATACGCTGCTGCTGCGATCACGAAGTTGGGAGCGGCTACGCTTCGAGATCGAGTACGCGCTAGAAAAGGGTACGACGGCCAATGCCTACCTGATTCGCGCGGACCAGACGGCGCTGATTGATCCGCCGGGGGGCTCGTTTACCGAAATTTTATTGGCGGCGCTGACGGCAGAGGTGGCGCTGGCAGACCTGGATTACATCATCTTAGGCCACGTCAATCCCAACCGCCTGGAAACGCTGAAGGTGCTGCTGGAGAAGGCTCCGCAGGTGACGGTGGTGTGCTCGAATCCGGCTGCGATCGCAATCAAAGCTGCCGAACTCCCCACCCAGCCCAACCTCAAAATTATCAAGGGCGAAGACACCCTCGACCTGGGCCAAGGCCATGTGCTGCAGTTCGTGCCGACGCCGACCCCCCGCTGGCCCGATAGTCTTTGCACCTACGACCCCTACAGCCACATTCTCTACAGCGACAAATTCTTTAGCGCCCATGTCTGCGGTGACCTGGCCTATGACCTGGATCCAGCGGATCTGGCAGACGACCAGCGCTACTACTTTGACTGCGTCATGGCCCCCAACGCCAAGCAGGTGGCCACTGCCCTCGAAAAGCTTGCGGACTTTCCGGCCCGGCTCTACGGCGTCGGCCACGGGCCGCTGGTGCGCTACGGCCTGCACGAACTCACCCAGCACTACCGGCAGTGGACCGAACAGCAGCAGCAGCAGTCGCTCTCGGTGGCGCTGATCTACGCCTCGGCCTACGGCAATACGGCCACCATTGGCCAAGCGATCGCGCGGGGCATCACCAAAGCGGGCGTCTCGGTGGAGTCGATTAACGCGGAGCAGGCGGAACCGGCAGAGATCAAGGCGGCAGCGGAGAAGTCTGCCGGGTTCATTATGGGGTCCCCTACTCTGGGCGGCCATGCCCCAACCCAAATTCAAACGGCGCTGGGTCTGGTGCTGTCCACCGCATCTAAAACGAAGCTGGCGGGCGTGTTTGGGTCCTACGGCTGGAGCGGCGAGGCCATCGATCTGCTGGAGAACAAATTTCGAGACGGCGGCTACAGCTTTGGCTTTGAGCCCATTCGGGTCAAGTTTAAGCCCGACGACAAGATGCTCAAGTACTGCGAAGAGGCCGGGACCGACTTTGCCCAGGCCTTAAAAAAAGCAAAACGCGCCAAGGCCCCGCGTACCCCAGCCAGCGATGTGGAAAAGGCGATTGGGCGACTGGTTGGCTCCCTCAGCGTAGTCACGGCCAAGCACGGCGATGTCGCCAGCGCCATGGTCGCTTCCTGGGTGGCCCAGGCCACCTTCAACCCGCCCGGCTTTACCGTTGCCGTCGCCAAGGACCGAGCGATCGAAACGCTGATGTACCCCGACAGCCCCTTTGTGCTAAACCTGCTGGCCGAGGGCAAGCATTTGGGACCGATGAAGCACTTTCTCAAGCCCTTCGGCCCTGGCGAAGACCGGTTTGAAGGGGTCGAGGTCGAAGAAGCTGAAGCTGGTGGGCTGTTTTTGAAAGCTGCGATCGCATACCTCAACTGCACAGTGCAAAGCCGCATGGATTGCGGCGATCACTGGGTCGTCTATGCCAGGGTAGACGGCGGCCAGGTCCTCGACGACAAGGCTAAGACCGCCGTGCATTTCCGCAAAACGGGCAGCCATTACTAAGAACGCCAGTCAGCCCTTACACTGAACCCAGAGAAATAACGCCGTCGATCGCCTGCTATGCCCGTTGCGCCCTACTCTCCTGGTCTGTTTGAGACATGCAAACAGATCCACGCCTTTTTGTCGGCGTGTCAGCAGCAGGCTAGCGCGCAGCAACAGACAAAGTTAGCGAATATCAGCCTATCGCTGGATGCGTTGGCAAAACCTCGCCCGGAGAGCATCGCACCGAGTTCATACCACCGACTTACTCCCTGGGGCATTCTCGAAGCGCTGGGGCAACCGCGGCAGGTTCACTTTTGCTACAGCGCGACCGACTGCGAAATGATCGCACTGGGTCAGGTTGTCATGGGACAGGCGGCGGGGCTCTCCCGATTTGCCCGCATACAGCAATTTATCGAGGTCTGGCGTAACCGCACCACCTGCTATGCCCCCCATCTGGCAGGCGGACGCCCCCACTTTTTTTGCGGGTTTACCTTCTTTGACGAAGCCGAAAATTTCGCCCCGGCCCAAGCCTTTGTCCCCCGGCTCCAGGTCACTTGCCAGGCCAGTCAAACGACGGTGAGCTTTAATTGCCTAATCGACGATGCGGTCAACGTCACGGCTATCGTCGAAGACCTGAATCCACAGCTGAAAAAGCTACTGGCGCTGGCGACCTCAACCGTTGCAGCAACGCCGCCCCCTCGACCGTCCCAAAGAGTTGACCGAGATCTGGGCGATTTTAAGCGTAGCGTAGGAGATGCGCTCAAGATTATTCAGCGGCAGCCGCTGCGCAAGGTCGTACTGGCCGATGCCATCGAAGTCCTGGCCTCCGCGCCATTTCAGGTGGCCGCCTCGTTGCGGTCGCTAGCGCGGCAGTACCCTAACTGCCACGTCTTTTCATTCAGCAATGGTTCGGGCCAGACGTTTTTGGGTGCTAGCCCCGAACGACTATTGAGCATTCGCGATGGCGCACTACTCACTGATGCACTGGCAGGCAGCGCCCCGAGGGGGGCCACAACCGAACAGGATACACAGCTGGCCGAGCAGCTCCAAACCAGTCAGAAAGAACGCTATGAGCACCAAATAGTGGTGGATTTCATCGCGCAGCAGCTGCGCTCCCTCGGCCTCACGCCCAGCTATTCTCAATACCCCACCGTGCGACAGCTTGCCAATATTCAGCACCTGCACACCCCCATCCAGGCCCGCCTGGAGCAAGCAATTGAGCCGCTGACCATTTTGGAGCGGCTGCACCCCACGCCCGCTGTTGCGGGTCTGCCCCGAGCCGCCGCCTGCGACCTCATCCGCCAGTCAGAGTCTTTTGACCGAGAACTTTACGCCGCGCCCCTTGGCTGGATTGACACGGCAGGCAACAGCAATTTTATCGTCGGCATTCGCTCCGCACTGTTGAACGGACGGCAGGCGCGGCTCTATGCCGGGGCAGGGATTGTCGCACAGTCAAATCCAGAAAAAGAATTGGCAGAAGTCAGGCTCAAGCTACAGGCTATGCTGAGTTCCTTAATGTGAGGGCAGTGATAGTTCCGCTATGTCCCTTGACTATCGCAATACCAATTCATTATGGGCCTCCGTTGCCGTCAAAACGCTCGTCAAGCTAGGGCTCAAAACCGCCGTTGTGTGTCCCGGTTCGCGATCAACGCCGCTGACCTATGCGCTAGCTGTCCATCGAGATATTGACACCATTCCCATTCTCGACGAGCGCTCAGCGGCCTTTTTTGCCCTGGGCTGCGCCAAACAGCAGGGGCAGCCAGTGGTGCTGGTCTGCACGTCGGGGACGGCAGGGGCTAACTTTTACCCGGCAGTGATCGAGGCCTATGAGAGTCAAGTACCGCTGCTGGTGATGACGGCGGATCGGCCACCGGAACTGCGGGACTGCGGTGCTGGGCAGGCCATTGACCAGCAGAAGCTCTACGGTGACTTCGTTGTGGCCCAAATCGAGCTGGCAGTTCCCGTCGCCAGCCACGATATGCTGGCCTATCTGCGGCAGACCCTGGTGCAGCTGTGGTTGCGATCGCAACATCCCCAATCCGGCCCAGTTCACCTCAACGGCCCCTTCCGTGATCCGCTCCCTCCGGTCCCCGAGTCGGGCTCCCTGACCCTCCGATTGAATGAGGCCACCTTTTTTGCAAGCGTTCAGCCGGTCACCCGACCCCAAGCTCTACCGATAGGGACTCCGTTGGAGATTTGGGAGAAGTGCGATCGCGGCCTAATCATTGCCGGACCCGCCCAGCCTCAGAATCCCTTGGCCTACTGTCAGGCGGTCGCGAGGCTGTCCAAGTGGCTCGGGTGGCCAGTCTTGGCAGAAGGGCTCTCTCCCCTGAGAAACTATCAGGCTCAACTTCCTTACCTTATTTCGACCTACAACATCCTGCTGCGGTCCCCTGAGCAGGCCGAGCAGCTTTACCCCAGTCACGTTATTCAGCTGGGACCGCTACCCACCAGCAAACTACTGCGTCAGTGGCTCGCCCAAATGCCTCATCAGCGCTGGGTCATCGCCGAAACCCAGCGAAATTTGGATCCGACCCACGGCCAGGTTCAGCAGATACCCGTATCGGTCTTCGCGCTGGCTCAGCAGCTGCCCGAACAGAAAAGGTCCAAACAGAAAAGGCCCAGACAGAAAGAGACCCCAAACCCGTATCTAAACCAGTGGCGGCAGGCAGAACAGCGAGTTCGACCTGCCCTGAACCAAGAAATGGCCCAGACGGACGCACTATTCGAAGGCAAAGTGGCCTGGACCCTGGCACAGCACTTGCCGGAGCGGACGCCCGTTTTCGTCGCCAACAGCATGCCCGTCAGAGACGTCGAAGCCTTTTGGCAGCCCAACGATCGGCAGTATTCTATCTGTTTTAGTCGTGGGGCAAATGGGATTGACGGTACCCTGTCAACGGCACTGGGCATGGTCCAGGGCGGACGGCAGGGCGTGCTGCTGACCGGCGATCTGGCGCTGCTACACGATACCAATGGATTTCTGTCAGCGCAGCATCTGCAGGGACATCTGACCATTGTGCTAATCAACAACCAGGGGGGCGGTATCTTCGAAATGCTGCCAATTTCTGAGTTTGAGCCCCCTTTTGAAAAATTTTTCGCGACTCCACAGAAAATTAATTTTCGGCCACTCTGTAAGGCGTATGATATTGAGTACACTTTGATTAATTCTTGGGTAGAGTTTAACCGAGCGATTTCATCTCTGCCTGAGCAAGGCATTCGACTGCTCGAAATTCGCACCCATCGAAAGTTAGACGCTCAGCGCCGATGGCAGATCTTCCAGCGGCTGTCGTCTTCGGGCATTTGAGTCAGTATCGTAGGACAGACAGTACGCATTAGGCAGTAAGTATGGGGTCTCAGTTGACGTGGCGAGCCTGGAATCTGGTTGGTCTTACCGTTAGCCGCATTCAGATTGACCGCCAGATTCATCTCGAAATTCAAGCCCCCGACTGTGCACTCACGCTCAGTTTCCAGTCAGAGTGCTATCTGCAAATCGCCAATCGTATCCGCCATACGCTGATTACAAACCAGCCAGACACGCTGGCACCGCTGCTGCCCGTACTGCACCAGCCGCTGGTCCGGTTCATGGTCTCTACATCCGGCCACTGTAAGCTGCTACTCGCCAATAGCACGGTCATTTGGGCAGATCCGGCAGCAGGGCAACCCACTTGGATATCGCGCGGCGAAGGGTCACTGGGCTCGGCCTCAATCCAGGGCGAAGCCAGGCCGCTGGTTAGACAGCGGTGATGTACAGCGCTCGTCACCCAGGCTGGGGCACGAGCGTGGGCCACGACCCGCTCTATGCTGGAGCGGTGCTGAGACTGGGTGGCCTCAGCAGTGTGGCCGAAAGCCATATTTATTTCTCGCGATAGTACACCTGCCAACCGCTCACTGACTCGACGTTGGGATAGCTCACGGCGATCCAATTCCATCTTTCGGGTAGCGGCGCTGTCGTGACCAGAACGGAAGGCTGGCTGATCAGCCGACGCAGGTAGCGGGCCGTGCTGGCCTGCTGGGTCGAAACCCACTGACTGCGCCAGGCATTCCGCGTTTGGAACGCCACGTCGGGTGTCGCCTGCCCGTCGTCGATAGTGATGATGTCTCGGTCGAGCTCGAAGGCCAGAGCAGGCATGATGTGGTCAAAGACAAGAATCGGTTGGTCTTGCAGCTGCCGGGTACGAATTAGATAGGCCAGCGGCTCCGTCGTTTCAATCCAATCAGGGTTGGCCGCGACCAGATAACCGCCGTAGAGCAGAAAAAGCAGGTTGGTGATCAGTGCGATCGCAACCAGTCGAAACCGCACCCCGGCCCGAATCAGCCCAAAAAACACCAGCCCCACCGCCACCATCAGCCCCGCCGCTGCCGCCATCGGCCAGCTCAGCACCAGCGCTTCGCCCAGTGCCTGCGACACCAGCGGAATCCCCAGCAGCAGCAGCCCTACTGCCACGGTCAGCTGCATAAACAACAGCCCATACTGACGCACTTCTAGCTTGGAAAGCTGCTGTAGCAGGTAGGCGACCAAGATCGCCACGCCCGCCAGCACCGGCAGCAACGTCGGTGCCGTAGGCGTCCCCATCCACACCCGCAGCACTAGCGGCGGCAGCAGCCAGCACAGGGCGAGTTGCCCCAGTCGGGGGTTGCGCCAGAGCGGCCCAAACAGGCCCACAATCAAAATGGGCAACCAGGGCAGCGTCCCCCAGCCCAGTAGCACCCCCCACTGCCAGCTCGCCGACCAGAACGCTGCCGCATCGGGGAACATGGCTCGCCAGTGCTGCTGCCAAAGGTGCGCCCATAGGTCGCCCTGCTGCAACCCCAGATAGAGGTACCAGCTGCTGCCCACCACAATGCCTAGAAAGCTGGCCATCAGCGTGTGTGGCCAGTTAATCGCTCGCCACTGCTGCCCCAGTGGCTGACGCGCTGCGATCGCAACATATCCCCGCACAACCAGCGGCAGCAGCAGCACCTGCCCGCCCTGGGTCAAGCAGCCCAGCCCGAGCGCTAGCGCCAGCCCATACAGCGCTCGCGGTCGCCGCTCCAGCTGATACACCAGCAGCCAGTACACCGCCGCCAGCTCAAACGTGACCGCAAACACCTCCACCGACAGCACCCGCGAACTCCACAGCACCAGCGGCATCGACAGGTACACTAGCCCGGCAAACAGCGCCGTGCGCGGAATCCCCAACAGCCGTAGGGCGATATGAAACACGAGCCCGGTCTGGAGGATTAGAGACACCTGCACGAAAAAACGCACGCCGAAGGCGTTTACCCCCCATAGTCGCTGCCCCAGCGCCATCACCCAGTAGGCCAGCGGCGGATGCCTGTAGGTATCGATTCCTAGTAGCCGAGGGTGCAGATAGTCGCCCGATCGCAGCATCTCCCGGCTAATTTCCGCCAGCTGCGCTTCGTTCGTGGTGGCAATCTCCCAATGGTGCAGGTTGTAAAACAGCCCGATCAGCACCACCACCAAAACCAGATATAGAAAGCGGTCAGCCCTCATGTTGCGTCGGCAGCGGTCAGGGTATGGACAACACGGGCCGGGTTGCCGGCCACAATCGTATGCTCGGGCACATCCCTGGTTACAATCGCACCAGCGCCTACCACGGCCCCTTTGCCAATGTGCCGGACCTGTGGCAAAATCACCGCCCGATAGCCAATCCAGGCCCCCGCGCCGATCACTTTGAGCCCCGGCGAGAACATCTTGCCGGCCCGCTTTTCAGGATTGGAATAGTCGTGGGTATGGCCCAGCACACAAACATAGTCGGCCAGGGTCACCTGTGACTCAATCAACAAATGGCTTCCCAGGTCGCAGTGCCGCCCCACAAACACATGGTCACCGATTTGAACGTCCGCTAAAATCTGCGTCCCCTGGCGGATGCGGACCCAGTCACCCAGCTGGATGGTATGCGGCTGTCTAAAGGACACGTTTCGTTCAATCGCAACGGGCAATCCGCAGGTCTTAAAGCGGGGTTTAAGCAGAACGCCTCGAACCCCGCTCAGCAGCTTGGTTAACCGAGCTGAAGGGGGTTGCGATCGCACCGTCAGTGGCGAACCGTCTGTCATATAGGCACTCTAGGCAGGCACTCTAGGGAATACAGCTTCGGTAAATCGATAGCGTCTGTTCGGCCATCCGCTCTAGCGTAAAACGATTGCTGACCTTTTCATACCCGGCCTGGCCGTAGCGGGCTCGCAAAGCCGGATCGCTCAACGCGAGAAAGGCATCTGCCATCACCGCTGGGGCGTCGGGCGGCACCAAAATACCGGTGACCCCGTCCTCCACTACCTCTGGAATAGCGCTGACTCGGGGGGCTACGCAGGGCTTCGCCGCCGCCATCGCCTCCAAAAAGACTAGACCCAGCCCCTCGTAGCGAGACGATAGGGCCAGCACATCAATCGCATTCATCACCACCGGCATATCTTCACGGAAACCGGCCCAGATCACCTGTTGGGAAATCTGTAGCTGGTCAGCCAACTGCCGGAGTTGGAATTCGAGCGCACCTCGCCCTACCATTACCAGTTGGGTTGGCACCGTTGCCTGTGCCAAATAGCGCTGAAAGGCCGTCAGTACCGTATGCAGGGCTTTTTGGGGAATGAGCCGCGCCACAACCCCAATCAGGTAGGTAGACGGCGTCACTCCCCAGCTTTGCCGCACGGCGGTAACTGGCCCATTGTCGACCGTCTGATAAGGCGTCGGATCCAGACCGTAATAGATCGTAGAGACTTGCTCAGGCAAACAGTGCAGTTGGTACAGGCAAACGTTTTGTCTGACCGCCTCTGAAATCGCAATCATCTGCTGAGCTCTTTGGGCAACCCAGCGTCCAACCTGGGCCTGGCCAATCCCGGCATAAAAAGACCTGTCGTTATGTTTAGAAATGACCAGCGGTAGCTGAGTGGATAGTCCCACCAGCGCCCAGCGACTGTACAGCTCCGCTGGCGGCAGGTGCGCATGGACAATATCCGGCTTGATCGACTGCAGGAGTCGCCGGAGCCGAACAATCGGGACCGGGTCAGGGTAAAACTGGAGCCCTAGATAATGAACCTTGACCCCTAGATTCGCTAAAAATGCCTCCCAGTACGCCTCATTTTTGAGAGAGGCAACAACCGGATGATGGCCCCGCTGACGCTGCTGCTGGATCAAATCCACCAGATGGTTTTCTGCGCCGCCCCGCCCGATCGCAGGAATGACGTGCAAAATAGTCAGAGCATCCGAGCGATTCATAGATGGAAAGGAGATTATTGAATGGATCAGCTAGTTCTCTACAGGAATATAAAGAGAAGAATACTGACTGGGCTTGCTGTGGGCTAGAGCGCGATCACACCAAGGCATTATCAACCTGGTGCGATCACACTATTCGATCTTCCTACAGTCGCTTCACCAGCATACTCATCTGCTCACCCTGGTCCGGGCTCAGTACCAGCCGTCCGTCGGGAATCTCGATCAGCGGGCTCCACTGGCTCACCTCGACGTAGCGAAGGTTGTGCAGCAGGTGGCGGGTCTGACGTACCGCGGCGGGGCGACCCAGCAAAATCACCCGCACCGTCTCACCAGGGGGCGGCGCGAGCGAAAACTCGCTTGGCAAATCAGGCGGACTATCAGACAGGCAAAGCTGTCCGTCAGGATAGACCTGACGCGATTGGGGCTGACACATGGGGAGGCTCCTTTAGCTTGGTTGGGTAGGAAACCTCCCAAAAACATAGCCACCCCTAGATTGCGTGAACCGGGGCGGCTAAACTAAGTCAGCCTCCCAGGCTGCTTACTCAGCTCGGGGGGTCAGCTGGGTAGTGGTGGTGCAAACACTGCTACCTAGCGCGGCTAAATTTTTGGGAGCGATAGCCAGCGGTGGACCCGGCAGCTATTAACAAAGCAGGCTACCAATGCTCGATGGGGAAGTCAATAGGCTTTCGCGCTGCGACTATAGGTTAGAACGGCGAGCCGCAGACAAGTCAGTTACGCCTGCAGAGAGGTCTGTTGTCACTACAGAGAGGTCTGCGACAGCATCAGACAAGTCTGCAGCAAGATCAGAGAGGTCTGCAACAGCAACAGAGAGGTCTGTAGCAAGATCAGAGAGGTCTGTTACAGCATCAGACTTGTCTGCAGCAGCAACAGGGAGGTCTGCAGCATACGTTGACAGGCTCTCTATGTCAGCAGCGCCGTGCGAGTACTCTGGATTCCAAGACGACGCACGGCCTACCTAGCTATCATGAACCTAAGCAGCGGGTAGTAATGATGGAAAGTACAGCCGTCAGTCAGGAGCAAATGGGTAAATTCGTCGTATCTCTAACGCTAACCAACTGGGTCGATCAGGTCTTGGCGGAGCGGGGCTTTATTGCCGCAGATGAGGTGCGCGCTCTCACCATCGATAACGCCCTAGTTGATACCGGAGCCACCCGGCTCTGTTTGCCTGCCGATGTATACGGTAGCTTGGTCTTAAGCTGTCCTCCACGATATCGGCCCAAACCGCTGTAGGGCTTCAGTCGCTTGATGTGTACGAAGGGCTCAGGCTCACGGTGGCAGGTCGCGAAGGCCGATACCGATACGATTTCGTGGAGCTGCCCGAAGGCCAAACGCCGCTACTGGGACTGATTCCGATGGAGGATTTGAGACTAGAGCCGGACCTGCAAAACCAACGGCTACGGGTGTTGCCTGATACGGGTAAAGACAGTTATATTGTGGTGCTTTAGATAAGCAACAAATGCAGCCCTAGACCAAAAGCCGAGTAAATCCTGCTTGTTCGAAGTGTTTATCTGTCGTCAGGGCAGTTTGCAAGTTCATCTGCTGCATGACCGTAAAAGAACTGCAATCGACCAGGGACCATGCTTTATCGGGTCTGCTCTTACACAAATCCCAAGCGGCAGCATCTGTTACGACATCAATATGGATGAGCTGTACGTAAGGCGCAGTTCTGATAGCATCAACGTATTGAAACAGGCTAGAGCGGGCAGTGCGTTGGCGGCTACCCAGTAGTGCGACTAACTCACTAACGACGTAATTAGTCGTCACTAGCTTTTGCTGAGCTTGCCGTGCCTCCAAGAAGTAGTCAGACGCTGCTGAATGATAGGTTTCTGTGGGAATGAATAGACTTGCCCAACCAGCAGTATCAACGAACAAACTACTCACTCGGTGATAGCTCCTGTTCTAGTGCAGCGGCTAAGTGCTGGTCATGGTTCTCAGCTAAGCTGGTTGTCTCTATTTCTAGCGTGCCGATGAGCGGCGTGATAGGGTCGAAGTCAGCGTCAGCGTTAGCAGGCGGTGGACTCGGTGGGCGCTCTTTTGCTAGCAGGGACAGGGCAGGCTCCGTCCCAATTTGCTCTAGTGCCTCGGTTGCAGCCTGTCGGACGTCGCTATTTTCGTCGTCTAGTACCGGGCTTAGTGCTGCGATCGCTGGCTCAGTCCCGATCAGCCCTAGGATCCTAGCCGCTTTTGCCCTTGCAGCAGGCTCGTGATCTTGCAACGCCTGGATGTTGGCAGCCAAAACCTGCAACGTCTGAAGCAGCAGCGCCTTTAGAGTAGTGCTGGCGTCATCAGCAATTCCCAAGTGTTCTGACAGGTCTTCTGGCAGCTCTATTGTTAGCGTTTTAGCCATCGTGGTTTGTTTTAGCCATCGTGGTTTGTGTGGGTAGCTATGGCTATTTTATTCTGTATGGCTGCTTTCGTCGTTGATTAAGCAATTTCGGGATCAACTCGGAATCTCTTGCCGAAATAATCGACTTGATTGTTTCTTGTCTCAACGATCAAACGGCTATGTTCCGACCCTGATTGACTGACAAAAGTTTAGTCCGACTGGAAGCGCATGGTGCGGGATTGAAACTCGAGTCTGTAAGAGCGTTTTTCGTGCTGTATGCGAGAAGCCATCGCTGGTTCAGGGTCA
>JBCBWI010000044.1:0-45035 GCA_039817185.1 Cyanobacteria bacterium J06648_16 | reverse complement strand
TCTTTTATTTAATCCTAAAATTTTCAGCAATGCAACAAATGCAACAACAAGTAGTATAGAAGCTATCCACTCAATCATTCCTGTTCTTCTCCAGTTGCCGACTCTTCATTGGAAGTAGGATGGTTTCGGTTGCGAAGAAGTCGCTTTAGCGGAAACCATAAAAAACCCAGCAAGGCAGCAAAAACTGCAACTGCAAGGGCAATAAAAGCAGCAATTGCCAGTAAACCTGCGCCTGGCCCCACATAGGCCATAGCTGGCTGTGAAATCAGCAGACTTAACAATAGAGACAATAGAGACAGCTCAACAAACTTATAAAGCTTTTTCATTTTCATTTTCATTTTCACTGGTACAGCTCGGCTAGAACTCATGATCTGCTTTTTGTTAATTAGCACGGATTCGATGGGGCTTCAGTTTTCACTATTCAGAAAGTCTAAACTATCAGGGGTAAACCTTTGTGCTCTTATGACAACACCCACTGTGTTATTGTCCAGCTTGTTGATGTACTCCCAAACAATTTCACCATTACGGGTCACCTCTAGTACGCGGCCACCCGTCGTCTCGGTAATAAGAACATTTCCGTTAGGTAAAGGCTGCTGGCTTCCACGAAAAGCACTGTGCAATGGACGCTCACGTGTACCACCATACTCCCATACAATTTCTTGGGTCTTTGGATCCCACTCTATTATTCTTGTCCCACCATTCTCAGAGCCTACCGCACCCTTATTGTCGAAGAGAAGGATGTTGCCATTGTCTAGCAAGTCGGAATCGTGTTGCTGTGCAAAAGGGCCGCTTGTCATCCATTTAATAGTTTTGGTGGCTCGATCGATTATTAATAGCGCACTCATATTCCTTGCTGAGACCATTATGTCTCCCGAATTGACTTTTGAGTGATGCTTTGCCCACCCTTCCGTAATCAACTCCACATCATTTAGATGGGTCGGATCTAGAGTCCCTTTTGTATGCTGCAGAGGTCTAAAATGTCCAGAAAGCCTCCCTCGATAGTCTGAATTAAAGAAGGCATCTAAAACTTGGATCTCTTCTAAAAATTCCCCATCTTGAGAAGCAACAACAACTGTATCTTTCAGTATAGGTGTCTCCCAGAATACTACTTCTGATTGAGAAGAAGGTGACTGTCTAAATGTGAGGGAACGTTTTCCAGGATCTTCGTTTTCTGATTCTCCCTCTACTAAATACATGCCTGGCGCATATATAAAGCCATCTTCTCCTAAATGAACATCATGATGCGTACATTTGGGGAGAGACCAGACTACTTTAGAATCCAAATCTAGCTTCACCATGCCGCCACAATATGGCCTTCCGTTATCTATAAAAGCTGCTGTTAAATCCCCGTTTGGTGATAGATGGGTGCCTTGCCAACAAGTCCACTCATCTCCGAACTGTTGCTCTAAAAATGGAGCTTCTTTGCCCCAAACTTCACTGAATTTTATGTGCCACTCTTGAACGACATCCCCTTCAAAGTTCACAAGGAGATTGGTGCACTTATCACCATCGTAAGCAGTGAAGAGTGTATAACCTTGATATGACTTTTCCGGATTAGAGATGGTCACCCCACCACCCGAGTAATATTCTCGATAAGGGAAAGTGTGTAGAGATCTGGGGCCTTTCGAGCTTGAAGTAGTTTCGGTTTCTGAATCAGAGGTCGTGAACTCATCCACGACTTGTTTAGCACTCTTAAAGACTGCATGGGGAAAGATCTGATACGTACCTGTGATCACACCCCATAAATAAGCTAGGAAGATAGTGCTACACGCGAAGGAAATGATTGAAACCTTATCTTTCATTGAAGATCATCCAATAAGGTAATGATGATTAATTCAAGCCATTAACACCCTTCTACATAATAATAGATAATAGATAATAGATGATAGATGATAGAAAAAAACGAAGGTTTCTGTGAAGTTCCCATGAAGGAATTGGGGACATGACGATGCGGTGACGGTGCTTGCGCAGACACTACAGCCACCGACTCTATGCAAGTTCTCTATCAACAGAAAAAGACCCAGCGGTGTGAGCCTGTTGGGTCTTGGGACTGTTTTATTGGTTATAGCGGTGCTGCCAAGTCTAGGCAGTAACTGGCTCAGCAGTATGTACCCGACCCAGCATCTCTCTCAACGTATCGCCTTCGATCACTTCCTCTGAGAGAAGCTGCTGGGTGATCTCCTCCAATAGGTCACGATTGGCCTTGAGGATGTCCAACGCTCTCTGGTGAGCTTCTTCGACGATGCCTTTGACCTCGGCATCAATGGCTCGAGCCGTCTCTTCGCTAACGGAGCGACGGTTGTTGGGCATGCCGCTGTCAAGGAACATGTTCTGCTTGCCCTGGTCGTAGGCTAGGGGGCCCAGGACGTCGCTCATGCCGTAGGTGGTCACCATTTGCTCGGCCATGTCGGTGGCTCGCTGCAGATCGTTCGATGCGCCAGTGGTAATGGAGCCGAAGACGACTTCTTCAGCGGAGCGTCCACCAAGCAGAGTAGCAATTTGACCCTTCAGCTCTTCCTCGCTGTTGAGGAAGCGGTCTTCGGTCGGTAGCTGTAGGGTATAGCCTAGGGCTGCCATACCACGGGGAACGATGGAGATTTTCTCGACCTGACCGCCGCCTTCGGTGACTGCACCCACCAGGGCGTGACCGACCTCGTGATAGGCAACAATCTTTTTCTCTTTTTCGTTAAGAACGCGGCTCTTTTTCTCTAGACCGGCAACGACGCGCTCAATGGCCTCGTTGAAGTCGGCCTGAATGACGGCTTCGCGGTTATTGCGAGCAGCAAGTAGGGCAGCTTCGTTGACCAGGTTCGCCAGATCAGCTCCCGCAAAACCTGGGGTGCGGGTAGCAATAGCTTTGAGATCGACCTCATCACTAAGCTTAACCTCAGCAGCATGGATTTTAAGGATGGCCTCGCGCCCTTTTAGATCGGGGCGATCAACCAGTACCTGGCGGTCAAAGCGACCAGGACGCAGTAGGGCCTGGTCCAAGGTTTCGGGACGGTTGGTCGCAGCTAGTACGATGATGGTGTTGCCATCCGCGCTAAAGCCGTCCATCTCGGTGAGTAGCTGGTTTAGCGTTTGCTCGCGCTCGTCGTTGCCGCCGTAGAAGCCGCCGGAAGAACGGGACTTGCCAATGGCGTCTAGCTCGTCAATAAAGATAATGCAGGGGGCCTGTTTTTTGGCCTGCTCGAATAGGTCGCGGACGCGGGAGGAGCCGACGCCAACGAATAGCTCGATAAATTCGGAGCCGGAGATGCTGAAGAAGGGAACACCCGCTTCGCCTGCAACCGCCTTTGCCAGCAGAGTTTTCCCTGTTCCTGGAGGACCGACCAGCAATACGCCCTTGGGAATTCTAGCCCCAATGTCGGTAAAGCGTTTGGGGGTCTTGAGAAAATCGACAATTTCGACCAGTTCGGTCTTGGCTTCTTCGACACCGGCTACGTCGTCAAAGGTAATCTTGGTGGCTTCATCTTCGGCATAGACCTTGGCCTTACTCTTGCCGATAGAGAGCGCGCCGGGTGCACCGCCACCGCCGCGTGCCAGAAAGAACCGCCATACGGCTACAAAGATCAGCGGTGGAATAACCCAGCTGAGCAGACCACCAATCCACTGATTGCGAGCCGGGGGTGGGGCTGAAAAGACGACGCCATTGGCCTCTAGCAAATCAGGCAGTTTGAGGTCAAAGATAGGCGTGGTGGTATAGACCTGGCCGGGCTCACCGCTTTCGTCCTTAAGCTGATAGCGAATTTCATTTTGGCCGACCGAGGCGCGGATAACTTCGCCTTCCTGAACCTGATGAATGAACATGCTGTAGGGCGTGCGCGGGGTCGGCGGGCCGAACACGGCAGGTAGCAGCGTATTGAGAATTAGCAGGCCACTAGCTACGAGTAGGACCACGTTGATGATGGACCGGGAGCGGGGCTGGCGTGGCGGTTCTTTGACAGGCATAGGGGTAATTTCTCCTACTTCTAGCAGAGTTTCGTTTCGTCGGGTTGCTTATATGGTCTTACCCTAGCAAGGTTTTTGCCTGCGCCCTGGGACTGAAAACCGTACCTCGCTGGCCGGGTTGGCGCTCAGGGACACAGTGAACTCTGACGGACTGTCACTCGAAGGTGCGATCGCACCCGTGCTAAGTTGCTGCCAGTATCTGAGACCCAACTGGAGTCAGTCATGGACACCCATCAGCTGCTAGCGCATCAGGTAGAGCTGTCAGGCGAGGTGGGGGGAACGCTGCACATTGAGCCCACAGACAACCCGCGAGCTGGGGAACCGGCGGTGACCTGGTTTGCGTTGGTCAAGGCGGGCGGCGAGCCGGTGCCGCTGGCGGCCTGCGACTGTGAGCTGGCCGTATATGCTTTACCGCGTCAGCCAGGCGATAGTCCACTGTCACAGCCTGATTTGGCACCGCTATCGGCGGAGGGCTTCGAGGCCATTCCTTCGGCGGAGATTGCCTTTCCGGCGGTCGGGGAGTACGAACTATTGCTGACGGGCAGCGCGATCGGAGAGCCTGTGTTCGAACCGTTTGAGCTGAGTTACGAGGTGTTGGTAGCCCGGGGAAGTCAGGCGACCATTGACGCGGAGCCTGTTTCAGAAACTGCGGAGCAGGTAGAGGACGCCGTCGCAGTGGTACAGCCTTCGGAAACGGTTGCCGTACAGCCAGTCGTGGAGGAAAACGCCGGACTGGGTAGCCCCTTCTGGCTAAGCGGTCTGTTTGCTTTTGGCTTGATTGTGGGCGGTATTGTTTACCTGGTAACCAGGGGGAAAGGCGGTCAGTAGGCAAGTGCGATCGCAACTGGCCGATGCCTCTCGAGCTGTTGGATCAGGTGCCGGGCACGGGCCGTCAGTGGATCAGCAGGATGGGCGTGTTGAAGGGCTTGATTGAGAGTTGCGATCGCAACCCTCAATTGCTTCATCAACCACCGACCCAGCCGTTTTCAGCCTGAGATTTTACGTAGGCGGCCACGTTCTCGATTTGCTCAGGGGTTAGACGACCGCTGAAAGCGGGCATCGCGTTCTTACCGTTGGTGACCTGATAAACAATCGCTTCGACGTTGTGTTCTGCGCCAAAGTTCTCTAAATAGGTCTCGAGGGCATCCTGCTTAAGTGTTTTCATGCCCATCACAACGTTGCCGCCGCCCATGTGGCACGCAGCGCAGCTGTTGGCAAACACCTGACGACCCGCATCAACATCACCCGCCAATGCAGGCATCGCAAACAGCGCTGTCGCCACCAGGGCAACTAGCGTAGCAATCAAGGATTTCATTTTGACTCGCTCCTCTCAAGGGTTTAGCAAACCTAGTATGAGAGTGCTTTTTTGACGACGTCAAAAGACAGCCTGTCAGAATATGATCTTTCTTATCGCGGGGTGGTCACTCAGAGCATCCAAGTAATCGGAGCAAGAACTCAGTATGTGTAGTTCACACTGAAGTAAAAGCCATCGTCTTGGATATTGGTACCTCGGTCATCTAGATCAACCAGTGGTAAACCATAATCAAAGCGCAGTTGCAGATTAGGCTCGGGCTCAAATAAGAGGCCAGCCCCTGTCCCGATCAAAAAGCGCTCTGAGAACTGACTATTGGGATTGTTCGGATGATTCCAAACGTAGCCCATATCGACAAACGGCATGACCTGCAAAATTGACCGATCGGAGGTATCGTCTCGCAGAACCGTCATGCGATCTTCGATCGAAAAGCGGAAGCCGTTGTCCCCCGATCTCGCGTTTTGACGGTAGCCCCGTACTAAACGACCACCGCCAATCACAAACTGTTCTGAGGCCAACAGGCTATTGGGTGTCAGCTGCCCGCTGAGCTGAACAATCAGCAAATGGTCAGAATTCAGTCGCTGTACTCGCTGCACCTGCCCCAACCAGCTGAAGAACTGGCCGTCGGGGGTGTCGCCACTGTTATTGGTGGCCTCAAACAGTCCAGTGCCTAGGCTAAACTGTGACAGCAGCGCCCAAGCTCCTTTTACATCGTGACGAACGTAGTCTTGCCCAAACTTAAACACGCTGGTGCGGCTAAAACCGTCATCGTCGGGCCCGACACCAAAGGGAAAAGGCGAGTTGAACAGAAAGGTTTGCCCCTCGCGATAGGCAAAGCCTAGGGAGAGGGCTAGCTCCTGTCGTGGGGAGCGGACCAGGGGCTGGCGAAAGGCGACTTCGTAAAATTCGGAGTTGCCGGAGATGTCAAAATCGCCTTCCAGATTGTTGTCACCCAAGATAGACCGGAGCTGCAGGGTCCCGTCCATTGCATTAAGCGGAATCTTGTACCCCAGATCGTAGGTGTTGGCCCCGCCGGTCGTGGTGCGGCGGTAGGCAGCATTGATTTCGTCGCCCCAGCCGGTCAGATTGCGGTAGCTGAGTTCGCCCCCTAGCCGTACCGAGCCAACGCTGGGGGGCGAGTAGTTATCCACGCCCAGCTCAGCCGAGAAGGGCTTGTCTTCTTCAACTGTGACGGTGAGAATGCTCTCGCCTAGATTCTCCCCTGGCGAGAGGGTACCAGAAACTGCTTCAAATAGGGGATTAAGCTGTAGCAGCCGCAGCTGGTCTTCGACCTGGCTTAGCCGCACTGGCGTGCCGCTGCCCAGGGCAACGCGCCGCTGAATATAGGGCGTGCGGGTCTGCTGGTTGCCTTCGACCTGAATTTCACTAATGCGTCCTTCGATCACCTGAAGCTCGATGACGCCGTCGGTAATTTCTTGCTCGGGCAGAATCGCCTGGGAGGTAATGTAGCCTGCATCGATGTAGAGCTGGGTGATCTGGCTGGCGACCGTTTGCAGTTCGCCAATGGTGGCCTCGCGGCCCTCAACCGGCTCAACTAGAGGCGCAAAGTCTTCTGCCGAAAAGATAGTACTGCCAACCACTTCAAGTTGGTTGACGGTGACGAGCGTATCGGCCCCAGGTAGCGGCGGGGGCGGCTCGACTTCCGCAGGTGGTGTGACCTCAGCAGGGTCTTCCGGCGGCAGCGCATCTTCTGGGTCGGGCAACTGCTGGGGCAGACGGTCTTCGTTGGGGTTAGACCGCTGAGCCAATTCGACCGGTGCTGCTGCGGGCGCTACTGTGGCGGGCGCTACCGCGGGAATCAACCGGGTCTGTGGAGACTTGGCTGCTCGGGGGGTTGCCGCCAGGGAAGGGCTGACAATACCGCCCGTTAGCATTAGGCAACCGAGCCAAACGGATGCGTACTTTATAGATTGCATTGGATAAGAAACTTTGAGCGTCGAGCAAGAGACCGGACAAAAACGGGGCAGCCGTCACCCCAGACGAGAAGACCTGAAGGCCCGCAAATAGGGCTCGTAAATCACGCGGGCAGAAACCGGAACAACGGTAAGGTTGCGAGCTACCCTAGTAGCCGCTTCAATCATGTACTTAAGTGTTAACACTGAGTTCCGTAGAGCTATGGCAACAGGGGGGCGCGCTGTCGCTTAAGCGAACATGGGCGTCAGGCAGGCGGAGTAGGTAGCTGTTTGTTTGGTCGACTCGGGGAGCACCTGACGACGCTGCCAAGTCAAGTACTGAGTGTGGTCTGGCAGCTGCCGCTGCAGCTGGTCGGCCTCTTGGGCCAGCTTCTGCAATACGCTCTCCACCTCGGGCGTGGCGGCATAGTCGAGCACCGGCAGGCTGTCCTTGGGCAGGTAGTTCATGCCACTGAGAATGGCCACGTAGGAATAGTCGGCAAACAGCTCCGGGCGGTCCAGCATGTCGAAGTTGGGCAGCATCACCTCGAACAGGTCGAGCTTTTCTTGCAGGGAGTCAGGAATGGCGGGGTGAAACTTGTTGGCCTGCCAGAAGGGGGTGTCTTCTCGCTGGGTAGTGCAGTAGTGAAAGACGATGAAATCGCGAATCTCTTCATAGATTTCAGTCATTTTGCGATTGTAGCGGCGAGTCAGAGCGGGGCTGCAGTTGCGGTCGGGAAAGAGTTCTAAGAACTTCTTCAGCCCGGCTTCAATTAGATAGATACCGGTCGATTCCAGCGGTTCGATGAAGCCGCCAGAGAGACCCACGCTGAGGCAGTTTTTCACCCAGTTGCGGTGGGCTTTGCCGACGCGCATTTTGATGTGGCGGGCTTCGACCCCTGCGGCGGCAGGGCCGAGGTGGGCGCGAAACTCTGCTTCGGCGTCTTCAGGTGTAGTGAACTGGCTGCTGTAAACGTAGCCGTTGCCGCTGCGACCAAATAGGGGGGTGTGCCACACCCAGCCGTGGCCGAGGGCGGTGGCGGTGGTATAGGGGTTGATGCGCTGGCCAGTAAGTGAGGCCAATGGCAGGGCGATGGCGCGATCGCAATAGAGCGAATCGGCATACGAGTCAAACGACTCCTCCAGCGCCTGGTTGATCAGCAGCCCCTTAAACCCAGAGCAGTCTACAAAGAAATCGGCGGCTAGGTCGCCGTGGGCGCGGGTCTGCAGATGGCTGATAAAGCCGCGCTCGTCCAGCGCTACGTCCAGCACGTCATCCACCACGTGGCGCACGCCCCGCTCAATGGCCTTTTCTCTCATATAAGCCCCTAGCAGTCCGGCGTCGAGGTGGTAGGCATAGGCCACTTTGCCGTTGTAGCCTGCCTCGTCCCCCACCTTGGGGCCACGGTGGGCCATGGCCAGCACGTTTTCTTTGTGGTAGCGCTGGCTATCGAAGACGTTCGATTTGCCCTGCAGCTGGTCGCGCAGCAGGTGGTGCAGCAGGTTGACACCGTTGACGACGGGGGTGACGCCGCCAAAGGAGTGCCAATAGCTCTCGAAGCCGGGCACGCCGGACCAGTTATCGAACTTGATGCCCAGCTTAAAGGTGGCGTTGCAGCGCACCATCCAGTCGGCTTCATCTAGCTCTAAAAAGTTAAACAGCTGCCGCAGGGTAGGGATGGTGGCCTCACCGACGCCCACGGTGGGAATGCTGGAGGACTCGATTAGCGTCACCTGGCAGCGGGGACCGGGGGTTTGAATGCGGCGGTTAATGGCGGTGGTCAGCATCAGGGCCGACATCCACCCGGCGGTGCCGCCGCCGACAATGGCAATGTGACGAATGGGGTCAGTCATCGATGTGGGTTTGAGACAAGTTCAGTTCGCAGAATCGTTTTCGGTATCGCTTATGCGGGCGATTCCCCCCAAGCCCCCCTTATGGAAGGGGGGTGGCGAAGCCGGAGGGATCTACTAAGCGGTCGAACATTCTACAAATTGTTTTGAACGGTTACCGACTTCAGAGTGCCCAGT
This sequence comes from Cyanobacteria bacterium J06648_16, assembly GCA_039817185.1. GTDB lineage: Bacteria > Cyanobacteriota > Cyanobacteriia > Phormidesmidales > Phormidesmidaceae > CAWUKV01. Next base: position 35,831 of record JBCBWI010000044.1, on the reverse strand, counting down.
GGATTAATCAGAATTGATAAGCCAGCTGGACCAAGGAATATCTTCTGGTGGGGCAAGCAGCTTGCTCCACCGGTCCACAGGCGTCCAGGATGGCCACCCTAACCCCATCACAAACAGCTCACCGCCGCATCCGCGCTCCCGTCAGCCGCACTGATGGTCTCATCAGCGGCCTCCTCACCCTCTAGTTCATCCTCGTCCTCCAGCTCGCTCTCGGCAGTCGCCGCTGAGCTGTCGACGACTTTACTAATGTCTAGAATCACATCGGGCACACAGGCATTCGCCGTTGAAGAAGTCGGCGGCTCAGCCTCTGGGGGACCATCAAGGGCGGTGATGCTGATTTCGGCTTCGGCAGTTACTACCTCGACGGTAGCTGTAGGCGTTTCAACCACTTCAACGACAGGCTCAGCTCCAAACTCAAACGCGCCAATATCAGGGCTGCCATCACGGTCAAAGCCGCGCTGATCGGTTTCGATCGCATCAGTAGCGTTGGCGGTATTGATAGCAGGGCTACCGGCGATGAGAGCGTGGGTAAAGGTAGGCCCGCCATTATCGGCTAGAGTTGTATCAATAACCTGTTCGACGGGAACAATCAGCGCTTCACTGGCGTTGAAACCCGTACTGCCGGTGAGATCGCCAATTATATTGTTGCCATTGCTGGTAACCGTTCCATAGAGATCAGGTCGGGCGCTCGTTACAGTGTTGCCTGCAATAATCGTGTTCTTAAATGTGATATCGCCCTCACCCGCAAAGCCCCCGCCATTGGTAGCAGAATTTCCAAAGATCGTGCTATTGGTCACCGTAATGGTGGGAGCTCCACCCCAGGTACCGCTGTACATACCACCACCGTTATTCGTAACAGTGTTACCAGAAATGGTGAGGTTGCTGACGTCAAGCTGGTTACCACCTTGTGAATATAGGGCTCCGCCACGCCAAGCGCTATTCTCAGAGAAAGTGCTGTTACTAATGGTCGTTTGCCCTTGATAGCTTTGAACAGCGCCACCACGCACGCCAATATTCTGAGAGAAGGTACTGTCCGTAATAGTTGCTGTACCCGACCAGTTGTTAATCGCCCCGCCATTGCTCCCTTGGTTGCCCTGTATTGTACTACCACTGATATTTAGAACGGCGCTATCAGCATTCTCAATCGCCCCGCCATTATTCGATGTAGATTGATTGTCTGAAATTGTGCTGTCTGTAATCGTTAGACTGCTGCCAGTATCAATATTCCAGATACCGCCACCTTGAGAGGTAGAAACATTTTCTGCAATCAAGCTGTTGTTAATTAACAGCGTGCCGCCGTTACGGTTGGCAATGCCGCCCCCTGCACCAGTAGCGGCATTATCTCGGACAGTTACATTGTCGAGTTGTAATGTTGCTTGATTGTTGAAAATGCCAGCTCCTCCCCAGACACCGCCCCCGGCCGCAACTGTGAGATTAGACAGGGTGACATCCGTGGCTGTGCCGCTTATATTCAGCACTCGATGATCGCCAGTGCCGTCGCCCGTTTGATCTCCACTAATAATGGTTGCGTCAGCCCCCGCTCCATTAATAATGACGCTTTCACTGATGTTTATTTGGCTCTGTTCTCGATAGGTGCCCGCTCCCAGGTTTACAGTTGTAGTGCCGTTAGTTACGGTTCCTATAGTCGCTAAGGCATCTGTCAGGGTAGGGTTCTGTTCCGCCGCCAGCCCCTCCTGGTTTAGATTCATCACCAAATTGCCGTCGGTGATGTCAATGGTTGAACCCGTGCCGCCGTTGGTGATGTAGCGGGAAGCCGTCAGAGTCAGCGTCGCCTCGCCCGTCGCCGTCGCATCAATGCCGCTCTGCAGGGTAATGTCACCGTTACCGCCGCTGCCGCCCACGGTGGTCAGCTCAATGCTGGTACCGCTGGCCAGCGAATTCTGTACTGCAATCGCCTGGGCCGCATCGATGACAATATCTGCTGGGTCCAGCAGCCACAGACCCGCAGCGCCTGACGTCGCCCCCGCATCCACGCTGCCGCCTGTAAAGTCTAACGTACGCTTGCCCGAGGTCTCAACAAAGCCCCCGTCGCCGCCTTCAACGCCACCGCGCGCGGTGATCGTTCCGGCAAAGGTCGTCGCATCGTCCGCCCAGACAATCACCCGGCCGCCGTCGCCCTGTACCGTGGCATCGGCAACAATCGTGGTGTCACTATCGACAAAAGTTGTCGTTGCCGTTGGCGTAGTGCCCTCGCCCAGGTAGTTGCCGCCAATCAGTACTTCGCCACCACCCGAGGAGCCGCTGGCGTCAATATTGGCACCAATCAGACTCACCTGGTCACCCAGCACCTGCACATTGCCACTGGTCTCCGCTGCCACTGAGAGGTCACCGAAGACCACTGCCGCCCCAGTCTCGGCCAGCATCGGCTCCGCCCCCGCTGTCAGGTACAGTCGCCCCTCGGCATCGGTGGTCACGCCGGTAATCGCTTCCACATCACCGCCGGTCAGCAGTCTCGGCAGTGATAACGTTGCCGACAACGGCGTCGGTCCCGCCTCAGTCAGGGGCGTAAACTCCAGCGCCAGCAGCAGATGCTCATGGCTCAGGTTCACCCGACTGGTGCCGGGAACCGCCGCGACGGTGATACTGCCGCCGGGGGCCGTCAGAGTGCCGGTATTGACCACGGAGCCCCCGACCAGGCTCAGATTCTGCCCTTCGCCCACGGCCAGATTGCCCGCGTTGAGAATGCTGCCGGGCTCACTGCTAGAAAATAACAGCGCGCTGGGGTCGCCCGTGAGGGTACCGTAGTTATTCTCGTCCAATATGCTGAACCACTCGTCACCAAAGGCCACGCCATCTGCCGTGGTGGTCATAAAGCTGGCGGGCACATTCAGCGTCGCGTCCGCCCCAAAAATCACGCCTGCCGGGTTGATTAGGTACAGATTTGCCCCGCTGCCGGTCAGCTCCACCAGACCGTTGATCACCGAGGGGTCACCGCCGACGATGCGACCGAGCACGTTTTGGGTGTTGGGGTCGGTCAAGAAGGTGGCGATTTGACCCTGGTCTAGGCCAAACTGCTCAAAGCTGTGGAAGAGATTCGCCGCATCGCCCGAGAAAGATCCGCCCGTGATGTTGATTTGGTTGCCGTCTTGGGTAACCACGGTGTCGGTGCCGTCGGTGGCCGCCGTGATGGGCTGAGCAAAGGCCGGTCGCAGGCTGACCCAGCCCAGAAAGGGCAGTAGCGTGAACCCAAATCCAAATAATTGTTTGCGGAATGACATTTTTGAAGCCGCCTGCATATCCTGTGCGATCAAAAGTGCCCGCGCTATCTAATGCGCTCACGTATGCGGTGACGCTTGTGAGAGAATGTCACAATTTGTCAAACCATATTCATTCTGAAGACAGCCGAGCTTTCAGTAGAATTCGGGAGATAAAACGGCTGCATGAGAACATTAAGCCATCTAAATATTTCGCGTAAAACCGCAGTTCTTTGGCAATGTGAACGACTCTAGGCCGCCGATAGGGGCGCTTTCTGACTAGAGTAGATCTGCCTATCCGCGATTAGGTCCCCGCCATGTTCACCAACGCCTCGCCCAAAACCGACCTAAGCTCCGTTCACACCCACAGCCTGACGGAGCTGCTAAACGGCGCTGGCTGCTCGCTGATGGTGACCACTTACCAGGCCGGTAAGCTGAGGCCGCTGTCAATACCCACTTTCGCCAGTACAGCCGCCCCATGGGGCTGGCCGTCAACGCCACCCGCATGGCCATGGGCACCGCCCACGAGTTGGTGGAGTTCTACAACCTGCCCGCCGTGGCGCCGAAGCTAGAGCCACCCAATAAACACGACGCCTGCTATCTGTTGCGGAACATTCACATCACTGGCGATATAGACATTCACGAGATGGGCTGGGCTAGCGATGAGCTGTGGATTGTCAACACGCGCTTTTCTTGCCTGTGTACGCCCGATTTGGCCTACAGCTTTGTGCCTCGCTGGCGACCGCCGTTTATCAGCGGCTATAGTCCCGACGACCGCTGCCACCTAAACGGGCTGGCCATTGTGAATGACCAGCCCAAATACGTCACGGCCCTAGGCACAACCAACACCAGCGGCGGCTGGCGGGCCAACAAGGCCAGCGGCGGCATTTTAATGGACGTGCAGACAAATGAGATTATTTGCCAGGGACTGTCGATGCCCCACTCGCCCCGCTGGTACGGCGGTAAGCTGTGGGTGCTAGAGTCCGGGCAGGGCAGTCTGGCCACGGTGGATGTGAACACCGGGCAGCTGACGACCGTAGCGCAGTTTCCCGGCTTCACGCGGGGGATTGATTTCTTCGGTCACTATGCCTTTGTCGGGCTCTCGCAGGTGCGCGAATCGGCCACCTTCAGCGGCATTCCCTTAGTAGACCGGCTGACGGAACGGACCTGCGGCGTTTGGGTGGTGGATCTGCGAAGCGGGCAGACGGTGGCCTTTCTTAAATTTAAGAGCGGCGTACAGGAGATTTTTGCCGTGAGCGTGTTGTCCCACAGCCGCTACCCCGAGGTGCTAGAGGCGAATTCTGAGTTTTTGAAAAACTCCTATGCGTTGCCGGATGCGGCACTGAAGGACGTGGTTTAGCGACTGTTACAGCTTCTCAAACAGCTTGCTTTTGCTGCAGAAATTCAGCAAAGTCTCGAACCTCTAGTAGCAAGTCTTCTGGTAAACCGGCCAACAATTCGATTACTTGAGCCTGGATGGTAGCACGCTCCAGCTGAATATCAGTGCGCTCTAAGGTTAGGATATGACTTTCTATTCCCTCGCCGTCAAACTCGACTTCAAAGGCTTGGCCATCGCTGTAGCAGTGAACAACAGCACCCCGGCTCCCTTTAGACAAACCATGCTCTCGTAAATCATGAGTCAGCGTAACAACATCTAGTTCCTTAATCATGATTAGGCGATTCTAGGCTGCTTTTGTATGGACGAGCCGTCACAAAGCGAGACGCGGTCTGTCCTGAATCAATAATTCGCACAGATAGAACGCTGATCGTGCTTGCGAGTGCTGTGTTGATAGCACCGATGATAACGTACTTGGTCCCGTGAATAGTTTGAGCAGAGCTTTGAACCGGCTGCGTTCTTGCTAGGTTGAGTAACGCTTGCTCAAGCAGCGGCAGGTTTGTCTCGTTGAACCCTTTAGCTCTAAAAAACTTTGCTTTGGACTTACCCACGACGTGAGTCTCTGACAGAAGGTACCCCGTTAGCTTGGTAGTCTGGATGTATGCTTCATCGCGGTTGGGTAGTTCCATGCCGAAGACTATCTGGCTGTTTTAGCTAGTAAAGGAGCTGCCTGAAGCAACGTCTTCGTATAAGGATGCTGAGGGTTGGTAAAGAGCTGTTCGGTGGGGCCGATTTCGGCGATTTTGCCGTGGAGCATGACGGCGATGCGATCGCACAAATACCGCGCCACCCACAAATCGTGCGTAATAAATAAATAGGTCAGATCCAGCTCACTTTTTAGATCGAGCATTAGCTCTAGCACCTGGGCCTGAACACTGGCGTCGAGCATACTCACCGGCTCGTCGCAAATCACCAGCTTGGGCCGAGTAATGAAGGCACGGGCAATGGCCACCCGCTGCTGCTGCCCGCCCGAGAGGTCGCCAGGGAAGCGCTGGGCGTAGTCCTCAACCGGCGTCAGGCCCACCCGCTCCAGCATGGCGTGGACGCGGTTTTTGGCCTCCGCCTTGCCACAGAGCCTGTGGATGAGCAGGGGGTCCATGATGCCGCGCTCGACGGTCATCATCGGGTTCAGGCAGGCGTGGGGGTCTTGAAAGACCATTTGCAGATCGCGCCGTCGGGCCTGCAGTTCGGTGCGGGGCAGGCCGACTAGATTTTGGCCGAGAAAGCTGACCTGACCTGAAGTGGGCTGAATCAGCTGCAGCAGCGTCCGCGACAGGGTGCTCTTGCCGCAGCCGGACTCGCCGACGAGCCCTAAAATTTCGCCTGGATACAGATCGAGCGAGATGCCATCGACTGCTTTGATGGCTTCGGGCGGCGATTTACTCAACAGGCGGCCGATGAAGCCCTGTTCGATGGTGTAGTGCTTGACCAGGTTTTGAATTTGCAACAGGGGCTGGCCGGTGGTGCTGGAGGTTTCGAGTCCGGCAGCGGAGCGCTCGGCCCCTTCGGTTTGTAGCTGGTGGGCGGCGGCCAGCAGGGAGCGCGTGTAGTCGGCCTGGGGCTGGTAAAACACCTGCTCGGTCGGCCCCAGCTCGACCAGCTCGCCCTGGTACATGACGGCGATGCGATCGCAATATTCCCCCACCAGGGCCAGGTCGTGGGAAATCAAAATCAGCCCCAGCCCGCGCTCCTCACACAGCTTTGTCAGCAGATCGAGAATTTGTGCCGAAACGGTGACATCGAGACTCGTGGTGGGCTCGTCCGCCACAATCAGTTTGGGGTTCAGCAGCAGCGCCAGGGCAATCGCCACCCGCTGCCGCATGCCGCCGCTAAACTCGTGGGGGTACTGATCCCAGCGGTTGGCGGCGATATTGACCGATTCGAGGGTTGCGATCGCAACCTCCTTTGCCTCTTTTTTTGACAGATCGCTGCGGTGCGATCGCAGCGTCTCGACGCAATGATCCCCAATGGTCATCAGCGGATCCAGCCGAGTCATCGGGTCTTGAAACACCAGCGACACCGCCTCGCCCCGAAACCGGCGCAGCTCCTGGGGCGAAAAGTCAAAAATCGACCGCCCTTCAAAGGCCGTTTTGCCCTGGGTCCGGCTTCCGTTAGGCAGCAGCCTGAGCGCTGCCCGGCCCAGTGTCGATTTACCGCAGCCTGATTCGCCTACCAGTCCCAGCTTTTCACCGGGTCTAAGAGAAAGGGACACATTTTTGACGGCCCAGTTCGACTGGCCCGGGTAGGCAATCGAAAAGTTTTCAATCGTCAGCAAATCAGATAAGGGCGAGTCGGGCAAGGCTACTCCTCGAATCGACGCATTAGGTAGGCGACGCCAAAGTCGCCGTTGGGGTGGGCCTCTAACAGCTCGGCCAGTTCAAATAGCTTCTCGGCAATCTCAGGCCCCAGTTTGTCCGCCGTGGCCTGCTTCTCTCGGTAGGCCGCTTCTAGCACCCGCACATGGCTCTGCCACTCATCGGTAAACAGTAGGGGAATATAGCTGGCCAGTCCCAGCTTTTCAAGCGTTTCCCACTCGCCGCGATCGCACCAGATGCCGTTGCACCCCGGACAGCGCTCGACAAAGAATGCGGCATCTTTGAGGTTGATGCGGCCCCGCACCAGGTAAAACCCGCACTGGGGGCACAGCCCGGCTCGCCCATCGTAGGGAGAGGGCTTGTAGTCTACGTCGAGCGAGCTCGGCAGCTTGAGGTCGCTGATGCTGGTGGACGGGTCGGCATGCTCGACCTGCCAGGTTTGGTAACGATCAGGCGGAATCCAAACCCCCTCACACTGGGGGCAGCTATGGGCCGTCAGGCCACCCGAGAGCGTTTTGTCTGAGAGATCAACCTTTAAATCTTTGGCACAGCGCACAGATGTAATTTCCTACAGGGGTAGACGCTTCATCGCCATTAAACCACTCCAACTGGGCCATTAGCACACCGAAGTCCGTAGGGCCTCGGCGAAGCCCGCTAGCTGCTGTAGCCGGTTGTCGATCTGCGCTTGTCGCTGCTGCTGGGTGGCGGCCTGTCGTGCCGTTCGTAGAAAGGTGGCATCCACCGCCAGCAGCCGCAGATGCCGGTTCATCTCGGTGAAGATGGGGGTCTGGTCAGGGTGGTTGGGGGCTAGCGGCAGCAGCAGCTGCCGGAAGGTGGTTTGTAGGGCGGTGACGGCGGTTGCGATCGCAGCGCTTTCTTGACCATTGCCCAGGATCGTCTGCAGCGCTGCCAGCTGCTGCTCAAAGGACTGAATCGCTACAGTGATAGGCGACGCGCCAGTGGTATCAGATAGGGGCATAAGCTTCGCAGGATGTAGCTGAACGCCTTACGTTTCTACCGAAAGATACAGACATCGCTTACTGAAGTTTTGTCTATCATAAATAAATCTAGATATATCTAGAGATACAGGCCCCCAGACCTCTCTCACCATTTTCTGACATCTAGACGTTTGGCAGACCGCCCCCACACGTATAGAATTGTAGGAATTTATACATCAACGGATCCGTTCAGGTCCGATCTTTTCTCAAGCAGCCAGCCTGGGGAAACTGCTCACCGCATTCTCGGGCCTGCTCGTTCCATAGCAATCCTATCTCGCCGTTTCCATTTCGGGCTTCTCCGATTCTGTAGACACGGTGCTGATTTCCTTTTACAAAAGAAAGTTCGGTTTACGATTTGAGTTCTGATAGTACTGTCAAATTTATCGTCAGCCCCAGCGTTAGCCGCCATCTGCTTTTCAACTGTCTACCCGCCTGTCTGCTATGGATGCCGCCGTATCGACCTTGCCTCAAGACTGTACGCTCCCGACCTGGCTATCGGCCTGCTTGCTAGAGCGTCGGTGTGAGCCGTCCGCCGCGTCAGAACGCCCGCTTTCCGAGCCGCATAGAGATATCCCAACAGATACCCCAACGCTTTCTCCAGAAGATACTCAGCTCGTCTGCCGCGCCTTCGAGTTTGCCTATCAGCTTCATAAGGGGCAGCGCCGCGCGTCTGGGGATCCCTACATTGATCACCCGGTGGCGGTAGCCGAGCTGCTGCGCGAACTGGGCGGCGACAGCGCCATGATCGCAGCAGGCTTTTTGCACGATGTGGTCGAAGACACCGACGTCACCGCCGACGAAATTGAAAGTCACTTCGGCCCTGAAGTGCGTCAGCTGGTCGAGGGCGTCACTAAACTTTCCAAGTACAACTTCCACAGCAAGACCGAGCGCCAGGCCGAAAATTTTCGCCGCATGTTCCTGGCCATGGCTCAGGATATTCGCGTCATCGTGGTGAAGTTGGCCGATCGTCTGCACAACATGCGCACTCTGCAGCACCTACCCCCCGAAAAGCAGTGCCGCATTGCCCGCGAGACGATGGACATCTTTGCGCCCCTCGCCAACCGACTGGGTATTGGTCACCTCAAGTGGGAGCTAGAAGATCTTTCGTTCAAGTATTTAGAACCTGACGCTTACCGAGAGATTCAAAGCCAGATTTCAGAAAAACGAGCGGCCAGAGAAGACCGGCTCAGGCAAATTGCGGCCACCCTGCGAGAAGACCTGATCGACGCGGGCATCCAATGCCTGGACGTGAGCAGCCGACCCAAGCACCTGTACAGCATTTGCCGCAAGATGCGGCGACAGCAAAAGGACTTCCACCAGATCTATGACCTGGCCGCCATTCGCCTGATCGTCAAAAACAAGGACGAATGCTATCGGGCACTGGCCATCGTCCATGACCGCTTTCGTCCGATTCCTGGCCGGTTCAAAGACTACATTGGCCTGCCCAAAGCCAACCGATACCAGTCGCTCCATACCACCGTCATCGGTAACCACGGACGCCCTATCGAAGTGCAGATTCGCACGTTAGAAATGCATCAGGTGGCCGAGTACGGTATCGCTGCCCACTGGAAGTACAAAGAATCCGGCAGCGTCTCCATTTCGACTGATGACGAGAAATTTACCTGGCTGCGTCAGCTGCTGGAATGGCAAAAAGACCTTGAAGACGCTCAAGAATACCTCAGCGATGTTAAGGATAATCTCTTCGATGAAGAGGTCTATGTGTTTACGCCAAAAGGCGACGTAATCTCTCTTGGTCGTGGGGCTACGCCGGTTGACTTTGCCTATCGCATTCATACAGAGGTGGGTAACCACTGCGCCGGGGGGCGGGTGAATGGACGCATGGTCACCCTCGATACCGAACTAGAGAACGGTGACATTGTTGAAATTATTACTCAAAAGAACAGCCACCCGAGCCTAGACTGGCTCAATTTTGTTGTCTCAGCGGGTGCCCGCAATCGCATTCGTCAGTGGTACAAGCGCTGCCACCATGACGAGAATATGGCCCGGGGTCGAGACATGCTAGAACGGGTAATGGGTCGTGAAGGGCTTGAAGCGCTGCTGAAATCGGCCCCAGCGCAAGAAGTCGCTCAGCGCTGCAACTATTCCTCAGTCGAAGATTTGTTGGCGGCCCTTGGCTATGGCGAGGTGACGCTGAACCTGGTGGTGAACCGTCTGCAGGAGATTGTCAAAGACCAGCAGCCGGTCGAGGCTGAGAGCAACGAAGCCATCAGCGCCCGTGTGAGTGAGGGCAAGACTCAGTCGGTCGCTCGGGGGCTCAGCGGTCGCGCAGGCGTTAAGGATGGCTGTCCAATTTCAGGTATTGAAGGGCTGGTGCATCACATCGCAGGCTGTTGCAACCCGCTACCCGGCGAGCCGATTATCGGCATCGTGTCCCTAGGCAGTCGAGGTATTGCGGTCCATCGCCAGGGCTGCCCCAACGTTGAACATATTCCTGGCGACCGGCTGATTCCGATCAGTTGGAAGTCGTCGGAAGTGACTCCAGGGAAGCCCAACACTTACCCGGTTTTGGTGAAGCTAGAGGTGATCGACCGGGTCGGTGTGTTGAAAGACATTCTCGGGCATCTTTCTGACCTGAAGATCAACGTCCATCGGGCGGGGGTCAAGACTTTTCCGGGGCAGATCGCTGAGATTGATCTGGGTCTAGATGTGAAAGACCATGCCCAGCTTGACCACACGTTTAGCCAGTTTCGCAAGATGACCGACGTGCTGAAGGTGCAGCGGGTCAGCACAGTGGGCAACTGAGGTTTTAACCAGGCTCACAGCGGGTCCAAGCCCTTGTTTTGATTACTGCAGCAGCCGAGCAGACCTTGGGATCAGCCGGGTGAGATGCCACTCCTGACTCACGCTTCCTGCGCGTCAGCGTTTGAGAGTTTGGGTATTTTTTGGGGTATTTCTATGTGGAACGTCGTTCCTATCTCTGGACCGGATTCGCACCACATTTTGCCACAGTGGGTTTCGGCAACGATTTTGTAACTGATCGAGAGGCCCAGTCCAGTGCCCTTGCCCACCGGCTTAGTCGTAAAGAACGGATCGAACAGCTTTTCTTGAATGGCTGATGAGATGCCCGGACCATTGTCGGCGATACTGATGCGAATCCAGGTCTGCTGTATCAGGTCAGTCGTGATACGGATTTGAGCAGCTTCTATTAACAGTCCTTTCTGGACCGCTTCATCCAGGGCATCAACCGCATTGGCCAGCAAATTCATTAACACTTGATTGAGCTGACTGGCATAGCACTCAACTAGGGGGAGCTCGCTATAGTCTCGCACAATTAGAATCTCAGGCCGTTTGGAAGTGGCTTTGAAGCGGTTTCCGAGAATCAATAAGGTACTGTCGATACCCGTATGGATATCGACGGCCTTCATCTCAGCTTCGTCCATCCGAGAAAAGGTTCTCAGCGAGAGCACAATCTGCTGAATGCGCTCAGCCCCTACCTTCATAGACGAGAGCAGTTTAGGTAAATCTTCTAGAAGGAAATCCAGGTCAATTTCATCCTTTTTCGTTCGAATAGCGGTTTCGGGATGCGGGTAATGGTTCTGGTACAGTCCAATCAGCTCTAGTAGATCTTGGATGTAGTCGATAGCGTGACCGACGTTGCCATAGATGAAGCTAACGGGATTGTTAATTTCATGAGCGACGCCAGCGACTAGCTGCCCCAGACTAGACATTTTCTCGGTTTGAATGAGCTGGGTTTGAGTCTCTCGCAAGGTGATGAGCGTTTCTTCTAACCGGATGTTTTTGGCCTCGGTTTCATATTGGGCTTGCTGGAGGGCCACTTCTGCTTGCTGGCGTTCAGAAATTTCGGTTTGCAGCTGGTGGTTGAGCATCCCCAGCCGACTGTTTTCGGTCTGGAGCCGCTGGTTCAGCGTTTTAATATCCTGATAGGCCTGGTCGAGCTGAGCATTGCGAAGCTCTAGCTTTTCTTCTAACGTGCGATAGAGAAAGACATTGCGAGGTGGCTCCTTCCCGGGTTCTCGTAGAGTACTAATCAGGGCTTGGACGCTTACCGGCGGGCGCGGCGTCATGCGAGAGACTATCCAGGTGACGGTTGCATTCAACAACATACCCACCGTGCCGATGCCCTCGGGCGAGACCCCACCCACCCAAAGCGGCATGCCGTAAAATCGGGCACCAATAATGTAGGCGCTCGTAAAGCTGAGACCGACGGTCATCCCTGCGATCGCACCTTGACGATTTGCCCGCCGATCAAAAATGCCCAGCACAATCAGTGGGAAGAAGCTAGCTGCGGCTAGACCAAAGGCAAACGCCACTACCTGACCCACGAAGCCGGGTGGATGAATGCCAAAGTAGGTCGCAATCACTAGACCAAGCCCAACCATTCCCCGGCCCATATTGATCCGCTGAGACTCGGTAGCGCTGGGATTGATGATTCGGAAGTAAATATCATGGGCAATGCTGCTAGAGATTACTAGCAATAACCCAGACGCGGTTGAGAGCGCTGCCGCCAGTCCGCCTGCCGCCACCAGTCCAGTCACCCAGGGTGACAGCTGAGAGATTTCAGGTGCAGATAAAAAGATGATGTCTGAGTCAATCTCAATCTCGTTGGTGGCTGGGTTAGCCGTAAACTGCAAACGACCATCTCCGCTCTTATCGTTCAACGAAAGCAGCTCAGTACGGACCCATTTGTCCGTCCAGGAAAGCTGTTCTATAGATTCGATCGGCTGGTTGTCAAAGCTCTGGATCAGATTGTAGCGAGCGAAGGTCGCGACCGCTGGCGCTGTGGTGTAGAGAATCGCAATAAACAGCACGGCCCAGGCAGCCGAATACCTGGCGGCTCGTACGTTAGAGACCGTATAAAATCGCACCAAAATATGAGGCAGACCGGCTGTCCCCAGCATCAGTGCTAGAACGGTTGTGAGCACATCAACTTGAGTGCGATGGGCAAACGGTTCGGTGTAAGCCGTCAGGCCCAAATCGGTTTGAATCTGATTGAGCTTGACGGCAATATCGCTGGTAATAAATGCGAGCGGAGGGATGGGATTGCCCGTCAGCTGCAGAGACAGGGCCACAGCTGGAATCAGAAAGGCCACAATCAGTACGCCGTACTGAATGATCTGAGTCCAGGTAATCCCTTTCATACCGCCAACAACTGCAAAAAAGCCGATGATGACCATGCCGACTAGCACGCCTGTATTTACATCGACCTGAAGAAAGCGGCTAAAAACGATGCCGACGCCGCGCATTTGCCCTGCTATATAGGTCAATGAAATAAAGATGGCAGCCACAACGGCTAGTACGCGGGCAGTGTTGGAATTGTAGCGAGTTCCAATAAAGTCTGGAATGGTGTACTGACCGAACTTACGCAGATAGGGCGCAATTAATAGCGCGACTAGAACGTACCCACCGGTCCAGCCCATCAGGTAAATCGAGCCATCGTGCCCCAGCGCGGCCACGAGGCCTGACATGGAGATGAAAGAAGCTGCCGAAATCCAGTCCCCAGCAGTTGCTAACCCGTTCGCGATGGTGGGGACTCCTCGGCTGGCAATAAAAAATCCTTTTGCGTCTTTTACTCGAGACGCCCAGCCGATATACAGATAAAGCAGGAACGAGCAAAGAATAAATAGCGTGGTCCAGCTTTCGACAGAAAGAGCCATCATGAAGAGCCGTAGGTGGGTAAATCGCGTTGAGGAGACTACTCAGATCGATCGGCCATAGGGCTTGCTATCGGCTGCGTTAGCGCTCATCTGTGTTCTGTTGAGGCCGACGCTGAAGGGAGCGTTGCTGGTTAGCATATCGGCCATACTTGCCGTCCAGAGTATCCATTCGTTTGGCATAGACGAATGTCAAGATCACGAAACTGACAATCGCGCCTTGCTGCGATATCCAAAAACCCAATGGGATCTGGCCCAACTGAAACTGGTTCAGTGGCTCTACCCACAGCACACCGAAGCCGATGGCGATAACGCCCCAAATTGACAGCAGCAGTAAGATCAGGCGCAAGTTTGCTTGCCAATATCGATCGTGGGGCAGCAACTTCATAGATCAGAGGAGCAACAACTTTTATTTGTATGCCCAGTCGATGGGGCCAATTCACGACGATTGCTTGAAAATGTAAGATAAGTGCGCTCGCCCTTGCTAGACCCAGGTGCTGCATGTCCCTTCGATTATCAGCCTGAGCTGGGCAGATTCAGGAGCGTATCGGGTGCGATCGCATAGTGACCGCGCCTAACCCCGAGTGGTTGCTTTACAATAGCTGAGCAGCCAGAGTAGCTATACCCAGCGATGGCCAACCCTTTACTTGCTATTCCCCTTGAGCCCGCCCTGGACAAGCTTGGTGAGGACTACTACGATCCGGTAGCGGCGGCGGCATTCCCAGAACATACCCTGCGATTTCGTAACGATGGCATCTTGCAGCAGCTGGGATTAGAGCCAGACAACGTTAGCGATTGGGATTTTATTGAGGCCTTCGGTCAGTTTCAAAAGGGGCAGCCGCTGCTGGCGCTGCGCTATCACGGTTACCAGTTTGGCTCGTACAATCCGCAGCTGGGCGATGGGCGGGGCTTTCTCTACGGGCAGGTGCGGGGCACTGATGGCGAGCTGTACGATTTTGGCACAAAGGGCTCTGGCACCACCCCATACTCGCGGGGGGGCGACGGTCGGCTGACTCTGAAAGGGGGCGTGCGTGAGGTGCTGGCATCGGAGGCGCTGCATGCGTTGGGGGTGAGAACCTCTCGGACGATGAGCCTGGTTGAAACCGGCGAACAGCTCTATCGTGGCGACGAGCCCTCACCTACCCGGTCCTCGGTGATGGTGCGATTTAGCCGGTCTCATATTCGCTTTGGTACCTTTGAGCGGCTGCACTATCTACAGCGCCCGGACCTGATTGAGACCCTACTCGGCCACGTGGTCGAGGTTTACTATCCCCACCTGCTGGCTGTTCAAGACCCGCAGGAGCGCTACGCCCGGTTCTATGCTGAGCTGGTGCAGCGGGTGGCCCAACTGGCGGCCCAGTGGATGTCGGTGGGGTTTTGCCATGCGGTGTTGAATACTGACAATATGTCGATTACCGGCGAGAGCTTTGACTACGGCCCTTATGCCTTTATGCAGGAGTACGATCGCCGGTTTACCGCTGCCTACTTTGACTACGGCGGGCGCTACAGCTACGGTAACCAACCGGGAATCTGTCAGCTTAATCTAGAGCTGTTGCAGCGTCCGCTGGAAATGGTCATGGAAAAAGACGATCTGAACGCTGGTCTGGAAGACTACGCCGAGCATTACCGCACTGCCTATCAAACACTGATGCTACGAAAGCTAGGGTTTGAAGGGTTTAGCGACAGTTTGGGAGAGCTGTTGTTTAAGACTGTTCAGTTATTGGAAAAGACTCACGTTGACTATCATGGGTTCTTTCTAGGAATAACTGAGCAGGTTTTGTCTGAATGGAAATGTTCTTACGAGAACATTTTGCAGCCGACGGTAGAGAACTCCGATGAGGAAGCGGCGGCGCTATTGAAAGATTGGCGGCAGCACTATCATCTGTGCCTGCAGGAAGTGTCGGATATGGATGCGGTAGCGGCTTGCCTACGACGCAGTAACCCTGCGATCGCACTTCACCGCCCCCGTATCGAAGCCATTTGGGAGCCCATTGTCGAATCTGACGATTGGGAGCCCTTCGAGCAGCTAGTTGCCCGGCTTCAAGATCCATTTTTGCCCGAGTTGGAGTAGCGCTAGTATAACAAGTAGCGGTGTCAACCAGTTGCCCCAGCGCACGTAGAGCGTTTGTCCTTGTCGGCGGTAGATTTGGCCCAGGTGAGTGACCGACTGGTTTTGCGCTGAGAGCCAAACCGTTCGCCCGTGGGCATCGATAATGCCTGAAAGCCCCGTATTGGTCGCACGGACGCCCCATCGACTGGTTTCAACTGCCCGCATCACCTCATGGGCATGGAGCTGCAGCATTGTCCGTCGCGGATAGGGGTCAATATTGCTCGCCGTAATGATGAATTCCCCCCCTCGGGTCACCTGAGTGCGAAACAGCCAGCTAAAGGCTGAATCAAAACAGATGCCGCCTGCCGCTTGGCCAAATCCGGTCTTGAAGGTTTGGTCCAGCCGACCCGGAATCATATCGGTGCCAATGGGCGACAGACGGGAAATGAGCCCTCGAAAGACCGATTGGAGCGGGATATATTCTCCTAAGGGGACCAGCTTGATTTTGTCGTACTGACCCACGATGCCAGCCCCCGGCACAATGCTGATCAGGCTTTGGGTAATGCGATTACGATTGACTGGCTCTAGCAAGAACTGCCCTAGCCACAGTACTGGCGCTGATTCGCCGCCGCGCTGAACCACCTGATAAAACAAATCCGCCTCTTTGTTGCGCGCATCGAACAGGACTGGAATTGCTCCTTCGGGGGTGAGAACCGCGTCTGCACCCGCCTCTGCAAGCTGTTGATAGCTCTGCAGATAACGTTCTCGGGCCTGCTGAATACCACTAGTAAACAACTTTTCTCGCGTCGGAATATTACCCTGGACAATGCCGACATTTAATACGCGACCAGGGGCGTCTGCCAGCGGTGCCTGATAGAGCCCCCAGCCCACCAGATGAACCAACAATCCCAGCCCAACGGCGGCGGTGATCCACCGTCGCCAGCGCCCGGAGAGAATGGCCTCGGCGACTAGCCCGTTCACCGCAACCAGCACTGCTGAAACCGTGAGCGGCCCCGCTATCTGACCCAGGTGCAAGATCGCCAGATTACCTGGACTCTGAGTATAGGCGAGCGTTGTCCAGTCTAGGGGGCTCAGGTTCCACAGCGCCTCCAGACCACACCAGAGGGCTGTACCAATCAGTACGCGACTGGGACTATTCAAGGGATTTTTCTGAGCGGCGGTGAAGCCCAGGGTCCATAGGCTGACCAGAACGGTGCCCCAGAGCGTGATGGCTGCCCAGGCAAATAGTGCGATCGCAACGCTGCCCAACCAGGGAATCCCCATCCATGTCAGCGGATGCAGATGCGTAATCCATGACAGGGCCGTCCCGTGATAGCCCAGGCTCCAGCAAACGGACAGGGGCAGCAGCGCCCGCACTGTTTGCCGGACAGACTTAGCCCCCACGCCCTCGACCCGATTCACCCGCTGCACCGCCCACCACAGGGGCGCGAGCGCAACCCAACCTAGCGGCCAGGCGTTGACTGGTGCCAGCCCCATCAGTAATCCGGCGAAACCTACGGCCAGACAGCGCCCTGCTCCTACCGTTTTGACAGACAGCTGTGGGGAGGATTTAGGCACCACCGAGGGAGGCAACGGCTTACAGCGAGCTGGAATTTAAGCTTTCGGCTTCACCGGGCGTCTGGGGCAAGTGCAGCCCGCATTCTTGCTTGAGGCCCTTAAACCGAGTGTCGCGGTCGCTATCGTCGTCAGCGGTCAGCGGTCGGCTAGAGTGCCAGTCGCCCACCGTGACATAGCCCTGATCGAATAGCGGATGATAGGGCAGCTCATGCTGGGTCAGGTACTGGTACACATCGCGAGAGTGCCAGTTGAGGATGGGCAGCACCTTGTAGCATCCGTTTTGACGCCCCACTCGGCCCAATGTCTGACGGTGATTGGTTTGTCCAGCTCGCAGTCCGGCTAGCCAGGCAGTTGCGTTCAGCTCCTGTAGAGCTCGCTGCATGGGCTCTACCTTACGAATCTGGTCGTAGCGGTTCAGCGCTTCAACGTTGTGCTGCTCCCACAGTCGCCCATAGAGCGCTTCCATCCGGGCCGGGCTAAGCGGCGATTGGTAAACCTTGAGATTGAGCTGCAGTCGCTGGGTGAGCTGATCGGCGAAGCGGTAGGTCTCAGCGGGCAGGTAGCCCGTATCGACCCAAATTACCGGCATGGAGGGCACCACCTGCGTCACTAGGTGCAGCATCACCGCCGACTGAATGCCAAAGCTGGTGCTCATCACCAGACCTGAATCAAATTCTTTAGCGGCCCACTCTACCAGGGCCGGTGCGGTAACGTCCTTTAGGGTTTGATTTAACGCGTTCAGGTCTAGCTCAGCGCGAGGGGTCTGTAGCGTTGCATGCACCATGTAAGGGTTACTCCTGAACGTTGCTAAGACTCAACAAGGTCACAGCATCCGGGTCGAAATCGTCACCATAGCATCATAGCTGAAAGGATTCCCCCGTCCATCGGCGGATGCGCAGGGGATGAGTCTCATCGTACGGTTTGCTTACCATGACGGGCTTCTGCCGATCCCATCATGATTGTGAATCTAACCGGATTGCCACAAGGCGTAAGCGGCGGTAGTCGGCGACCCACTGGCCGCCTATATAAAGTTGAGATCGCACCCGGTCTTCTATCTGGCTGAACAGGGTCTCGATCTCGGCGTCCGGTCGGTCGGTGAGGGTGCGATCGCAAAACATCCGTATCCAATTGGCCAGTCCGTGCTTGCCTTTGAGCGGCGTAGGTCGATCGTAGAGCTGAGCGTAAGTGACTTCAAACCCGTTCGACTCTAGCAGTTGGGCATACTCAGCCAAACTGGGAAAATACCAGGGATTGAGATCGGTCTGTCCTAGCACGGCCTCAACGGCGGCGACGATAGTTTGTACGTTACCCCGTCCGCCAAACTCAGCAACGAATCGGCCTCCCGGCTTGAGCGCAGCGTGGATGGACCAGATGGCCGCAATTGGATCACTGACCCAATGCAGAACGGCGTTGGAGAAAACGGCATCGACGGGGTCAGGAACGGTGAAGTTTTGGGCGTCGGCCTGGGCAAAGCTGAGATGGGGATAGTTTTGCTGTGCCTGGGCGATCATCGCCGGGTCGGCGTCGATGCCGGTTACAACCGCCCCACTGGCTGAAATCTGCTGCGTTAGCTGTCCGGTCCCGCAGCCCAAATCTAAAATGCATTCCCCTGGTTGCGCAGCCAGCAGGGGCAGCAGCCCTTCGCCGTACTGCCAGACGAAATCATGCTGCGTTTGGTACCTGTCGGTATCCCAGGTTTGAGCGGTTGTTTTTGCGGCCATTCGTTACCGGTTAAGCAGGGGCTTGGACCCCGATTAAGAAGAATAGATCTGAGCATAAATATGCCTGGCCTTGCGGGCAATCATAGCAAGCTGGCCCAGTTCTGTTTCGATTTCACAGCTGAGATTCCAGTCGTCTGGCTTATCCAACCTAACCTCAATGAACACATGCCCACGGGCGTCCGACCGAAAAGCCAGACACAAATCGTTCTCGATAGAGCACCACTCAGCCGTCCCCTCCCAATTTCTTTCATGGGCAGCCAGACTTTCCAGGAGCTGTACAAGGCCAGCAAACTCAATGTAGGCGTCGATGCGTTTCATCGCCGATAGATCGCTGCCCAACAGCTTGACGACGAAATAGTCACGGCTAAAGTTGGACAGTATGAGTTCTCTGCCCGATGAGAAAGATTTGATCGATAGGGCTAGGGGGGGCGTTGACTGACTGCGATCGTAATCTTCTAGCATGGCTGCATCACATGATGAACATCTGAGCATCCACCTTCGACGGGTCCATGTGCTCTTTCATAAATGCGTTGGGGCTGGCGTCAGACTCCAGACGACCGTCCACCAGATTAATGATGCGGTCGGCCACGTCCAGAATGCGGTTGTCGTGGGTGACCATGAGGACAGTACAGTCTTCTTCGCGGGAGAGGCGGTGCAGCAGGTTTACTACGTCGCGGCCTGATTTTTTATCCAGGGCCGCCGTGGGCTCGTCGGCTAGCACCAGACGGGGGTGGTTGACCAGGGCACGGGCGATGGCCACGCGCTGCTTTTGTCCGCCCGAGAGCGACTTAGGTTTGTAATCTACGCGGTCACCCAGGCCCAGCTTAGACAGAATCGCGACGGACTGGTCGCGCTTGGTGCCGAACTGGCCGGTCAGCTCCACAGCCATCTCCACGTTCTGGCAGGCGGTGAGCGATTCAAACAGGTTGTGAGCCTGGAAGATAAAGCCGATGTTGCGACGGACTTTGACCAGGGCGGCGTTGCCGAGGCCCACCAGCTCTTGTCCCAGCACCTGCAGGCTGCCGTCCTGGACGGTGCGGAGCGCGCCCATCAGCGTTAGCAAAGTGGTTTTACCCGAACCCGAGGGACCGGTGAGAATGACGATTTGACCCTTGGGCAGTTTCAAGGAGATGTCGTAGAGGACCTGCTTGCAGAGGTCGCCCGCGCCGAAGTAATAGTTGAGGTGCTCGACCTTGACCGCCAGCTCGGGCGGGGCCAGCGTGGCGGTATCGTTACTCGATGGAGCGGTCATGGCGATACCTCAAAATACATCGGCAGGGTCGGTGGACTGAACTTTGCGAACTGCGATCGCACCCGACACCAAGCACATTACAAACGTGGCCACAAATAGCCCGGCTACCCGGTCAAAGTTCATCTGAAAGAACAAGCCAGTGACGTTCTCCGCACCGATATAGATCAGGCTGCTGACTAAAAAGCCAGGGATAAACCCAAACAGCGACAAAATCAGCGCCTCCTGCATCACGACCCCCAGCAGGTACACATTTTTATAGCCCATTGCCTTGAGCGTAGCGTACTCTGCCCAATGGTCGGCCACGTCGGTGTAGAGAATCTGATACACCAGAATAACGCCCACCACAAAGCCCATGCTGGTGAGTAGTGAAAAGACAAAGCCAATATTCGTGTTCTCTTCCCAGTAGGTCCGTTCTCGACTAACAAAGCCACCGTCCCCATCCTTCGGCAGTATAAGCACATCATTGGGGAGAAAGCCTTGCAGCTCCCTGGCGACTGTCTGTACATCCGCCCCCGGTTCGAGTTTGACCAGGCCAATGTCAGCGGTGGCAAAGCTACGTTCGTCTTCTTCCGGGCCGCGATTGGCGAAGTAGCGCAGGAAATTTAGATCGCTCATGATCAGGTTGCCATTACCCGAGGCAAAGTCAGTACCCAGGCTGTAGGTGCCGACGATGGTCAGTCTGCGATCGGCGAGTTCGGTCCGGATGCCGGCCTCGACTGGCCCGACCTCAGGCCGAGACTTAACATCCATGATGGCGGTATTGGGGATTTGGAGGGCTTTTATGTGTTCGTCTAGACCCGACAGGTTCAGGACAGGGTCGTTGAGGTTGAAGGCGATAACGCGGACCGGACGCGTGCGTTTGTTGAGGGGATTTTTCCAGTTGGCATCGCTAGTGTAGATCGGGTAAGCGTTGGCGACGCCCTCAAAGGCGCGGGCTTGGTAAAGCCGCCTGCGGGCAAAGGGGCGGGGTACAAACATGTTTTGCTTGAGCCGGTTGATGACGATAATCTCGCCGTTAAATTGGGTAAGGAGCTGGACTTGGCTGTCGTAGAGGGCGTTCATGAACCCGGTAAAGAGGAACATGAGGAGGACGGCAAAGCCCACGCCTGCAAGGGAGGTAACGAAGCGGCGGCGATCGTGGGTGAGGTTGAACCAGGCGAGGGGGATGCGTTTAAGCATGCTGACAGCACTTCTCCGCTAAAATACATCTGCCGGATCGGTCGTCACGGCCTTTCTCACCGAGATTAGCCCTGACACGCTACACATCGCGACCGTTAGCGCGAGTACGAACAATACCCGTGAGCCGGTCATTCGCATGGGGAGGGTGCCCGCTGTGGCGGTCACCGTTAGCTGATACAGCCCTAAAGAGATCAGCAGTCCGGGCAGGTAACCCAGTACGGCTAGCAGTACCGCTTCTTGGAGAACAACTTTAAACAGGTACATCGATCGATAGCCCATGGCCTTCATCGTGGCGTACTCAGGCAGGTGATCGCGGATATCGGTGTAGAGAATTTGATAAACAATTACGGTGCCGACGATAAAGGAGACGAGGACGCCGAGGCCAAAAATGAAGCCGATGGAGGTGGTGGTAATCCAGTAGGTGGCGTCGCGCTGGATGCTTTCGGCTTTAGTTAGGACGTTAACGTCCGCAGGTAGCAGTTCGCGCATTCTTTGGGCGACTTTTTGGGGGCGAGCGTCGGGTTCGATGCGGACAAGGCCGACGTTGATCAAAGTGAGGGGTCGAGGGGAGAGCAGGCGAACAAAGTTTTGGTCGCTCATGATCAGGGTGCCGTCGGCGGCGAAGCCGCCCCCCAGTTCGTAGCTGCCGGTGACGGTAACGCGGCGACCGTCGGCTTCGGTTTGGGTGCCAATGTCCTGAGGGCCGAACTCGGGACGGGAGAGGCGGTCGATGAAGACGGTATCGGGCTGCTTGAGCTGGCGGCGGGCATCAGGTCCCCGCAATTCGGGCATCAGGAACACATCGTCGTTGGGGTTCACGCCGTAGACGAACATGGCACGGCTGCTGCGGTCGATGGGGTTGCGCCACAAAACGTAGTCGCTATAAAGGGGCATGACCTGTTCGACGCCCTCGATCCCGGCGACCTGGTACAGCCGCTCTCGGGGAAAGGGGGTAGTGGTGCTGATCTCTAGTGACTGGGGCGACATCAAAAAAAGATCGGCATCGAACTTTTCGTAGAAGTTAGTGGCGGTGAGGATTAGCGCACCCAGGAAACCCAGGTTCATAAAAATGAGCAGGACGGCGAAAGCGACGCCTGCGATCGCAACCCCCAACCGCGTCCGTTCATGTAGCAGGTTCAGCCACGCAACCGGCACCCGGCCCAGCATCAGTCTTCGACCTCAATCAGTACGTCTACCTGCAGGTTCGTCAGTTCGTCGATGGCCTCATCCTGGTCCACGGCAATTTCCACTTCCACCACCCGCGCATCGGCATTGGCCGCCGGGTCGTCGTCGAGCACGTCATTTTTGAAAATCTGCAGTCCTACATTTTGCACAGTGCCTGTCAGCGTCTCATCAAAGGCACCGTTGCGGCTGGTGATGGTGACGGGTTGGCCCACTTCGACCAAGCCGATGTCCGTTTCGTACACCTCGGCCACCACGATCATCTCGTCAGTGCTGCCCATCGAGAGTAGGCGCTGACCCGCTACCGACTCGCCCGCCTCTATGTAAACATCTAAAACCTGGCCGGCAATGGGGGCAGTGACCACGGATAGGGCTAGCCGTGCCTCGGCCAGGGCCAGGTTCTGCTCAGCGGAGGCTACCCCCGTCTCTACCTGGGAAAGGGCTAGATTGGCCTCAGCGGAGGATATCTGAGCAGACGCGCTGTCAAGGTCGGCACCCTGAGTCGCTTCGAGCTGGGCTTTGGTGGCCTGGGCATTGGCAATATTGCTCCGCAGTTCCGCGACCTTGGCGCGCTGCTCCTGGAGGACCTGCAGCGCGATCGCGCCCTGGGCGTACAGGTCTTCGAAGCGGTTTAGATCAACCAGGGCCAGATCGAGCTGGGCCTGAATGCTATTGATCGCGGCTGCCTGCGCTCGAATGGCCTGGGTTTGCGGGGCCCCCGCCTTGTCTTCGAGGGTTACGGCTTCCTGGATGCGGGCCTGCCCGAGCTGGGTTTCGGCGATGAGTTGGCGGCGGGCTTCTTCTAGCTGGCTGGCGGCGTAGTCGCGCTCGGCCCTGCGAACGTCGTAATTGTCGAGGTAGGCCAGCGTTTGATCCTCAATAACCGTGTCTCCCTCTTTTACGAGGACTTGGGTGACGATGCCGCTTTCAGAGGTGGCGACGTCAATCACGCGACTGGCGGGCTCGATTCTGCCTAGGGCGGCCACGCTGACGCGCTCGGGAATGGGGGCCGCGGCTTCTTCTTGCTCGGCCTGACGAGATTGCTGAAACGAACGCACCGCGTAGAGGGATGCGCCACCGACGACGACGAGCGCTGCGATCGCAACCCACACATTACGGTTGCTGAGCGGTCCACGGGAAGGGGAAGTGACCATACGGAAATAGAAACGGGGAACAGCGTCAGCCAGATGCTTACGAAGAATTGTAGAGGAAGAAGAATTTAAGCAGACAGACCGCAATGGTTTCTGACTATACGGTCCAGTTTAGTCGGTGGTCCCGGGGATTTGTCTGGGGACAAAGATCAGGATCAACCTGGATCGGCCATTAGCTAACCGCATCGGCGAGCTGCATCAGGGTCACTTCCCACACGAGGCGCGGCTGAACGAAGCGGGTCAGGTGCTGCCGGGCGGTGGCCAGCATCTGAGGGGTCGCTGGGGGAACGGCTGCCGGATTAGCTAACGCTAGCTGCCAGTAGCGTTGTTGCAGGTAGTCCACCAGCCAGAGCTGGGCTTCGGTATCGAGTTCCTGGGTAATTTGCTTGGCGGCGGTGAGGGCGGCTCGGGTCGATCGAGGGGGCTGGGCCAGGACTTCAAGGAGTTCGGGGGGGATGGATTGGCGCTGAACGTGACTTGCGATCGCACTTCCCGGACTTCCCTGGGCCATGGCCATCACCTCAGGCGCGTCCAGAATCTCCTGAAACCCGGTCTGTGTCAGTACCGTTGCCAGGTCAGCCTGTCCCAAGCGGACAAACGGCACCGTCTGGCAACGCGACACAATGGTTGGCAGCAGCGACTGCTGGGTGGGCGCCAGCAAAATCACCGTTGCCCGTCCCGGTTCTTCCAGGGTTTTGAGCAGCCCGTTCGCCGCCGCCTCGGCCATCAGCTCCGCCGATTCAATCACCACTGCGGACCGGCTAGACTCCAGCGGCGGCCGGCTGAGAAACTGTGCAATCTGTCGAATTTGGGCCAGCCGCACCTGGGGCCGCCCGCGCCGCTTTAGCCCCACTTCTGCCGCCTCTTGCACCGTCAGCAGCTTGTTCTGATGCAAATAAGTGGGCTCGACCCACAGCAGATCGGGATGATTGCCCGCTTCGATCCGTCTGCGAATCGATTCGTTGGCGCCTCCCAGGCTCAGTAGACTCTCGGCAAAGGCCCTGGCCGTCAGCCCCTTGCCCACCCCGTCCGGGCCTAAAAATAGATAGCCCGGTGCAATCCGCTGCCGCGCCAGCGACTGCTTCAGCAGCGTCACAGCCTGGGTTTGACCAATGACGGCATCAAACGAACGGGGTGTTGCTAGGACAGGGGATACCATTGTTCCAGGCGCTGGGTAACGAGGTCGCCAATCTGCTGGGCAATGGCCGCTTCGCTTTGGCTGGCGTCAATGGTAGCAAAGCGCTGAGAATGCTGCTTGGCCAGGGCCTCAAACCCCTGCTGCACCCGCTGGTGAAAGGCGAGCCCCGACTGCTCAATGCGGTCTGTCGGTCCCCGCTTAAAGGTGCGTGACAGGCCTGCTGCCGCGTCTAGCTTCAGTAAAATAGTGAGGTCTGGCCAGATGCCATCGGTCGCGATGGCGTTGAGCTGGTGAATGAGATCGAGATCGAGCTGACGACCGTAACCCTGGTAGGCCACGGTAGAGTCGGTGTAGCGATCGCACAGCACAATATTCCCAGATTCTAACTTCGGGCGGATGAGTTCATGGACATGCTGAGCCCGGTCGGCTGCGTAGAGGAGCAGTTCGGTGCGATCGCATAACCCTGCCTCTGGAGACGAGTGCAGCAGCAGTTGGCGAATAGCGCCCCCAATCGAAGTCCCGCCGGGCTGGCGGGTCACGGTTGTCCCCACGAGCTGATGGTGCTGACACCGCTGCTGAAATCCAGCATCACGATCCAACCAATGACTGAGTCGATTGAGTTGAGTTGTCTTCCCACTGCCCTCAATTCCTTCGAAGACAATTAATTTGCCACGCATATTGCCAGCCCCCCGCTATCGCTTGCAGTGGCATCAAATCATATTTTGAAAACTTAAGTTGATAATCGATTGGTATGGGCCCGTCACCCGCAGCAAAGTTAGGACTTAGATTAGCGATTTTAATTCTGGAAAGTCCGTTGATAAAAACCTAAAATGTCTAGCCTGTGGCAGATTAAACGTTCGGTTGAATACAGTTGAAACCGAACGCTTTCAGTATGCTTGGGATAATATATCTTGATTTAATCAGCGTTTGTTAGCACATTCTGAGCAGAGTGACTAGCAAGTAAATCACAGCTGAGCGCTCTTTTTCTTGATTAGATCTGTATTCATCCTGAAATCATTTAACAAATGTGGAAAGGTGATGTTGACACTTCTGCACAAAAAAAATGTGTTACAAGGTGAAGGTGTCCAATCGGTGTTGAATTGACTCCACTCATTTCGCCAATCGCTGGACTGCTTCATCCCAGCTTGTCTTTATCTTTTGAAGCATAAGTGCTAGTTTCAAGGTACTGACATCAGGTCAACATGTGCAGTTCTTAGTTGCAAACTAAAGGAATCGTTCCTGAAGACTTTATGGCCCGGTATACCAACTATCTCGTAACTGTTCTACCTACTACCAGTCTCCAACGCTCCCTCGCGACCGTACTAGAGACCTGTGGCCTCAACCTGATTTACGAGGCTCCCGACTATCTAGTGGCTAAGGAGAAGCCTGGGAATGTTTCTTTCAGCAAGCTAGCGACGGTCGAAGTCTTGATCAATCCGTCCTCTACCGCTCCAACCGCTTCGACGGTTAATCTGGTCGTCAAAAACGAGGAGCTGCCGCTGCAAACCAACAATCATTGCCAGCAGGTCTTTGAGCAGGTCAACGAAGCCATCATGGTCGTCAGTAACTAACTGCTGGGGCTGCTACGACGGTGATTGTAGCTGTTGATCATTAGCCGTTAGAGCGATAAGTCCTTGCCAGATGATTGGTAAAGGCGATAAATGTTATGGCATGGTTGACACCGCTCCAGCAGGTTCGTTTGTTCTCATTCTGGATTCAGAAAAAATCCTAGATGCAGCAAAAACTGCCTCGTTCGACCTGTGTTGAGCGAGGCAGTTTTTGCTTGGGGCTGTCTCGGTGAAAGCCGCTTAGTCGACGTCTTCCTCAACCATATTGGGGCTGATCAGCGTAATATCAAACTCGTCGGGGGGAACGGTCGACGTGGTATCTCGCTTGAGCCGGTAGTAGATAGCCCGAGCTTGGGGCCCAAATACGATTTCATCTTCGTTCTTAAGGTCGTGGGCCTGTAGCTTGCGTCCATTGATCAGCATGCCGTTAGCGCTGGGCTTGCCCTTTAGGTTCCCGTCCACAATTCGGTAGTAGTAAGTTTCATCATCCTTGGGCAGCTGTACCAACGTAGCGTGGTGGCGCGAAACGAACTGGGAGGCAAGGCGAATATCGCACTTAGGATCTCGCCCAATTGAGTAAACCGATCCATCCAGGACAATCTCGCGGCGACCCTGACTGTCCTCGACGATGAGGATACTGCTGAGCTGGGATTCTGAAGACATACTGAAACGGTGGTGAACCTTTACGATGGCAAACAACGAGTAGAAAGCCGCCGATCCTGCGGTCTTACATTCTCTCTCGCTCTTTCACTTTGCGCAACGGGAAAACCCGTGCGGCGTATACGTAAGTTTCCCGCTCTCGGTCAATCAATACACATCGGACTAAAAGTAGTTACACCGGATTACAGCGTTTTAAAGGCCTCGTGCCGGAGCCGTCTCAGTAGCCAGTCGTAGCGAACGTTACCCAATTCCCACTTGTCGGCCATTTCTAAATTGTAGCGAGAGATGTCTGGCTCTACGGGGATCATGGCGGGCCGCTCGACCTGCTTAAGCGTCGCTCGTAGTCTGACTGATAGCAATACTGCCATGGCCTCGTAAAAGCGGGCCGCGAAGCAAATATCGTAGTGTAAGCGAGAGGCGAGCTCGTTTTTAGGAATAGAAACAACCAAGGACGGTTCAATTGCCTGCACGGTTGCGGAAGGGGGCGCTGCATCCATGAACGAAATTTCTCCGGCGACGTCGCCGCTGGCCAGATAGGCGATGGGATGGCCCCCGTGGGCATCGGTCATGACAGCAAACTGCCCTTCCAAAATCAGATAGATTGCGTCCGTTGGTGCGCCGCTTTCAATCAGATTGGTTTTGGGTGGAATGCTCTGGCGCTGGCCGATGGCCACCAACCAATCTAAGTCTTCGTCGCTGAGGGTTCCCAGGACGTACTGAACGCGCTTCGTCGTTGTGGGCATGGGGTAGAAACTCCTTACTAGCCGCTACCACAGGGGTAGAGCAGGAAACCAGCGAGCTGCGAGTACATCCCAAGTTGCCCATCCGCCACTGCAGCGGACACTGCTGCGATGGAAAGGTTGAAGGCGTGCCCGATCGCTGTTCAGGGCGAGTAAGCCTTGACTGACCACCCTATTTCAGCGAGCTGATCGCTATGGTTTCCAATGCTAGTGCGCCTGCCGAAGTTCAATCGCTAAATTTTCTTGAAAGTTATTGGTTGCAGGTGCAGGTCTCAGTACAGGCCTCAGCCTCAGAGGCGATATAGCGTCACCAGTCACGTTAGGATGCGACTGCGAGCCAGGATGCGAAGCGCCCTGGAGGCAATATTGCTTCCAGGGCGCTTTGCTGTCGCCGCTTAAATAGGCGCTCACCGAATGAGCTGACACGAATGAACCTATTCAGAGTGAGCCTTAGGCAACGCCAGCGGGCACCTGCTGAGTGAGGCGGTTGTAGGTCTCTCGCATTTTCAGGCCGACCAGTACCTGGAACAGCCCTGTACCGTTATCAGAACCTGGGTAGTCGCGGTGCTTGAGTAGCAGCTCGGTCATTTCGCCGTACTTAGTGGTCGATGTCTTGCTGAGGTGTTCCTCAATGTAAATGAGTTCCTCTAGCTGATCGAACTTACCATCCACCTCTAGAATCGAGACTTCATTGCCGTAGTAAGCATCTGGGCCGTAGGCCATACGGATGCCGGGGTAGGAGCAGGTCAGCTTACGACCGCAGGGAATCCAGTTGATGGTAGAGCCTTCATCAAACAGGTAGACCGGTTCGAAGCCTTCGATCCCCTCGCGCTGAATCATGCGGACGCGCAGCACCTTGCGCTCTTTGTCGTCTGGAATCAGATTGGTCGGCAATACCTGAATGACGACATCTGCGTACTGCTTTTGGACGTCGATGTAGGCTTCGAAGTCAGGCTTGCGCGCGTTGATAGAAGCCAGGACATCTTCATAGGTATGCCCCCGCTCTGCCATATCACGCTGGATTTTCCAGGCAATTTTGACCTCGTCGCTGATGTCTAGGTAAACGCTAAAGTCGAGCAGACCACGAACCCGTTCGTCATAGAGCGGATGCAGCCCTTCAATCACGATCACGTGATTGGGCATAACGGGCTCGGGAGGGTCCAGCTCACCCGTCTCATGGTTATAAATGGGCTTGTCGATCGGCTTCCCTTCTTTGAGTGCTTTGATCTGCTCGTACATCAGATCGAAGTTGTTGGCTGCTGGATTTAGAGCCGTAACGCCTTTTTCCTTGCGCTGTTTGCGGTCCAAACTGTGATAGTCATCTAAACAGATGACCGTCATGAACTCAGCGCCGAAGAGGTCACTCAGACGACGCAGAAAGGTAGACTTGCCGCATCCGGAATCACCGGCGACACCAATTAAAACCACACGATTTGGCTGACGGGTCATGGAGTCCTCTTATCAAAAAGCAGGTTTACAAATGCGAGGCAGATGGCTCTAACCGGCATTGCCAATCGACGGATTACCTCGCAGGCCAATTAAATTCGACTGGCCAAGCAGATTAATTTTTGAAACGAATTTGTTTCTGATCGTATCAGAAACCACAGTCTTTTGGAAGATCAGTACAGTGATGAAAGCTCCGGTTTGGTTGGTTGACCTTTAGAACATTTTTCGTTTTAGCGGGCTTGCTTCAGATAACGTGCGGAAAACCCAGTAAAATTCTGGGTGAGCAAATTTCTGTTGAGCAAAAATTTTGCCCATTCCTTATTCGGCTTTCAAAGGGCTGTATGCAAACGGCCATAGGACACTGCAATGACTGTTTCGACTGCGATGAGTTCTGAGACCGTTCTCCGTCGCCCGGTGCTAGGGTCAAGGCGGTTGAGCAACTACTGGTGGGCAGGCGTAACTGCGCTGGGCGGGGCAGGGTTCCTGCTGGCAGGGCTTTCGAGCTACCTGGGTAAAAACCTGCTGCCCTTTGCTGACCCCACTCAGCTCGTGTTTGTCCCCCAGGGCATTACGATGTGCTTCTACGGGATAGCGGCCCTAGGGCTGTCGATCTATCTCTGGCTAGTGCTGTTATGGAACGTGGGGGGCGGCTACAACGCCTTTGATAAGACGGCAGGCGAGGCCCGCATTTTTAGATGGGGGTTTCCGGGCAAAAATCGCCAGATCGATTTGGTATATCCGCTAGAGAATATTCTGGCAGTGCGGGTAGATATCAAAGAAGGGATTAACCCTAAGCGGGCGTTGTATCTGCGGGTCAAGGGCAAAGGGGATATTCCGCTGACCCGAGTGGGGCAGCCGCTACCGCTGTCCGATTTAGAGAATCAGGGAGCGGCGTTGGCAAAGTTCCTCCAGATTCCCCTTGAAGGTCTGTAGTTTGTTTAGCGAGTCCGTTTAACGGTGTTTCCAGTACTTTGGGTCGGTTGAAAGTGGCCGCTGACTGTGGCAGCATGGTTGCCCATTGAACGGTTCGTGCCCTACACACTCAAGGAATTGGACAGCTATGCCATTAGGAATTCATTGTTTAAGTCGGCGTTGGCAACTCGGTCGTTGGGCCCAGGGGCATCGTTGGGCTGGGATTGTCCTAGTCTGTTTGCTGGTTGGCTGCACAGCGGCGCCCCCGATTGGGGAGGAGGAAGCTGCCGCCCCTGCGCCTGTGGCAGAAGGGACTGTTACGGACGTGGCTGCGGGTTTACCCCGGCTCAATGGGATGGCTACTGTGGAGCTGTCAGTCAATGGTGAAACCATTACGCTTGAGGTAGACGGTGAAAACGCGCCAGTGACCGCCGGTAATTTTGTGGATTTGGTTCAGCGTGGCGTGTACGACGGGACGGCCTTTCACCGGGTGGTTCGGGAACCGGAGCCGTTTGTGGCCCAGGCCGGTGACCCGCAGAGCAAAGACCCTAGCTTTCCGCCCGAGCGGTTAGGCACGGGTGGGTTTATTGATCCGGAAACCGGCCAGGAACGGTCGATTCCGCTAGAAATTCGGCCCGAGTCCGCAGAGGAGCCGCTATACAATCAGACCTTTTCGACAGTGGGCATCAATGAGCCACCGGCATTGACTCACACGCGGGGGGCTGTGGCGATGGCGCGATCGCAATTTCCCGGATCGGCCTCGTCTCAGTTTTACATCACCCTCGAAGACAAAGCGTTTCTCAATGGGGAATACGCTGTCTTTGGCTATGTGACCGACGGCATGGACGCGGTGGACAGCATCGAGCAGGGTGACACGATTACGTCGGCAACGGTGGTTGCGGGTGGCGATAATTTAGTCACTGACTGACGGTTGATGGCGGGGCAGTCGATAGCTAGGCGGCAATTCATCCGCGAGCAAGTGGGATGACAGCGGTTGTCGTAACGGGTATTGGCTTGGTCTGTGCGCTGGGGCCGGATCGGCTGACGGTCTGGCAGCGTTTGTTGGCCGGTGAATGTGCGATCGCACTTCGCCAACCCTTCCCTGCGCTACCACCGCTGCCGCTGGCGATGATCGGCAAAGCCCCTGCTTCGGTGGATGGGCTGTTAGACCAGGCCGTCTCTGAAGCGCTGGCCGATGCGCAATTGACCGAGCCGGGACCACTGGTTGGCGTGGTGGTAGGCTCTAGCCGGGCCTACCAGGGGCAGTTAGAGCAGCTGGCGCAGCAGTGGCGGTCAGGACAGGACATGTCGGCGGCGGATTGGCTGAGATCGCAACCCCATCAGATCTCAGCTCGGCTTGCCCGTCGGCTTCAGATCACTGGCCCAGTGCTGGCCCCTATGGCCGCCTGCGCGACGGGGCTGTGGGCCATTGCCCAGGGCTGTCAGCTGATCCAATCAGGGCAGTGCGATCAGGTGATTGTCGGGGCGGTAGAGGCTCCGATTACGCCGCTGGCGCTGGCCGGGTTTGAGCGAATGGGGGCGCTGGCCCAGACGGGCTGCTATCCGTTTGATACGGATCGGGAGGGGCTTGTGCCGGGGGAAGGGGTAGCTGTGCTAGTGCTGGAAACCCTAGAGCGGGCGGGCAACAAGCGCAGATACGGGCAGGTGCTGGGTGTGGGGCTTACGAATGATGCCCACCATGTGAGTTCGCCAATGCCGGGATATGGGGGTGCGATCGCAGCGATTCGTCAGGGTCTGCAGCGCAGCCAGCGGCGGCCTGATGACATCGACTATATTCATGCCCACGGTACGGCGACCCGGTTGAATGACCAGATGGAGGCAACGGTGTTTAATGCCCTATTCCCCCATCGGCCTGCGGTGAGCTCAACCAAGGGAGCGACCGGGCATACGTTGGGGGCGTCGGGAGCTTTGGGCATGGCGGTGTGCCTGATGGGGCTAGCGCAGCAGCAGCTGCCGCCAAATGTCGGGATGAGAGCCCCCGCGTTTGATTTGAACCTGGTTCGTCAGGGTATGGCGGCGAACATCGAGACGGCGCTCTGCTGCAGTTTTGGCTTTGGCGGCCAGAACGCAGCGGTGGTGGTGGGGCGTTAGTTGTCTATGCCGGTTGGGGCATCAGCGCCGATCGATCACCGAGGGCCAGATCTGTGTAGCCTTCCTTGCTATCTGCAGAGAGCGGTTTGCGGGCAGAGCTGAGTTGGTTGAGCCAGAACACATCCTCGGTTCGCACCGTTTCGAATCCGGCTGCGCCCAACCAGGCATCGACATTGCCCTGGCCGTAGTCTTGGATAAACGGCTCTTCAAAAACGGTGCTGAGCCAGTCTACGGCCCGCAGGGTCTTTTGATTGCCGTCGAGAATGAGCATCTGCCCGCCGGGGCTGAGCAGTCGGAAGCTCTCTTTCAAAATCGTCTGGGCAACGGTCGGTGGCGTTTCGTGGAACAGCAGCGTGGCGCAGACGACGTCGAAGGAAGCGGCGGGTAAGCCGGTTGCGATCGCATCCCCATGTTGAAATGTTATATCTAGTGCCGCCTGTCGAGCTTTGTGATCTGCCACCACCAGCATGTAGGGCGACAGGTCTATTCCGATGACTGCTGCCGCTGGAAACTGTTGTTTGAGCATCAGAGTTGTTGTTCCGGTACCGCAGCCCAGGTCGAGCATGCGTCGGGGACTGCCCTGAATCGCTTTGACCAGGCTCTCAC
This sequence comes from Cyanobacteria bacterium J06648_16, assembly GCA_039817185.1. Classification (GTDB taxonomy): domain Bacteria; phylum Cyanobacteriota; class Cyanobacteriia; order Phormidesmidales; family Phormidesmidaceae; genus CAWUKV01. The sequence continues at coordinate 2,979 of JBCBWI010000044.1, read as the reverse complement.
GTACCCACACCTCTCCTGGCGGCAGCACGTATTGAGTAATCGGGTCGTAGGTGACTGCAGCGTCTACCGTCAGGTATCCGTTGCGAATGCCGTGGAAGTTGCTGTTTTTGTAGTAGTCAGGATAGGTGAATTGGGGATTGGTGAAGGCAGTGGTGGCTGCCTCCCAATCAATACTGTTGCGAAATTCAAGAAGCGCTTTCTCATCGATGAGAAAGCTAAAAACGGGGGCTAAAAACTGCTCGAATAGAGACGGGGGCTGGGCGGCCATGGAAATACCTGTAAATTGCATCGGCGCTCGATGAGCGTGTCGTACGTTTATTAATTAGGTGACCCAAAGTACAGCGTTTTCAGATTGCGTGAGGTGCATAGGGAAATTGAATATCAATCACTTTGAGCCTTTAGCTGTACCTCAGTAGATACGAAATTGCTATATACGGCACTAACTAACTAATTAATTGCTTAACTCGTTGGGAAAATGCTGTAGACAACTAAGAGCACCTATCTGACTATTCTATAAATTTGTAAGTTTTCGATGTTTTTAGCTAACCTATAATCTCTTTCTAACGTTTCTTTTAACAGAAGCAAAGCGCTGTCTTGTTTTTTGACATACCAGGGATAGCTTTCTACCATTACAATAAAGCCTGGTTTCTGGAGTAAAATCTTACGCAGCTCAGATTCGGGTGTAGCGTCACTTCTATTAGCACAGTAGGGAAAAAGTTCGCTTTTTGTAATGTTGGAGGGATGGGTAGAACATTTGCTCAGAGGCTCTGCATCGATCAACCAATAAACGATGTGATTATCCATCATATAAACGAGCTCGTCAGGCTGCCTATTTTGTTTGATGTAATCCGCAACTTCGAAAGACGGACCCGATAACAATTGTTGGTTTTTTAATATTTTGCCTGACAATATTTTATATCTTTCACTTGTCAATGAATTGCAGGTCGTCAGTATTGTTATGACTATGACTGCAAGGATTACAATTCTAATTTTTTTCTTATCGATCAAATCTCCCAAAAATATTGCTGACAGTAAGCTCGAAAAGGAAGCTATCTGAATGAGATAATGTTCTGGGGCTGCGCCACCCTTAATTATTGATAGTGCTGTTGAAAAGTAAAAGACCAGTGTAAAAATATATGCACGCCGCTGTGGCGCTCTAAACTTTCTCCAGTTTATTAAAGCGTATGTAATTCCTAGTGATGCCGTTGTCCAGGTCAACATGCCAATAAGAAAATAGGGACTGTCATAGATGTTATGAATGACTGCTAAGTTACCTATCTGTCCCTTCAATGTTTGTAGCGCGGATGCTCTAGCGCTAGTGTAGCTTAGTGGTGCTAGAACTACGGAACGCCACCATTCTGTGCCTTCTCCTCTTAAAAAGTACGGTATTATTGTTGCCAATATAATCAAAATATGGCCTAGAGTATAAGCAATAATGTTGATTATAATGTCTCTTAAAGGCGTCTTTTCTTTTAATAAAAATGCAAAAATGAAACAGCCTAATATTAAAGATACATATGCTAAATTAAGTCGAATCATAGCGGCTATTGCCAGTAGAGAGCCGACAATGAAAAAATGACTCCTTGTAATGTTTTGATTGCTCGTCAATATGCAGAGAGCTAACATCAGTGGAGTTGACACAATAACTTCAGTCATTGTTGCCTGTCCATCGGGTAATATGCTGATTAGAATTACAGAGAAAACTCCTGCGATTACTCCCGTCCACCTATTCCAGACTTTTTCGCCAATCAAATAGCTGCAAAATGATGTGACTGTCACATGTGCTGTCCCTGCAAATCTTATGCCAACTATGCTCTTGCCAAAAAACATTATCCAAAAAGCATGGCTTGCAAACGCAATGGGAGGTTTGTTGTCCCACAGCTTGGTATAAGGTAGGTGGCCATTTAGGATTGTCTGACCCATTAAGATGAAGGTGCTTTCATCCCAAGAAATGACGTCTTCAAAGAAGAAAGGAAGACGCAAGAAAAGAGAAAATAAGAAAATGCAGGCGAAAATTAATAAGTTCTTCACAAGCTTGTAGGGTCGATAAAACTACTGTGAAAATGTATTGATGTGTTTTTTATTTCTCTGTATTTGAGGGTCAATAAATTTTGCTCGAACTTCATCGGAACGGAGGGCTTTTGAGGCAAGATACAGGATGAATATAGATTAATTATTAGTTTATTAGCGGTTTGATGTACTTGGGGTAGGCAGTTAGCTTTCATCCTCAGCCCTGTTTGAATTCAAAAAGAGCCGAGTGTGGCCACTTTTGCCAGATTCGGCTCTCTCATGTCCAGATGATGCAGAAAAGCATATAGCTTCTGTTACGTTGCTTAGGACGGCTCGGTCTGCGAACATACCCATTCTTGAGGCCCGTGACGCGCCGCCGTCTTTCGCGTCGGTTGCCATAGAAAATCTGTCAGGCAGTCAGGAGCCTGACTTACTGTTGGCGTAGCTTTTATTTTCTACATACCAATCTATTATTCACCGCATATCCAGCTTGTCAGCTAAATTAGCCTACTTAGGCTACGTGGATAGTGAAAAAAACGAATCGAATCTCTGCAATTAACTGGGGTGGTAGGATTCGAACCTACGAATGACGGGACCAAAACCCGCCATCTCTGCATTTGGGCGATGACCTTCTGAACGTCACTCAGAGAGCGCGATCCAGCGGACAAAACCCGCTGAAATCAAAGCTTTCGTTGCGGCGGTCGGAGGGTCGAGTTCCCAACTATAACAAAAATTTTTGTCATGATTGTGCGCCGTTGGTCAGTAGAAGTAGATCAAATCTAGATCACTGACGATGAGCAAGCAAGTAGAACAAGCGAAAGTAGAACAAGCGATCTCCAAACTTAATAGCAGCCTAACAAAGGTCACCGTTATGCAAAGAGGGAGTCTTATCTCTCTCAGGGCGACGTTGCCCAGGCGGCCCAACCATCGGACGGCCAAGCCAAGGGGTCAGTACATCATTGCGTTGGG
>JBCBWI010000043.1:0-48049 GCA_039817185.1 Cyanobacteria bacterium J06648_16 | reverse complement strand
CGGTGGACGCCATACGAAACTAAGCAAGCCTAAAGTCATGTTTTCATGACTTTAGGCTTGCCCGCCCTAGGGAGCCTGGGTAATTAGATCGGCAAACAAAAGGGGACTGCGAAGCTTCGCAGTCCCCTTTCGAAATATTTATTTGAAATATTCAAGCCAGTTTGAGGAAGGGGCGAAACAGCTTTACCCCTGCCAATGGCTCAACCTATTCGACCACGATCTTGCCGACCATGCCCGCACCCCGGTGAGGTGCGCAGAAGTAGGTATACTCACCCGGCTCGGTGAAGGTAGAAGAATAGGACTCACCCGGTGCAAACGTTAGCTGGGTGTGAGTCAGCTCATCGGCCATGGCCTTATCGCCAGGAATCGCACTGGCATCGAACACAACGTTGTGGGGGGCCATTTTGTTGTTAACCCAGGTCACGGTGTCACCCGACTGGACCGTCAGTGTGGCGGGTTCGAAAACCAGCAGACCGGAATCAGAGCCCATTTTGACTTCGTAATCAGCCGCGTTAGCAGGCGCAGCCACCATGAGGCACGCACCCAAGACTAGGACAACGGCCAGCATGCTGCGGAATGCTTGCGTCATAAATTTCATAGCAACCTCTAAAGACTGAGTTGTGGTAACTCGTGTTTCTTCAGTATTTTAGATCGATTTCAGCCCTATTTGAAGGTCAGCACTCAGATTGAAGCGCTTTGTCTGTCTCTGGTTGAACTCTTTGGGGCGGCTTTTCTGGGTCATCGGACTCGGCGCGCCCGGCATTTTTCATTTTTTTGAATAAAAATAGTCCGGATACTTTAGCCACAATCGGCAGGAATGCGATCGCTATCTGCGAACGACATTGCCTGCCCGCATTCTGAGATTCATTCGACATAAATCTCAATGGTTGAGGAAGGATTTCGTCCGCTGCGAGCCGAAGGTAGGGGCCGAGTGAATCGACCTGATAATTGCCTTGGCCGGTGCGATCGCAACCGGCCATCCTTCTCGAGCTAGGGTTGGCTGAGTCCTCTGACAGGAAGGCTAACATCGGTCGCCAATCCTTTTGAGCCAAAGCTTTTAGCCGATCGCGCGACGCTCCAAGGGCATTGCCAACGGGCCTGTCTCAAACGGCATTGACAGGCTCAACCTCAAGAAATGTCTCCAACCCAAGAAGACGCAAAAAAGGGCTCCTCTAATTTCTTCTTAAAAAGAAAAAAGTGCCGCAGAAATGCTTTGAACTGCAACTTTTCGACAAAAAGCCGCAATAAAGGTTAAATCATTCAGCAATAAGGCCAAAGATAAAAGTCAAGCTTTCTACTATGAGTAGGAAGCACAGAATAAAATTGAAAAAACACAATGGATATTCCGCAGGAAACCGTCTCGCAACTTTCGGCCCGGGTCGACACCCTCTCTACCGTGCTGGAGCAAATCAACGATAAGGTATCTAGTCTGCTGGCCATGCAGGAGCCCACCGACCTTAAAGGCAGCAGTCCGCCCTTCACCGTTAGCCCGCCGCCGGTCGCCCTCAAGGTTCATGGGGGCCTGGATGCCAGCTACGACCACAAGGACATCTTGAACGATGAGCCCCATTTCGAAGCCGATCAGTTCGGTCATTCACCGACGTTCTCGCCTGAAATTCAGATTCAGCGACTGACCGCGCAGCTGACGGCTGCCTACAACCGGATTGCGGCCCTCGAAGAGCAGCTGCTAGCCCATCGCACTCATTAGCCGGTTCTCCCTAGCGAGGATTAGGCGCCCATCCTTAAAGTAGATATCGTTAACCGGGCTTTGCAGAGTTATGGTCCTGATCCGTTCAGCATCAGGCAGTTCTCCAACAGGTTTTCCACAGCCTTGACGACCTCATTAAGCGACCATCCCCGGTAAAGATGCGCTGCGATCGCACAGCCACCTGCACCCACACCCTCCTTGACATACCCCGCTTCAAATCGCTGCAGCTGTGTGTATCGAGCCGTCGCAAACGACAGTTGTGTATTCAACAGTGGCAGATTGATCAGCCTAGCCAGTCCGACTGTGTCGCTGCTGGCATCTTTGAGCACCCAGCGAGTCGTCCCCACCACTACATTCTCAAGCCGCCAGCGGTCGCAGGCCGCTTCGACCCATTCAGGCACTGCCGCCTGCCTGCACCGCTGGCAGATAGCCCGCATCAGGGCGTAGACGGCCATCATCTGCGACCCGCCTGCCAGTAAGACCCCTGCCTGGTGACTCGCGCCTAGCGCCATACCCGCTGCGGCAATCTGCATCGGATCGCCCACAGCGGCCACTAGCGTGAAGGGATCGGCCAGATCGGTGGTATCTGTTCGCCAGCGCTCGAGGCCCTGATCGACCAGGGCCTGTTTTTGGGCGTGATTACAGGTGGGGTGACTGCTGTTGACCTTACCCGCCACCGAAAATCCCAGCCCGGTCAGCAGGGCCTGGGCCGTCGTGGTCCCGGCCACCACACATTCACTCAAGATCAGGTATCGCCCCGCGAATCGCCGCCCCAGGCGCTCGCCCCACTGCAGCCCGGCTTGAAACAGCTGGCGGACAACCGGCAGCGGCAGCGCTTGCCCAGAGCTAACGCAGGCCGCTGGCTGACCTGGCAAACTCAGATGGGGCACGCTGGGCGAGTGCTTGAGCCCGGCATCAAAGAGATAAATAGGAATGGCCTGAGCGGCCAGTACCGCCCGGGCAATCAGCGCAGGAGAAACCCCTGCCGTCAAAGGAGGGAGGGGGTACGTGGGGCCGGGACGGGGGCCATCGTACAGAAATTCCGCATCGGCAACTGCCGTGTACTGCCGGTCAGCCGGCGTCGCCCCCGCCGCTGAGATACCTGGGACGAGCGCAGTTGCGGTAAATCCCAGAAGGCAAACGTAGACCGGCTGCTGCCCCTTGAACTGAGCGAGCCAGCGCTCGCCCACGGCGGGTCGAACCGGTTGAGCAATGGTCTCACTCATCGAGCAGGCTTTGGACCCACTGGGGCGGCGGCGACATGGAAATGCCTAAGCGCTCTAGCACGAGCCAAGCAGCAATGTGAACGGTAAAGAGATAGACGACGCTGCTAAAAAAGAGCAGTGCGATCGCACCGATTTGAATCACCGTCATACTGGGCTGCCCAATCGAGCCCAGGCTAATCAGCCCCACATCCAGCAGGCGGCTGGTCAACCAATCTAAAATTTGAGTAATTTGCGCCACCAGATAGCCCCACAGGTCTTCCCCCGCCATCCACGACAGCAGCCAAATCCGAAAAAACATGCCCAGGGTGACGAGCAGCGCCCCCAGCGGAATCGACAGCAACCAGCTGTTGCGTCGTCGCCAGTGGCAGCCCAGCTGTACCCCCAAAACCCCGTAGGGCATGACGTAGAGCAGCCCGCGCGGTGGCCCGATCAGAATGGCCAGCAACAGCCCCGACACCAGGGTTGCCATCCAGGCCGCTCGCGGTTGCCGTCGCAGGTACACCAACGCAATCGGCACCGGAAACAGAATGCGCAACAGCGGGCCCGGCGGGAAATACAGATTAATCAGCCACATCAGGCTGGCGGCACTCGCCAAAAAAGCCGTTTCGACCAGGGCGACCGGTCCCTTCGTACTCACCGGCACCGACGCTGGCCGAGCGGGCCGGGACGGTGCATCATCGGTAATCCAAGCGGCTTCGTCGGCAGGCATCCCAGAAGAGGTGCCGGTTACGTTTTCAGGCATGGTCAACTATCTTTGAGCCCCGTCCCCAAATCGATATCTCAGACTGATCCTCAAACTCGCTCCCTCAAACCAGCAGCCGCTCTAGGGCATCCAGCGAGGGAATTCGGATGACGTCCCGTTCGCGCACAATCAGCTCGCGCTTCTCTAGCTTACTCAAAACCCGAGTCACGGTTTCACGGGCCAGACCGCTAAGGCTGCTCAGCTCTCGATGGGGCAGGTTGGGAATGTCAAACCCATCTTGGCTGACGGTCCCCTGGCTCTCGGCCAGAAACAGCAAAATGTCCGCGACTCGCGACTGGCTGTCAGACTCCCGCAGCCGCAGCCGCCGATTGACCTGCCGCAGCCGCCGGGCCATCAGCTTCGTGAGCCGAATACCGGCCATCGGTTCGGTCTTAAGCAAATTCACAAAGTCTTGGGCTGGCATGCTGCCGATTACAGTAGGGGCCAGCGTAATCACGTCTGTGGACCGGGGAACTTCTTCTAAGGGAGCCATTTCTCCAAACAGTTCGCCCTTGCCCAAAATGTTGAGCGTCACTTCTTTGCCGTCCAAGTTGTAGGTCCGGATCTTGACCCAGCCTTCCAAAATAAAGTAGACCGAGTTGCCCCAGTCGTTTTCGAGCAGGATGACCTGACCCGCCGGATGCCGTCGAGTGACCACCTGAGCAGTCGCCTGATTCACAGATGCCTCAGGGAGCTCCGAAAAGAAGGGAGCCGCTGCAATGAGATCGGCGCTACGAGCAGGCCCCCGAGAACCCGGTCTTTCGTGCATAGCATTTGCGTAAACTTCCCACAGGCTACAGCACTCTGCTAAATTCTCCAACCGAACCGTTGTAGTTCCCAGCCCAACGCTATAAATAAGATCTAAACAAGAGCGGCAGCGGGGCGCAACTGGCTTACACTTGGGCATCGCAGTCGGGACCCCAATCAGGTATTCACACTAGGATGACGGGAGCCGTAATCCTAGTGAAAACATTGGGCACCCTCTAGTTGCACTGCCGCATGGGTCCGCAAAACCCTGCATCCCCCCTCGTCTAGCGCATCTCACAATTCTTCCAAGGGCACTATTGTGACTTCTCAAAAGGATAAAATCCAAACGCTCATCGCCGATATTGAAGCCATGCTGGGGAAGGCATCGCCCCGGCTGCCTTGGGTGATGTCTACTGAAGTCACACAGCAGCGGCAGCTCCTCGAAAAAACCCGCAGCTACCTGCAGTCGCTGGCACGGAACCTAGATGCCCCTGGGGGCTGGGGACCCGTCGATCCCGATAGCGGCCAAATAGCCAGTCCTAGCAGACGAGAGCGCACCGGAGAAGCCGAAGCCGCCCAGGTGCTGCAGGCCCTGCTGTTAGAGATGCAGTACCTCAAGGAAAACTCACTCAAGCCCCTTAGACAGGAGCTGACCAGCCTTAAACAGCAGCGACAGACGCTCCAATCTGAAATCAGTAGTTTAGAGGCCCAAAAGCTGACGGCTGACAACACCCAGCAGCAGATTAATCAGTTTCTAGAAACGCTGATGGAGCGACTGCAGGCTAACCTGTCCCAGCAGGTCGCAGAGGCGATAGCCCGCGTATCGGCAGGGCAAACCAGCGACCAGATGCTGGCTGAAGCGATCGAGGGCGAATTCGTGGCAGCCGATCAGCCACGTCTGCATCCAGCCCAGCGGTTAGAACAGCTCCGACTGGTACAGGCCCAGTCCGATCAGCTACTACTGCAGCTCGACACAACCCTACAAACCGTATTTGAATCGCTGCAAAAAAGCGTTGAGAGCTACCGAGAATCCCTGTCAGAAGGGCTGGAGCAAATGCACAGCCTAGGCCGAGAAGGCGAAGTAATCTTCCACGCCCTGGTCAACCACATTGCCCAGCAGTTGGGCCAAGATACGTCCCGCTATCTATCAAATGAGACAGAGGCTTCGCCCCTAACCCAGGGCGGCGATCCGCTACTGCCCCAGCCGGGTCTTTTAGAAGAGGCCTCGGGTGACATTAGCCCTGATCCTCTTCGTCAAGAACTCGACGATCTGAGTCTCAGCGATGAGCTCGAAGGGCTCGACATCAGCCCAGCGACCCTAGAAGCGCTTCAAACAGACGATGCGGACGAGCTTGGCACCGAGCTTGATACCGCGTTTGACCTGCCGCTACTCAGTGACGAAGACCTGACCGCCCTTCAAGATGAAGAGCTCACCGTTCTACAAACAGAATCTCCAGCAGAGGTCGGCCTCGATTTACCTGCGGACGCACCCGCAGAAACCCGAGATACAACCGGCGAACCGTTAGATGAAGCAAGCGCAGACGTTGACAGCACAGATGTTGACAGCACAGATGTTGACAGCGTAGACGTTGGCGAAGCCGATACGATTTTGGCACTGCTTGACCCTGACGAGTCCCCATTAGTGGAGGCACCCCCGGCTAGCGACCTGGACGAAGAGACCTTTGACACCCTATTCGGTGAGACCGCGATGGCCGCTACCCCGGCCCTAGACGCCCAGCCGATGGACGAGGCCGCTGGCGACGAGGCCGCTGGCGACGAGGCCGCAGTAGAGGCCCAAGGAGAAGCCCAAGACGACCTCGATCTTGAATCCACCGATCTTTTAGCCATCGAAACCGCTGTTCAAGAGACCGAGTCAGCGAGCGAGACGACCGAAGCGATTGACCCAGCCGCCCTGGCCGAAGCCGAAGCCTGGCTGTTTGAAGAAGCCGCCGGTCTCACCGATCTAAGCGAGGATGATTCATCCACCGAAGCGACCCCTCTCAGCGACAGCGCTACCGCCGCTGACGCGATGCCGACAGACGAGACCCTTGATAACTTTTTTGGCGCAGAACTGGCCGCCGACCTCGCCGATTCGGCAACGGCAGCCCCAGCCAGCGACACCATTGCCTCGCTAGCCGATCTACTGCCCGAAGCGGACACTGAGGCACCTGCTACCGACTCGGCAGCAGACGATTATGCCTTGGCGGCTGCCAGTGAAGATTTGCTGACCGCCTCTGAGCCTGCTTCCGAACAGCGGTTTGAGCTCGACATCGACAGCAGCTTGATGGATCAGCTCGAAACCGACTTGCAGACCCTGGGCGGCGGAGATGACAGCGACCCGCTGCCGGGTTCGGAAGTAGAGCCGCTCAACAGTCTCCTAGACCAGAACGAGCTGGAAAATCTGGTCGCCGATTTGGATCTGGCTGAGCCCGATGCCCTGTCCGATTCATCCGATACCTTCAATTTGGTAGAACCGCTTGGGACTGCCGATGAATCCGCTGAGTCCTCGTTAGACAATGACGATACAGCGCTGGCGGCCACGATGTCTTTGTCTTTAGACGATCTCATGCCAGAGTCCGAACTCATGTCAGAGTCCGAACCAGAACCCGATATCGAGGGTCTGGATACAGACTTGACCACGGACTTGGGAGCATCCGACCTACCCCTAGCGGATTTAGATTTGTCCATAGATGATGAACCGTTGGCGCTGTCGCTGGATGACGAACCCGCAGACCAGGCGCCAAAGCTCACCGATCTGGCTACGGAGCTGGGCACTGAGAAAGCCCCATCACAGTCAGAGGCCGAGCTTTCAACCGATGCTTTGAGCAGCCTAACGCTTGAAGACCTGAGTGGGCTGAGCGAGCCAGCCGAAGCGCGTCTCGACGATGCAGCGGTTGGCCCGGATACGGGCACCGGAACGTTAGACGACCTGGGCCTGTTACTCGACAGTGATACGCCGGGCCCAACGGCTTTAGAAACAGAGCACGCCACGGATCAAGCCCCAGAACTTGAGAATTTAGGCACTGAAAGCTTTGAGGTATCGGACCTGCCGCCGATTGAACTGACCTCGGAAGCAGAATCTTTTCTAGGGTCTGTAGACGATGGACCGGCGGCAGACCCCCTGTTCGACTCGATCGACTTTGAGGCATTGGGCACACCTGAGCCTGCGTTGGAGGATTCGGAGCTTGATTTCGGGGTCGACACGGATATTGACACGCCTAGAACCGATTCGTCAGCGGTCGAGCTGTCAGATGTTGACCTGCTGGAGACCGATATCGATCTGGCTGCGCTAGGTGAAGACGGCTCTGAGGCTGGCTTTGATGCCGATTTTGAGCTGCCCGCGGCCGACTTGAGTGAGTCCGCCTCAGCCGACGAGGACGACCCGCTTGAGATTGGCGATCTGTCCCCCGAACTCGCAACCGAGTTAGAGGGACTGAGTGCCCAAGCCAATGAGCTGGCTGAGCAGGCGGATGAGCGCTGGGATGGGCTACTGCCCGACTTAGAAGAACCGATTTTATCCGATCTGCCTGCACCCGACTTTCCAGAGTTGACCGACGCTGAACCCCAGCTAGAAACGGCCTATCTGCCTGACCTGCCAGAATCTGGTGAAACGATTGAGACCCTACTCGACCCATCGGAGGATACCGCTACCGCCGATTTGGCGTCAGCGGATGAGCTTTCAGCGTTTGCAGCGGCGCTGGCAACGGTACCGGCTCCCGCTGAGGCGGTTCCCGCGACCGAGCCTCGCGCAGACGAGTTTTCAGAATTCGGCGGCGATCTTGAGCGAGACAATGTTGACACAGGCGACAATATAGACCTGCTGGACCGGGCAAACGACGCGGCAACGGCACCGCCGCCGCTGGCGGCGGCCGCTACGGAACCAACTTGGTTCCTGGGGTTGGACATTGGTACGACGGGTTTGTCGGCAGTATTGATGAATCGAACCGCTGGTCAGGTCTACCCGCTCTACTGGCAAGGACCCGATAGCGATGAGAAATGGTTTCGTCTACCGGCAGCCGTGTGGCTGGCCGCCCCCGAGCCCTCGAATCAGACGCCCGCATTGGACGCGGTAGGGCACCTGGCCTGGGCCAAGGCGCAGCAAACTGAGACGGCAGGGGTTTTGCTAAACCACCTCAAGCCCCTGCTGAAGGTAGCCGTCCCCTACTCGACGGCAGACGAGGGCACTGAACCCAAGCTGCAGTGGTCCGATCAGACTCAGCTACCGCTACAGCAGGTCCAGCTGGCGCTACAGTCACTGCTCCAGCAATGCCTACCCAGTGAAGCATCTGCGCTAGCCTGCCAGACCATCGGACTCGAAGCTGAGGAGCTCCAGCAGGCACTGCACAACCTGCAATCAATCGTCGTTGGCTATCCGACCAACTGGCCAGATACCTATAGCTTTAACCTGCGGGAAGCGATTTTAGGGGCGGGGCTGGTGGCCCGCGCCGAGCAGATTTTCTTTATTGAGGATGCGATCGCAACCCTGCTATCTGGGCTCGCCGATCCATCGGCGGCAACTGACGACACGGCAGTCACCCGCCAGCCTAGCCTTTACAACTGCCGCTGGCAGGGGGGAACCATCGCCATCAGTGCTGGGGCGACCCTCACTGAACTCACCCTGGTCAATCTGCCCGACCAGGCCAGTGACCTGACCTACGGTGACTTCGGTCAGCGTAGCTTTCCCTATGCCGGAGACGGCTTAGACCAGGACATCATCTGTCAGCTGCTGGCGGCAGAGGGAGCGCGGCAGCCTCTGCCTGACGATGCGACGACGGCAGCCCAGGACTGGTCCTGGCGGGCTGAGCTGCCCGAGGGGGCCGAGGGCCATTGGGAGAGTCTGCAGCTGGCCAACCTGACGCTGCCGATTGCAGGCGAGACCGCCCTGGCCGATCGGCACCGCTTGCAGCAGCGACTGCAAAGCTCGCCCCTTGGCCTGAGTCTGCTGGAGGCGGCTCGCCATCTCAAGCTGATTCTGCAGCATCAGACGCAGTTTCAGCTCGATCTGGGTCATCAGCGTTGGCTGATCAAGCGACGCGACCTGGAAAGCCGAATTTTTCTCCCCTACATCCAGCGCATCAACCGCCACCTAAACGTACTGCTCAGCCAAAAAGGACTGTCTGCCCAGGCCATCAAGCAGGTTGTTTGTACGGGCGGATCGGCCTCTCTGCCGGCGATTGCCCGCTGGCTGAGACAAAAGTTTCCCAACGCGACGATTGTTCAGGATACCTACGCCAGCGACCGCCCCCAAAGCTGTAGCCGGGTGGCCTATGGCCTGGTCAACCTGGTCCGCTACCCCCAGGTGCTGGATATTAACCGGCACCAGTACAGCGACTATTTCTTGCTGATGGAACTGCTACGCGTGTTCCCGGCCCAGCCGTTGCCCGTGAGCGGGATTATGCATCTGCTGGAGCAGCGCGGCATCAATACCAAAGCCTGCCAGCTGCACATCCTGGCCCTGCTCGAAGGCCACCTGCCGCCTGGGCTGGTGCCCACGACCTCTGATCGCCCCTGGATCAACGATCAGAGCGAAGCGATGCGGACCTACCAAGCGCTGACCGCCGCGCCGCTGTTCACCAAGCAAAGCAACCAGATCTATGTGCCGAACGAGACCCAAAGCCAACGGCTGAGTGATTACCTGGCGCAGGTGATCACAAACAAGGCACAATCCTTAGAAGAACCGCTCATTGCCCAGCTGGCCGCCGTCAACGCCTAGCTCCGGTCACGGGGTCTACGATAGGGCGCTGTCGCGATCAGGCCGCGCTGAGCCGAGTGCCGATCAGGTGCCGATCTGAAGTCGTTTTTTTGCCCGTGTCCCCCAATCCTCCGTTTCAGGAACATGACATTGTTCACCAGAGCTTTGCGGTCATCGACCGCGAGATCGGTCCCCATGGCTTTTCCTCAGCAGCTTACAGCGTTCTTCGGCGGATCATCCATGCCACAGCCGACTTTGAATATGTCTCACTGCTGAAGCTCAGTGATGGGGCCATCGAAAGTGCGATCGCAGCCCTGCGATCGGGTACCCCGCTAATTACCGATGTGGGCATGGTCACCCAAGGCATTCAGCGGGTGGCGGCCCGGACCTTTCGGCCTCAGATAGTGACCGCCCTGCATCAGGTCGACCAGGCTCTGCCTGGACGCACGGTGACCGAAAGTGGGCTACTGGCCTGCTGTCAGAACTACCCACACGGGATCTACATCATCGGCAACGCGCCAACAGCACTCCTGGCGCTCTGTGAGCAAATCCGCCAGGGCCGCGTGTCGCCCGCACTGGTCATCGGCGCACCTGTCGGGTTTATCAATGTGCTGGAAGCAAAACAGGCCCTGGTCAAGAGCGCCGTGCCGCACATTCGAATCGAAGGTCGAAAAGGAGGCTCCGGCGTTGCCGCCGCCATTACCAACGCACTGCTAATTTGGGCCTGGCAGCAAACAGCCACTGAGGCCTGACCCAATGAGCCCTGACCCAATGAGCCCTGAACCCAGGCACCGTGACGCCAGAAATCATCCAGCCACCGGGGCGACGACCCCCTGCATTCACGTCGTCGGCCTGGGCTTAGAGGGTCCCAAAAGCCTGCCACCCGAAGGACGAGCCGCCATTGAGCGGGCACAAATCCTGATCGGAGCCGAGCGGCATCTGTCCCATTTCCCGACCCACACCGCTGAACGCTGGCCGCTGGGCAATCTCAATACTTTACTGGCAAGGCTCCAGCCGTTCGTCACGCAAACCGACGGCCCGCAGATCGCGATTCTGACGTCGGGAGATCCGCTGTTTTTTGGTCTGGGGCGATTGCTCCTGGCCGCTTTACCCGCCGAGCAGCTGGTGTTTTATCCAAATGTGAGTGCGGTGCAGCTCGCCTTTAGCCGCCTGCAAATCCCCTGGCAAACCGCCCGAATCGTCAGCATCCATGGCCGCAGTGGGGATGCCCTCTCGGCAGCGCTGCGGCAGGGTGAATCAACGATTGCGGTCATTGGCGATCCGCAGGTCAGTCCCGGTGCGATCGCACAGATCGTCCGCAGCGCGCCCTATCCCTATCGGGTCTGGTGCTGCGAGAATCTGGGAGGTCCTAACGAGGTCATTCGCGCCTTTGCGCCCTCCCAGATCCCGGCTACCGTGGCACCGCTTCACCTCTGGGTCCTGCAGCGACAGGCCCCAGCCACCCCCAATCCTAGCTCGCTACCGCTGCTGGGCATTCCCGATGAGCAGTTCAACCGATTTGAGGATCGCCCGGGCCTGATGACCAAACGGGCGGTCCGCATCCTGGCGCTGGCCGAGCTGAGCCTACAGCCCCAGCAGATCGTTTGGGATATTGGGGCCGGAACCGGTTCCGTGAGCATCGAGGCCGCTCGCCTGTGTCCAGCCAGCCAGATCTACGCGGTTGAAAAAACGGCGGCTGGCATTCAGCTCATCCGCCAAAACAGTCAGCGGTTCAAGGTCGCTAACGTCATCCCCATCCAGGGGGATGCCATGACGGCCATTGCGCCACTGCCCCCACCCCACCGCATTTTCATAGGGGGCAACGGAGGCAACCTCAACGCGCTACTGGCAACGTTAACTCAGCGGCTAGCCCGTGATGGGCGCATCGTCATTGCCGCCGCCACGCTTGACAGCCAGGCCAGCCTGATGAACTGGCTAGCGGAAAATCAAAGCTGGCAGTCCAATCATCTCCAGGTAAATGTGTCGCAGTCTACGCAGGTAGGACCCTATCAACGGCTAGCGCCGCTGAATCCAGTCCTCTTGACGACCCTGTGGCGGCCCAACTGCGATCGTCATGCACACACATTTGGCACACACAGTTAGCACACACACAGTTAGCGCACACACATTTGTGACGACGGCTATAAATTTACAAGTATCAAACTGTAGGAATTTTAGACATTTCTCAGACATTTTAATGTCGTAGTCCCAGAGTACAAGCTAACCATGTCAAACCTGAGCTTGACCTTAGCAAAGCGCACTCACAGCCGAACTCAATTAGTTATTGTCCTCGTCCCTATCGGTGTCTAACTGCTTAAGATGAATATGCTTGTACCCCAGCTTAATTTCAAATTCGTCACCGGGTTGAAGACCCATCTCTTGAGTATAGGTAGAACCAATGACTATCTGTCCATTTTTGTGAACACTAACGCGATAGGTCGGCTCTCGCCCTCGACCATCTTTGGCACCTTCAGGGTTGAGAGAAATGCCGCGAGCAGATAGTAATGCGTCATAAAAGTCGGTCAGGTTAACTCGAACCTGATCGTCTTTTGTCATGCTGTAATAACCGCATTCGCGAGCGGTTTCCCGCTTGGGTAGGTGACTTAGCTCCTTCACTTTTTGAAGCAAAGCCTTTCCTGTCAGGGGAACGATCTTAGTATCAGCCATCGGTTTAAGGGTATCTCGATGCTCAACTTTGTCTAGAGAAAGCTCACCGAACTGTACACAGTTAAAACTTGGTATCGTGTACTGCCAGATCATCTGTAAGCCGGTGCGATGAGCGTATTCGATCAGTGTAACTAGCAGGAACCGTCAGAATGAAAGCCTGATTATAGCAGACCTGAACTCGACGTACGGAAATTATTTCTGCCCCCCTAATTAAACCATAGGATCTGTTAGCAGGGACCGAAAGCAAAAACAAACAATGCAAGCAGACTTACCGACTAAATCAGGGGGTTGAACAGTCAAATAAGACAGCACGATAGCATGGATAAAACGGCGTATGTCAACCCGGAACTATTTCCTATTTTATAGGATCTCCCTACCCGTTTTAGAACGGGCAGTTTTTATCAGCATTAAGACCAACAGTCATCCTTTACTGATCAGACGATATCAGGCGACCGGTTAGACAAGATAGCCGACCAGGAGCAGTAGGCTAGCACCCCGCATGGGCCGATCCAGATGGCACTTTTTCGGGTTTCCTGCGAGTTCTATTTTTTGCAGCCAAAAGGCTGTCTTCTGTTAGAGCATCTTGATAGTATTGAAAAAATCTCTTCTGCGCCGCCCTCTATTTTGATACCGAGCCCTATGCCATCGTCTCCCAAGCAAGAACTGCCGTCCGCTGAGTCAGAAGGGGCTTCCCCCACGCGCCCCGATCAGGCGTCTGCGCCCGCAGACGGGCTCGCGTCCGTCGATGAGATATCGCCTGGCTTCGGCTGGACTGCCTACGCTGAGCGTATCAATGGCCGGTTTGCCATGATCGGGTTCGTGGCGTTACTGATACTTGAGCTCTGGACAGGTCAGGGGTTCTTTAGCTGGTTGGGGTTGCGATAGCACAAGCAGGTCAAGACTACTCGACGGTGAGCTGATACTGGCCGCGTCCGCTGGCGTCATAGGCATTAGCAATCACGCGATAGGCACCGGTCCGAGGCAGCGTCAGAACGATTTCGGCATTAGAGGTGCCGCTGGCATCGTCGTTTTGGGCTAATCGTTCGCCAGATTCGTCTAGCAGTAGCAAAAAGGTATCAAATTCGTCGCTGACCATCGAAATCACCACCCGCTGACCGGCCTGGCCCTCAAACCAGTACTCGTCGTAAAAGCTGTTATCGGAGAGCTGTGAGTCGTTGGCATCTAACTGACCGCGCTCGTTGATCAGATAGCCGCTGGGAGCGCTACCCCCCATCGCGCTGCCCGCACCCAGGCTAGCGACGCTTAAATTGTAGCTACCCTGCTCGCCCGCGCCGTAGGTGTTGGCGAGCACCACATAGGTCCCAGACTGGGGCAACGTTACCTCTATCCGGGCATTGAGACCGCCAGCCCCATCGTCGTCCTGGCCCAGGTCTTCGCCATCAGGGCCTACCAAAATGAGATACGGATCGATTTGCTGGCTAGCCATCTCAATACTGACGCGCTGCCCGGCCCGGCCCGAAAACTCGTAGACGTTAAAGTAGGTATTGTCGCCCAGCAGATAGCTCTGAGCGTCAAGCCGTCCGCTCACCTGGGGGCCATCGATTGTCAGAGTGACTGGGGGCCGTTCACCCGTGCGATCGGGGCCAGACGCCACCGTTGCAGCCGTGCCATTTTGTACTGAAGCGATGAAGGGCCGAACCTGGTTGGTTGCGATCGCAAACCCAATGCCGATATTACCGCCACGCTCACCGGTCGTAAAAATCGACGTATTCACCCCAATGAGCTGGCCACTACTGTTCAGAAGCGGTCCTCCAGAGTTCCCCGGATTGATCGCCGCATCCGTTTGAATCAGCCCTCGGTCCTGGTCGAGGCGGCTAACGATACCAACGGTAAAGGTCCCCTGCAAACCAAACGGATTGCCAATGGCGAAGGCCCGCTGTCCCACCTGAGCGTCGGACGAGGCAAAATCAATCGTAGGCAGGTTGCGTCCACCTCGGATCTGTACCGCAGCCAAATCCAATCCAGCCTGCGCGTAACCCACCACGTCTCCCGTGAATGAACGGCCATCGGAGAGCTGCACCGTAACAGTCCGTGCATCTCCCACCACATGGGCATTGGTCAAAACCAGCCCATCGTCGGTAATGATGCTGCCGCTACCGGTCCCGTCACCCGCGTCAATCGAGACGACGGCAGGGCTAGCCTGCTGGTATACCCGAATGCTAGTCTCTTCATCGTAGTTCTGGGCCTGTACTGCCTGGATACCCAGCGGTAAAGCTGAGGGCAGGCTCGCCCCCTCAATCATAGAAAAACCAAGGGCAGTTGCCAGAACTAAAAAGCCGGACCGAGCCATACGGAAGCCATTCATAGGGTCAAGTCGAATTAAAGATGAAAGACGCTTACTTAAAAATACCCGTAGAACGTCAGGGATTCCGGTGAGTCGGCCACTTTACTTAAGAACTTTGTCTAGTTTGCAGCCACTGATAAAACTGTCCATCGCAGTCGCCGGTCACGTTAAGACGGGACGGCGAGCCAGGTTGCGCTCTGCGCTTGAGGAACACCGCAGGTCGCAGGCCAGAAGACAGCATTCGTGGGTGCGATCGCACTAAAAAAGCGAGTGTCGCAACGACACTCGCCCATAGGCTTGAGATGATGTTTTAATCGATTTGAGGGGAGCCCCTTAGCCCAATCCCGTATTCATACCAGGGCGACCGGTTGCTAGCTCAACCTTGACAATCTTGCCGCCCATTTTCTGAATTCTTTGCTGCTCTCTAAACCAGCTGTCGTAGGGAACCAGCTTAGTAAAGAAAGTATTTTGTAGTTCGCGCTGAGTACGAATCCGAGTCTGGCTTGGTACGCAGGCAGTAATCCGAAACATGCGCATGGTAATTGGGGTCTCCTACTCTCAAAAATTAATACGTATATAAAACAGAAGCCGGAAGTCTACAGCCAACGACCAGTAGAGACTACTTTCCAACTTAAACCCAGCTGGCAGCACCCATCTGCTCAACGCTCGCTCCAGACTTCCGCCTTCAAACATTGCCCTCACAAGCTAGATCTGCCTAGCTCAGGCCAGAGCAGATGTAGTCGAAGTACACGCCCATTTCCTTGCCAGCGTCAGCGCCAACCAGGCTAGCCGTAACTTCTTTCATGGCTTGGATCGCCTGAACAGTCGCACCCACAGGTACACCCAAAGAGTTGTAAGTCTCTTTTAGACCATTGAGTACACGCTCATCCAGAATGGAGGGGTCACCCGCCAGCATGGCGTAGGTAGAGTAGCGCAGGTAGTAGTCCAAGTCACGAATGCAGGCAGCATAGCGACGAGTAGTGTACATGTTGCCACCGGGGCGAGTGATGTCAGAGTACAGCAGCGACTTGGCTACAGCATCCTTCACAATCTCGGAAGCGTTGGCACTGATAGTGGTAGCGGCACGAACGCGCAGCTCACCGGTTTGGAAATAAGACTTGAGCTTATCCATCGAGGACTGATCCAGGTACTTACCCTGAACGTCCGAAGAGTTAATTACAGAAGTAATTGCGTCTTGCATTTCAAGTTTTCCTTAAATTGGGACGTAAAAATGGGACTCAAAAAAATGAAGCTGAGTCAATGCTTACTGCATTGCGCCAACAACGTAGTCGAAGTAGGAAGCCGCTTCAGCAGCGTCGTCGCCAGAGAGCAGAGAAGATGCCACGCTCTTCATACAGCGGACCGCTTCAGCCACTGCGGGAATGGGCGTACCCAAAGAGTTGTACATTTCACGGACACCCACCAGACCAATCTCTTCGATCGGCGTGACATCACCGGCCACGACGCCATAGGTGATCAGGCGCAGATAGTAGTCCATGTCCCGCAGGCAAGTTGCGGTCATCTCTTCACCGTAAGCATTGCCACCGGGAGAGACAACATCGGGGCGCTTCTGGAACAGCTGATCGCCAGCCTGCTTAACAATGCGCTCACGGGACTCAGTTAGAACCTGAGCAATACGCAGACGACGCTCACCAGAGGTTACAAACCCCTTGATTCGGTCTAGTTCGCCGGGGCTGAGGTAACGAGCCTCAGCATCAGCATTCACGATAGATTTCGTGACAATACTCATTTGATGGATTCCTCCGAAAGAATATAACCAGATGACTTCACTGGCGTTCACCTTCAAAGCGCTGAGCCCCAGCCGCTGAACCCAGACAGCAGAGCCGCTGGAGCCTCTAGCGTAGAACCTGAGACCTTATGAGGCTTCCGGTGCTTGGTGCAACGCCACATTCGGCCCTGCTGACAAAAACAGCTTGATAAAAAAGACCAAATATCTTATCGGATTCCTTGAATCCTCAAAGGCTCAGCTACCTTCCGACCTTATTTTCCAGCATCCCGCCAACCTTCTTAGAGGATGCGAAACATCTTGTAACATTGCTACTCAGATTTCGTCACATCGCTAGCTATAGCTACCGCCACACGGTGTCAGACACCGAGGATCGGGTGGTCTCAGGCACAAAGCGCACCATGCCCTGCACTCGCGCGCACCCCCAAAAAAGGCCCCCAAAAAAGGCCCGAAAAAGCCTTTGTGCGAGCGTTCTATGCGAGCGGGACCCGCAGGAGGCCGTGGGACCCGCAAAAGGCCTGGCGAGCAAAGTGCGAACAGCTAGCCAGCCCCCTCACTCACAACTCACGACTCATGCTAAAGACGTCCCGTCGGCTGTCCCAACGGTTGCTGCGTACCAATCGATGCGTTAGTCGCGACCGCTGGCTCAAAGCTAGGAATGACGACCTCGTCATTCTGCTTGGTGAGCCGCTCGTAGAGCTTCTCGGTGTTCGGGAAGTTCGCTGCGGGCAGGGTTGGGTAGCGGCGATAGGGAACCGTGTCTTCGCCAAAATACTCGGCATATTCACGACTGTTGACCATCGCCTGAATGAAGCCACGAATGCCTTCCTTTGCCAGAATTTGGTTGTACTTGCGAATCTCTTCCTGGTCGCGAGGTGCGCGCCCCAAGAAGTGCTTAGTTCCCAGCTCGATGACCTTGGTGTTGGGGTAAGGAGCGTAGAACTCTTTGAGATAGAGTTTCGAGAGACCTATCCCCTCAACGAACTCCTTGACGTTGATTTCGCGGTTGGTCAAGCGGCTTTCCAGCACACGAAACTCATCTTTGACGATGTAAGGCCCAATGTTGCGCTCGAAGACTTGGCGATAAGCCGCTTCAGCAACAGTCTTGACAGACTGCTGATCGAACGCTGAGAGCTTGAAGATTTTAGTCTCTTGACGCTTGCGGCTAACGCCCTGCAGGGCGCGCTGCTGTAGTTCGCGATCACCCCGGTTGCTATTTGCCTGACCCAGCTCAACAAAGCGTGGCGTGCTAGGCTTCTCGACCGGCTTGAGGCCAGTAGACTCAACCGTCCCCGACCGCAGCATCCGCAAAGACTGCCCCGCAGGCGTGACATACCGCTCGTAGGGAACCGTATCTTCGCCAAAGGCATCGCTGTACTCTTTGCTGTCGATGATGGCGTCGATCAGGGCGTAGAAGCCTTTACGTGCACAGACGTCAAAATAGCTATTGATTTCCTGACGACCGTAGGTAGGGCGACCCAGTAAACGGCGATGAATGTACTCAACTGCTTTGGTGACGTATAGCGAAGTCCGAAACTTTCCGCCAGATGTACTGGACCTCGCTAGACCGCGCACAAATTCGCGGACAGAGATTTCCCCCGTTTCCAGCCGGTTCTCCAGCGACTTGAGCTGCTGACCGTCATAGACCGGACGGCCAAACACCTGGCGATAGGCCGCGTCGATGATGGTCTTGGTTGACTTCTCCGAGTACTTGATGCTGGCAGCATTGTTGCCGGTGAACGGTGTCTGCGTCAGCTTGAACACCTTGGGGCCAAGGGTGCCGGGGGCCTTCGGACGCGCACCAGGATTGCTCAGCTGGTTCTCGATACCGGCACCGCGACGGATCAAAATACGACGAGTATCTTTGTTGAACGGTGCCGGGCTGGTACTGGGGTCACGGGTTTCCTTCGGGAAGATGGCACCGAACTGGATTTCCAGCGGGTCGTTACCGGAGCCATAGGGGTGTTGATCGGGCAACGGCTGATTGTAAGCGGCGAAGGTCGTGACAAACTGCGGCACCTTACGGAAGGGCGCACTGTAGTTCAGCAAGTCCTGCTGAGGCCCCCAGTTGCGACACTCCTGGGCCTCTTGACCCAGTCCGCGCAAGTAAGGCACGGTCTCTTCGCCGAAGTAGTCGGCATATTCCTTCGAGTCCACAAGCGCGTCCACCAGGGCTGGCAGGCCACCCTCAGACACGATCGAGAAATATTGCTGGACTTCCTCACGAGAGCTGGGACCACGACCCAGGATATGGCGGAAGGCTAGCTCCAGAGCGCGGCTGTTGATGTAAGGTTCAAAGAACTGCCTGCGGTACAGGGGCGACTTGGCCAGACGACGGACGAACTCCTTCATAGAAATTTCGCCGTTTTTGACCTTCGACTCCAAATCGCCAATGTTCAGAGAATAGGCCCGCTGAATGTCGCGCTCAAATAGCTGTCGGTATGCGGCCTTCACAACCGCATTTTTCTCTAGCGTCGAGAGCCCGGGCTTCATGGCGTACTTGGGTCGCCGCTCGGCTGCGTTGAAGTAGATTTGAGGCAGCTTGAGTCCCTGCAGGTCGGAGGAAGGACGCTGGCGGAGCTTGTCAGAGGGGCTGGGAGCCTTGAACTCGGAGAGCAGCACGTCGAAGTACTGACGCACAATGTCCTGCGCCTCACTGTCACCCCGGAAGTAGTTGACGCTCGCCCCGCGCATGGTCTGAATCGCAACAATCGTGGCAGGGGTTGAGCAGGCGTTTTCGATAATTTCTCGCAGACCGCGCACGTTGACCGAGATGATGTTGGGGTCACCAGCAACGATGGCGTAGGTGAGGTAACGCAGGAACCAGCTCATATCGCGTAGCGACTTTTGCATGTTGCTGGGGCCATAACGGCCAACATTGATCGGACGAAAGCCCGGGGGAATCTTACCCGCATCGGCGTTATTGCTGATCAGCGCCCGAATACCACCGAGTAGTCCGCCACCGCCACCGCCACCGCTTTCAACATAGGTTGCCGTGCCTAGCTTGGCGGCTTCACTGTCGTCTAGAATTTGCCCCCCTTGGGTCTTTTGGACTTCAACCGTTTCGACCTCGGGCTTTTCGAGGTAGGCCAGGGGGGAGCCCCCGGTAAAAATACGATTGGCGGCCTGGGAAACAATCAGCTCAGAATAGCGGGTTAGGGTCTGGGCAATGTCGATGCGCTTTGCCCCAGACTCAAAAAAGCTGGACAGCTCGCCCAGCTCGCCTCGTTCCATATAGCGGTCTTGCTGTTCCGCCTGAGAAATCGTAGAGATAGGCAGCGTTTGGTACAGCTGCGGACGGGCTAATGAGCTTCCACCACTCGCAGTAACAGTCATGTTGGTTTAGGGCTCCCTAAAATAAATAGCTATTAAGATCGTTTCACCAGATTGCCCCACGAGCCGATATTCCATGGGACATCACCTGGGCTGCGCTAGTTAGTTAGATTGGTTGCGCAGTTGACAAGTCTCTTCTCAGATTAAAACGATTGCGGAACGCCATCCAGAATTGTTAAAAACTGTTGCACAGTCCCTTGAGAAGACCTGGCGTCATCATAGAAGATCAAGATTCCATTTCTGAGAGCAAAGATAAGTTTTGTTACTTCAGTTAAATCCTGAGTTTATTTGTAATGCCTTCTGATTCGTCTTCCACCGCTGCTGAATCGAACAACCGCAAGAAAGATGACCAGGCCGTCAGCACGGCAGTAGCCAAGCTATACGACACCTATCCATTTCCACCTGAGCCGTTTTTGGACGAGCCGCCGCCAGGTTACAACTGGCGCTGGTACTGGCCGTCTGCCTACAGCTTCTGCACGGGTCAGCTACCGCCGACAGAGGCCGTGCGCATTTTGGATGCGGGCTGCGGGACGGGCGTCGGGACCGAGTATCTGGTTCACCTGAACCCTGAGGCTAGCGTCGTCGGCGTAGACCTGAGTGCAGGAGCATTAGAGGTCGCCCGCGAACGCTGCCGCCGGTCGGGCGCAGAGCGGGTTCAGTTTCACCACCTCAGCCTGTTCGACATTGACCAGATCGAGGGCGAGTTTGACCTGATCAACTGTGTGGGCGTGCTGCACCATACGCCAGACCCCATCCGAGGCATTCAGGCACTGGCGGCTAAGCTAGCGCCAGGGGGCATCTTTCATATCTTTGTGTACGCGGCACTGGGTCGATGGGAGATTTCGCTGATGCAGCAGGCAATCGCGCTACTGCAGGGGGAACGGAAGGGCGACTATCGGGATGGCGTGGCCGTGGGGCGAGCCCTGTTTGGGGCGTTGCCGGAAAATAATCGAATTGTGAAACGCGATCGCGATCGCTGGTCCTTAGAGAACCACCAGGACGAATGCTTTGCCGATATGTATGTTCACCCCCAAGAAGTGGACTATACGGTCGATACCCTGTTCGATCTGATCGACGCGTCGGGGTTAGCGTTCGTCGGGTTCTCGAATCCGGCTTACTGGTCGCTGGACCGGCTGATTGGGAAAGCACCTGAGTTAGTCGAACGGGCAAGGGGGCTGCCTCAGCGGGAGCAGTATCGGTTGATTGAGTTATTAGATCCAGAGCTGACGCACTACGAGTTTTTTCTGGCGCGTCCGCCGCTGCCTCAGGCAGATTGGTCAGATGACGGTGCGCTGCTGGCGGCCAGACCCCAGCGACAGCCGTGTCTGTCGGGCTGGCCCAGTCAGAGTTTTTTTGATGCGGACTATCAGCTGACGACCGTCAGCGAGGTGGAATATGAAGTCTTAAAGGCGTGTGATGTCCATGCGGAGGCGACCGACTTTACCGTGCGGCAATTGGTAGCGGCGTTATCGGTTGCTCAGGCGGCGGGATTGGCAACGGTGCGGGAGTTGCAAAGTAGGCAGCTGATCTTGCTGCAGACCGCTTAATGCGGTGAAGTTGGTCATCCCCCGATACCGGGAATTCAAGCAGTCGAGCGGCTAGACTCAAAACTTACAGATGGCTAGGCAAAATCCGTCTTTAGGTCTAGCCAGCGTGGTATGATCTGCTACGGTTTTGGGCTGATGTTGGCCCTTAGCCACTCGCTTGAGCAGCTACTTGAGAACCCACCGGATAGATTTCTGTGACGTCGTCTGAACCAGTAGAAACGGTTGATGCCGATCTGGCTGAGTCGCCTGAAGGGGAAGGTGCGATCGCAACCGGCCTGCCGCCGGTCCCTGACGAATCCATGCAGGGGTATTACCGACTTCAGCAAGACCTGCTGAAGTACACCGTACTAGCGACTGCCTTTATTTTTGGGTTTGTGTGGTTTTTCTACTCGCTGCAAACCGCCCTGAATTACTTGATTGGGGCGTGCACGGGTGTGGTTTACTTAAGGATGTTGGCCAAAAACGTGGCTGAACTCGGGCGTGCCCGCAGCAAGATGGGCAGCGGTCGTCTGGCCTTATTCATCGGGCTGATCGTGCTCTCAACCCAGTGGAATCAGCTTGAAATCCTGCCCGTTTTCCTAGGCTTTATGACCTACAAAGCAACGCTGATGGGCTATACCCTCTGGACGGCTTTGCTACCTGAATCACTCAACCCAGAATAGGGCGAGTTCTTCAAACCCGTAGACATCTACGAAAAAAATTAACGATTGGGGCGGAGATGTTAAACACGTTTTACATTCCTTTTTTGCCGCTGGCTGAGCTAGAGGTCGGTCAGCACTGGTACTGGCACCTGGGCGGGCTCAAGGTCCACGGTCAGGTTTTTCTGACCTCCTGGATTGTCGCCGCTGCTTTGATTGGCATCTGCTTTCTGGCAACGCGAAAAGTTGACCGTATCCCTTCGGGTTTGCAAAACCTGATGGAGTACGCACTGGAGTTCATTCGGGACCTGGCGAAGAACCAGATTGGCGAAAAAGAATATCGCCCCTGGGTGCCCTTCGTCGGCACCTTGTTTTTGTTCATTTTTGTCTCTAACTGGGCCGGTGCGCTGGTGCCCTGGAAACTGTTCAAGATTCCGGGGAGCGAGCTGGCTGCCCCCACCAACGACATCAATACCACCGTCGCCCTAGCGCTGTTGACCTCCCTGGCTTACTTCTATGCGGGTTTCAGCAAGCGCGGTCTGGGTTACTTTGCCAGATATATCGAGCCAACGCCGATTCTGTTGCCGATCAATATTCTGGAAGATTTCACGAAGCCCCTTTCCCTCAGCTTCCGACTGTTTGGAAACATCCTGGCGGATGAGCTGGTGGTGGCTGTACTGGTGTTGCTTGTGCCCCTGTTCGTTCCCCTGCCGGTGATGGTCCTAGGACTGTTTACCAGCGCGATTCAGGCACTGATTTTCGCAACGCTGGCCGCTGCCTACATCGGAGAAGCGATGGAAGGGCACGGTGAAGAAGAGCATGGCTAGTCTACCTATATCGCTAGGGGACTAGTCAGATAGGATTTGACGCCTTGGGTCATCTCCTACTTTGCGCGGGCTGCGTTCCGCTGTTTGAGAAGGATCAGGCCCTCGCTCGTAGCTGGGCGATTTGCTTGAGTTTGTTCACATCCGTTTAATTTAGAGGAAAGAAAACATGGATCCCATTATCGCTGGCGCTTCCGTACTTGCAGCCGCTCTCGCAGTTGGTCTAGCTGCAATCGGCCCTGGTATTGGTCAAGGTAACGCCGCTGGTCAAGCGGTAGAAGGTATCGCTCGTCAGCCCGAAGCAGAAGGCAAAATCCGTGGCACCCTGCTACTCAGCTTGGCATTCATGGAAGCACTGACTATCTACGGTCTGGTCGTTGCATTGGTACTGCTATTCGCTAACCCCTTCGCATAGGGGTCTAACCGTGAAGTAGTGAGTGGTGAAATGGTGAAATAGTGGTTTTGGCCCAGGTATTTTCCTACCTGAAAACCACCTCACCACCTCACCACGCACGGGCACAGCATGCTGTGCCTCCCTACACCACCTCACCCTTGCTTCCACTTTTCACGTGACACGATACCCTCGTGCCCAAAAAACATGATCACTGGTTTAGTACTATTCGCAGTTGAGGCAGCGGCTGAAGAGGCGAGCGGCGGGCTGTTTGACCTGGATGCCACGCTGCCCCTGATGGCAGTTCAGTTTGTTGTGCTCGCTATTATCTTGAACGCGGTTTTTTATAAGCCGTTGGGCAAAGCCATTGATGAGCGTGATGGCTATGTCATGTCTACTCGCACAGAAGCCCAAGAGCGGCTGGCCAAGGCCGAAAAGCTCGCAGATGAGTACGAGCAGTCACTCGCCGACTCCCGCCGTGAGGCGCGCAGCCTGATCGAATCGGCCCAGGCCGAAGCGCAGTCGATAGCGTCAAAGAGTGTGGCGGCTGCCCAGCAAGCGGCCCAGGCCAAGCGCGAAGCCGTTCAGAAAGAGCTGGACGAGCAAAAGCAGTCAGCCCTTTCGACCCTTGAGCAGCAGGTTGACGCACTCAGTCAGCAAATACTCAACAAGCTGCTGAGTACGGCTGCTTAGTGCTGCTCACCCCAGGGAAGAGTGTGGCTGGTCCACAGCGACGCCTCCTCTTTTAGCTGACAGGGGCGATGCCGCTTGAGCCCTGCCAATTGAGGTTTACAAATAAACGGCGCAGTTAGGAAAGAAAGGTATGAATATTCTTTGGTTGGTGGCGTCAGAAGAAGGCGGGTTTGGGCTCAACTTCGACATTCTGGAAACGAACCTGATCAACCTGATCATTATCATCGGCGTATTGGTTTACTTTGGTCGCAGCTTTCTCGGCAAGACGCTGACCGAGCGACGCATGGCAATTGAGTCGGCGATTAAGGATGCCGAAGCGCGTCAGCAGAAGGCCGCAACGGCCCTGGCTGAGCAAAGGAAAAATCTGAAACAGGCTGAGGCCGAGGCCAAACAGATTTTAGCCACGGCTAGAGAAAATGCTGAGAAGGCAAAGGCTGCGATTCTCGCCCAGTCAGAAAAGGACGTTGAGCGTCTGCAAGCCTCTGCTCAGCAAGACCTCGATTCTCAGCAGGATCGGGTCCTGCAGGAGCTGCGCCAGCGCGTGGCAGACATGGCGATGAGTCGGGTTGAGCAACAGCTGCCCGAGCGGCTGAACGATTCAGTTCAGACCCAGCTGGTCGACAAGAGTATTGCATTGCTAGGAGGCAACTGATGAAGTCAGGCACGGTTATTTCCGAGGTCTCAGAACCCTACGCACGGGCGCTGCTATCGGTGGCCCAGTCGAACAACACGATGGACGAGATCAACAGTCTGGCGGGCGATTTGTTAGGCGTGATGTCGGAATCCGATGAGCTGTCCACATTCCTAGCCAGTCCCGTCGCTGAGGACCAGGCTAAGAAAAACGTGCTCAAGCGGGTTGTCGGCGACGACGCGAACCCCGCCTTCAGAAACTTTCTGCTACTGCTGGTTGACCGCGGTCGAGTCTCGCTGATTGAGCCGATTCTGAAACAGTTTCAGGGCATGGTGCGCGAGGTCAAGCGGACCGTTCTGGCTGAGGTGACCTCCGCAGTTGAGCTGACTGACTCGCAGAAAGAAACCATCCGTCAGAAGGTGCTGGGCATGACTGGCGCGCAGTCGGCAGACCTGGAAACCACGATCGATCCAGACCTGCTGGGCGGTGTCATTATTCGCGTAGGCTCTCAGGTCGTTGATGCCAGCCTGCGTGGTCAGCTGCGTCGCATTGGGATGCAGCTCGGCAGCTCAGCGGCCTAGGTTTTGTCCGCACAGATAGTTTTATCAGCCCGTTTTTCGTCTTGTTGAAATTAAAGTTAGTAGAGCAACGCCCATGGTAAGTATCAGACCCGACGAAATTAGCAATATTATTCGTCAGCAGATTGAAGAGTACGACCAGGAAGTCAAAGTTTCTAACGTCGGCACCGTACTGCAGGTGGGTGACGGCATTGCCCGCATCTACGGCCTTAACGAGGCGATGGCCAGTGAGTTGCTGGAGTTTGAAGACGGGACGGTCGGCATCGCC
Organism: Cyanobacteria bacterium J06648_16; assembly: GCA_039817185.1. Taxonomy (GTDB): domain Bacteria; phylum Cyanobacteriota; class Cyanobacteriia; order Phormidesmidales; family Phormidesmidaceae; genus CAWUKV01. The sequence continues at coordinate 22,312 of JBCBWI010000043.1, read as the reverse complement.
CTGAACCTGGAAGAAGACAACGTCGGTGCGGTCTTAATGGGGACGGGCCGCAATATTCAAGAAGGCAGCTCGGTGAAGTCCACTGGCAAGATTGCCTCGGTGCCCGTCGGTGAGGCCATGCTGGGTCGCGTCGTCGATTCCCTGGCTCGCCCCATCGACGGTAAGGGTGACATCAATACGACTGAAACCCGCCTGATCGAGTCTCCGGCGCCGGGCATCATTGAGCGGAAGTCGGTGTACGAGCCGCTGCAAACCGGCATTACTGCCATCGACGCCATGATTCCGGTGGGCCGAGGTCAGCGTGAGCTGATTATTGGTGACCGCCAGACGGGTAAAACTGCGATCGCAATTGATACCATCCTCAACCAGGGCGACCAGGACGTGGTTTGCGTCTACGTCGCCGTCGGTCAAAAGGCCTCTTCCGTGGCTCAGGTGGTCGGTGTCCTTGAAGAGCGTGGCGCGTTGGACTACACCGTTGTTGTCGCCGCTAACGCCAACGACCCCGCACCGGTACAGTACCTGGCTCCCTACACCGGCGCAGCCATCGCCGAGTACTTTATGTACAAGGGCAAAGCCACGCTGGTGATTTACGATGACCTCTCCAAGCAGGCCCAGGCCTACCGTCAGATGTCGCTGCTGCTGCGTCGTCCGCCCGGTCGTGAAGCGTATCCTGGCGATGTATTCTACATCCACTCTCGTTTGCTAGAGCGAGCCGCTAAGCTCAGCGAAGAACTGGGCGAGGGCAGCATGACCGCCCTGCCGATTATTGAAACCCAAGCAGGCGACGTTTCAGCCTACATTCCCACCAACGTGATTTCCATCACGGACGGTCAGATCTTCCTGTCTTCTGACCTGTTCAACTCCGGCCTGCGTCCGGCCATTAACGCGGGTATTTCGGTATCGCGGGTCGGCGGCGCGGCCCAGACCAAGGTAATGAAGAAGGTGGCCGGTAAGCTGAAGCTGGAACTGGCTCAGTTTGATGAGCTGCAGGCCTTCTCCCAGTTTGCCTCTGATCTGGACGAAGCCACCCAGAAACAGCTGGCTCGTGGTCAGCGTCTGCGCGAACTGCTGAAGCAAGCCCAGTATTCGCCCAGAAGCCTGACTGAGCAGGTGACGCTCGTCTACGGCGGCATCAACGGACTGTTTGATGAAGTACCCACCGATCAGGTAGCGCCGCTGGCCCGCCAGATTTGCGAATATATCGGCACCAGCAAGCCCCAGCTCATTGAGGCGGTCAACGGTAAGAAGCTGACCGATGAAGTGAAGTCTCTGATCGAAGAGACCATCACCGAGTGTAAGCAAGCCTTTAGCGCTGCATAGATTGCCCTATCTAGCGCAAAAATCAGCGCAAAAATCGGAGGAGGGGCGCCAAGTCGCCCCTGAAACACATGCCAAACTTAAAAGCCGTTCGAGATCGCATCAAGTCGGTCAAAAATACGCGCAAAATCACCGAAGCGATGCGTCTGGTAGCCGCTGCTAAGGTGCGTCGGGCTCAGGCTCAGGTCACCGCCACTCGGCCCTTTGCCGACAAGCTAGCCCAGGTGTTTTATGGGCTACAAACCCGACTGCAGTTCGAAGATGTCAACCTGCCGCTACTGCAGCAGCGCGAAGTGAAGACGGTTGCCCTGCTAGTGATTGCAGGCGATCGGGGTCTCTGTGGGGGATACAACACCAACGTCATTCGCCGGGCCGAAAACCGAGCGCAGGAGCTAGAAGCGGAAGGCGTCAGCTACAAGTATGTTCTGGTTGGCCGCAAGTCCGTCCAGTACTTTGAGCGCCGTAAGCAGCCCATCAGCGCTAAATATACCGGCCTTGAGCAAATTCCGACTGCTGATGAAGCGGGCATGGTCGCGGATGAGCTGCTGTCACTGTTCCTATCAGAAGAAGTAGACCGGGTTGAGCTGGTTTACACCAAGTTCGTCTCGCTGGTCAGCTCTCGCCCGGTCGTGCAGACACTGCTGCCGCTCGATCGCCAGGGACTCGAGGCCGTGGACGATGAGGTCTTTCGCTTGACCACTCGCGAGGGCCAGTTCCAGGTCGAGCGTCAAAAAGTGGGCAGCACCGAGGCCAAGGCCCTGCCCCAAGACATGATCTTTGAGCAGGATCCCGTACAAATTCTCGATGCGCTACTGCCGCTGTATTTGAACAACCAAATTCTGCGAGCGCTCCAAGAGTCTGCAGCCAGCGAACTCGCCGCTCGGATGACCGCGATGAACAACGCCAGCGATAACGCCAAGGAGCTGACCAAGTCTCTGACGCTGGTCTACAACAAGGCTCGTCAGGCGGCGATTACCCAAGAGATTCTTGAGGTGGTTGGCGGTGCCGAGGCATTGGGTTAACAGACCGTTTTCCCATCCCAGTTCAGATTGTGTGAAGCCGCTGCCAGATAGGTAGCGGCTTTTGCTGTGGTTATTGACTGATCACCTCTGCAGGCATCCACTTTTCCCAGATTGATTGGGACAGCTTTACGCTTTGTCTCAGCTCGATTCTTTGTCTCAGTTTGCCTTGACAATTGTGTAGAGCGTGCCGTGAACGCTACGGCTTTTGTCGGTGGTCACTGACGTCGCTGTGGTCCGAAATGCTAGGCCTGCTGTAGTTAGTGCAGTGCGAAAATCGCTTGCATAGGGACGATCGGGGTCCACCAGCCAGCATTCGCCATCCGGCGTCAATATTTGATGGATCAGCTGCACGACGGGTGACACCTGGCGCGCTTCATAGATCACGTCGGCGGCAAGTATCCAGGGCATCTTCAGGCTTGCTGGGGGATATCGCCAGTCCATTTGCAAAAGCTCGAACTGGGCGAAGCCATTTTGCCGAGCATTTTGGGCCGCAAACTGAAGGGCGGTTGCGTCGTAATCGCTAAAGGTGACCTGGCAGCCGCGAGATAGGGCCGTCAGGCCCGATAGCCCTAATCCACAGCCAATCTCGAGGGCCACGGGTGGAAGCCGGTCAGCCGACAGGATAGCCTCAGCCAGCATTTGCGCTGACGGCCACAGGTTTGCCCAGTAAGGCAGATATTCATCTGATTCAAAGGCAGCGTGGGTTGAGGGGTGATCGAGCAGCGGGTCAATGTCAACGGGAAGGGTCAGGGTGAACGTACGGCTGCCCAGCTTAATCTGGCGCTGCGTTAAGGACTGCAGCAGCTCGGGTGGCGTCTCGTGGAGGAAAGGTCCGGCCATGGCAGCAAAGTTCGCGAACGGGAGAACTGTCTACAGCTATCAACAGGTGCCCTACCGCTTGGTTGCTTTCCAAGTTCCACCATATAGGTAGTGGGGATTGGCCTCACGTACCTGAGGCCAGCAGCCATCGCAGACAAACTGCCACTGTCCAGTAGCATCTAGCTGCACCCGGTACAGCAAGGCGTCCAACTGATTGCAGCGATCGCAACGCTTTTGTCGCTGTCGGGGTCGCTTAGCCATCGCTTTGCTCCCTCAGCGACGGGGCTATGAAGCAGCAGGCTAGGAGGGCTCAGATACCTGTGCCTCGTCCTTGCTATCTGCCTCGCTGTCTGTACCATTATCGACTTCATCGTCTGAAGACTCTGCAGCTTTCGGCTGGGTGGCCGCCTGGGCGCGCTCATCGCGCTTTTTGCGGTCGGCCTCAATAATATCTTTCATCACCTCTTGGGCCTGAGCCAACTTGTCAAGGTTGCTGCGATAGAGTTCTAGATCCTTTTCAACTTTGTCACCCGACAGGCCAATGGATTCAGAAAGCGCATTCATCAGCTCGACGCGCTTGTCTTTATCAGCCAGTACCTCAGGGTCGATCGATTCGACCAGGGTATACAGACCCACAGCGATGAGGCGAGTGTACTTGTAGTTTTCGTCGGCTGCGATCGCACTTAACGTTGAAGCCAACACGCCCTCTCCGCCCGATTTAGCCGATTCAAAGCACTGCTTGAGGTCACTCGTGCTCAAACCGGAGACCGCATTCATCAATGCCTCAGCATCCTGCCGATACTGCTCAGCGCTGCTGTCAACCGCCTGGCAAATCGCTGAGAAAATCGCTGAAATATCTGATTCAGGCAGATACCCGGTCATGAAGCGACTGTAGGTGGTGACCACGCCCAAGGCGTACAGCGGATTGTATTTGAAATGCTGGTTAACCGAGAGCAGGTGCATCTCTACCATCAGCTCTTCAACCACTCGACGGTAAACGGCATTAATCGGCCGCTGATGCTGAGCGTAAAAGGCACGTTTGGTATCAGACAGGGTACGAACGGTATTCACAGGCGATGCCACAGCAGAAAATGATAGGGATTAATTTGACCAGAAATCAGAGACAGGTCAGCGTAACGGGAATCAAACCGTTTGGTCGGTTTTTATATCCAGGTGAAGCATTGATCGGAGCTTAGCGGGCACGAGGCGTTAGATAGACCCACCCTGTATAGGCTCACATCGAAAACCCACACGATGAGTCCACCATGTCAGACCTGCACCCCTCCCAGTCTAGAGGGGTAACCGAAGAAAAGCCATAGATTGCTATTGTCTAACGGTTCGACCGCTTTGCCAACTGGCCCAATGGCAGCCGCAGGGTTTGATCCCTACCCACTTCTCAATCACACTTCTCAATCACACTTCTCAATCAATGGATTCATCACCTGTAGGGGTTCATCTCAGCGGCTCACCTTTCACAAAGACTTTGCCCTGAAGACGCTATCCCCTTTTTTATGTCCACCCCGTTCGCGGATGGCAGGCGTTTTTTCAGCGCTGGATTCAAGCCGAGCAGCCAGCAGACATGGCCAACCGAGGAGCGACGAGAAGGGAGGTTGCTCCACATAGCCAATGAGCATTTAAGCTGCGCTCATGTGTCCTTTACCGTCCTCGAAACAACCCAGCTTTGAGCTGTGCTAAAAACTACGCCAGCAGGCGGGTTTGACTAGCTGGCCACACGCTCAAAGGTGCCGGAAAGCGCTTCGGCTTCAGTATCAAAAATTTCGAAGACCGAATCCATCATCGTGACCTCAAACACCAGCTTGGCTTCAGGATGAACATTACAGATGCGGAAGCTGCCTTTAACCTTGTCAGCATCTCTCATTCCAGCGACCAGAGAGGTGAGCCCGGAGCTGTCGATGAAGTTTACCTGGCTGAGATTGACCACCACATGAGGGGTCATACCGGAAACGCACTCCTGCAGCTTCAGCCGAAACTGCCACGCTGTTGTGATGTCGAGTCGCCCAGTTGGGGTCAAAACTACTACATCAGTTCCCTCTGGGGTTTGAAAGGTCCTCTGCTCCATTTGTCGTCAATCAGTGCCTACTAAAGATTCAGAGATAGTCGGGATGGAATGCATGTTGTTGATTCCTGAAGCTAGTCTGCCCGGATCTGATTGAAACAAACAATTCTTCTACACATAAATCACCGGCACGACGGCAGTATTCACATCCCCGATTCGATTGAGAAAACTGGGGCCAAGCGCTTCAATAAATTGTCTTAGGCAACCGTTAAATCACCGCACTAAAGCCCCAGCAGCATCTGTATTAATACGGAACAAAAATGGATATGCCGCCAGCACTGCAGGCTAGATCTCAGAATTTTCTCGGACGCCTACAGGTCGAACTTCAGAGTCGCTATCTAGCTTCGAGCGCTTCAATCATGAATCTCTATAAAAAACACTTTAATTCTGTATTCGCACTGATTTTAAGCGTTTAGTTCACTTGTTAAATTAAATTTAGTTGATACATCTATGGCGATGCGCTTACTTTATTCTTTCATCCTGCCTTAAGAATTCCTTTGGTTTTCCAAGAAAAATATGCCCGTCATATCACTCAGATGGGTCACTCAGATGGGTCACTCAGATGGGTCACTCAGACGCTCATTCACTACAAGTGACCAAACGATTTTCGACTCTAAAATAAAGTCCCTAAAGTAAAGCGCTTTATCGCGTCCTTAGGCGCCTAACTTGACTGGCCGAATGCATGGGTTTATCCGTTTTGTCTCACTAGCAGGTTTGACAAAACAATCGCCCGTAACTTTTGTAAAGCGAGTCAGTCATTTTTATAAAACGTTAGGTTTCCAGCACATCCCAATATATTTTTCGCGACTCCCAATGTTATCAATAGATACCGCCTTTTCTAAATAGGACTTCATCGTTAATTCTACTGATGGTGAGAGCGCTACGGATGAAAGCATAGTCAAATCTACTAAGGCATTCCCTTAAAGGCTTCACTAAAGTCTGTTATTAGCCTCACAACCAGAGAAACAAATTCAGTCACACGACGCCAAGGTTTGAGTGTTTCCACAGCCATAAACACAGCTGTTAACAGTTCTGTTGATCCGTTGTTGATGTCCTGATTCTTTTAAGGCAAGTTCACGATTGATGCTTACCCGTTCTTTTTCTTTCGACCTTCCCATTAGCGTTCTCACTATTGAATCGTTTGATCGCCCCCTAGCGCCATTATTGGGGGGCTTGCGCCAACGAGGCTATCAGGTCGATTACGAGCAAGAAACCCAAACCGATTTGGCCACCGTATTAGCCGCTGCCCCGGATCTATTACTGATCGATCTACGGACGTCGGGTAGTCAAGGCTATGAGCTCTGCCGTCAGCTTCGACAAAGCCCCACTCTGCAGGACATCACAGTGGTGATGGTGGGGAGCGCTATTTCTAAGGTGCAGTCGGTCCTGGCGCTGCGCAGCGGTGCCAGCGACTATTTCAACTGGCCACTGCAGGTAGATGAATATTTGCTCAGGATTGAACGTCAGGTTCAGATGAGCTGCTGCATTCGGGGGTTGCGATCGCAAAACGCCGGGCTCACCCATGAGCTGCAGCAGCAGGCTTCGATTCAAAATGCCCTGACGCAAAAAAATCGTCAGCTAGAGCAGCTAGCCTACCTGGATGGGCTGACCGGCGTCGCCAACCGCCTGAGCTTTACCCAAAAGCTGGGCGAACTATGGACGTTAATGGCCAGGAACCGTCAGCCCCTGAGCCTGATTTTGTGCGACGTAGACCATTTCAAGGGCTACAACGATACCTACGGACATGTAGAAGGCGACCGCTGTCTGCAGATGATTGGTGACGTGCTCAAACAGGTGGCTCGTCGCCGGACCGATCTGGTGGCCCGCTATGGCGGCGAAGAGTTTGCGATTTTGCTCCCCGCGACAGATGCGGCAGGGTCGCAGCAGGTCGCGGATCAGATTCAGACCCAGCTCGCCCAACGACAGTGGCCTCACAGCACTAATTCGGCCAGCCCGTACGTCAGCATGAGTATTGGGGTCAGCAGCCTGTATCCGCGCACAACGCTATCGACCGACGTGCTCATTCGCCTGGCCGACGAAGCGCTCTACGCGGCGAAATTACAGGGACGGAACCGCATTTTGACCGCGAACTCAGCCTATCTGCAGCAGGCCGTCGCGAACGAATACCCCCAAGCCGGGACCGCGCCGCAGCCCATCGACGCAGAGGTCAAAATGAGCGGCTATCAGCCCGTCTCAAAAAGCGCAATAGCCAGCACGATAGACAGTGCAATAGACAGTGCGGCTGTCATGAGTTTCTAGGGCTTCGATCTGATTGTTGCCTCTTCTCTGTAGCCCAATCGCCCACTAGACTATAGGCACACGGCTCTAGACAGGGTCCCTAGACAGGCACGACAGGCATTGACAAACTCTGACCCGACCGCAGCCAACCGAGCGCAGACGATCTCGCGAAGAGAGCTGCGGGAGCTGGTGCGATCGCAACTCCAGGTGCTGCTAGAACAGGAGAATCTGCAGGGGGCCAAGGCACTGCTGGTCCCCGTTCAGCCTGCTGACATCGCTGAAGCGATTGAGGGCTTGCCCGAGGCGATGCAGGCGCTGGCCTTTCGGCTGTTGTCTAAAGCAGAAGCCATCGAGGTTTACGAGAACCTGGACTCCAGCGTCCAGCAGTCTCTGATTGAGGACTTCAAGCGGCAGGACGTGATCGACATCGTTGATAAAATGTCGCCCGACGATCGTGCCCGCCTGTTTGACGAACTGCCAGCCAAGGTCGTGCGCCGCCTGCTACAGCAGCTCAGCGCCCAGGAGCGGGAGACCACCGCGCTGCTGTTAGGGTACGAAGCCGGGACCGCCGGGCGGGTGATGACGCCGGAGTACGTATCCATTAAAGAAAACTGGACCATCGCCCGCTCCCTAGAACACATTCGTCGGCTAGCCAACGTCAGTGAGACGATTTACTACCTGTTTGTCACCGATAACGCCCGCCGCCTGACCGGCATTCTGTCACTGCGGACACTGGTGATCGGGCAGCCCGACCAGACCATTGGCGAACTGATGACCCGCGAAGTGGTCTCGGTGCAAACCGACGCCGACCAGGAAGAGGTGGCCCGGCTGATTCAGCGCTATGACTTTTTAGCCGTGCCCGTAGTCGATACCGAGCAGCGCCTGGTAGGCATCATCACCGTTGACGACGTGATTGACATTCTTGAAGAAGAAACGACTAAAGATATCTACACCTTGGGGGGCGTCCAGTCGGGCGGAGACAACTACTTTCAGACCAACCTGCTCACCGTCGCCCGCAAGCGGGTGGTCTGGCTGTCGGTGCTACTGCTGACCAATACCGTTACCACCGCCGTGATCCGCAGCCAGGAAGATATCATCCAGCAGGTGGCGGTGCTGGCCGCATTTATTCCCCTGCTGATTGGCACCGGGGGAAATGTTGGGGCGCAGTCGTCTACGGTAGTGATTCGCGGGATAAACACCGACGAGTTGCCGATTCGAAACGCGCTCAAGGTGATCCAGCGAGAGGCAATCGCTGGGGCCTTTTTGGGACTGATGCTCGGGATCGCAGTAACGCTATGGGCCTACGCACTCCAGGGCGACTGGGGAGTTTCAATCATTGTGGGCATTAGCCTGTGGGGGATCTCAATCCTGGCGTCCAGTGCCGGAGCCGCGCTGCCGTTTTTATTTCAAAGTGTCGGATTTGATCCGGCCCTGATGTCGGCCCCCTTTATTACCACCGTGGTCGATGTGTTTGGGGTGCTGATCTACCTCACCCTGGCCCGTCAAGTGCTAAAGCTCTAAACCCAATTCATCAGGAAGCGCAGCGCAGCGGGTCAGTGCGATTGGCTACGGTGCGAATTGTTAACCTGAATACTTAAATGACCTAAAATGTAGGAACGACTGCTAACTTTTAGTCTGGGTCAAGCGCCGCTTAACTGGCTGCCCCCAGCCACCACCACAGATCTGCGCTGTTCGGGGTCTGTCCTCCATTAAGTGCTGCGGTCAATTCTTAACCGGATACCCCGTGCTGAAAAACGTTAAGCAAGATCTCAAAAACGACCTGATTGCGGGACTGCTGGTGGTTATTCCGCTGGCGACGACGATCTGGCTGACGTTTACGGTGGCGGCCTGGGTGATTCGATTTCTCACCCGGTTTCCGAAGCAGCTCAATCCGTTTACCGGCTTTCATCCCGTGCTGGTGGTGCTCCTCAACCTAACGGTGGGGTTCGCCGTACCGCTGCTGGCAATCTTGCTGATCGGGCTGATGGCGCGTAATATTGCGGGTCGCTGGCTGCTTGACTTTGGTGAAAAAATTCTGCAGTCGATTCCGCTGGCGGGTGCGGTGTACAAAACGCTGCAGCAGCTGCTACAGACCTTGCTGCAAGATTCTAAAAGCCGATTCCGTCGGGTGGTGATGGTGGAGTACCCGCGTCAGGGACTTTGGGCCGTTGCCTTTGTGACCGGTCCGGTAATCCGTCCCCGAGCCGCTGAGGACGTGGCCGAATCGACCGCCGATGGCGGCATGCTGAGTGTGTTTATTCCAACCACACCGAACCCAACCAGCGGCTGGTACGCCGTGGTCTCCGAGCACGACGTGATTAACCTTTCCATTTCTATCGAGGAAGCGTTTCGGGTACTGCTATCGGGCGGCATTGTCGGGCCTAACCTGGCAGAGGCGATTGCGAACCGCAACGGTCAGGCGGCGCTCACTCCCACTTCATCGACCGGGATGTCTAGCAATACCGGCAGTCCGCCCAAGCCCGTACCCCCCGCTGAAACTGCTCAAAGATCGTCGGAAACGCCCACGATCCGCTCCTCACCGACAGAAGCCATCACTTAACGCCCGTTATCCAATTCACGCTCTGGGAAGCTTGCTGTGCAGTCACGCCGAATTGCCCGCGAACTGGCTCTGCTGGGAATGAGTCAGCTATCCGATACGGAGAGCGCTGCCGTCGATGATGCGGCGCGGGCTCAAGCAGTATCGGGGGTACTCTCGGGTGCGATCGCAACCCTCACCACCGAAATCAAAGAAGCCCTTGAAACCGCCTCGGGTGAGCTGACCCGCGCTGACCGTCACCTGCTCACCAGCGAAACCCGTACGGATGAGCCTGAAGCGCCACGCCAGCAGGTGCAGTCGTCGATCGACCGGATTAAAACGGCGATCAAGCGACTGGCCTACGCAGCAGAGCTGCCGCAAGACCGCATTCCATCCATCATCGCCGAAGTTAAACAGCTGCTAGAGGCGGCAGCGGCAGAACTCACCCAGTGTGACAGTCGGCTAGCCGCGCCATCTGAAGCTGTGCCGGCCGAAGCTGTGCCGGCCAAAAACGCAGGGGGCACCTCCCCCACCCAGGCGGCCATTGCCCAGGTGCAGACCGCCATCAATCGAACAGGGCCAGCGGTCGATCTCTACCAGTTCGTCACCATCGCCAAACAGGACGAGGTGATGGACTATGCCCAGCAAATTTTGCAAAACCTGACCCAGCATCAAAACGCGCTCGATACGACCCTAGACAACGCGATGGAAAACTGGAAGCTCAAGCGGCTGGTCCGCGTTGATCGCGACATTCTCCGGATTGCCCTGGCCGAGATTTTGTACCTGCAGCTGGACAAGCGGATTGCCATTGACGAAGCCATTGAAATTGCCAAACGCTACAGCGATGACGCTGGCTACCGGTTTATCAATGGGGTGATGCGCCGCGTGACCGATCGCCTGGCAAACGAGCCCAAGGTGTCGGCCCCCTAGCACCTCCAATCCGGTTCAGCCCCTCCCGCCTATTCAATCAACCCGGCCTGAACGTTTACACTAGGAGCCGAAACGTCTCACTTTAGAAGTCTCACTTTAGAAAACGGCTATGCCCTCGTTCAACTGGTTTCGTCGAAACTACAACCCGTCTGACGCTGAGGCAGCTGATCCAGACACCTCAGCAGAAAAAGCAGCTGAAGATGCCGAGACCGTTGAAGCAGAGACGCCCGCCAGCTCAGAGGACTATCTCGCCTGGGCTAAGGCTGCCTATCAAAACATTCAGCAACAGCAGGCAACCGAGCAGCAGGCAGCAGAGCCACCAGAATCGGAGCCCGAAGCCAGTGCTGACGAGGCGCCGACGGCACCCGAGCCCGAGGACGCTACTGAGCCCGAGGACACGACAGCAACCGAGAGTACGACCACCGCCATAGCGACAGCCCCCCCCACAGCGGTAGCTCCCCCCGCAGTGGTAGAAGTCCCAGCAGCGACCGAGCCCACCGAGGACGTAGACGAATCGACGGCAGCGAGCGCAGTCGAGCCTGCGGATGAGGAGGCTCCAGACGGGCGGGCTGAACCGACCGAGCTGGATTCGGCAGTGCTCGATAGTGAGGCGACCGCTGCGGCAGCAGTTTCAGCAGCGCCGTCTGAGATGGGCACCACCGCTGAGCCTGTCGCAGCCGAGACAGCCGACATAATCCCGGCCGAAGCCGCTGAGAGCGCTGTAGAAAGTGAGGCCGAACCGGCAGCCGCAGCGCCGTTTTGGGCCCAGGCCCAGGCGGAACGGGAGGCGCGGTTGGAGCGGTTAAAGGAAACTGCGATCGCACAGCCCGAACCCGAGCCCGAACCCGAACCGGAAGAACCGGACCTCGTTCTACCCGACATCAACTTTGACGAAGCCTTTGTCTGGTCTGCCGAGGTGCTGGCCTCCCAAGGGCGTCGCCCCGATCAAATCTCAGCCGAAGAAATCACCTGGCTCAACCGCCTGCGTCAAGGCCTGGGCAAAACCCGTCTGAGCCTGGTCAACCAGCTCAAGTCCATCGTTGGGCAAGGGCCGCTCAATGCCGATGCGGTAGACGAAATCGAAGCGCTGCTGCTGCAGGCTGACGTCGGCATCGAAGCCACCGACACCATCATCGAATCGCTCCAGTCCCGCCTGCGCGAAGAGACCCTGCCCCCTGAGCAGGCAATTCAGTATCTGAAAACGCTGCTGCGTAATATGCTCGACCAGCCCCTGGGCGAAACCCACAACCTGCTGTTTGTGCCGGAAAATGACAAGCTCAACATCTGGATGATGACGGGGGTGAACGGAGCCGGCAAAACCACCACGATCGGCAAACTGGCCCACGTTGCCACCAAATCGGGCTACCGCTGCCTGATTGCCGCTGCCGACACCTTCCGCGCCGCCGCCGTGGAGCAGGTCAAGGTGTGGGGGCAGCGCAGCAACGTAGACGTGATTGCCAACCCAGGCCAAAACACAGACCCGGCTGCCGTGGTCTACGACGGCATCAGCGCCGCCCTATCGCGCGACACCGAACTGCTGCTGGTCGATACCGCTGGACGCCTGCAAAACAAGAAAAACTTGATGGACGAACTCGCCAAGATTCGCCGCATCATCGACAAAAAAGCGCCCGACGCCAACGTCGAGGCGCTGCTTGTACTCGATGCCACCCTGGGGCAAAACGGCATTCGTCAGGCCAAGGTTTTCTCAGAAGCGGCTAGCCTCAGCGGCGTGGTCTTGACCAAGTTAGACGGCACGGCCAAGGGTGGGGTCGCATTGGCCGTTGTTCAGCAGCTGGGCTTACCGATTCGATTCATCGGTGCGGGCGAAGGCATCGAAGACCTGCGCCCGTTCTCCAGTTATGAGTTTGTGGAAGCGCTACTGAGTGATTGACGGGTCTCTCACACATTCTCCCAACTTCATGGCCTCACAATCCCAACTACTGCCCAACTACTGCCCAACTACTGATAGTTCCGCAGGCCAGTCAGCTCGTAGCACTCATCGCGCGATAGGGTTCTTTCGACCCGGCACTGCTCAAAGTGAATCTGGCTCGCCAGTCGAGGATGCAAGATGTCTTTACTCTCTAGCGCCTGATTGTAAAAGATCAGGCTAGTGTCTCGGTCACCGAGCTTGGCATGGATTTGACCTTTAAGGGCCAGCAGCTCGGGGTTCTCGGGGGCAGCAGCAATCGCCTGGTCTACGGCGACCACCGCGTTGTTGAGCTCATCCAAGTCTCGGTAGCCAAGGGCCACACCGCGCTGGGCGACATAGACCGGATAGGCGGTATTTTCCAGTTGGGTGATCGCCTGCTCCGGGTTGGCAAAGGGCAGGTTGACCGCCAGCATTAAATCCATAAAGCCCTTAATCAGGCTAAGTTCAGGATCGTTCGGGTCCACCGCTTCAGCCGCCTCAATGTAGCCAAACACCTGCTGCAGCATCGATAGCGCCTGAGGGGTGCCCCGGGCGACGCCGCGCTCTTTGAGCATGGCCGCGCCCTTAAAGAAAACCCCTACGGCCTGGTACAGGTTGCCGCGCAGTTCGTCCTCAGCGACGAGGGCTGCGGCCGTATCTTGGGTGGCTTGACCGTACTCGTCTACCTTGGCCCAATCCTGGTCTAGGAAGGCGATTGAGCCCATCATCGCGTAGGTCAGGGGGTCGTCAGAGCCCTGTGCGATCGCACCTTCCAATACTGACCGCGCCTCAACGTAGTTACCCGCTTCAAAAATCAGCTCGAAGGCGGCTTCCGTCTGATCATCGACAGTTGGATTGGGTGCGCTGGGCCGAAAAGGGTCACCGGCCAAGGCTGGAGCCGTCAGCAAACTCAGCCCTAAGGTGACGCCACTGAGCACGAGCGCACCGCAGCGCTTGGCTCGATGGTGCCAAAATTTTACAGGCCCGAACGATTCTCTAAAGACGGACATCAATCAACTCCAGTGTGGGTTTATTCAGTGCTGGCTAGCAATGGTACAAACCAGTGTTCCAACTGCCATAAACAGCTCAAAAGCGGCCCATACCAACAAAAATTGACATTTAAGGGCTGGGTGGACTTAGTCTAGCAAGGTGGAAAATCAATCGTGCGTTCGCTCTATGACACTAAACCGAGGTGTCCTGCTGTACCAATCGATACGATTGAGACGAACCACCTTTTGACGAGCCAACTTTTATAGCGCTTGGTTCAAAAGTGTGTGCACGAGTATGAGCCAAGACGCCCTCCATACCTTATCAATACCGATCCTCGGTGCCCTAAACAGGGTGACGGCAGCTATAACTTTTACAAGCCCTGTGACAATGAACCCGGTGAGGTCTCCGTCCGTCGTCTGAAACAGCGGCCTATAATGGAACCCTGTCTACACAACCTAGAATCCCGTCTATTCGTCAAACGCGCACCCGATAGGCCCGCCCACCGCATGCTGAATCTAAACAAAATTTGCTATCACCCTGCTGCCAGCGCGGTGCCTATCCTAAAAGACATTTCTCTGACGCTAGCGCCCAAGCAGATGGGCCTGATTATTGGCCCGAGCGGGTCGGGCAAAAGTACGCTCTTAGAAATGCTAGCGGGGCTTTCAACACCGACCAGCGGCGAACTTCGCTGGCGCGAGCAAACCCTGATCCCCGAACAGCTACAGCAGCTCGCCGGTATTGTCTTTCAGTTTCCCGAGCGACACTTTTGTGGTCACACCGTAGTCGAAGAACTCCGGTTAGGTCAGCTTGATGTCACCTCCGAGCGCATCCACGAAACGCTGATGGCAGTCGGTCTAGGGGAGATTGGTTTTCAGACCCCGCCCCATGCCCTCAGCGGTGGACAGCAGCGGCGGCTGGCCCTGGCCGTGCAGCTGATCCGTCAGCCCTATCTATTGCTGTTGGACGAACCCACTGCCGGGTTGGACTGGTCCATGCGCCAGCAGTTAGTCAATCTATTGGGCAAGCTTAAAAAAGAATGGAGCCTGCTCGTCGTCTCCCACGATGCAGAGGATCTGGTCGATATGGCCGACGTCTGCTGGACGCTGGATGCGGGAGAGCTAACCCCGGTTGAGCCGGGCCAGCTGAGACGGCAACCGCAGGCTATGGTCAGTTGATTTTTGCGGCTCATTTTTGCGGCAGAGACCCGTTTCCCATAGCAGCGTAGAATGGGCTAGTCCAAAGCCTTGTCGCAATGTCTGCCAATTTGACGACGATTCTACCTACATACGCTGACCTTTGGCAGTCCTCTTTGGCGTGGACCCCAGACGCGCTTCAGCAGCAGCAGTTTCAGATACTGTATTCCCGGCTGGTCGAGATCAATCAGCAGGTAAACCTGACCCGGATCACGACGCCGGAGGACTTCTGGGAAAAGCACCTGTGGGATTCGCTCTATGGCGTTGCGCCCTGGCTCACTGGGAAGCTGACCTGGAAAGGTGCTGATATTGAGCGTGTCATTGATGTGGGAACGGGTGGGGGCTTTCCAGGGCTGCCGGTCGCAATTGCACAACCCACTTGGACCCTCACCCTCCTCGACGCCACCCGAAAAAAAATCCAGGCCGTTCAGACTCTGGCAGAATCCCTAGACCTGCGCGACATCGACTTTATCGC
Source organism: Cyanobacteria bacterium J06648_16 (assembly GCA_039817185.1). Lineage (GTDB taxonomy): Bacteria > Cyanobacteriota > Cyanobacteriia > Phormidesmidales > Phormidesmidaceae > CAWUKV01. The sequence continues at coordinate 6,806 of JBCBWI010000043.1, read as the reverse complement.
CGACCGGGCCGAAATCATTGGTCAACATCCTCTACACCGCGCCTGCTATGACCTGGCGCTCGTTCGAGCGGTCGGGCCCGCCTCTACCTGCGCTGAGTACGCTCTACCGCTGCTAAAGATGCAGGGGATGGCTGTTTTGTACCGAGGCCAATGGACCGATACCGACAGCGAAGCCCTTGTCCCCGCGCTAGAGAAGCTGGGTGGGGAAATAGTTGCCTCCCGACAGACTCAAACGCCGATGACGGGGGCAGAGCGAACCTGCCTCTATGTACAGAAGACGTCTGTGACAGAAAGTCAGTACCCCCGAGACAACGGTGTCCCCGCAAAACTGCCCCTTTAATAACCCAATTTATTGACCGAAGCCCTTGCCCTTACTCTTCGACTCCAGCGTAAAGCACTTCTCAATCTGCTCTTTCAGACCTTCTTGGTCTAAATCCTGACCAATCAGTACAAGCTGCGTCTTCTGGGGGCGACCCTCCCACTCTTCGTCTTCGAGGGAGAATCGCTTACCGCTGAGGTGGAAGATGTGGCGCTTAGGGCTTTCGTCAAACCACAGAATGCCCTTGGCCCGAAAGATATTTTCCGGTAGCTGATTGTCTAAAAAGTACTGAAACTTGCGGATTGACAGCGGTTGGTCCCGCTCAAACGAGATCGAGGTGAAGCCGTCTATGTCCAGGTGCGAGTGGGCATGATCGTGGTCGTGGTCGTGCTCACAGTGCCCGTGGTCGTGGTCGCAGTTGGAATGGTCGTGCCCCTCTGAGTGATCATGATGGTCGTGCTCTGCATGGGCATGATCGTGATGGTCATGCCCGTGGTCGTGAGCATGGTCATGACCATGCTCGTGATTGGTCTCCGCTTCATTCCCGCTAAAGTACTTGTCTGACTCAAACAGGCCCACACTGAGAATTAACGGCAGCGGCACCTGCGACTGCTTTGTTCTAAGGATGCGCGCACCTTCTTTGATTTCCCTCAGCTTCACCTCTAGTAGGTCGGCATCGGCCTCGTCCACCAGATCCGTTTTGTTCAGCAGAATGATGTCACCGTAGGCAATCTGGTTGTAAGCGGCCTGGGAGTTAAACAGGTCCACGCTATAGTTCTCGGCATCGACCACCGTCACGATGGAATCAAGCCGAGTCAGGTCACGCAGCTCTGTACCTAAAAAGGTCAGCGCCACCGGCAGCGGGTCGGCCAATCCCGTGGTTTCGACCACCAGGTAGTCAATTTTGTCCTTGCGCTCCAGCACCTTGTAGACCGCTTCAAGCAGGTCGTTGTTGATGGTGCAGCAGATGCAGCCGTTGCTCAGCTCAACCATGGTGTCGTCGCTGTCGTCGGTTTTGATTAGCAGATCGTTGTCGATGCCGATTTCACCAAATTCGTTGACCAGCACCGCCGTCTTCAGCCCTTCCTGGTTGCTGAGAATGTGGTTTAGCAGCGTCGTCTTACCGCTGCCCAGGAATCCGGTAATGATGGTTACCGGCAAACCATGCTTGGCATCGTCCATTGTCTTTGGATCGGCAATTGTCGTTGCAGTCATAGGTCCTGATCGAGTAAGTCGCAGTGCTGAGCGCAGCACCCATCAATTATTACGTATGGTGTCAGGACTGTGGGTAGGGACGCTAGATAAATTAAGAACCGTAGCTTTATGGCTGGTGAAATGAGGCGTAATCACGATCTAGCTGGGGCAGATAGTCTTAGCCTGCACGGTAACCAATCCACCTTTCTTTACGCAAGATCGGAGTTTGTAGAAGTCTAATCAAATAACACTCGAGTAAGATCGGATCTTGCTGAAGTCTAATCAAATAACACTCATGCAAGATCGGAGTTTGCAGAAGTCTAATCAAGTAACACTCATGCAAGATCGGAGTTTGCAGGAGTCTAATCAAGTCTCGCTTGAGTAAGATCGGATCTTGTTGAAATCTAATTGAGTCTGGTTTATGTAATAGGGACGTGTCACTGCATCAGCTGCGATCGCAATCTTAGGATGCAGGTCACCAAACGACCCAATCGTAGTCAAAACAATTCGGCTCACCCTTTGCCTCTTGCCCCCCAGCGCGGTAGGTCAATCATAATGCCGCGCTGCGCTGTCGGTATAGAAACCCTTTCTCAGGCATCAAGGCTGGATGGGGGCAGCGGGCAGATTTCCATGCCTTGAATTAGGCCATCTTTGAAGGTGAAGCGGTGGCCGACGTGCCCGTCGGAGAGCACAGTGCCGGTCAGGTCGCGGACGATCTGATGCACCTCGACCAGGATCTGCCCGTCGTCCTCTGGGTTAAAGGCCACCGGCTCGACGTGAGCATCAATCTCGCGTCCCTGATCGATCCAGTAGGCGCGGACTGCTTCTGGCCCACGGACAAAACCGCCCTTGAAGGCTCTGGGCCAATGGACGTCGGACGTCATGAGGGCGAGAGCAGCATCCAGGTCACGGGCGTTAAAGGCGGTGTAGGCTGCACAGAGCAGCTTGATTTCAGACTGGTTTGGCATAATTAGGCAAGAGGGATAGACAACACCCCTACCGTAGGCGTCGCCTCAGCCTGCTGTCTCATCCGATTCTGCTAAAGCTATCCCAATCCTGCTTAGGGCGTGAAATCTTGACAGGGTAAGGCCAATGGTAAATCGTGCAGCTTCCACATTTGACCTAACCAACCAGGCAGACGTAGCGCGAGTGCTGCCCCAGGCGCCGCTGATCGATAGCTACGATGCCGGGTGGCAGGGGTTGACCTTTACCCACTACTGCCATCCGCCCCATGAAACGGTGGAGCATTGTCTGCTACAGCATTCGCTGGTGATTATGGACGCTAAAAGTCGCTTTCAGGCAGAGCGGCGTTGGGATGGCAAACTCAGACACTATGACCATGGAAACGGTCGAGTGGATGTGGTTCCCGCATTGCTAAATCATCAAACCAACTGGGATCGGGAGATCGAGTTTTCGGTGCTTGCGATTTGTCCAACGCTGCTGAATCGTGCCAGTGAGCAGCGCGAGGTAGCGCTGATGCCGCAGGTAGCGGTGGTGGACACAGTGATTCAGCAGCTGGCGCTGGCGCTGAAGCTGGAGATTCAGACGGGGTGTTTGTCGGGGCGGCTGTATGGCGAGTCGTTAGGGACGGCGCTGGCGGCGCGTTTGGTGCATAACTATGCGGTTAGTCGGCCCAAGTTCAAGACTGGTGGCTTATCGCAGGCACAGTTGGCGCAGGTGATTGGCTACATGCAGGCAAACTTGGCAGAAGATATGTCGATTTTGGATTTGGCGACGCTAGCTGGCATGAGTGAGTCGCACTTTAGTCGGTGCTTTAAGCGGTCGGTGGGGGTTTCGCCCTATCGATATTTGATGCAACAAAGGGTGGAACGGGCTAAGCGGTTGTTGGAGCGGCAGTCGATGCCGATTAGCGCTGTTGCCCTGGAGTGCGGCTTTGCCAATCAAACGCATCTCACAAAAGTCTTCCGTCAGATGACAGGGGTGACACCCAAGGCTTATCAAAAGAAATGATTCAAAGTGGATTGTGGGGTCACGGATCTACGCACTGCAAGATGTAAGCTCAACGGCTAAGTTGAGCGGCTGCGCCGACTCCTTCCGATATTAGCCAATATTTTAAGCTCAGTCCGCTCCTACGGAGTGTTCGGGGGCGCTTTTCGGGCGGTGGCTCCACAACCGTGTCGGGGACGTGGGCTAGCCAGGATAACTAGAAAACGATTCATACTGGGCCATGGACCGGAATTGAGTGGGACGGTCTCGGTGGGCCAACCGCTAACAAAACGTTACTTGCGCGAGTTGGGAGATACCGCATACCGACCGAGCACGCTCGTCGTTTGAGCAATTGGGGATCGGCCAACTGTGGCAAGCGCCCCCGACCGTTGCTGGACGCTGGGCTATGTCGCCAATCGTTGTTGTCAGTTATCTTCTCGCAATTGGCAACAACTTTTTGGACGGCTGGCATGTTGGGATAACTGATGACAGTACAACCCTTACTAGGAGGGCGATTGCGTCTCAGCCAGTATCCCCATCATTTCGATATCTCTCGGTCGAGTGCCGCCGAACTATTGATTGGATTGACTTCTGCAGTATATCTACCCCAAATCAGGCAGATATACTGATAGCTATCCATATAGTCCGCTCATGTCGGGTAGATATATTGAAAGTGTCAGTATATCTGCGCTCATCCCTTCAGCAGAGAAAATCTGTTCTTACTAACAGCCATTGACGTCATCTGTCACCGCTGATAGTCTGCTGTGTTAATAGCTACTCACCCAGTCTACGTTCCGCCCAAAATTTAGCCGCGCGACACAGGGATGCGCCAACACCCCTGCGCCGCTAACTCCACTAGACTGGTACTAGCAGTCCGGCAGAGCTGTTTTAGTTTACAGCCACTCCGGTTTGCTTATACTGGGGTGGCTTCATTTTGGGCCTTTTTCCCTAGCCAAAAAGAAGGCCCCTATGTGTACTGACATTCGGCCCGGTAGCACGCCGCTACCGGCAGAATTCTCGCTGCTGTTGCCCAACGGCGGCACCATTCGCCATATCCTCCTCGGCACCCCAGCCGACATTCACCAAACCCGCCACTTACTCCATAACCTGCGCTACGCCGAAATTAGCCAATGGAGCCCCTCGTCCAGCTCGTGGACCGGCAAGTCATCCTCACCGCCAATCAGGGCGAACAGATGAGCCTATTGACCCGACGGATCAGCGCTGGGTGATCCTGCTGATGTACAAATGATTCTTTGTGTAAGGAACCTTGCGCTTAGCAACGCATAAACGTTTCTTTGTACAAGGTTCCTCACGCAAGGAAAACCATAAATGTTTCTTTGCATAAGGTTCCTGAAACCTTGCAATAGGTACCTGCTGCTTTGCTCAGAGTTTCTACTGCCTGTGGGAACTCCCTACATCTTGAGCATTTTTCGCATACTCGCGTGATATCTCATGTGCGAGGCTTGTAGACTCATAGAACAGCGTAAAGCCGATGAGCGGATGCAGCACCTGTAGATGAAGTGGCGTTTGGAGGTGAATGCTGCAAAACTGAAGCGCCAGCAGCACCGGCAGGCCAGCGGCTAACGCACGAACCTTTCTGGAGAATGGCGCTGCAAATGCCCCCAGCAGCAGTACGAGCGACAGCCCGCTATAGCTCCGCACGAGCCACACATGAACAGTCCACCAGGCTGGATCGGTAAAGTAAGCAACCCCCACCGTTAAAACCTGGGCAACTAGGCAGAGATTAAAGACAATGGAGGTTGCGTAGAACGCCGGTTGAGCCCAACTTACAGCGCCATTCTGTTCTGTTTCTGAAGTTATCGTCATATCAGCCTACCGATGTTGCCAATTCTAAGTTCGACATCCCCTGCATAAACAATACGGCCTTGTTAACCAGCTCAGGTCCAGCCTTTTCGGGCGAACCGGTATCGAAAGGGGGAGCGGGATTGTACTCCAGCAACAGTTGAATAATCTTGGCGGTCTCTTCACCGTAGAGAATGCTGGCAATGGTCAGGGCAAAGTCGATGCCAGCGGTGACGCCGCCGCCCGTGATGCGATCGCGATCGACAACCACGCGTTCGGTGCCCACCTCAACGCCCAGCGAGGCAAGCTGGTCACGCATTCCCCAGTGAGTGGCAGCGCGATAGCCCTCCAGCAGCCCCGCCTTTGCCAAAAATTCTGACCCACCGCAGACAGACGTCACAAATTTTGCCGTGCTGCCCTGCTTGCGAAAAAATTCGATGACCTCAGGGTCGTCTATGATGGCATGCTGTCCCATCCCACCACCCACGCAAATCACGTCCAGGGACGGGCAGTCGGCAAAGGTAGTATCTGGCACGAGCACCAGGCCATCATCAGCGGTAACCGGCTCTAGTGTTTTCCAAATTCGGTGCAGTTCGCCCCCAGGAAGCGCACCAAAAACCTGATGCGGACCGACAATATCTAGCGAGGTCATGCCAGGGTAAAACACCAAACCAATCACGTACTTATGTGAAGTCGTCATACCTTCATCTCCTTGTGGTGCTTGCAATTGAACTGTCCCTATACTAGGGAGAGCAGACTGGTGCGCCCAGACCTCGATCGAGTACTCTTTTCCTCACTATGGCGATCTCCCTGAAGCAGTTATTTGAAGACATCCACCAGGCAAAGGATGAAGAAGATTTGAGATCGCACCTCTCACCCAAACTAGGCGAGTACTTCGCAGCTAAGCGTTCAGGCGTTTTCTTCTTCGATCAGTTGTTGGCCGATCAAAAGTTCAAACCCGTTCTGGACCTTGCCCTATCCCTAGAACGCAATCCCATAGCACGCTACATGGCCGAACGCCATACCCCCGTCCACGAAGGGCTCGTGACAACGCCTAAAGTCTGGCAATCCATCTGTCCCCGCCCGGATCACTGGCATGTGATGGCTGGCCCCATCGTGGATGGCGGTCAGATTGTCGGCTCGGTAGGGTGCACTCGCAGTAAATCAATGTCGGCCTTTGAGGCTCAAGATCTAGCCGATTTAAGCGCTATTTGCCTGCACCTATCTGCCTGGATTGCCAACGTGCGAACAACGCGCAGCGCAGCGTTGGCACCTCCCCGCCCGTCGCTCAACGCCCATCGGTTAACGCCGCGCGAGTTACAGATTGCCGACCTAGTGGCGTCGGGTCGAACCAACGCAGAGATTGGGAAAGCGCTTTGGATTACCGAGAACTCCGTCAAGCAGGCTTTGAAACGAATGTTTCGCAAGCTAAACGTCTCATCGCGCGCACAAATGGTCGCGCAGCTGCAATTGCTACAAAATCGTTGGGAGGCCAAATTATCTCATTGTATGAGAATATGTCCGCGCTAACTGGTAGCCAGGT
>JBCBWI010000042.1:0-48909 GCA_039817185.1 Cyanobacteria bacterium J06648_16 | reverse complement strand
TGGTGCAAAGAATAAACCTACTATTGTTATTCTTGGTCAAGATCCCAAAAGCGATCAAGACTCTGAAAAGATACATCTTGGCACTCCCTATGGCCTACACCACAAGGGTTCGCGTGAAGTCCTTAAGCGCACAAAGCTTTATTTTGAAATGATAACCACACTTTTGGAATTAGGGTGCAGAGTGTATTTTACAGATATCTATAAGATTTGGGTCTGCAATCCGAATCGACCCTATTACGGTATAAATTTACCTGACGGGGATCAGGAAAAGTTTATCAGTGTCCTAAAAGAAGAGCTTACAGTGATAAATCCTATTGCTCTAGTGACTTGGGGCAAGGTATCAGCTAATAGTGTTACAGCAATGAAGCTTGATACTCAGCACTTGAGTTTTCCTCATCCTAGTGGCGCAGCAAATGGAGCCTGGAGTAAGTTGATCAATAAATCTCCAACAGATGAAAATAAGTTGGCATACTGGAATACGGTAATCTCTGAATCGTTATCGAAGAGAACCTAATGGATTTAAGTCGTACCAGACTTGTACTGACGTATTGACATTGTAAATACATTTTATCTATACTGCAGAGTATGGATGTGTATTTTGTACTCAATGGCATTACGTTTGTCTGGAGCGATGAAAAAGCGCAAATTAATCCTCAAAAACATGATGGCGTGACGTTTCAGCAAGCTGCTGAAGCATTCTTTGATCCACTTCTGGTAGTTGTTGATGCAAGTCGTAATGACGAAGCGCGGGATGCCATTGTCGGTCTCGATAGGCGTTGGAATCTTTTGTATGTCGTTTTTATTGAGCGTAAAGATAATACGATTCGCATCATTTCAGCCCGTAAAGCTACACGACAGGAACGTGAATACTATGAAAACTGAAGCATTAAAAAAGCGGTTAGACAGAAACCGTCCAATGACAACAATCACGATTCGGATGCCTGAAGACGTAATTGAAGACTTGAAAAGAGTAGCACCATTACTCGGATTCTCGGGATATCAACCATTGGCCCGTGCCTATATTGGGCAAGGTCTTCGTGCTGATTTAGAGCGCTTAGAGGGAGATACTGTATCTGCACTAATCGCTAGCTTAAAGCGTCATGGTGTCAGTGATGAGATTTTGCAGGAAGCGCTTGGTGAAGTTACTCAGCGATAGCCACAGCGAGTGGTTCTAGCTGAGTCGCCTAACACTGCGTTGGTGCGGCGGAGCAAAAGCCATCGACTAAAACTAGAGATCCTGACCGCCGCACAACTCTGCCGTTAACCCTCTTCGATTAGTTACGGTGCGTGCAGCTTATCTACGGAAGAATGGGGAGGGCTGATGGTGGCTGAAGAGATTTTGCCGTTTGAAAGGGGTATGACAGTTGGCCGTTTTGAGCCATATCTGGTCCATCACTCAAATGTAGACCTAGCTCAGCCCGCTGACGATAGCCGCCACGGTCGTCCCAACGTTGTTATATACAGCACCGCCTCATCTTCAGGAATGCCCAACACCTCATTCACCTGATCGTCAAAAAAACCCGCAATACCGCTCACGCCCAACTGCAAGCCAATCGCGGCCAGGTTCAGCCGCTGCCCTAAATGCCCCGCATCCATGTGCAGATAGCGATAGGCCCGGTCACCATAGCGCTCAACCGCCCGCGTCAAATCCGCCGTATGGAACACCACTGCCCCGGCATCACGCCCCAGGTCTTGCCCTAAACACAGGTAGTGGACCTCGCTGCGAAACTGCTTGAAACGGACCTGTCTGAGTGTCTGAGCCTGAGGCGCATAATAGTAGCAGCCTGGCTCTAAAGCCGTTACGCCCAGGGCCACAACAAAAGTCTCAATCAGGCTCAGATCAAAGAAGTCGGGCTCGGCATCAAGCCCCTGGTCAAGATAATGGCCAGGATGATAGGTAAAGTCCAGCACCTGCAGTAGCGCCTTCAGCGACATGTCGGCCCCGGTGTAGCGACGGGTGGAGCGGCGACGCAAAATGGTGCTGTCGAGATGCTTTAGGCTGTCGCCCCAGTCAATCGGGTCGGTTTCGGTTGAGACCTTGTTGCCAAAGGGGAGGGCATATTTATCAGGCACAGGGGTCGTTACAGCAGTCTCGTCAGGCTGCTCCTGACTGAGCGTCAGGTCTGGATCGGGGGCAATCTGGCTGACTCGATGCAGGTAGGGCAGCAGGTCGTCACTGGCCAGCTCGGGATAGTCGGGATGGGCCTCGGTTGGCAGCGCGGTACGGCCTCGGGAAATATTTTGGTCTACTTCTAGCAGATCGGCTAAAGCCAGAAGTGCGATCGCACCTTCTACCCCTGCCTCTAAATACAGCAGCTGATTCACCGCCTCATCGACAAAGCCGCCAATCAGGTGAGGCCGATAGTCGCACAGCGACCCAGCCAACTCCAGGTTACCGAGCAGGTGTCCGCTATCAAGCAAAATCCGCCGGTAGGCCCGGGCCTGATAGCGCCAGGCCGATCGCTGAAACACCCCCGTCACCACTAGCGCCAGCTGAGTATTCTCCAGCGCCGGATGCCAGAAGCAGGCGGCCTGCAGTGCGGGCCAGGGATGGTCGTCCCAAAAGCGCAGCAGACTGTGGCTGCGAACCTGGTAGTTATAGAGCCCAGCTGGCAGCAGCGACGTTCCCCGCGAGATCAGGTAGACCTCAGCCGGGTAGAGCCCACCTGCCGAAGGGGCCGAACGGAGATAGACCGGCTCGCCTGGGGTCATGACCTTAGCCGTCAGCCCGTAGCTGCTGACCAAAAAATGGGACAGCCGCTGCCACCAAACCTGTTCTGCTGGCGTTAGCTCACCGGCATCGTCTGTCTTGAGAAAGGGCTTGAGGTCAATCGTTGAACCCAATCGATAATCCTTATACGGCACCGGCTGCTCATCCCAGTTCAGCCTGGGCGCTTGCTGAGCCAGCGTATCGGGGTCGTACTTGGTGCGCTGGTGATAGTGCTGCGCAATCGAAACGGGAACCTGGGTCATGCGAACCTGACGGCTTATACCTCTCAAGGTACATCTTGACACTGGGATGGGAGGCGTGCGCCCGGCCAAAACTTAAATCAGCATTAAAGCGGGAGAAATCTCGCCCCCAGCGCGTTAGCTTTACTTTACTTAACAAAGTAAACGATTCAACAACTTATGTTTGCTTAATTCGTTTGTGTCTGAGTGATATTTCTGAGTGGTACTTTTTACGAGCGCGAATTTCAGCCTATTCGTGGCCTGTGGTTGGGAGAACGGATGACTTTAGCGGATATCTTGACCGCTTACGCTGCGGGTAAGCGCGATTTTAGAGGTATTACCTTAGAGATGCAGACGGGGTTTGAATGTGATTTGCGGGGCGCGGACTTTAGCGATGGCTGCCTGGACAACAGCTACCTGGCCTATGCAAAGCTGCAGCGGACCAACCTGCAGCGCACCCAGCTACGACTCTCCGAATTGAGCAATGCCCAACTGCAGTCAGCAAACCTGGACAGGGCAGACCTCAGCGGCTCAAATCTGGCTTATACCAATCTTAACGGGGCGAGTCTGCAGGGGGTGAATCTCACTGAAGCCAATCTTTACGGGGCGAACCTGCAGCGGGCCGACCTAACCCAGGCCAATTTAACCGGGGCGAACCTGACTGGGGCAGCGCTGACCGGGGCAATCCTCAAAGATGCACAGCTGGCCGGATGCAACTGCTTCCGAGCTCAGGGAATCGATTTTGACAAAGCGAAGTGCGATCGCACCACCATCTACCCAGACGGACACCGGAATAGTCTCCCAGAATAAGATCCCCAAATAATATCCAGGACGCTGAACAGGTAGGGCTATCCGCCGTCCGCAATCGGGGCAGGCTCGGGTATGCTATCGGTGTTAAACGGTTAACCTGGTTAGCAGTGGCGAAAATGACTGTCGCCCGTCCGGCTAGGACGCAACTGCGCGCTACCCCACTGACGACGCTATGGCCTCTGACGCTCGACAACCCGCCCCGCTGGTCACGCGGTCTATGCTGCTGAGGCTACTGCAGCGACCCGCAGCGGTGGGTGCGATCGCACTGGTTATGGCTTCAGGAATGATACCCGCACCGATTCAGGCCCAAACCCCGACGCAGCAGACGCAGCAGCAGGCGGATGCGGCCCTCGACCGGGCGACCACCCTCTTTATTGTGCTGCTGGGCACGCTGATTTTACTGCTGGTGGTGGGGGTGAGCATGCTGTGGCTGCTGCGCCGCTCAGTGATTCGAGAAGTGGCGACGGTGGTGCAGTCCCAGCTCAACGAGATGAGCGATCTGGAGGGTAAGCTGCGTAGTGCAACGCGCACGCTCAATACCGTGCTGGCCGACACGGGCGATTTGTCGAACGAACTCAACGACCGTTCCAGCCGCTTCCAAAAGGAGGTCAAGGCCCAGCGCGATTTGGTAGTGGGGCTCACCAGTGACCTAACCCAGTTCAAAGCCAAGATTGTCAGCGATTGGGAAAAAGAACTCCACAGTCTTCAGGAACGACTCGCCGATGGGGAAACGGACTTTCTCAACTTCCTCAGTGGCCTTAAAACCAAAGCCACCCAGGAACTAGAAACGGTTCAGATAGAAACCCGTGACAAAAGTCAGCAGGTGCTGCAGGGGTTTACCACCAGTGAGACTGAGTTTGCCCAGAATTTGTCGGTCATTAAGGAGACTGTCCAGGCCAAGCAGCAGTCAGCCCTTGACAGCATTGACCAACGCGAGTCTATTTTTGCCGACGAGATTGGTACCCTGCAGGCCGAAACCGTCGCCGAGCGTGACCGGGTACTCGAAACGCTGGGGCAGCTGGGGAACGCGATGGACCCCCAGCTAGAAGAGATTCGTCAGCAGGTGCGATCGCAGTTAGAGCAGCAGCGCGACCAGATTCTCGACGACTTTAAGCAGCGCACCAGCGACTACGACCAGCAAATGGCCGACATTCAGGCCCAGGCGCTCGGCCACAAGGACCTGGCGCTGCAGACTATTGAGCGGTCGGTTAACGAGTTTCAGCAGCAGTTTAACTCGATGAAGCTGGACGTTGAGGGGCGCAAGTCGGACCTGATGCAGAGCCTGCGCCAGTCAACCGACGACTTTTTGACCCAGTTTGGCACCTTCCGGGCCGATGTCGAGGGGCGTAAAGGCGTGCTGCTGGGCGAGATGGAGCGTACTGCCAGCGACTTTAAAGAACAGCTGCGTGGGCTACAGGGCAGCCTTGACGCCGACCAACAGCAGGCCCTGACCGACCTGCAGGCCACCGCTGCCGAATTCTCGACTCAGCTGGGGCGAATGCAGACCGATCTGGATACCAAACAACAGTCTCTGGTGGCCGATCTGGACCTGCAGGCCCGCCGTTTTGTCGATCAGCTCGCCCAGCAGCAAAACCAGCTCGAACAGCAGCAGAGCCAGTCGGCCCAGGCGCTGCAGCAGCTGCGGTCTGACTTTACGAATCAGCTTGGCGAAGTGCGCAACGATGTCTTCAACCGGCGCGATCTGGTGATCGACAAGCTCAATACCTTTGATGCCAAACTGGGTGAACAGATTGGCGAGCTGGCGAGTGCTGCTGCCAACCGTCAGCAGCAGGCTCAACAACGTCTAGACCAGATTGCCGAGACGTTCTCTCAGGCCATCGCCCAGCTACAGTCTCGCTTTGAGGGTGAACAAACCGCTACCGCCACCGAACTCGAGCAGCTAAAACAGACCTTTGGCGACCGGCTCAACCGCATTCACACTGAGGCCCAGGAACAAAAGGGTGAGGTGATGCGACAGCTGGGTGAGGTAACCCCCGAATACATTGCGGAGTCCTTTGTCACCACTACCAAAGCACAGCTGGGTTCCGTTAGCGAACTATTAAACCAGCTGCAGGCCAACCGTCCGGAGCTGTTTCAGACGGTGGATAGCGTCGTTCAGGCGGCGGAGACGGCCCTGGCGGCCGGGAATGTGGACGGTGCGATCGCACATTACGATGAAGCCTTAGCCATCCAGCCGAACAATCCTGACCTGTGGATGGGGCGGGCCTTGGCTCTAGCCCGCATCAAACGCTTAGAAGATGCGCTGGCAGCCCTTAACCAGGTCACCGACCGCCAGCCCCAGCGCACCGAAGCCTGGTATCAAAAGGGTCTCATCCTGAAAGAACTCAAGCAGTATGACCGCGCCGTTGCCGCTTTTGATCGGGTGATCGAACTTGATGCGAAGGATGCCAAGGCTTGGTTAAACAAGGGCATGGTACTCAGCCGCCAGCGTCAGCGAGAAGCGGCGATTGCCGCCTTCGACAAAGCCTTGGAGATCAACCCGCAGTACCACGAAGCCTGGGTCAATCGCGGCGTCGCCTACGGCATGCTGCAGGAGCACAAAGAAGCCCTGAACTCCTTCGATCAGGCCGTCGCCCTTGACGCGAGCGATGCCAAGGCCTGGTACAACCGGGGGCTGGCGCAGATCGAGCTAGAACAGTTTGAAGAGGCGGTAAACTCCTTCGATAACGCAACCCGCCACGACCCCAACAGCGAGAAAGCCTGGGACAAGCGGGGCTACGTGCTGGTCAAGTTAGGCCGAGATCGAGACGCGCTCAAGAGTTTTGACAAGGCCCTGGCTATCAATCCCAATTTCGCTAAAACCTACTACAACCGGGCCATGTGCTACGCCCTACAGGGCGAGACCGATCCGTCGCTAGAGAATTTGCGCAAAGCTATTCAAATCAACCCCGCCTACAAAGAAGACGTGCAGGCAGACGAAGCCTTTGAAGACCTGTGGCAAGATAACTGGTTTAAGGAACTCGTGGGTTAGACGCGTGGCAACAGGCGTGGTTAACAGACACGGCTCAACAGAACGGCTAACCGACTACTAAACCATCTTGAATTCGGATCTGCCGTTTCGCCTGCTCGGCCACTTCAGTCTCGTGGGTAATCACCACGATGGTAATCGCCTGCTCGTTTAGCTCGTTAAACAGGGTCATGACTTCGTGGGAGGTGTGCGTATCGAGCGCACCCGTGGGTTCATCCGCTAGCAGTAGCGCGGGCTGATTGACCAGGGCTCGAGCAATAGCAACTCTCTGCTGCTGGCCACCGGAGAGCTGACTGGGCCGGTTCTGCAAGCGATCACCCAGCCCAACTTTGGTCAGGGTCACTTCGGCCCGTCGTCGCCGCTCCGCTTTGGGGACGCCTGCGTACACCATCGGCAGCATGACATTCTCTAGGGCCGTCGCTCTGGGCAGTAGGTTGAACTGCTGAAACACAAACCCAATCTGCTGATTGCGAATGTAGGCCAGCTCATTCTTGTCGAGCGTCGTCAGGTCATGGCCCTCCAACAAATACTTTCCTGACGTGGGCCGATCGAGACAGCCGATGATGTTCATCAGCGTTGATTTACCTGACCCTGACGCGCCCATGATCGAGACATATTCTGCCGCTGAAATTTCCAGGTCAATCCCTTTCAGGACCGTGACATCGACCTCGCCTAGCTGATAGGTCTTGGTAATTTGCTCCATCGTAATCATGGCAGGTGTTCCTCTAGTCGCTTCTGAGAGCCACAATTGGGTCAAGCGCGGCGGCATTTCGGGCGGGCACCACCCCCGCAATCAGCCCCACAGCGGTAGAGAGGCCAAACCCGACCAGAACGGCACTGCTTGATACCACAAAAGGAAAGCCAAAGCCCACTGCCGCCACAAAGGTGACGCCGACACCTAACCCAATGCCCACACCGCCGCCCACCACCGAAATCACCACTGATTCGGTCAAAAACTGGCTCAGAACGTCCCGCTCGGTTGCCCCTAGCGCTTTGCGAATGCCGATTTCGCGGGTGCGCTCAACCACCGACACCAGCATAATATTGGCGATACCGATGCCACCGACGACTAGTGAGATACCTGCGATCGCAACGATCAGCGTCGTCAGCAAGTTCAATACCGTTGATAGCGTCTCTAAAATGTCCGCCTGGTTAGTAACTCGAAAATCGTCATCTGCAGGCGTTGCAATGTTGTGCCGCAGCCGCAGAATGTTCTCCACCTGAAACTTCACAATCTCTAGCTGACTTTCATCCTCGCCTTTGACATAGATGCCATTGACCGACACCCCCGTCAGCGAGTTGTTGCCAATGATCCGCGCAGACATACTCGTCAGGGGAATGTAGGCCGCGTCGTCTCGGTCCTGGGGGCCCTGTGCCCCCTTTTCTTCCATCACCCCGATAACTTCATACACCTCTCCCTGAATTCGCAGCTTCTCTCCAACCGGGTCGGCATCGCCGGGGAAAAGGTTCCGCTGAACCGTTGGGGCAATCACCACCACAGCAGACGCATTCGCTAGCTCTTCATCTGTGAAAAATCGCCCCTGAACTGGATAGGTATTGCGAGCATCGGGAAAATTCAAATCCGTACCGTAGACGGTGGTTGCCGTATTGTTTTCGCCGTAGACCAGCTGCACGTTGCGCTGCAAGTAGGCAGAAACAATGGTCGCCGAGGGGGCTTGAGTTTCGAGGGCCTGGGCGTCTTCCCAGGTCAGGGTCGTCACCGAACCCTGGCCCTGGCTGATCCCCCCGCTCTCAGCCGAACCGGCCATCACCTGTATAACATCAGTCCCCAACCCTCGAATGCTGTCTTCCGTTGATTTTTGAATGCCCTGCCCGATCGACGTGAGCGAAATAACAGAGCCAATTCCAATCACCACCCCCAGCATCGTTAGGCCACTGCGTAGCTTGTTGCTCCACAGCGCTTCCAGAGCCATCTCGCCCACCTCTCGGTAGGAAACCTGATGCCGCTTGTTTGAGCCTGCTACAGCAGGTGATGCTATTGGAATATCCATACGGCTCCTCCAAAAATAGTGGCCTTTTTGACACGAACCCTAAGCGCAAACCCTACGGTGGCGCAGGTGGGAACAACCCTCTCTCCGGCTGATTATCCTCAGCGGGTGGGCCAATTAGAACCTGTTCGTCTCCGTCAAGTCCCTCAATCACTTCAGTCTGTCCAGCTGCCGTGTCTCCTGTCTCAATCGGTTGAAACACTGGCTTGTTGTCGGCGGATAACATATAGACCCCTTCGCCTTCGTCCGTTCTTACCACCGCTGCGTTGGGGACTAACAGCGCATCCTGCAAAGTGCCAACCTCAAACGCAGCTTCCACATTCATGCCAATTCGCAGTCCTTTCGCAGCCGCTTCGTCCACCGACACCCGTACTTCAAAGCTGGTCACGTTCTGGGTCACGCTGGCCTGCACCGCGATCTGGTCAACCTCGCCTGTAAAAGTCTCTCCTGGAAAGGCATCGGCCGTAAACGTCACCGGCTGCCCCAATTCGACTCTAGAGATTTGAGACTCTGGCAGGTTCACAACGACCTGATAGTCGCTGCTAGACAGCATCAGAATCGACGACGATGATGATGAGGCCTCACTACTCACTGACGTAGAAGGGCTAACAAAAGAACCCACCTCAGCATAGATTTCATTAACCACACCATCAAACGGTGCGGTTACCTGGGTGTCATCTAACCTGGACTGAGCCGTTTGCAGGCTTCCCTGAGCAGACTGTACCTGGGCCTGCGCTTGAGCAATCTCTTCTGAGCGGGTACCGGCTTTCAGTTCGGCAACGGTTTGTCTTTGTTGTTCAACTCTGGCAGCAGCCTGGTCAATCTGTTCAGGGCGGGCACCTGCATTTTGTAGGGCCAGCGCTTCCTGGGCTTCTTCGACCTGGGCTTGAGCAACGTCACGATCTACCCGTTTTTGGTCAACCTCTTCTCGTGAAATCGCCCCCTGCTGGTAGAGCGCCTCGTAGCGCTGCAGGTTCGCCTCCCGCTGAGCGAGCGTCGCCTCTGACTGCTGTAGCCGAGCGGCAGCTTGAGCAATCTCCTGGGATCGGTTTCCGGCCTGTAGTTCTGTAAGCTGAGATTCCGACTCTGCCAATTGGGCTTCTGCTCTAGCGATATCTTCTGATCGCTCACCAGCCACTAGCTTGTCTAGATTGGCCTGTTGCTGGGCAAGCTGCCCTTGCATCTGCAGTAGCTCGCCGCGCAGGTTAGCGTCATCCATCACGGCAATGACCTGCCCCTGACGGACCCGGTCACCCTCTTCAACTCGCAAAGACTCAATAATGCCAGATGAATTAGGACTGAGGTTGATGGATCTCGCCCCCTCCACTGTGCCATTGGCTGTAATCACAACCGGAACGGTGCTACGCTCAACCGACTGCGTTACCCAGTCTGATTCAGATGAGCGGTTGGCCGCCACCAGCCCGCCCAACAGACGCAACCCCAGCAGAATAAGAACACCCACAACAAACCAGTACCATTTTGTCCTAAGCCACTTGAGTGAGATGGGATAAAATCGACGGATAGAGACCAGATCAGACGACACAGCAGTTCTCCTAAGTAGGTCAGCAGAATTATTTGTAGTATTACTCGTTCGGAGGGATCCAAGAAGCAGTCGAACATCCTATAGATTATTTGGTTCAGCTACTTACAAGGCAAATTACTAGAGAGTCAAGCCCTTTAAACGCTATGAGAGAAATTTTGAGAGAATGAACGCTAGAGCCAAACGCTATGGGAGAAAAAGGCTCAGATCTCAACGCAAACGTGCAAAATGCAAGCAACCAGGAACAGAATGAATCAGGCAAGCGTAGTCGAGCAAATGATCCTATTTATCAGCAAACTCCAGAAAAAAGGACAGACAGCATTCAAGCGCCAGTAATTTTCGTAAAAATTCAACCCAGCAATCCAAACTATTCAAGGCAAAATGGCAGAAACCTTCTAAATTTCGCCTTCTTGCTCCTGCCAAGCCCTGTTGAGCACTAATCAGGGGCAATACCGGGCCACAGCACCTCAGCTAAGTCCGAAACAAACTGTTGGGGCTCAGCAGGCATCGTTAGCGGCATTGGTAGCGGCATTGGCAACCGATCCTGGAAGCGGGTAAAAATAGCCCGCGTCATCGAATAGTTTACCAACCCACCGACAATCATGGCAGACACCGCATTTGCGTTACAGGGGCGAAGGTAGCCCGCAGCAATGGCTCTTTCTAGATAATCGGCCAACAGCTGACTATCCCGTACAGGTGGGGGCGGAAAAAACTGGGCAGGAGTAGGTATCGTCCTATTGGCCATCATGATCATCATTCGGGGCAAGACATCTTGATAGAACTCCAGCATCTGCCCAAAGATATCGCGTAAGCGCGCTTTCATATCCGAACCAGGTGGCTGTTGAGTGATCAGCTTGATCCACGGAGGATTTGGATCAATACCCATTGCGGCCATAAATAAAGCCTGCTTGGTATTGAACCGCTTGAAAATCGATGCTTCTGAGATGCCGGCCCGCTCAGCAATCACCGAAGTTGAAGCTCCCATCCCCTGTTCAATAAAAACCTGACGGGCCGCTGCCAGGATTTCTTCATTAGTAATTTTTTGGGGACGCGCCATTAACTTTTGGTTAGTGACTACTCACTTATAAACTTCTTCCAGCTGAAGTGTCAAGGCTTGAGACAGCCTATGCCACATCCAATACCAATCATAGTTGACAACCGTACTTCCCTGAATGGCTGCTCTGGGTAAGTGACCCAGCGCTCATCGCTGGAAGAGTCATAGGACCTTGTAAACCCGTCAAGTCACTAGAGTCATAATAAAGTCCTACTAAAGTCCTATTTAAGGAAAGCAGAGGAGTCATAGGACTTTATAGGCCTGTCAAGTTACTAGAGTCATAGTAAAGGCCACACTAAAGTCCTATTAAGGAAAGCAGTTGTAATACTGTCAACCCACGGTGGTTGACAGTACTTTTAACAGTGGTAAGATAGCGCCTATTAATAAGTGAGCAGACACTTATGATGTTTCCCGCACTGATAGCGCACAACGCCAATGACAGGATGATTCCCATAACTCTCCAATATCGTCAGCACCCTAAGATATCCAATGGTCCAGGTATTTCTTGTCGATTTACAAGCGCTTTCAGCGTCAACGCAGGCTAGCTACCTCGACGCTGAAGCGGATATTGCCCTTGTCGGTAGCGCTCATACCGGAGCAGATGCGATCGCATCTCTGCACCGTCTAAAATTGGCGCGTCAAATTCCTCATCTGCTTCTAATTGTTACAGCTTCAGCAATTCAGCCCGCGCTCGCACTCGTCCAATGCATCCGCTATCAGTGGAAAGACCTCAGTATTTTGCTAGTCGCCGAACTGGAAGACAAGGTTGCATTGTCAAAACTCATTCGGTTGGGCATCAATGGTTGCATTTCGTATAGGAGTGGCCAGCGAGATTTAGTCAATGCCGTTCGTATCGTTTCCCAAGGATATTCATATATGGATAATGTCGTCATTCAGCATGTTTTTCCCTTGCTAAACCAGACTCCATTAGCAACAGATCAGCCGACTGATATCAGCAAATCTACCCAGGAGAATCTAGCTAAGCTATCACCTCGAGAGCGAGAGGTGCTATGCCTTCTCGCTAGTGGACAAAGCAACAACGAGATTGCTCAGACGCTCTATATTGCGGAAAAAACGGTCAAAAACCACATAACCCGCATATTCAAAAAGCTCAAGATTACCAATCGAACCCAGGCGGCCCTCCTGGTTCGGACAAGTCCAGGCTGAAGCACTGATCGTACGGGTTTTAGGGCGGGCCTTCGATGACGATGCCCCGTCTTTCGGGTCCAAGTTCGAATCAAAGCGATCAACAACAAGATTTCTATTCTAGAACGGACCGCTCTACGTTTGAGGAGTTGTGGTGCTCAATAGCCAGAAAAGAGTAGCTGCAGTGATGTTTCTAACCTGTTTAATTTTGGGACTTTCTTCACAAGTCAAGCTTGTTGTTAAGAGAATATAGTGTAGGTGTGAGAAGTTCGAAAGCGCTCTTCAAATGCCTAAAGCATCTGTTTTCGGGTCTTCCAGGCAGCGCCAAGGCTTTCAAGACGGGCACAGAAACGCGGCACCACAAAACTTTTCCATCTTCAGTATTGTGTTTCTGTCTAAGGAGACATCTCTATTCAGAAAATCCCTATCTGACCATGGTTGAAGTCATTTCCAACCTATAAACAGGAGAAAATTCTATGCAACGCCCGATCAACCGTCTCTCAACTAATCGTCTTTTTCTCGGTATGTTCATGCTCGTAATTGGCAGCCAAGTGGCCTTTGCCAGCGCCGTGCTGGCAAATCTGCAGACTGTCCCGGAGAGCTCTAAGGTGACCTTCTCCCAGACCGCTGCAAACAAGGGGCGTACGGCCTTCTCCGATCTAGAAGAGGAGCTAGACCTAACCGAGGCCCAAGCCGAAGAAATTGAGGCGATTCAGGCTGACATGATCGTAGAGCTAGAGAGCATTCTGTCAGCCGATCAGCTAGAAACCTTCACCGCCGCCCGGGCGAATGGTGATGATATGAGAAGTGTGTTCCGAGGGCTGGGCTTGAGTTCAAGTCAGCGGTCTGCACTGATGTCCGTATCACGAGAAACGGAAAGTCAAATCATGGATGTTTTGACACCCGATCAGCGGGCTCATCTTGAGGGCGCAAGTCCACGAGATCGCAACTAACGCGGATGCTTCCTTCTTCACCTCTCACGTAACAAACTCCAGGATGCGGTGCTTGGGAAAAGACTGCTTAGCAGTTCCTTTTCCCAAGTTTTTTTGGATAGGCTGGGCAATAGCAGTTGAACGGTTGGTTAAGGCATCGACTGCGGCCCTGGAGCATTATTATTTCGCCCGGTCTAGCAGCGCCAGCCACAGCCGCCGCCGCCCGCCCTGGCCGCTGTAAAACAGCAGGTCAATCAGCAGCTGTAGCGCCAGTTCGGTGAGTTCATCGGGGGTCGCGTCGGGGTCACCCTCCATGCGCTCCTGGTACGTGTTGCTAAAGTTGTCGATAAAGTCGCCCAAAACCGCCGCCCGGTGCGGTGGCTTGTCTTCAGCAGTGAGCCTTTCGAGGAGGGCAACGGCCTCACGGATCTGGGTGTGGTGGGCAGCGGCCAGCTCACAGGTAATCAACACCAGGGCCCGGGCTTCTTCGACGTCTAGCTTTTTACGTCCCTGCCCCTTTCGCAGGGGGCTGGACTGCCGTAGCCGCCACAGCCCTACCCGGTCAGACAGCACGCTATCTAGACTGAGTGCCTTGGCAGTCGCCAGCACCGCATCAGACCCTAGCCCCACCAGCGCCTCGATGGACAGCAAAATCAGGTCCAGCTGGGCCTTGATACTTTCTAGCTGGCTTAGTGAGGGCGCTTGCTCAGGAACCGGGGCATCCACAAAAGTACGGGCGGGCTGAAAATGGTTAGCGTTAGCCGCTATAGGGCAATTTTGGCACGCAGCTGTCTTAAAGCGTGCTTCACATTAATAAGTTTGCATTCCCAGTCGTGCTGATTAGCCGGGAACACTCAAGGGGACCGCTGTAGAAATAATCAGTCCTACGCTTTATTTCATCGTCCTATGAGTCGCTCTACAGAAGAAACCCTGATTGATGCCTACGTTCGTCGTCTCTCGGAGCTGCAGGATGCGGACGAGACCACGACCCAGGCCGACCTAGATGCGATCGCAATTGAGCTGGGCCTAACCGAAGCCGACCTGGCCACCGCCCGCGAAACAGCCCAGGTCCATGCTGACAAAGGCGATAGCTACAGTCAGTATGAGCAGTGGGACGAAGCGATTGCGGAACTTACCCAGGCGCTTACCCTATGCCCCCTGAATCCAGACTACATTTTTGCCCTGGCAGCGGCCTACAGCGGTCGCTACCAGCAGCATGGTCGAAAAGCCGACCGCGAGCAAGCGATGGCCCTGGCCCAACAGTGCCTCAAGTTCCGTCCCAACGACCTTCGGGTACTGAAAATTACTGGGCAGACCTTGCCCAACCCCCAACCCTTTCGTCGTCGTCACAAACGGCTGGCCCTGGTACTGGGAACGGCCCTGGGTGCAGTGCTGATTGGGCTCGATCGGGCGGGCATTGTGGACGTGAATCAGCTGCTGGGTAATCCCGCACCGCCATCCACCATAGAATCCGCTGCTGTCGAGGACGAAGACACCCTCGCTAACCTGGGCACCCCCGTGGCCGATCGGAGCGCCGCGCAGGAAGCCGAAGTCGATATCCCCATCCTTTACGACGACGCCACGCTGGTGATTGACCCGCGCCTGTCGCGTCTGAGTAACTACGACCAGCGCTCTTTTTACAAACTACGGGGGGCGCTGGTCAACCAGAGCCAGACCGAGCTAGTAGCGTTGAACCTGAAAGTCGAATACCTGGACGCGGAGGATCGGGTAATGGCTGAGGAGAGTCAGGCCGTACTGTCTGACAGTGACGCGCCCCTCCGCCCTGGCGATACCTATCCGGTCTCTCTGATCGAAGAACTTAGTCCCAAGCTAGCGGCAGTGCGTTTGACGGTGCTGACCCGTGACCAGCTTCCTGCCCCCGCCAGTTACGAGCCTTCGCCCACTGTAAACTACGCCTGGGCCATCACGCCCCCAGCTAACCTATCGGTTGATATCACCGCCCGGCGCGACCAGTTTGATAGCTATACCAGCGCCGCCTACCACGACGCCGTATTTGCCTTTACGAATACGGGAGAGGTGGCGATTCAGCAGCTCAAGCTCCAGATCGAGTTTTTCGACGAGCGTGAAAAGCGCATTGGCGAGGCGACGATCCCGGCGATTTACGGTGACGACGTGCCGCTGCTGCCCGGTGAAACCCGCCCCGTTCGTAGCATCAAATCGGTGCCTGAGACCTACGCGAGCTACCGACTGACGGTTATTGAGGCCGAGTAGGCTAAAACAACAGCAGCTGCTGCGGCTCATCGCCGGTGTCTGACCTGTCTAACCTGGCGCGGGGCATCGGCCCTCGGTTTGAGGCCAGTCGGTCAGCCAGCCGCGTCGTTTCGGGCAGGCGGTACTTGGGGGTGCAGTTCAGTACGTAGTCGAGGGCGGTCTCCAGACTGACTCGGTGACCAGTCGAGACATACAGCGGGTTAGTTCGGGTCCGGCTTCTCAGCACTGCGCCGATTAGCTCGCCCTTGTCCATCAGCGGCACCCAGCCCCCCTTTTCTTCCGCCAGTTCGGCATGGGTGCCAATCAGCCGCGACTTGGCGACCCCGATGGTAGGCCGGTCGAGAATGAGTCCTAAATGACAGGCAATTCCCAATCGTCGGGGGTGGGCCCGCCCCTGCCCATCACAAAGAATCAGGTCAGGTTCGGTCTGAATCTGCTGCAGCGCGTCCAGCACTGCAGGCACTTCTCGAAACGACAGCAGCCCCGGCATGTAGGGAAAGGTGGTGGGCCGGTGGGCCAGGGCATATTCCAAAAGTTCCAGGTCGGGATAGCTGAGGACGACAACGGCAGCGCGGGTAACGGTCCCATTTTGCTCGAAGCCCACATCAACCCCGGCTACGGTATGCACTGGCCCCAGGCGATCGGCGGCGATCACCTGGGCGCTAAGCTGAGTCTGCAGTGCGATCGCAGCTGCAGGGGTCTCTGGCCAAGTCTGCGGAAAGTCAATCTTCAACGTTAATCTTCGTGGGTAAGAACGCTAGAACAAGGGCCATCTCAGGTAGCATCAAAGGCGGTTCATCTAGCAGTGTAATCAGCAATGGCTCGGCTATCCGTCTTCTTCGCTGCGCTGACGGCCTCCGTCTGCGTTGCCCTGCCTGCCCAGGCCCGTGTCGGCTCGCGCCTGGCCCTTTCCGGTGCCGATCGGCCGGTCGCGCCGTTAGAGCTGCTGTCCCAAGCGACAGAGCCGGCAGCGACACCGGAGCAGGTCGCGCGATCTCGATTTTTGCGATCGCAAGAAATCTTTGCCGTTGCCATCCTGCTGAGTGCCCTGGCCCTGGCCTACGGCGTCTACCAATACACCCGACAGCATCGCTGGCAGCGGCTGGCTTTCCTGCGGCAAATCGTTCAAGAGTTTGAGCAAAATCCCGACATTCGCAATGCCCTCAAAATTCTCGACTTCGAGGAGTACCGCGATTACCAAATTCAGGCGGGTGAAGTGCCGCTGACCTTCAAGGTGACCAACGAGCTGCTGATCCAGGCTCTGGCCAGCCACAATGACCGGGTCCGTAAGAAAAAAGCATTGGATGTTCAGCTGACGGGGCAAGAGACCGCTCCCAGCTCAGCGGCTCTGCAGCAGTACCAGATCGAAACGGCGCTACGCGACTGGTTCAACAAAATGCTGAACGGGCTAGAGCACTTCGGCTATCTGCTCGACTCGAAAACGGTGACCAAGACAGAGCTCAGCCCCTGGATCATTTACTGGATTCGCCTCATCTCTGACCCATCCTACCGACGCAGCGGCGTTTCTAAGTCGTACGATCAGCTGTACAACTACATCCACGGCTATGGCTTTATGGGTGTTCAGCGCCTGTTTGAGCGATTTGGTTATCGCATCCTGCCCTCGCCGTTTCGTGATGACGACCTGGCCCGCATCGCCACGCCCCACACCTACAGCACTCAGCTATCCCTGAGCCTGGCCAAAGCCTCCTACCTGATTTACTACGACAAACAGTACGTGGCCGAAATCTCTCGTCGCTGGGGCATCAACATCAAACACGACTTTCGCTATTTCAACAACCACGGCCAAGATACCCAAGCGTTCATGTTTCGCACGGATCGGTACATGGTGTTGGCCTTTCGCGGCAGCCAGGAGACCCGCGACTGGTACACCAACTTCAGCATGCGCCTGCGCAACTTCACGATTCGCAAGGAGGGGATCACAACGCTCTCGTCCTACAAAGGGCGCGTCCACACCGGCTTCTTTCTCGCCTGGGCCAGCATTGAGCGGTCCGTCCTCGACCAAATTCACCGCTGGAAAAAAGAGGCCCTCCAGCGAGGGCAATCTCTCCCCCCGCTGCTGATTACCGGCCACAGCCTGGGTGGGGCGCTGGCCTCGCTCGCTGCCGCGTCTCTGGATGAAAACGGCGTGCAGGTGATCGGGGTCTATACCTTTGGGCAGCCCCGCGTTGGCGACTGGTTGTTCTCTCGTCAGCTGGGCAAAAAGCTGGGCGGTCGCATCTTTCGGTTCATCAACAACAACGATGTGGTCCCCCACCTGCCACCACCGTTTTCGCCCCTAAGCCCACTGCGGTTTTACACCCATCTAGGCTCGGCCAAGTACTTCAACTCAAAGGGGTTGATAATGATCGACTACCGATTTGTCAATCGGCTGTGGGACTCGGCTGTCGGCCTGGTCAAGGGCTTGTTTGAGTCGGGAATCGACCTGTTTGCCGACCACAACATGGAGTACTACATCAGCTCGCTAGAGCGATCCCACGAAAAAGAGCTCAAGGACCAGGCGGCTGAGCAGCTAGAGACGGATAAGGCCCGTGTTTAACCGCCTGCAAAGCGGATGCTCGGGTAAAACCTGACGCACCCGTCCCGTAACCAAACCGCCTAATATGTTAGGGCCGTTTTTCCTCTCCGTTCGCAGTGGCCCAGGTTGTTCTTGAGAACGTATATAAAACCTTTCCGCGTCAGCGAGAGGCGCATAGCAGTCTGGAGACGTCCCGTCCAAACCCTGACTCAAACGCGACCTCAAGCGCTGACGAATCCGCCCAACAGACGGTGCTGCGCCGGATCAACCTGGCGGTCAAAGACGGTGAGTTTATGGTGTTGGTCGGGCCGTCGGGCTGCGGTAAAAGTACCCTGCTGCGGCTCATCTCTGGATTAGAGAGCCTGACCGGTGGCCACATTACGGTCGGGGATCGGCGAGTAAACGACCTGCCGCCCAAACAGCGTGACATTGCGATGGTGTTCCAGAGCTATGCCCTCTACCCCCATCTCAACGTCTACGACAACCTGGCCTTTGGGCTACGCCGCACGCCCGGTGATTTGCCCCCAGTTAAGGCCTGGGAGTCTGCTGCCTTTGCCGCGACCCGGCGGCTGCCCAGGGGGTTACGCTACTGGCCGACCCGCGAGCGCGAAATTCATACGCGCGTTGGCCAGGTGGCCAAAAGCTTGCAGATTGAGGCACTGCTGGGCCGCTTACCGCGACAGCTATCGGGCGGGCAAAAGCAGCGGGTGGCGCTGGGGCGGGCGATGGCGCGTAATCCGGCTGTATTTTTGATGGATGAGCCCCTGTCCAACCTGGATGCCAAGCTACGGACCGAAACTCGCGGGCAAATCGTCAGCCTGCAGCGTCAGCTAGGGACGACCACTATCTATGTCACCCACGACCAGGTTGAGGCCATGACCATGGGCGATCGGATTGCTGTGATGAACCAAGGGCAGCTGCAGCAGGTCGCGCCGCCATTGGAGCTCTATCATCGGCCCAAGAATCGCTTTGTGGCGACCTTTATCGGTTCGCCGCCCATGAACTTCCTGTCGGTGCAGGTGCAGCCGCCGCTGCTGGTGACCCATGCTCAATTTCGGCTGACCCTACCCGGCGCGTGGGAAAAGATCCTGACCCAGCAGACGGGCAAACCCCTGACCCTGGGCATTCGCCCCGAACATCTACGCATCAGCCTACCGGCCCCTAAGAACCTGCCGGTACAGGTGCGGCGGGTTGAAGCCTTGGGCAGCGAAACCTACCTCAGCGTAGACCTGGCGGGGCAGTCCCTGCAGGTCAGGCTGGCCGATGAAACCGTCCCCGCCGTGGGAGAGGTCTGTCACCTGGCGTTGATGCCGGAGAAGGTTCATCTGTTTGATGAAGCGGGGGACGGGCTGTACCCGGACTGATTACGAGCGGCGTTTGCGCAGGCCGAATAGCGATAGACCACTGAGAAAAAGTGCGATCGCAACGCCAGGCTCAGGCACGGATGTTGACGGCTCACCCGGCGGTATAACCGGCGGTGGCTCCACTGGAGGCGGCTCCACTGGAGGGGGATCAACCGGTGGCGGATCAACTGGAGGGGGAGGGGGCTCCACTGGAGGGGGCTCGACTGGAGGCGGCTCCACTGGAGGGGGATCAACCGGCGGGGGATCAACCGGTGGCGGCTCCACTGGAGGGGGCTCGACTGGTAGCGGCTCGACTGGTGGCGGCTCGACTGGCGGCGGCTCGACTGGTGGCGGGTCAACCGGTGGCGGGTCAACTGGTGTGGGTATATCAGGCTCTAACTGTTTGACCGAGAACTCGGTAATCGTCACCTGAGCGGGGCCAAACTGGTTGTCCAGCGTGCCGAGCTGAAACGCAAAGAATTCGTTTTCGAGGACCTTAATGGAAGAAGAGCCCTCTTGCGTAACCCCCATCCCCGCTGGCGTTAGGGAATTAAACTTACCGGCGATCAGTTCACCCTGGTCGTTGTACTCGGGCACCACATAGCCGAACGGATCACATAGATAGTTGAGGATCACATCACAGGCCTCATCCCCGTACAGGTCTTCCGTGATGTATTCCCAATCAAACTCAATCACGCTAGGAGTGTCTACCTGTACCACTAAGGCCAGGTAGCCAGAGGTACAGTCGTCGGGAAGCGGGGATGACGAGCAGCGGGGGTTATCAGTCCCACCCAAATCACTGCCTGTAATCGTCAGGCTTTGGGCTGCCCCTGTGTCTAGGTCAATATCGTTGAAGCTGAAACTGCCACTGGCGTTAAAGCTGCGAACAGCCCACTGGTCAGGCGCATAATCTCCAGAAAAATCGAACGTTGTCTCAGCCCCGGCGGGTATTGCCACCAGTACCGCAGCGGCCCCGCCCACCAAGGCTATGCACGTATAGGTTGCGGTCTTGCAGGCCAGTGCCATCGACTTTCTCGCTTTCGCAGACAGAATTAGGCGTAAATGTATGGACGCATATCCACAATAAAAGTTGCCTATCTTTAGAAGAATTAAGCTTCCTTTAAACCGTCATATCAATTTTGCCTCTGCCAATATAGATTCAGGCAAGCCGTACTTAGGGGCATTGCTAACGGGGTTTTATGGAAAAAATACTCTTCCCGAGCTTTTATTAAAGTTGCTTGAATCCGGACGGTTTAGAAGGCTTTAAGCTACTTATCGCGCTCGCTACCAACGTTTGCGGGCCAGCGCGGGCCACAACGCGCTCTGTGCTTGGGAGATGTCGATACTCGGTGTCCGAAGCACTGTGGCAAAAACCACACATTTCTCCCCAGACAGCCCAGTCAATTATTGCGTGTTTTACCCAGATGGCCAGCGATCGTTCGTGATCACGCCCATCTTTACCACGCCCATCTTTACCACGCCCATCTTTACCACGCCCATTTTCATTGATCAGGAAAGGAGGCCTCTAATGCTTGGCCATGCTCACGACGAAATCTCACAAGTCCAAACGATTGCTTGCAAACGCCGTTCTTGACACCCCCCGGTCCCGTATAATCAGCCCGCTCATCTGTCAGGAACCCACACATCATGACTCCATCTTCGATAAAAAGTCCAAAGCGCATTGGCATCTTGACCAGCGGTGGTGACTGTGCCGGGCTCAACGCCACCATACGAGCCGTCGTTCATCGGGCGGTCGGGACCTACAACTGGGAGGTCGTCGGCATTCGCCGGGCCACCCAGGGACTGATGTGCCGCCCGCCGGAAGTGTTTTCATTCAACGTATCGAATACGCGCAATCTGCTCATGGCGGGCGGGACCGTTCTCGGTACTACCAACAAGGGCAATCCGTTTGCGTTTCCAATGCCGGACGGGACACTGTGCGATCGCAGTCAGGAAATCGTGGATGGCTACCATCAGCTCGGGCTTGACGCCCTGATTGGCATTGGCGGGGACGGCAGCCTGGCCATCCTGCGGCGGCTGGCCCAGCAGGGTGGGCTTAATCTGGTCGGCATTCCCAAAACCATCGACAACGACCTGGGCAGTACCGAACGCTCCGTCGGGTTCGACACTGCTGTCAATATTGCCACCGAAGCGCTCGACCGGCTGCACTTTACCGCTGCCAGCCATTCCCGCGTGATGGTACTAGAGGTGATGGGCCGCGATGCCGGACACATTGCCCTCAGCGCTGGCATTGCGGGCGGAGCCGACATGATTCTAATCCCCGAAATTCCCTATACCATCGACAACGTCTGCGAAACGATTCAGCGGCTGGGACGTAACTTTGCCACCGTCATCGTCGCCGAGGCCGTCTGTACCGAAGCCGGTGATAAAGTGACCCAAACCAATCGCCTGGGCCACTGTCGCCTGGGCGGCATCGGCGAGTACCTGGCGGACCGCATCACTGAAACCATCGGCGCAGAAACCCGCGTCACCGCTCTGGGTCACGTGCTGCGCGGCGGTAGCCCGTCACCGCTAGATCGCTTAATCGCCACGGCCTTTGGGGTTGAGGCGGTCGATATGATTGCAGCAGGCAAGTACGACCACATGGTCAGCTGGCAAAAGCGGGAGGTGGTACATGTGCCCATTGCCGAAGCGATTGCCGAATACCGGGCAGTAGACCCTGATGGCATCCTGGTTAAAACAGCACGGGGCATGCACATTGGCCTGGGCGATCGGGTGGTGCAGCCGCTTGTATCTGCCCCTGAAATGGCGTTTATCTAGCCTGCTGGTCATGAAAACCCGCCCTTACCTGTTCCACGGTCTCACCAACAGTTTGTGCTCCCAATGCCTGCAAAAGGTTGAGGCCAAAATCATCTTGCAGGCGGGCGGGGTTTACCTGCGCAAGCACTGCCCGACCCACGGTCAAGAGACCGTACTGATCGCCGATGACATCGACTATTACAAGCGGTGCGAATCGTTCATCAAACCCGGCGAAATGCCGCTCAGGTTCAACACGCCCATCCGCCACGGTTGCCCCTACGACTGCGGACTCTGCCCCGACCACGAGCAGCACAGCTGCCTGAGCCTGATCGAGGTGAGCGACCGCTGCAACCTGGCCTGCCCCATCTGCTACGCCGATTCGGGGCCAGCGACCGAGCCGAATCATATTCCCCGGCGGCATCGTAGCTTAGAGGAGATCGAGCGGATGCTGGCGACGGTGGTCGCTAACGAGGGCGAGCCTCAAGTACTGCAGCTCAGCGGTGGGGAACCGACCATTCATCCCCAGTTTTTTGAAATTCTTGCGTTGGTAAAGGCCAGCCCGGTCAAACACCTGATGATCAACACCAACGGCGTGCGCATTGCCCAGGACCGCGCATTTGCCGAGCGGCTGAGCGAGTTCAAGCCGGGGATTGAGATCTATCTGCAGTTCGATAGCTTTGAGCCAGCGGCGCTACAGACGCTGCGAGGAGAAGATCTGAGCGCGGTGAGGGAAGGTGCAATCGCAACCCTCAACGATCTGAATATTTCCACCACCCTGGTCGTCACCCTCAAAAAGGGGCTTAACGACCATGAGATTGGCCATATTATCGACTATGCGCTTCAACAGCGCTGCGTCCGGGGCGTGACCTTCCAGCCCATCCAGGCAGCAGGACGACTAGAGGGCTATGACCCCGCTACCGACCGCTATACCCTCAGCGAAGTCCGCCGCGCCATTCTCGACCAGAGCCCCCACTTCCAGCCTGACGACTTGCTGCCCGTACCCTGCCACCCTGACTGCCTGGCGATGGCTTACGCCCTGAAAGTCAAAGGTCAGGTCATTCCCTTGACCGGACTGCTGGACCCTAAAAGCTTCGTCGCAGCCGTTCCCAACAGCGTGCTATACGAGCAGGACGAGGCGCTGAAAAAGAAAATGTTCGACCTCTTCTCAACCCGCCATTCGCCCCAGTCGGCCAGCACTTCGCTCAAGCAGCTGCTTTGTTGCCTGCCGCTGATGCCCGTGCCCGACAGCCTCACCTACGAAAATATTTTCCGGGTCATGATTGTACAGTTTCTAGACCCTTACAACTTTGATGTGCGCTCGGTTAAGCGCTCCTGCATTCACATCGTTCATCCCGACGGGCGACTGATTCCGTTTGACACTTACAACATCTTTTACCGCGAGGGTGCGCAGGGGCAGGCGCTGATCGACCAGCTGCAGCAGAGTCTGGTCATCGCTGAGCAAATGTAGGGTGGCAGTAGTAGGCTAGTAACCCCATCCTGTTACGCTGTCGAGCCCCCCTTCCCACCATGTCTAGACTCGCTCAGCTTTTTCTAGCGGCTGGAATCACTCTTTTTGTCAATCTGCTTGTCTGGTTCGTCTCCTTCAATCTGGTGGGCGTCACGTTTGAGCGTTCCTTACCGTCTACGCTCAATAATTTGATGTCTGTCATCTTGTTTGGCATTGGGCTCGGACAGTTTCTGTACCTGTTGCCTGCAGCGGCTTACCTAATCTGGCGACGGCGATTTCTCTGGCTACAGGGGATGACCCTGGGGGCTGTACTGACCCTCTTTCTCAACGGGGGCTGCTGGGTGCTAATTGCCTCAGGACGATGATCCCAGAATGCTCCCCTTAGGTAACCTTCTGTGAATCAATAGTCCTATTTATGGAGGAACGATAGAGAATAGCGCTACACCTATATTTTTCGGCTATGCAGCTTATCCGGCGACCCGCTGCCCAGACAGAAGACACTCAAGCGCGCATTCTCAAAGCTGCTCAGCGACTGTTTGCCCGGCAGGGCTATGGGGGCACAACCACGCGCGATCTAGCAAAAGCCGCCGGGGTGGCGGAGGGCACCCTGTTTCGGCATTTTGAGAACAAAAAGGCCATCCTGATCGAAGTTGCCACCCGAGGCTGGGTCGATTTGCTCACCGACCTGCTCACCGAGCTGAGTGAAATGGGCAGCTACAAGGCCGTGGCCCAGGTGATGCGCCGCCGCATGCTCAACATGGCAGCCAACACCGACATGATGCGCGTCTGCTTTATGGAAGCGCAGTTTCACCCCGACCTGCGCGAGCGCGTGCAGTCCGAGGTCATTCTCAAGATGACTGACGTGGCTGAGGCGTTTTTCCAAACCGCGATGGACCGGGGCACCTATCGGCCCATGAACCCGCGCATCGTGGCCCGCATCTTTTTAGGCATGTTCACCGTGGCGGGCTTTAGCCAGAACACTTTTGCCGAGGACGCCAGCTCACCTCAAGATATGAAGGAACTGGCCGAAACCCTGGCTGACATCTTTCTCAATGGGGTGTTGGAAAAGGCGTAGCTCTCCATTTGGGGGACTTTATCTAGGCCCCTTCTATTTAGACCCAGTCACCGGCTCCAGCGTATCCAAGTTTTCGCCGCTGATGCGATAGGCTGCGCCAAAGCCCACCACAAACCGCCCGGACTCAGGTCGTAGCTGAAAA
Source organism: Cyanobacteria bacterium J06648_16 (assembly GCA_039817185.1). Taxonomy (GTDB): domain Bacteria; phylum Cyanobacteriota; class Cyanobacteriia; order Phormidesmidales; family Phormidesmidaceae; genus CAWUKV01. The sequence continues at coordinate 23,924 of JBCBWI010000042.1, read as the reverse complement.
ATTTCAAAATCGGCTAGCCCCTTCAGCACATCGATGATGTTGCCAAACCGATCCTCAAACTGGGTTGCGATCGCACCCCACTGCCCATCATCCCGCGCAATCACCTGCGCTGAACAGTCGTAGGCCAGTCGCCTACGGGCAAAAATCTGCTCTGTCTTAGACTCATCCTCTATGAACAGCACGCTCGCCTGCCCCCGCCCCTTTAAATTGGCCGTATGTGCCGATAGCCCGCTTATAAAGATATAGACATTCTTGCTCAGGTCCATCACGAAGGGGGCATAGCTTGCATGGGGTTGTCCGTGGTCCGTCACCGTGCTTAGAACTATGCTGCGAAATTGCTGTGGGAAAGCATTGTAGAGTTCAACGACTCTTTCAAACTCAGACATCGACAGGGCGTATGTAAAGGTTTTTGAAAAAAGTGAGATTTAGCCTGGGGACACACAAACCTTACTCAAAGTATTTTAGAGACTTATGCTCCCCTTTCAGTGACCCTGGCAGATTCTTCGTCTAACCGAAGATTTTCCCATTTTTCATAGATTTTTATCTATACCATATCCCACCTGCATAGCTAGGCATCAAGGATCGGTCATCCGTACTTAAGCCCGTTACACTCCAACGCTAATCTTAATTAGCACTCTGGGTATCGGAGTGCTAAAGTTTCCGAGTATTCTAAGTCTTTCACTGCAGAGCTAGACGAGCTGATCATGGCAAAACTGGTTGCATTCGATGAGAAGTCGCGGCAGGCATTAGAACGGGGCGTTAATGCCCTAGCCGACGCGGTCAAAATTACGCTGGGTCCCAAGGGGCGCAACGTCGTACTAGAGAAAAAGTTTGGTGCCCCGCAAATCGTCAACGATGGCATCACTATCGCCAAAGAAATTGAACTGTCGGACCCCTACGAAAACACAGGGGCGCGGCTAATCCAAGAAGTCGCCTCTAAGACTAAGGATCTGGCCGGTGACGGCACTACCACGGCCACTGTACTCGCCCAGGCCATTATTCGCGAGGGGCTCAAAAACGTTGCTGCTGGCGCTAATCCTGTCAGCCTACGACGCGGCATCGAAAAGGCCGTCAACAAGCTGGTCAGCGAAATCGCAGCCGTGGCCAAGCCAGTTGAAGGCAATGCCATCGCCCAGGTTGCGACGGTCTCTGCAGGCAGCGACGAAACCGTCGGCAGCATGATTTCTGAGGCCATGGATAAGGTCACCAAAGACGGCGTCATCACCGTTGAGGAGTCCAAGTCCCTCAATACCGAGCTAGAAGTGGTCGAAGGCATGCAGATCGACAGGGGTTACATGTCGCCCTACTTCGTGACTGACCAAGAGCGCATGGTGGCCGAGCTAGACAACGCCAAGCTACTGATCACCGACAAGAAAATCAGCTCTATCCAAGATCTGGTTCCTGTCCTTGAGAAGATTGCCCGCGATGGTCAGCCCCTACTGGTGATTGCCGAAGACGTCGAAGGCGAAGCCCTGGCAACCCTGGTGGTGAACAAGGCCCGTGGCGTGCTCAACGGCGCAGCGGTCAAGGCTCCTGGCTTCGGTGAACGCCGCAAGGCTATGCTGCAAGACATCGCAGCGCTCACGGGTGGTCAGGTCATTTCTGAAGAAGTGGGCCTAAGCCTAGAGATGGCCACCAGCGAAATGCTCGGCACCGCTCGCAAGATCACCATTACCAAAGACACCACCACCATCGTCTCTGAGAGCGGCAACAAGGCTGATATCGAAAAGCGCATCGGCCAAATCCGCAAGCAGCTGGATGAGACCGACTCTGAGTACGACAAAGAAAAGCTGGCCGAGCGGCTAGCCAAGCTAGCGGGCGGTGTGGCCGTTATTAAGGTGGGCGCAGCCACCGAAACCGAGCTCAAGGATCGCAAGCTGCGCATCGAAGACGCTCTGAGTGCAACCAAGGCTGCTGTGGCTGAGGGCATCGTCCCCGGCGGCGGCATTACCCTACTGCACCTGGCCAGCAAGCTTGACGAAATTATGGCAAGCCTGCCGGACGAAGAGAAAACCGGTGTTGAAATCGTCAAGCGCGCCGTCGAAGCTCCCCTGCGTCAAATCGCAGACAATGCCGGTGCTGAAGGTTCCGTTGTGGTTGAGCGGGCTCGTGGGCTCGACTTCAACCAGGGCTACAACGCGCTAACGGGCGAGTTCGAAGACCTGATTGCTAGCGGCATTGTTGACCCGGCCAAGGTGGTTCGCTCTGCTCTGCAGGACGCGGCGTCGGTTGCAGGCATGGTGCTGACAACTGAAGCCCTTGTGGTTGAGAAGCCCGAACCCGAACCCCCGATGCCTGCTGATGGCGGCATGGGCGGCATGGGTGGTATGGGTGGTATGGGCGGCATGGGTGGTATGGGCGGCATGGGCATGATGTAAGCCCAGCTAGTCCCGTCGACTTAGCTCATCCATAGGCCAATGCAAAGGGGATGTACGTTCGTGCGTCCCCTTTATTTTTTGTCTATCTGGGCGGGTGAAAGTCCTCGGGTTCAGGCCGATCATCCAAAATTGCCAAGGCAATGCAGACGACGACGAACAACACCACAAAGCACAAAGCAATCTTTAGCAGCATCCCTACACCCTGTTTTATCAACCGGCTGAGGACTCACAGCGCAGCTAATCTGCCCTGAGGCATCTCTCCGGTTCAGCCCCGAAAATGCCCTAAGCGAAATAGCCAAAGCCATAGGTCCTAGCTCTTCAGGACTTGATTTATGAAAAATCAGTTTCCTTAAACCCAGTATAGGATGTGCCGCTTGAGGAGACGCCAGGTGCGATCGCAGCCACAGCATTCTGCACCTCTCCAGTTGCCGCCAGATAGCTCGCACCCTACATACGCGCCTTACATAGGCGGGTAAAAGTCTTCAAGCTCGGGTCGGTCATCCAAAATAGCCAGGACAACGCAGGCAACTACCCCCAATAGTCCCAGACCTAATGCAATTCCTAAAAGCATTCTTCAAACCTGTTCTAATCATGTTGGCAAAGGACTGTGGAACCTCACTTTGAACTCAAGCCCCTGATGCTTGGGGCCCAGATTCTCAGCTCAGGCTCTATCAGCTCAGGCTCTATACGTCCGGCCTCCGTATACTCAGTATAGGTCGTATTAATTGATACAGTTTTAGAAAAAGTACGGAAATGTAGGCCCCATCCGTCGCAAGTCCAGGCAGCCCGTCCATAACAGTCGACTGACCGATTAGGGCATCCCGATGCGTCCCAGAGCGCTCGGGTTTTGCCATAGCGATGCTTTTAGCCCCATCAAAAGTAAAAACTATGAATCGATAAAAATTATTTCTCGATTGAGAGCAACGGAACGAAAATTTTGTTCCTTTCGGCACATTTCAATTTCCTGCGACTGACAGAATGAGTTGAAACGCAGATAGGTTGTTCAGTCTTGGTAGAGCCTTCGCGAGCGGATTAAACCACAAACGCCTATATAGCGCTAAAGCCTAGCTACAGAATACCTAAAAAGCTAGAAACGTACTCAATTCTGTACGGTAGGTTGGTGGTTGCTCGATTCAGGAAGCGAAAGGAATTCGATGAGAAGTTTTATTGCCCCACGATTAGATAGATTCGGAGAAAGCCATGCAGCGATCGGTTTTTCATTCTCTTAGAAGACGGAAGTTTCTTGCCTTTGGCAGCGCAGCGGTCTGTTCCTTAGCACTGACCATTGGCTGTTCGTCGACCCCAGACGTGGCTGACACGGCTGACACAGCAGATTCAACGGAAGTAGCTGCTGACGCACCAGCGGAAGAGTTGCCCAAAGTTCGGGTGGGTTTCCAGACGGGTGATATCAACAATATTACGATGGTGGCCTACAACGAAGGCTACTTCGAACAAGTGGGGCTCGATGTTGAAATGGTTCCCTACTCGTCCGGTGGTGCAATGGTGCCTGCCCTGGCCGCTGACGAGGTCGATATCACCTGGTTTTTCCCTTTTCCCTCTCTAACAGCATTTGCTACGGGGATTGACATCGAAGTTGTTCTGTTAGACCACGCGCCGCTAACGGCTGAGCGACTGATCGCCAGCGAATCTGTTGCAGACGTGACCAGTCTGAAAGACAAGACTGTTGGCGTGACTATCGGCACATCAGGTCACCATTCTCTGCTAGCTGCTCTAGACCAGGCGGGGCTGTCGCAGGATGACATCAATATGGTGAATCTGAAGCCATCGGAGATGGCTGCAGCCTATGCGGCGGGCAAGATTGACGCAGCTTGGACCTGGGAGCCGGCAGCGGGCAAACTCAACGAGCTAGGCGGTCAAGACATTGCCACGGCAAAATCAGTTGGAGCCTACGCAGTCGCCCTTTGGGCGGTTCGCAAAGAGTTTGCCGAGGCCAACCCCGAGGTAATGGTGAAGTTTATGGAAGCCTGGGACATGGCCCAGCAGGATTATCTGGCTGATCTGCCCGCCGGACAAAAATGGGAAGCCGAGCGGCTAAACCTGACGCCGGAAGAGTTTGGGGCGATGGTCGACCGTCAAGGTTCAACCGTCGTGATGATGGAAGATCAGCTCTCGGATGACTGGTTGGGAACTCCGGGCGAACCCCAGTCTACCGACCTGTTTAAGGCCTACGAAGAGTACGCTACGTTCCTGGTCGATCAGGGCCGTTTGGATAGTGTTCCAGAGGATCTGTCACCGCTGATTAACTCGGGCTACGTCGCGGATTATTTGGACTCTAAGTAGGTCGGATACCCGATTATTGGTGAGATATCGCGGGTGACCAGGAGATAGGAGATAGGAGATAGGAGATAGGAGTCAGAAGGTAAGGATGCTTCTACCTTGTGAATTCTTGATTCTGTCTCCTACGCTTCAGTCTCAAGTGTCCCATAGTGATTGGATAGACTTAGCTGATTGCATCTGTCGCATCGCCAGGGACATTCCTCGGCGCTGAATTGTCTGATTCTAAAGCCTTGACTGTTATTCGACTGCCATAGCTTCAGGCCAAAGTTATTCTCTCTGACCCAGCATGCCTCAATTCTCTACCCAATCCGCAACTAGCTCGCTTGAGCGAGAGGGACGGTCTGATGCTATCTCTAATGCTGAGGTGGTGTCTTTGGAAAGGGTATCCTTTGGCTACAGTCGTAAACGCCTGGTGCTACAGGATTTGAGTCTGCAAATTCGAAAAGGGGAGTTTGTCACGCTGTTAGGTCCGTCTGGATGCGGTAAGTCCACAATTTTGAACCTGATTGCTGGCTTTTATCGGCCCTTGGCGGGTACCGTCACCCACGGTGGCGAGATTATTAAGGGGCCTTCTGCCCGGCGGGGGGTGGTCTTTCAAAGCAATGCGCTGTTTGACTGGATGACGGTTGAGCAAAACATCGGGTTTGGGTTTAAATTTCAGTCCCTCTCTAAGTACGAAAAGCAGCAGCGGGTTAAAACCATCATTGAGCTGGTGGGGCTGCGTGGGAACGAGCGTAAGTATCCTTACCAGCTTTCAGGAGGAATGCGCCAACGAGCCGCTGTGGCTCGATCGATGGTAGTACAGCCTGAAATTTTGTTGATGGATGAGCCCTTTGCGGCGGTGGACGTACAGACCCGTGAAGGACTGCAGGAAGAGTTGCTAAAGCTGCATGAACAAGTGGCTGGCGCAATTTTATTCGTCACCCACAGCATTGAAGAGGCGGTTTTTCTCAGCGATCGGATTGTGATCTTGGATCGGGATCTGGGCGGTATCTGTCACGATATTCAGATTCGTTTGCCAGAGCCCCGCTATGCAGCGATGAATCGGGTCTCAGATGAATTCAACCGGTACCGGACAGATCTATATTTGAAAATGAAGGCGATTCTTTAATATGCCGTGGAATCTTGCTATGGTCGCGAGCGGTCTAGCTCTTTTGGGTGCTTTGGTGACTCAGGGGCAAAACACATTCCAGCGCCTTTCTTCCGAAAGCTTGCCGGATTGGTCAAATACTGAGTTGGCAATTACGGCGACGCTAATGGGGCTGATGGTGGGTCTGTTTGTTCGGACCAAGCCTTCCAGCTAGCAATTAAATCTGTTTTTTGTTCGTAAATGCGATGCAGCTAAAGCTATCTCAGCAAAATGAGGCTTCCGTTTTGAAGGGACAGGACCTTCAAACTCAGGAATTGCGTGAAAAAGGGCTTTTGTTTTGCGTTGCGATCGCAATCCCTACCGTCATTCTCATTCTGTGGGAAACCACCACCCGCATGGGCTGGATTGACGAGCTGTTTTTACCCAGTCTGTCGGGCATTGTGACTGAGTTTTTTGCAATGCTCACCAAGGGCTATGCCGGGACACCCCTGTTAACCCACGTGTTGGGCAGCCTGCGCCGGGTGTTTACAGCCTTTGGTGTGGGTAGCGTAGTAGGACTGCTGCTAGGCCTGCTGATGGGCTACTACAAGTATGTTCGTGCGGCCTTTTACGTAGTGACGGAGTTGCTACGCCCGATTCCGCCCCTGGCGTTTATCACCCTGTTTATTCTTTGGTTTGGCATTGGCGAACTCTCTAAGGTGCTGATTATTCTCTACGCCGGGTCGCTGATTGTCATGCTGAACACGATGGCGGGGGTACAGTCCTGTCCAAAGGACAAGATTTTAGCCGCACAGACGCTGGGGGCTAACGACCTGGCCATCTTCCTCTATGTGATTTTGCCAGCGGCCCTGCCCAGCATCTTCACCGGTATGCGGGTGGCGCTGTCGGTTGACTTTGGAATTCTGGTCGCGGCAGAGCTACTGGCTGGAGATATCGGAATTGGCTACATCATTCAAGACGCCAGCACGTTCTTTAACGTGGAGGGTCTGTTCGTTGGCATTTTGATGATTGGCTTTTTTGGGGTGATGTCTGACGTTGTGCTCAGGCTGATCTCGAAGCGCGTTGTTCACTGGCAGGGGAAGTAAGCCTTGTTGATTACAAAACATGATCAGGTTTGAGCTACTTCGTGAGGATCCCCCCGGCTGCGCCACCTCCCTTGATAAGGGGGGCAAGGGGGGATCTGACGATGAGGTCTTGACGAATAATCCTATCGGCTGATTTGTTCTCACCCTTCTCTAAAGTTGTTATCGGAGTCTACCGTTCATGTTAGAAACCCTGACGCCCACCACCAAGCTGACCGCACTGCAACAAAAAGTGCTCGACGGCATTACCCAAGAGAAGTGCGTGCAGCTAATTAAGGACCTGGTACCCATCGGGCAGCCCGGCTGCGGCAACTCCATTGACCCGGAAGCGCCGATGGCCCATGAGGAAGATATCTCGCGGCAGGTGGGGCAGCACCTGCAGTCGCTAGGGTTAGACGTGGAATGGGTGGCGGCGATTGAGGGCCGCCCCAACGTGGTGGGCCGTTGGAATGACGGGCTACCGGGGCCGTCTCTAATTTTTAACGACCACCTGGATACGTACCCCTCCTGTGACCCGAAAGAGTGGCACATGTCGGGCCATAACCCATACAATGCGACGCTGCGAGGGGGGCGCTATTTGTACGGGCGGGGCACGTCGGATACGCGAGGCAATATGACCTGTCAGCTGATTGCGGTGGAGATGCTGAAGCAGGCAGGGGTGAAGATTAACGGTGAGCTGATTTGCGCCTACACCGTGGATGAAGAACGGCATGGACGGGCCGGGGCGCTGCATCTGTTGAACGAATACGGCCTGACCGCCGACTATGAGGTGACGGCGGAGCCGACCTCTTGGACCGATGGCGACGACTGGGGCATTGGCATTGCCCTGGCGCACTCGGGGCTGTGTTTGGTAGATATTGAAACGACGGGGGTGCGATCGCACATTTGGCGACCCGACGAAGGGGTGAACCCAGTGCTGCACATGGCCCAGCTGATTGAGGCGCTGCGTAACACCACTTTTACCCATGACGCCCCGAAGATTTACGGCCCGACTCAGCCCAGCATTTGCCCAGTAAAGATTGAAGCGGGTCAGATTGGTGAGGGTCAGTTTACGCCGCCGTCTTGTAAGGCGAGAGTGTGGGTGATTGGCCTGGTACCGGGCATGACCTACGACTCGATTGTGCAGGACATGCAGACAGTGATTGACGAGCTACAGGCCCAGGACCCCACCTTCCAGGCGACCATTACCCAGGTCGAAGGGGAAACCTTTGTGCCTGCCTCCATTGAGGTGGCGGAGGATGCGGCCCATGTGCAAGCCATGTCGCGGGCCTATCAAAAGGTGTTGGGCAAAGACCCGGCGCTGTATCGTAAGAATGCCTACTGCGACACGCTGCGATTTTCCCATGCGGGGATTCCGTCAATTACCTTTGGGCCGGGGGAGGACGGCTGGCCGCCAGTGAATGAATTTATCGATATGGAGAAGGTGGTGGCGGCGACGAAGATTTATGCGCTGTTTTTGTTGGACTTTTTTAAGGCGGAGGAGGGTTAGCTGACTTGATGCGTTTGAGTAGCTATACCAAATAATTTACAGGATGTTCGACCGCTCTGTGGATACCCCCGGCTTCGCTACCCCCCTTATCTAAGGGGGGCTGAGGGGGAATCCCACGCAGTAGGAGACTTTCAGACAAGTTTCACTTCAAACCTCACCATTGCCCTGGTCACCCCAGGGCATTTTTTTGACATGATGCACCCCACCATTACGGTTACGGCTCGGCCTTATCCGCTGGCGATTGACCTGGCGCGGACGGCGCTGCTGGTGATTGACATGCAGAATGACTTTTGTACGCCGGGGGGCTGGGCGCACGGAAAGGGATTTGATGTGAGCCGGACGCGGCAGCCGATTGGACCGTTGCAGGCATTGCTAAAGGGGTTACGGTCTACGCCGGTAACCATCATCCACACGCGAGAGGGGCACCGGGCAGATTTGAGTGACTGCCCGCCCCATAAGCTGGCCCGGTCTCAAAAGCAAAATGCGCCGATTGGCAGTGAGGGGCCAATGGGGCGACGGCTGACGCGAGGGTCGCAGAGTCACGATTTTGTGGATGAGCTGCGACCTGTCGAGGGTGAAATTGTGTTGGATAAGCCGGGGAAGGGGGCGTTTGTGGCGACGGATTTGGATTTGATTTTGCGGCAGCAGGGGATTCAGTATTTGTTACTGACCGGGGTGACGACGGAATGCTGTGTGCACACGACGCTGCGAACGGCGAATGATTTGGGTTATGAGTGTTTGCTGTTGGAGGACTGCTGCGCGTCTTTAGTGCCAGAGTTTCATCGGGTTACAGTAGAGATGACCCAGGTGATTTTTGGTTGGGTGAGCACGTCTGAGCAGCTTTTGGAGGCGGTGGCTTCTGTAGATGCGTTGCCCTAACCCAGCGATATAATCGCGCAAGATTCAGCAGGGCTTGAGCCTATGGCCAGTTTTGAAAAGGTGTATCCGCATATTGCGTCTTTCGTAGAAGATGGCTGTCTGGAGATTGGCAGCGTCAATTACTACGATGACGACTCGTTTATTCGGGCGATTGATCAGGGTGGTACGGTTTGGGATAGTTCTGAGAACTTTGAGACGTTGGATGATGCGCTGGCAGCGGCGGATCGGGGGATCGCCGATTGGTATCGGGAAAATGTACCGGAATTGGTTGAGCCACGGGATGCCACGCCGGAATTTACGGCGAAGCAGGGGCAGTATCTGGCGTATATCTATAACTACACGCAGATTCATGGGCGATCGCCAGCACAGGCTGACATTCAGAAGTTTTTCGGCGTGACACCTCCGACGGTGCATCAGATGATTTTGAAGCTAGAGAAGCTGTATTTGCTGGGGCGGGTACCGGGTGAGGCGCGCTCTCTACGAGTTTTAGTACCAGCGGAACAGTTGCCGGTGCTGGTTCGCACATAAAGAGTTCACAAGAATCGACATTTCTTAAAATTATTGCTGTGGGAACAGACACATACGATGTCTCTAGGTCGGTGCTTATCAACCAAAAGTGACGCATAAATACCGGAATATTCGGCGTTATCCGTCGAAGGTGACGTATAACTCCCTGTAATCTAGGAGATATACGTTAAATGTTGAGTATAAGTTCTGTGAAAAGGGGCGTTATTTATCAGATTTGACGTTGAATATACAGCTAGACCGATAAGTTATTGTCAGGCAATAAATAAAAAGGGACAATGGCATATGTTTGCAATAGAAAATATAGACTCAGCGGAGCAAATTTTAGCCTCCATATACCAGGACCGTATTTCTGGCCAAGAAACTCTAGAGTTGGGTGAATTTGTTCGAGGACCTGTTGGTTTATTCTTGGTTAGAGATGATGGCGCAAATGGTTCAAAACTAGCAGAAGAAGTAATGAAGAGTTTTGAATACTGGAGTTCAAGAACAGCACACTACTTTGATGGCATATTTTTGGGCTGGGGATATGATGCGGGACCGGCCTATTTAGAGGATTGTTACTTGGCATGTGTATCTGACTTGGAAAGTAGGTTGAATTGGAAAGAGAATGGCGGTTCTCATTTAATTATTACGGATTATGTATTCGATATACAGCAAGGAATTGGAACTTTCGATTTCTCTAAGGGAATTGCCTTAGATATCACAAAGCTATTGCTTAAAAATGAATGGACGCAGTTAAGTGAATTAATTATTAGCGGGCTACTAACGCCAATCAAAGAAAATCAAGACGGGGGAACTTGGGAAATATCGGACTACATTGCAATACTCAAACTAAGAGAGCAATTTTGGAAAGAGCTTGTAAAAAAGGGAGGAGCTCTTCTTGGTATGATTGATGGTGTTAAAGATTATGCTGTTCGAGATCTACGTAGACAAAATGCCTAATGTCACCATTCAACTTGGGCATGCCGGTTAGCGGCGGCGTTAGGCCGTGAAAGGACTGAATCATGGACACGTGGAAGTTCTACGACATCACTCATCGCGAACATGTGATATGCAATCCTACGAGCGAGGAGAAACTGACGCATCTAGTGGAACTCCTGCGCCTCCCGACTAATGCGCAGGTGGTTGACATTGCGTGTGGTAAGGGCGAGTTCCTAATTCGCTTGGCGGAAGCCTATGGCGCTCGCGGCATAGGCATTGACATTTCTCCTTTCTTCATCGCCGCTGCAGAGAGAAGGCTCAAGGTGCGGGCATCGAGTGCTGGCATCACCTTCACTCAGATGAATGGTACGGATTTCAAGCCAGATAAGCCGCACAGCTTAGATCTGGCGTCATGTATCGGGGCCAGTTGGGTCTTCGGAGGGCATGCGAATACTCTCGAAGCGCTGATCCGCATGGTGAAACCCGGTGGCTGGGTGATCGTGGGAGAGCCATACTGGCTACGAGAGCCGTCTGAGGACTATCTGGAGGCATCTGGGGTCGCGAGAAAGGACTTCGGGAGCCACTTCTCCAATGCAGAAGCCGGAGAGCGGCGAGGATTGGACCTCGTTTACGCCATTGCGAGCAGCAACGACGACTGGGACAGGTACGAAGGCCTCCAATGGTACGCGACGGCCGAGTACGCTCGTACCCATCCCGATGATCCGGACTTGGCGGAGGTGGTTGAACAAGTGGAGAAGGCTCGGGCAATATACCTGCGTTGGGGGCGCGACACGCTTGGTTGGGCGATTTACATGTTCAGGCGGCGCACGCCTCGGCTCCCGACTGGCACGTCAACGGATTGATCGGCGGCAGAGGCTGACTGTGATGCAACGAACGGCCTAACAAGATCGCTACAGCCAAAGTGCTACCCGTGTGATTATTCGTCCGATAATGATGAAATGATGATCGAGAACTCCTCAATTGTGCAAGTCGCTATGGCGAGATCCGCACGCGGCTGAATTTTGCGTTCTCTTGATTATTTCTATCGACGCCCTATCACCGCTACCCCAATCCCCCCTAAAACCATTACAGACGCCACCGCCAACCGTACCGTCAGCGCCTCCTGCAAAAATAAAATACCCCCCACCGACGCGATCACCGGCACCGCCAATTGCACTGTTGCCGCCCGCGTCGCCGTCAGCCCCTTCAGCGCGGCGTACCAAAGCGAGTAGCCCACTCCAGACGCCAGCGTCCCCGCCAGCATCGCCAGCAGCACCCCCACAACGGATACCTGCAGCTGAGGTAGACTCACCAAACTCACCCCCACCGCTAACGGTACCGTTCGCACAAAGTTTGTCGTCGTATAGGCCACCGGGTCCCCCGCGCCCCGCCCTAACAGCGAGTAAAGCCCCCAGGCCACCCCAGCCATCACCATCAGCATAGAGCCCAAAACTGGCGGTGCCGCCAAGCCTGGTGACACCAGATACACCAACCCCACCAGCGCCAATGCCAGCCCCATCCATTCCAACGGCTGAGGCGTTTCCCCTTGCTTCAGGGCCGCCAAAATCATCGTCACTTGTACCGTGCCAAACAAAATTAGCGCCCCGGTACCGGCAGCCAGCTGCAAATAGGAAAACGAGAAGGTTACCGCATAGAGAAACAGCATCAGCGCCGCTGACCAGGGGCGCTGCTTTTTAGAGGGCGGCTGCCGCTGGGAGATGGCCATGATTGCTGACAGCATCACTGCCCCCGACGCCAGCCGCAGCGTCATAAAGCTGGCCGCGTCAATTGACCCGGCTCCCAACGCCATGCGGGTCAGCAGCGAATTGGCCGCAAAGGCAATCAGGGTAACCCCGGTGAGGAGGATGGTTTTAGCAAGGGAGGGCATAGGGAGAAGAGGATTGGCTCAGAGCAGTGAGGTTTTCCCGAGCTAGGAGTCAGGAGCCAGAAGCGAGAAGCGAGGCCTAAATCTAATGCTGTCTCCTATCGTCCTATCTCCCATCACTCCCTTCCCAGCTTAAAAGCGGTGGCCCCGAGTCGGTCGTTTGCCGCATGGTGAAAGGCTGCGCCCAGACCCGTGAGATAGGCCTCGCTGAAGGACGGGGCGATAAAGGTGACGCCGGTGGGAATGCCGTTAGCCTGGAATCCGTTGGGGATTGCGATCGCACTTAAATCCAGCAAGTTCACAAAGTTCGTGTAGTACCCCAGATTAGAATTCAGCTTCAGCGGGTCAGCCTCAATCTCTTCCAGCCGATACACCGTCCCCGTCGTCGGCACCACCAGACAGTCTATCTCTTTCCACAGCGGCTGCACCGCCCGCTTCAGCGCCGCTACCGCATACAGTCCCTCGAAGGCTGCAGCTGCAGAAATCTCTTTTGCCTTCAGAATAATCTCTCTAGTAATCGGGAAAACGGCTTCTGGATTAGCCTCGACGAATTTGCCTACCGATGCGTAGCGCTCTGCCACCCAAGGACCGTTAAACAACAGCTCATTAGCCTGCAAGAACAGCCCATAGTCGATTTCAACAGCGGTTCCCCCCAACTCGGCCAGCGTCTGAATCGCCCTCCCATAGCGAGCCTCCACGTCCTCATTGCCAAAGAACGCTCGCTGGTCTGGTCTCGGCACCCCAAACCGAAACGCCTGCCCCGGCTGATAGTGGGTGAGATGGTCGAGCGGTGGCTCAGTCAGACGAGAAAACGGATTCTCCGGATCATCCCCTTGGGCGACCGTCATCACAGCATGGGCATCCGCCGCCGTCAGCGCAAACACCGACAGGCAGTCGAGCGTTTTACAAGCCTCCACTGTATGCCGAGTGCTGAGCAATCCCCACGTCGGCTTCAGACCCACAATGTTGTTGCACCCTGCCGGGACGCGCCCGGACCCGCCCGTATCTGTCCCCACCGCAAAAGAGACCAGTCCGTGGGCCACAGACAGCGCTGCCCCGGAGCTGGAACCTCCGGCCATGTAGTCCTCAGAGAAAGCGTTGTGGGGCACCGTGTAGCCCGTTCGCACCCCCACCAGCCCTGTGGCAAACTGGTCCAGATTGGTCTTGCCCACCAGCATCGCCCCCGCATCCAACAGCTTCTGCACTGCCGGGTTTGTGTGGCTAGCGCGGTAGGCAAACGCGGAGCAGGCCGCTGAGGTGGGACAACCTGCCACGTCGATGCAGTCCTTAACGCTAAAGGGAATGCCCCAAAGGTGCGATCGCACCTCCACCGGCATCGCCATCAGCGCCTTGGCCCGCTCAATCAGCGCCTGCTCAGGTAGCCGGTAGATCCAAATCCCATCATCTCCCCGCTGTGTCAGATCTGCGCCAATGGCTTCAGCCACCTGCAACGGGTTCAACGCTCCCTGTTCGTAGCTGCGCTGTAGGGCCGAAATCGTCAGGGGAATCTCGTTCATTGCGGTGGTGTCGCGGCTGGCTGGCGGGGTAAGAAGGTGTTGTTAAGGCCGGTTGCGATCTCACCAAACACTTGAGACAGCGGTGCCTGATCGTCCACTAGGGGGAGCGGTTGCCCAGTATCGCCCCGCTGGCAAATCTGCGGGTCAATGGGCACCTGCCCCAACAGTGGTACCGACAGCTCCTGCGCCATCTGCTCCCCACCGCCGCTGCCAAAAATCGACGTGCGCTCGCCGCAACAGCCACACACCCAATAGCTCATATTCTCAACCAGGCCCAGCACCGGCACGCCCACCTGACGGAACATGTGAATGCTGCGCCGCACGTCCGACACGGCCACCTGCTGAGGCGTCGTCACCATCACTACCCCACAAATGGGACTCTCTTGAATGATGGTAATCTGCGCGTCGCCTGTTCCCGGCGGCAGGTCAATCAACAGATAGTCCAGCTCGCCCCAGTCCACCTCTTGAATAAATTGGGTAATAATCTTGTGCAGGACTGGACCACGCCACGCCAGGGGATGGTCCGGCTCGGCCAGCAGCCCCACCGACATGACCTTGATGCCGTGGGCCTCTAGCGGCTTAAACCGACGCCCGAAAGCCGTCTCTATCACCTCCACCTCAGACTGGCTGAGTCCCAGCATTTGCGGCACGTTGGGGCCGTAGATATCCGCATCCAGCAGCCCCACCCGCGCACCGGTCTGGGTCAGCGCCGCCGCCAAATTCACCGCCGTGGTGGACTTGCCCACACCCCCCTTACCGCTCGAAACCGCCAGCGTCGTCCGCACCCCAGGAATGGTGCAGATCTGAATATACGCCTTCTGGCACCAGTCCAAATCTCCGAGGGCCAGCTGGGCCTGTTCTTTGAGAGACTGCTGATGGCTGCCGATGTAGAGCCGCAGGTACACGTAGTTATCCACTACCCGCAGGTTCCGCACCATGCCCAGGTCAACAATGTTGTTATTGAGGGTGGGCTCAATCACCTGCTTGAGGCAGTGAATGGCCGCCTGCTTACGGGCTTCTGTTACCGGATTTGCTGGCACCGGGTTAGCCGGTACCGCATCCGGCACTGCATGGGGCTGACGCGTAAAGGGCGACGGGTGGTCAGGCATTTGAGGGCTCCGCCAGTTGGTCTTGAATTTGTTGAATGGCCCGCTGCGAGAAAATCTGGACGTCTCGATCGGGGTCGTCGAGGGTTTGCTGCAGGGCCGGAAGCACCTCTGCACTGCCGGTATTGCCTAGTGCGATCGCAGCGTCTCGGCGCACATCTGAGTACTCATCGGACAGCGCCTTAATCAGCACCGAAATCGTCTCGTCCGTCGCCACCTTCTGCAAGGCCCGTGCTGTAAACTTCCGCACCTGCCAGTGCTCATCACCCATCGCCTGGGTCAGCGCAGGCAGCGCCGCCTGGGTCGCGTGCAAATCTAGCGACTGGACCGAGTTACGTCGCACCTGCCAGTCTGGGTCGGTCGTCAGCGCCTCGCACAGCGTCGGCACCACCGCCTCATCACTCAGATGCCCCAGCGTTAGAATTGCGGACCGCCGAACGTCTTCATTGCTATCCTTCGCCAGGGGCAGGGCCGGTTCACACCGCACCACCTGATTCAGGTACCGCAGCGTCACCACCGCCGCCTCGCGCAGAGTCGGATTCTCTGACTCAAAAAACGGGAGAATGTAGGGCAGGGCTTGGGCGTCATGAATCTTTCGCAGCAAAATCAAGACGTTGAGCTGAATACTCTCATCGTCGAGCTGAACAGCATCTAGCAGCTTAAGTAAATCGTCGGGCGTCACCAGTTCCTTCAGTGCCGACAGCGCCTCATCCCGCACCTCCGGCTCTCGCTGCGAATCCAAGCAGTTCAGCAAAGACGGCACCACCACCGGGTTTGCCATTTCCCACAGGGCCGTCACCGCAATTTCTTGCACCTTCGGACTGTCATCGTCCAGACACAAGATAAGCGCTTCGATGGCGTCTTCATCCCCCAGATGCTGTAGCGTTTTTGCGGCCACTAAGCGGTCGTTGAGGTCTTGCGATCGCAACATCTCCACCCACTGCACCACCTCCGGATCAATATCCGCCGTCATGATAAATCTCCTCGCTAACGCAGTAGAAACGGAATTTGCACAGTAATGGCGTTGGTAGGGCATTCCTTTTCACAGGGCAGGCAAAACCAACACTCGTCGTATTTCATGTACGCCTTACCCGTCTCAGGGTTTTTCACCAGCACATCCAGCGGGCACACCTCAATGCAAGCCGTACATTTTTCCAGACATTTCGATTCGTCAACAATGACGGGCACGTCCACCCGTTGGGTTGCTAAAGCCATTGGTCTAGTCTCTCGGGTAAAGAACAGATTTCACTCAAGTAGCTGAACAAAATAATTATCAATATCGCTTGCTTGGGCGATCCCCCCTCAGCCCCCCTTGATAAGGGGGGTGGCGAAGCCGGGGGGATCCACCGAGCGTGCGCATGCTTCGTGAACTATTTTGCTTAGATAGTTACCGCACCGCCACGTCATAAACCTCCTGCTGCAGATTCACATCGACAATGTAGGGCGCTACTGGACGCTTCAGCATCTCCATATCTCCCGCCTCCGCCTTCTTCAAATTCACATGACAGAACCACTCCTCATCATTCTTCTCGGGATAGTCCAACCGATAGTGGTACAGCCCCCAGCGACTCTCTTTACGGTAGAGCGAAGCCCGCGCCGCCATTTCCGCACAGTCTCGAATAAAGTGAACCTCCATGCAGCGCATCAGCTCGTGGGGGTCTCTTGCCCCCATCAGGTCCAACGTCTCGTGATAGTGCTCGAACGCGGCCAGGCCAATGTCCATTTTTGTGGGAGACTTGGGCGGCTGCAGGTAGTCGTTCACATAGCGCCGCAGCTTGTACTCCACCTGAGTGTGGGGTATCCCATCCGGGCGATCCAACGGCGCATAAATCCGAGCCTGCTCCGCCGAGAGAAATTCGGGGTCGGGTTCTACATGCTCCAGTCCCTGAACGTAGTCCATTGCATTGATGCCCGACAGCCGCCCCGAGACAAACGCCCCAATCATATAATTGTGGGGCACGCTAGCCATATCGCCCGCCGCGTAGAGCCCTGGAACGGTCGTTTCGGCCTTGTCGTTGACCCACACCCCTGAGGCACTGTGGCCACTGCACAGCCCGATTTCTGAAATGTTCATCTCCACGCCGTGGGTGCGGTAGTTCTCTCCGCGCCCTTCGTGGAACCGGCCTCGGCTGGGGCGCTCGTTCGACCACAGCACCCGCTCAATTTCAGAAATGGTGTCGTCGTCCAGGTGATACATCTTCAGATGCACTGGCCCCTTGCCCGAATTTAGCTCTTTCCAGGTCTCCAGCATCATCTGGCCGCTCCAGTAGTCGCAGCTGATGAAGCGATTGCCCTCGGCGTTGGCGGTGTAGGCTCCGAAGGGACTGGCCACGTAGGCACAGGCGGGGCCGTTGTAGTCTTTAATCAGCGGGTTGATTTGAAAGCACTCAATATTAGTGAGCTCCGCCCCGGCGTGGTAAGCCATTGAGTAGCCGTCCCCGGCGTTGGTGGGGTTTTCGTAGGTACCGTAGAGATAGCCCGAGGCGGGCAGTCCCAGCCGACCGCAGGCTCCGGTACAGAGCACTACCGCCTTCGCCTGGATAACAACAAAATCTCCTTTGCGAACGTCGAAGCCCACCGCGCCGATCACGCGCCCGTCTTGGACCATGACCCGCGTGGCCATCACCCGGTTCGTCACCCGTACCTTGTGCCGCTTGACCTGCCGGGCCAAAATCTTCTTCAAGTCTTTTCCCTCTGGCATAGGCAGCACGTACTTACCCACGCGGTGAACCTGCTTCAGGTCGTAGTTACCTTCGCGGTCCTTCTGAAACTTGACACCCCAGCTTTCTAGCTCTTGAATCACCTCAAAGCCCCAGCGTCCGGTCTGGTAAACGGCCTTTTGGTCCAAAATGCCGTCGTTGGCGATGGTAATTTCGCGCACGTACTGCTCTGGCGTGGAGTTACCGGGGATGACAGCCGTATTAACGCCGTCCATGCCCATTGCGATCGCACCGCTGCGACGAATGTTGGCCTTTTCCAAAATTAAGACATCGGCGTCGGGATTTGCCTGCTTGGCCTTGATTCCGGCCATCGTCCCCGCCGTGCCACCACCAACCACCAAAAAATCAGTCTGTAAGCGCTGAATATTCACACAAAAGCCCTCATGTCTACTAGGCGTGGATTCGTTACTGTTTCGAAACAAATAGTTAAAACTGCTTACTTGAGAGGAGCGCTGATGGCGATTGGATCTGCCCCAATCTGCCCACCTGTGATGCCTACCAGTCGAATTGCCTGTTCGTTCCCTAGCTTATTCATTCTGACGTACAAATTTTCTCAGCCTATTCGCAATGTTAAGGACATTCGGTGATGCCCTCAAGATGGTTTGTATCGAAACGCACTGTTTGTGAATTAATTTTCTCTATACACTCATAAAAAGTTGTAATGTTAGGTTTGGATGCAATCCCCATAATCCGTTTTCTCGGCATCATTTGTCTCTAAATGTTGATTTTGCTGTTTTTTTAATCGTTGATGACGGACCGATGACGGACTTTTTTTGCTATAGAAATTTCAAAGGTTCATCTCAATAGCTAAAGATTTTGGCAACTGCTCGATAGGCTAATTTGCTGACTGTGGAAATTTACCAACTCAAAGTTTTCCTAGAGGTTGCCCGCTATCTCAGCTTTACTGAAGCGGCAGAGGCACTGAACTTGACCCAGCCAGCTGTCAGTGCCAAGATTAAATCCTTAGAAACAAGCTTGGGCGTCGCACTTTTTGAACGGTTAGGGCGCAAAATCAAGCTCACCCCAACGGGGAATTACCTGCAAGAAGCAGGACCTGAGCTAGTTGCTTTAGAAAGCCGATTGGTTCAAGACATCAACGAGATGAAGCGAGGTAAGTTTAGCCGATTAAGTATTGGCTGCACACCCAACATTTTCAGTGGCTGGTTGCCTAAAATTCTGTTTGAATACCGTCAGAAACATCCAAAAATTGAGCTTCACTGTAGACCATTCAAAACCGTTTCATCCCTCTACAATGCCCTTGCTGTAGGCGAGGTTGAAGTATGTTTCACTGAAATAAATCTACAAAATTTTGACGAAGTAGATTGCCAGCCAGTGGACAAGTGCCAATATTTTTTAATTGTGGCTGCCGATCATCGGTTAGCGCCAGCTCAATGGCTGAGTCTGCAAGAACTCACTTCAGAAGCTTGGGTGTTCCCTTCTACTGGCTCACCCGAGCGCTTGGCGCTAGAGGCTAGGTTGACAGAGTTGGGCATGCAAGTATCAGACTTTAATAAGTACGAGACCGTGCAGTCCTCCAGCCTGATGAGTGCGTTCTTAACGCAGGGACACTATCTAGGCTTTGCTTCGAGTCTACAGCTACAAACCGAGCGCCAAAGCAAACTTCTGACAGCCATTCCGCTACAGGAGTTTGCGCTGAATTCTCAGCTATTCATGCTCACGCCTAAGCAGCCGAGCCGATCTCCCTATCGAGCAGCCTTTGACTCAGGCACACCGTCGCCGATCGCGCTATTTACCCAGTTAGTTGCTGAACGGACTCAACATAAAATCAGTGCCGGGCAGGTTTCCCACGCTAGCCCACCGGTTTGTTCTCAGTCTGTGGGGGTGTTGGGGCGTGTCCGTCCTGATGCGGTAGAAACAGTAACCCTAACGATTGGCACTCAAAATAAAACCATTCAAACGGTTACCGCTGGCCTCATCATTCAGCGACTGGCATTGCTTGAGCATTTCTTACCCCGGGATGGTCGATATCGACAGACGCAGTATAAAGTTCAATGGCGCGACTTTGCCTCAGGTGCTCCAATTGTAGAGGGATTGAAATCCCAGCATATCGATATCGGTATTTTGGGCGATTATCCCCTACTGCTCAGCGGTGCTGACCCTTCTGCATCATCGGGGCTAGAGGCAACTCGTCTGATCAGCTTTGTTGCCAGCAACCCTGATGGCGCTGGGAACACGATTATTGTTCCTGAGAAATCGGAACTCAGTAGCTTAGAAGACTTACGTCGTCGAACCATTGCGGTGCCATTTGCCTCAGCGGCCCACGGCATGGTCATGCGTACCCTCACGCGTACCAATCTCCTTGAGGAGGTGACGCTGGCTTCTATCAAAGATCTAAGCATTCATCGATTGACACCCCGAAATATGTCAGCGGATGGGTATGCCTACTTTGCGCCCCTGCACGATATCGCCAGTCACCAGAGTCGGTTTCGCAGGTTATTGAACGATAATTTGGACAAACTACCAACATTTCACGGCGTTGTTGTGCGGGATGCCTTTGCTGACGAGCACCCTGAGGTTGTGGTCGCCTATCTCAAAGCATTGATTGCTGCCCAGCACTGGTACATGAACACCCCGAGTGCCCTCTCACTCGTTAGCCATTGGGTCAAACTAGATCCCGAGATTGTTGCTAAGACTCTGGACTACCGACGTCAAGATGCTTCAGGTCTGTTTCTCCCTGAAACTCAGATTCGCACGGATTGGATAACCCAACATATTCAACAATTGGTTCGTATTCCCGGCAATGAACATCTGGATAAGCTCGATTTAAACAGTTGGATTCAGCCCGAATTTCTAGAGACCGCTATGGCTTCCCTTTGAAGGGGCGCTTTGCTTCAGCAGGAAAGTAATCAGATTACTAAAAGTACGCAACACTCAATTCAATGAACCTGGCAAATCAGAAGCGCACCAAGCGCTAATGCTTCAGTTTTGTGACTGGAAAACTTGAATGCCAGGAGGCAGACTGGAACCGCCGATACGAGGATTTTTAGGAGCTGAGCGTAAAGATCGCCATTCCGGCTGACCTACTGATCTCGCTTATGCAGCTATGGCTTCTGCCGCACTGATTGGGACACCAAGTGTGTATATTTTTCAAGCATAGAGCGCGTTGTAGTCCAGCTCGTGCAAAAACCTTTGTGACGAGCGCGATACATTGCTGAAAATGCCTTTTCAGGAGTGGGGAATATAAGGTAAAACTCACGCTATGCTACGCAAAGGCTCCTGACGATGAAACACAAGCTTGTACTGGTCCTTTTGATTCTTGTCATTCTGAGTACCAGTATTATCTTGACGCGAGATAGCGTCAAAGCTGCCGATCGCCCCTTGCCCGGTGTCGGTCTTTATCTCACTCAGGCAGGGATTCCGGCTGGGAAGAAAGCTTACACAGCTTATCTGCAGCGCCACAGTGAGGATACTCAGGCCCTGTTTGGGCTTGGAGTGTTGCAATTCTTTGGGGCTGTAGAGACGTTGGGGCAGAACCTCTATCAGTATGGATTAGACTCTGAACCGGCCAGACAGCTAGGCATTCCGTTTCTGAGGCTGCCTGTGCCTCAGAATCCTAATCCAGCACCAATTGACTATCAAGCATGGCAGGGCGTGCTAGAAACGTTTGACCAGAACCTCCGGACCGCAGAAGCAACTCTGGCCCAGGTCGGTGATGCCGAGGTCAAGCTACCCATCAACTTTGCGGCCATCCGTCTCGATCTGAACGGAGACCAAACTCTCAGCCCGGAGGAGTCATTTTGGCAAATTTATCGCCTCTACAATCCAGCAGTCACTGCTACACCCCCTGAGGCACAGCAGACCGTGACCATTGCTTTTGATACAGGGGATGTTTACTGGCTACGAGGGTATTGCCATCTGTTAATGACGATTGCAGACGCGGTTTTGGCCTACAACACACAGGAATATTTCGAGCGCCTAGGGCACCTATTCTTTCCCAATATTCAAACGCCCTATGCGGTCCCTCCTTTTACAGGAGGGGGCTTAATCGGCTTTACAGACCTTGTTACAGCGTTACACCTATTGCATTTTGAACCCCAGGCCCCCGAGCGGTTGTCGTCAGCTTTATCTCATGCCCGCTCGGTCCTGGCGCTCAGTCATGAGTCGTGGGAGAGCATTCTTGCGGAAACCGATAACGATCGCGAGTGGGTGCCGAATGCTGAACAGAATAGTGTCGTGCCCGCAGTCGTCACAGCAGATCAGATTGAGACTTGGCGGCGATCGCTGGATGAAGCCGATGCTCTGCTCACTGGGAAAAAGCTGCTCCCCCATTGGCGGTTTGACGGGCCTCGCGGCATCAACTTACAGCGGGTGTTTCTAGAGCCTGAGCTTTTTGACCTGGTGTTATGGGTACAGGGCGGTGCAGCTTTGCCTTATCTGGAGCTAGGAGACCTGACGGAAGGGGAGACTTGGCAAACGCTGGTCAGAGCGTTTGGTGGGAATTTTGTTGGTTTTGCAATTTGGTTTAATTAGGGCTAACGTCACGCTCTCTACTCTAATAAAACGCAATTTGCTCAACGCCCAAAAGTCTACACGGCTTTGTTCATACGCTGCTCGAGTCGGTCGGGGCTAATCCCTGCCTAAAAAGAGCGACTATCACAGGGGGCAAACGACCCAAATACATAAACTAACCGCAGCCAAACCGCCTCTTCTTCCGTAGGCAGACTGCAGGGTGAGCAACTACTCCAAGAGGGTTAACGTCCAAGTTGAGAGGCTGCGGTAGTAGCAGCTATTCAAAGGGAGGTAACGAAAAAGTTGAGCGGCGACTAAGAAATTGAAACGACGCACAAAACCTTCAAATCGCTGCTCCAACGACTTGTGAGGCTGCAGTAGACTTGGTAATCTTGCAAGCGCTCTCAAGGCTCCATTGACAGATGCTGAATCTTAAAAAATTTTGACAAGTCTTATCAATGATGGTGCAAGATCTACGAATCAGGTGTATCAGACTATTGCAGATAGGCCAATAGCGATAACGAACTTGTGCCACGAGCCACTTCACTCCAGGAGTAGCCGTTGTAGCCTACCTTCCACTCATTCAAGGTGAGATCTGGTGATTGGGCAAGGGCAATAACTAACGCTGTGTCGTCATACATACCGCCCGACAAGACATGGTTGATGCACAGTTGATGGTCACACACTTGAATCTCAGCGTAGTAATAAATGCTCTCTTGCATGCCGGATTTCTTCATCTGCAGCGCCCGGTCATAGGTGTGTTGATCGCAATAACGCTCATAAACCACACAATCGCTGAAATGGGCATTGCCAGGAACAACCCGTTCTGCGTTATGAACATAGATATAGGGCAAGTGATGACGCACCAGAACTGCAAGACGTTCAGCATCGGATTTATCAAATGTCGCGCAGAAAAAGTAGTCTGGCCCGTTCCCTATCTCCTCGATTTGCCAAAACCAACTGTGCTGCCTGTTCATATTGCTCAGGTTACGTCATACAGAACCTTTCAATCCCAGAACTCATAACTTCTTGTCATTGACTGTGATTGCCAATACAAATAGCTTCGAAAAGTTGGCTTACTGGTACTTCGCTAATTTAGACATCCAAACATACTGAATTGACTTAATTCATATTACCCATTGACTAGTTCTCAGAGCGCGTCCTCAGCCAACTACTTATTAGAGGGAAATGTTCTGCCTAGTCCTCTAATTTAGCAGATTATGGAGAAATATTTCAGCGTAATTCCCCTATTAGGGGAATTACGCTGAAAGTATCTATCTAAATACCCAATACACCATATTAATGTGTCACTACCTTTGGAGCAGCCCCTCGCCTCAAGTGTGTAAGAATTTTCAGGCATAGCGGCGATGGTAGTGGTTCAGGCTCTAACTCTCCCATGGGCAGGCTGCAGTGATCGCAACTACTCGAAGAGGGTTAACGGTTCAAATCAACGGTAACAGTTAATCTCGAACCCACAATCAGTATCTGTAATTGCTCAACTCCCCCCCTCGGGGATTGAGAAACGAAGGGGTTAGCTCTAGATTGAAATCATGAAAGAGCTTCC
>JBCBWI010000041.1:0-51733 GCA_039817185.1 Cyanobacteria bacterium J06648_16 | reverse complement strand
TAACAATTAATTAGGGGGAAACGTTCTGCCTAATCATCTGATTTAGCAGATTAGGTGGACATCCGTCAGTCTAATACCCCTAATAAGGGACTTAGGCGGACATCCGTCAGCCTAATACGCCGATTTGGGTGCTTAGGCGGAAAGTTTCTATCTAATTCATCCAAGGCTCTACACTAATGCGTCATTACCGTCGGAGTAGCCCCTGACCTCAATTGTGTAAGGACTGAAAATCCTTACACAATTGAGGTCATTAAAAAGGCACCTATTCGGTGCCAAATGCCAGGAGGCGGACTTGAACCGCCGACACGAGGATTTTCAGTCCTCTGCTCTACCAGCTGAGCTATCCCGGCTTGCGTGACTAGGCTTATGCCCAATTTATACGCTTAGATACGTTAACAAAAGATTGCATTCTAAGGCAAGCAGATCTTTGAAACCTGCGGGAAGCAGGCAGGGTGAAGGGAAGTGCCCCCTCACCCGATGAATGCCTTAATCGACGATTTCCCGCAGGCGGGCCAGCTTCAGACGAAAGTTGCCGGTACCCTGGCCCGCGTAGGAGCGGACGCGCACGGTGTACTTACCGCCTTCGGTAATGCGGGCAAACAGAAGCGAGTTGGTGGTGCCGTCCGGGCCGTCGTCGTTCTCGCTAATGGTGATGCCGTTACCGTCCATCAGGCTGACCAGCGTGTCAAATTCCTCAGACATCACATCAATGGTGATCTGATCGCCCGCTTCTAGATCAACTACGTAATCGCGAGCAAAGCCGCCAAACCCAGTGGGAATATCGCTTTCAGATAGGGTATCGGTGATTTCGCGACTGCTGGCGAGATCGCTGGGATTGTACAACTGGGCTGAGGCCGCAGAGGCTGATAAGCCCACGGCCAGCATCGTAGCGGGAACCAGAAGAACTCGGTTTAAGAACTTATGCGATCGCATCATTACGGGTACTCAAATAGGTGTCGTCAAACATAGGTTGCGGTGCCATTATGCCCCAACCTATCCGTTAAGATCGGCATCGGGCCGTTTTTATCGGGCGACTTAAGGGTCTGCTCGATTTTGATTGCGATTACTTACGAAATCGCTAAGAAACCTCAATATTCCTACAGCTTTACAACACGACGTTCCTGACAGCAGCCAACATCCCAGCTAAACACCTATGCCCCCGACCCATGTGAAGACTCACGCTGGCGCACTATTGCGGCTGCGGCGACTGAGCCATGTTCTCGACAATGCCATCCCGATTCCGGGTATCGGACGGATCGGGCTGGACCCCATCATAGGATTATTGCCAGGCGGCGGCGACCTGCTGACCGGGGCGATTTCGGTTTATGTGGTGTTCGAGGCAGCCCGGCTGGGAGTGCCCGCAGCTACGCTGGGGCGTATGGGCTGGAATATTTTGCTGGATGTGCTGTCGGGGACAATCCCACTGGTGGGCGACCTGTTTGACATGGCCTGGAAGGCGAACGTCCAGAACGTAGCGCTGCTAGAGCGGCACATTGAATCGCCTCGGGAGAGCGGCATGGCCGATAAGGTCTTTGCTTTTATTCTAATTGCGTTCCTGCTTCTGCTAATTGGGTCAGTTGCCAGCCTATCGGTCATTGTCGTGCGCTGGCTTTTAGGAAGTTGACCAGTTGCCAGTGCGACTGACGTTCGTGCCCTCGATAGCCCAATGCACTGCAAGATTAGGAATCACCGCGCTCGCGCATCCTGAAGCAGGATCTTTACTTTATGGCTCGAAGCGTTCCGTGGTTTAGGACTTGTGCCATAATGCCTGAGCCAAGCGGCCCCAAGTCTGGCGATTGCTCGTGCAGCTTGCCGATGACCACTTGCCCATAACGCATTGCCCGTAACAAATTGCCCATGAAATTTGGTGTAGACGTAGCCGCCGATGTCGGCAATCTGGAGGACTGGCTGCAGTTCAACCTGCCCGATCCGGAAGATGACCAGATATCGGATATCGACTTTCAGCAGCGGATTGACCAGGCCTGGCAGCGCTGCGACCAGATTGACTTGCAAAACGATATCTGGCGTGGTCGCATTCTGCGGGCGGTGCGCGACCGCGAGAAAAAGGGCGGTGATAGTCGCGGTGCGGGCTTTCTCAACTGGCTTAAAGATCGCGACATTAGCAAGAGTCAGGCCTACGCACTCATTGAACTGGGCAATAGCGCCGACGCCCTACTGCAGGACGGCCTGCTAGAAACCCAGGACGTCAACCAGTTCAGCAAGCGGGCTTTTATTGAAACGGCCAATGCCTCACCAGAGGTCCAGCAAATGGTCACCGAGGCCGCCCGCCGGGGTGAGCAGATTACTCGCAAAGAGGTGAAGCAGCTCTCAGACGAGTGGACGGCCATGACCTCCGACCTGATTCCAGAAACCATTCGGGAGAAGGCAGCGAATAACACCATTCCCACCCGCTACCTGCCGCCGTTGGTGAAGGAGTTGGAAAAGCTGCCCCCCAGCCACCAGGCGACGCTGAAGACCGAGGTGGCCCGTAACCCGGACGTGGATACGGTCAAGCTGGCAACCTCCGAGGCTCGCTATCTGTCGAAGTACATTGCCGCTGCGGCCCAGGTGCAGACCATCGACCCGGACCGGATTGATTTGGAGCAGGCCTTGGATGAGGCTTTGCGGGTGGGTTGCCTGAGTGCGACGGCCGATCTGGTGAATCAAGCCACCCAGGTCGAACAGGCGGCGGTGAAGCTTTATACGGCCTGGCGCAGGCTGAATAAGCTATCGGAGCGGGTGTATGTGGATAGCGGGGAAAGTACGCCCCACCTGCGGTCTCTGTTAGCCGGGCTAGACCCCCTGGCCAGCGAGCTGATTGAGGTGCAGCTGGGCAGTGCGGAGAGCAGTCTGTCGAAGATGGTGCGTCTGAAGGTGTTGCCCGATATCGAAGCGTAGACTGCCTGTTGTAGGGGTGATCGAACTGTAGACAATCCATCAGAGGCAGGCGAGACGCCAGCCCTACACGATCGGGTAGCCGGTTGCTGTTTCGATCGGCAAAAACACTGTCCAGGTGGCCCCTTGCTCGGCCTTGTCGCGCACGGTTAGCTTGGCTCCGAGTGCCTGAAACAGGGTTTTGGTCGCGTTCAGGTTGAGGCTGAGCCCACCGGTCTCGGGTTGGAACATCAGCAGATTCCCGAGGGATTTGAGCGACTGAGTCGGGCAGGTGCGCGCGCTAGCTCGTCCTGGCTGCTGGGCCTGGAACTGAAGCTTGAGCTGGTGACCGGCAGCGATGACCTGCAGGTCGATGTGGCTCTGGGTGGGGACGCTGTGGGTAAATAGCTCAACCAGGCCGGTCAGCACCTGCTGCAGCATGCCAGGGTCGCTAGCTACCATCGGCAGCTCTTGGGGCAGGTCAACCGCCAGCGAAAGCCCGCGCCGGGTTGCGGCCTGCTGCCACTGGGGAATAGCCTCTCGAAACAGCTCGGTCAGCGGCGTTGCTGTCAGAGGTGACCGGGGTGAGCTGTGGGTCGCAGCTTCTAGCTCCACCGCTTTGAAAATCAGGCTGAAGCGATTAATTTGCTGGGTGCATTCTCGGTCAATTTGGCGCAGGCGCTGGGTGGCCTTTTCGTCCAGATCTTTGCGTCGCAGCAGGGAACGGGTGTAAGTGCGAATGGTGGTCAGGGGGGTGCTGATCTCGTGGGCCATAGCCTTGAGCAGGTCGAGATCGCCAGTCGAGCTCTGGCCCGCGTAAGCCGGGCTGGCCGCGCCGTTGTTGGAGTGGTTAGCCCCGTTCCCCGCTGCGGGTCGCACTCGCTCCACTGGGTTGGCTGCGGGCGGCCCTGGCAGGGCTGAAAGCATTAGGCGGGTAAACTGGCTGACCCAGCGGTGGTCGGGGGCGGGGCTGGTGAACTTGTCGATGAGGGCGTCAATGGTGTCGAGGTGGTTGGACTGTAGAACGGCAATTCGCGATCGCAACAGTCGCCAGACCGACTCGATTACCTCGGGCGTAAACGAAAACTGAAAGTGCATTTCCTGGTTGGCATCCTGCCCCAGCACCAGCACCAGGTTGAACTGGCGGGTGAGCAGCAGGCAAAACCGCTCAGACGTGAGCGGATCCCCTTCAAATAGAGGTAGCAGCCGCGCATCCGGACCGTCGGGCTGAGAGACCGAGGCGTCGGCGGGCATCAGCCGGGCGAACTGCTCGTGCAGCAGCTGTTGGCGCGACTGGGGGACAAAGGTCCAGTTTGACAGGGGCGTGGTCAGACTGACCGCGTCTAGCACCGGAAAAGGCCCCGACAGCAGAATCCCCTGGAAGCCATCGGCGTTTGTGGTCGCGGGCGGTAGGGTTTGCTTGAGCAGGTGACGTACCGATGCGATCGCCGCCTGCCATTCTCCCTCAGCTCGCCGGGCCTGGCTGGCCAGTCGCACCGATTCAGAGGGCTGAGCCTCAGTTTCAGCCAATTCGACACTGCTGGTCTCCGGCAAAAACTCACCCAGTGCCACCAGGCTACTAATTGTTGGTAGAAATTGGGTAACGTGCTCCACCATGAGCCCTGCAGTCAGTAAGGTCAGTCAAATCTATACCTAAAGACTACTGGCAGGGTCCCCATCATGACTATGGTGTAGAACCGAACGTTCTAGGGCCATAACCGCCATGTCGCCACCCTCGCACCCGCCGTCGAGTTCTCTTATTCCTCCCCAACTGCTAATGAGTCCGGGGTTTCATTCCCCCACGCTGACGGACGCTCTCATCACCGCCCTGGCGGTTCATCAGCCGGTTCTGCCGGTTCCTCTGCGGGTATCGGACTTCCTGGCGCGCTACCCAGACCCGGTGGTCGCACCGCCCATCGGCATCCTCGCCTTTAGCGCCGGGGTGGTGGCCACAGTCCCCCTACTCTGGCGTTGGCAACAGGCCGGGGGCCAGGTCGCAGGGCTGATTGCTCTGGATGGGTGGGGCGTGCCGCTGCTGGGAGACTATCCCATCTATCGACTCAGCCACGATCGGTTTACTCACCGCAGCTCTCTCCCCCTCGGCAGCGGTCCGCTCAACTTTTACGCCGACCCGCCGGTCCCTCACCTGGCACTGTGGCAGTCACCGCAGACAGCCCTGGGCTGGCAGGTCGAGCAAAGAAATGGGCAATATCGAGTGAGTGAAGCCACTGCGATCGCATTTATTGGCGGTGCATGGGCCGACATGACGGGCCGCCCTGACTAAGCTTCTCGTTGCGCCCCCATTACGCAAAGTCAACAGATCGAAATATTTTCCTGCACCCGCTATCTATCCTGGGACAGAGTTGTAAAATTGATAACCGTGAAACATAGTTTTGGCCACTTTGCTTAGGACATCGGGTATCGTTGTCCATCAAGCCTAGAGTGCTCCGTTGCTAGCAATCGCGCATGATCGCTTGTGGCGATTGCTATAGATTACTGTTTATCCTCATTTCTGCCTGCAAGCCGATGGTCTCTCTTTTGCAAACGCCCCTGTCTAAAACGACGACCCAGCGTGCCTCTGGGGCCTACGCGCTGATCGATAGCCTGATTCGCCACGGGGTAAAGCACATTTTTGGCTACCCCGGCGGCGCAATCTTGCCGATTTATGACGAGCTGTACAAGGCTGAAGAAGCGGGCAAGCTCCAGCATATCCTGGTGCGCCACGAGCAGGGCGCTTCCCATGCAGCGGACGGCTATGCCCGGGCGACGGGGGAAGTGGGGGTCTGTTTTGCCACCTCTGGCCCCGGTGCCACGAACCTGGTGACGGGGCTAGCAACAGCGCAGATGGATTCAATTCCGATGGTGGCGGTGACCGGCCAGGTGCCGCTCGGGGCAATTGGCAGCGATGCGTTTCAAGAGACCGACATTTTTGGCATTACGCTGCCAGTCGTGAAGCACTCCTACGTGGTGCGCGACCCGAGAGAGATGGCCCGGATTGTAGCCGAAGCCTTTTACATTGCCCGAACCGGACGCCCCGGACCGGTGCTGATTGATGTCCCTAAGGATGTTGGCCTCAAAGAATTTGACTACAGCCCGGTTGAACCCGGTTCGATCAAGCTGACGGGCTACAAACCCACGACCAAGGGCAACCCCCGCCAGATCAACAACGCGATTCGGCTGATGCAGGCGGCCAAGCAGCCGTTGCTGTATGTGGGGGGCGGTGCGATCGCAGCGGGTGCCCACGCCGAACTGCGACAGCTGGCCGAGCATTTCCAGATGCCCATCACCACCACGCTGATGGGCAAAGGTGCCTTCGACGAGCATCACCCGCTGGCGTTGGGCATGTTGGGCATGCACGGGACGGCCTATGCGAACTTTTCCGTCAGCGAATGCGATCTGTTGATTGCGGTCGGTGCTCGCTTTGATGACCGGGTTACCGGCAAGCTCGACGAGTTTGCCAGCCGTGCCAAGGTGATTCATATCGACATTGACCCAGCAGAGGTGGGCAAGAACCGCGTACCGACCGTGCCCATCGTTGGCGATGTGTGCAAGGTGCTGACGCAGATTCTCGATCGCATCAGCGAGGGCAGTTACCGCGCCCATGCCGATCACACCGAGGACTGGCTCACCCGCATTCGCCGTTGGAAGCGGGACTACCCGCTGCAGGTGCCCACCTACGATGACATCCTGTCGCCACAGCAGGTAATTACCGAGCTGACCAAGCAGGCCCCCCACGCCTATTACACGACGGATGTGGGGCAGCACCAGATGTGGGCAGCCCAGTTCCTCAAGAACGGTCCGCGCCAGTGGATTTCTAGCGCAGGCTTGGGCACGATGGGCTACGGCTTACCGGCGGCTATGGGCGTGCAGGTAGCCATGCCTGATCAGCAGGTGATCTGCATTAGCGGCGACGCCAGTTTTCAAATGAACCTGCAAGAGCTGGCGACCCTGGCCCAGTACGGCATCAACGTCAAGACGGTGATCATCAACAATGGTTGGCAGGGCATGGTCCGCCAATGGCAGCAAAACTTCTTTGGAGAACGCTACTCGTCTTCCAACATGGAAGTGGGCATGCCCAACTTTGAAATGTTGGCGACGGCCTTTGGGGTTAAAGGTATGGTGATCGACCACCCCAGCAAACTAGAGGAAGGCATTGCCGCAATGCTGGCCTACGACGGCCCGATATTGGTCGACGCCCATGTCCGCCGCGACGAAAACTGCTACCCAATGATTCCACCCGGCGCGAGCAATGCACAGATGCTGGGCCTACCGGAACAGCTTGAAAGCCTTCAGGTCTCGGCCCCGGTTCACTGCGGCAACTGCGGCACCGAAAATGCCGCAACCCATCGGTTCTGCTTTGAATGTGGGTCTAAGCTGTAGGCAATCCATTTAGCAGTTTTTGCTGGCCCGCCCGATGGCAATGGTCAGCAAGATATCAACACCTACCTGACTCTGGCCCTGACTATCTGACTCTGGCCCTGAATCGCACATAGCCGTAGGACTGATTGGCCACATTGGTAGCGCTACTGGCATTGAGAATATTGCCCAGATCAACTGCGATCGCACCATTCGGATTTGCATTCAGCACATTACCATCGCCGTCACAGTCAATCCCGGCAAAGCGACTATCGTTCGCCGGATCAACCCCTGGCGGGAAATACACAGCCGAGTCACCATCATTAGCACCGGTGTGATAGGTTGAGCCACCGTTCTGAAAAATCTCTACTGACAGGTCTGCGCCGGTCAAACTGCCAGCCACAGGCGGGTTTCCATTAAAGCTACCAGCGACCAACTGGGTATAGGTCGGAATGTAGTCACAAAAGCGAATATTTTCAGCAATGCGATCGCCCGAGGACAAGAAGTAAATCGTGTACTCGAGGGTATCGTCAGGCATCACATTGCCACCGTTGGTGCCCCCGACCAGCGTCGCCGTCAGCGGCGTAGGCCAAGGTAGCGTATTGTCGTCAAACGGATCGCCCCCCTCATTCCGATAAGCCGAGAGATCATGGCCATTGGTGGTCTGTGTCTGACCATTGAGCGCGGTGATCCGTTTGACCAGCACAACTTTCGGATCGCCATTCACTACGCTTACGGCATAGTCTTCTACCTCACCATTACTAGCCGCTCCTAAGGACCGCTCGTCAACGTCGGTCGTCCCAGCACTGTCCACCAAGGTGGCGTCAGTCGTTAGACGAAAGCGCGAATAGGTGGTGCCAAGCGTCGTCGTAGCAGGGGTTGACCAGCTCAAGTTCACGGATGTGGTCCCTGAGGCCACGGTTACACTGGCATACTCACTCAGTTCAAACTGACCGTTCTGGTTAAAATCAACCCAGCCATGCAGCGTCCCTGTCACGCCACTGTTGTTAACCACAGGGATATTATTGAGGTTGTACGCAACACCTGGCGTCACCGAAGGCAGCGCCGCGGTAAACGCGTTATCACTGTCATCGGTAGCATTACCATTGTCATCGACACCATCCACAAACCCGTCAGCATCCGACACGACGCCTGCCCCTAGGTAAAGCTTTGCTGCTGTGGTCCCCAGGGCATGACGCGGTCCATTGTTGCCACTCAATGTGCTGTAGTCCCCAGCGCCGTTACCCGCAGAGGTATCTGGCGCATCGCCATGGTCAAATTCGGGCGTTGTTTCCTCGATGATAATTTCGCGCTGGAGCCGATTACTGGGCAGGTAGGTCCACAGGTCTAAGATCTTGGTATCACCGAAGGCTCCAGTACATCTGCTGTTAGTGTTGCCGCCAGAAGCTACCCCAAAAGCATTAAAACCAGCCGCAGAAGAATCTGCGCCCAATTCTAGATCTGTCACCGCAGGAGACGGCGGATTCGTCCCACAAAGTGCGTCATCAAACGGGTCACCATCCCCCGTATCGCGGTCAGCAACAGTGGTACCGCCGAGGGTACGGTAACCGCGATGGTCATAGAAAGCGATAGTATTACCCAGCGGGTTAGTCGCATTGAGCAATCGGTAGGTCGGCCCCCCGTTCACATTATTTTCAGCATCACTCACGGGAAAGTGATACTCTCCGCCGCGTATAGCAATTTTGTAGCTATACGCGCCCACCGGAAAAGGGTTACCCAGGTTGTCTCTACCATCCCAGGTGGATGTCTGAGCCCCTGATGATGGCATAAAACCTCGAATTACCCGGTTTTCAGTCCGAGTCGGATCAAAGTTAACGCCATCGTAACTAATAACAATTTCGTAGGTCCCCGACGGCAGATTACTATCAAAGCTAAAGGTGCCACCAACGTTAACGTTTGAGCGATTATCCGAAATACTGCCACTAAAAGAAGCCGTTGTAATGCTAGGTAGGATGGGTGCGCCAGGGAACGTTCGACCCAGGACCTCAGCGCCGGTCAGGGGGTCATAGACAGTGAGCGAGCTGACCGCCGCTGAATCGATAGGATTCAAAAAGATGGGATACAGCGGAGGCGCACTGCTAACCCCACCCGACG
The DNA here is from genome assembly GCA_039817185.1 of Cyanobacteria bacterium J06648_16. Lineage (GTDB taxonomy): Bacteria > Cyanobacteriota > Cyanobacteriia > Phormidesmidales > Phormidesmidaceae > CAWUKV01. Next base: position 42,388 of record JBCBWI010000041.1, on the reverse strand, counting down.
GGCTACCAATACTGCCATTGCTCCCAAGAACATCTCGGTAAAGCGGCGTTTGCCCGTCGCTGTCTAGGTTACCGAATTGATTACCGTAAATTCTAAAACCGAACGGGTCAAGCCCACGGATGTCAATCTCATAGCGATAGCCATCTACTGTAATCGGGTAAAGATCGGAGTGCAGCTGACGACCGTTATCGCCCATGTTCATGGCAATGTAATAGGTGTGCAGCCGCCCGATGATGTCGGTTGTAGAGTTCAGACTCGATCTGATGGTGACGTCCCAGGCAGAAATGCCCGTGCCTTGGTTACTTCCTGTGTTGAGGGTGTTAATATTTGGCTCAACACCATTGTTGGCACCGCTCATATCACCACCGGTTGGCCCCTGGGGACCATACATGGCGATATAATAGATGCCTGTCGTGGGCGCCTGATAGTAGCAGGGTTCGTATCCGGCTGTATTGCCAGCCCCATCAATCGATCGGGGGCCTGCTAATTCTTCAGCCCGACTACTGATAAATCCGCGATTCGCATCCGCAGCATTTGCCCCTCGCTGGGTCAAGCACGAAAAAACAGACGTGCCCAAATTCTCATTGGCAACGGTACCCGAGATATTGCTAAAGATTTGGATATTGCCATCATCGATACCCATAGCGCTAGAACTCACCAGGATGTACTCGCCTGCATTAGCATAAACTCGAAACAGCGTGCGATCGCGAAACCCACTTGCAGAAGCACCCGACCAAATAATATTGCCTCGATTGCCCAGTGCACCAGCTGGGAACATGTCTCGACTCCCTTCCGCTCGCGCCACAGACTGCCAACCGCCAGCAACACAAAGTGCCAACGATAGACCACTGACCCAACGGTTCCATCGGGAAGATAATCCTTGTCTGAGCTGCGCTTGAAGAATCACGGCAGACCTAAACCCTTAACTCTAAACAGTCAAAATTCCGTATACTCGATGTAAATGTCGTATTCGTTATTTCTTGTTATACGTAGTATTCCCGGTCCTTGAATAGAGATATTCAGCAAAATCGCCGATCGTATTTCCAGCAAGGCCTGTAAGAGATTCCAGTATATGTACGTAGACAACAATCCCGAAGCTGAAGATAGCTTAAAAAAAGAGACCCAATCATAAAGATTAGGTCTCTTTAAAGGCGTTATATAGTGTCGTTTAGGTTAAAACCTTGAATATAGCGAGTTTCCATGATACTGAAACTCGCGCCTCACTTGACCTGCTGTTCTGTATCGCGTTTGCCTGAGTACAGAGAGTCAAGTCAAATGAGAAACGCTATGTTTAGATTCTGAGTGATTAACCACTGGGTTGCGCGGCCCCATGTCATCATAAAGCAGGTTCCAGATCTATCCAGGCACGGCAGCCTAAGTTAGTTGCACAATTATCCATCGTTAACTGCACTGTGAAATTCCCTTCGTAGGGAACCTCCAAAATCGATCTTGCGGCTTGTCTAACACCATGAGCAACCGGCTCAGAACTTTGGTCATCGTGTAATGATATCTGCACGCCATAACAATTTTCCGAACAGGATCCAACAAGCTGTTCTCCCTCAAATAGATATCTATCTATCATGAGGCTCTCCCCAGAATTTAGCCAGCGCGAGTTATTTTTGGAACGCACAATAGTAGGTGTGCTAGCAGGCGTATTTTGTGCCCGATTTGCGGCTCGCTGAGCCGCAACATTAGCAGCGTGACTGGCAACGCTCAAAGATATTAACAACAAGCCAGCACAGAAACTGATAGCAAACGATTTTAGAAGCCTTTTCATATTTCAACGATAGAGATAAGAACAGTACAAGCTGATACCTGAGGCATAGTTAAGACGTGATCGATCAGGTGATTTGCGGTACGTTTTGACGACAGCTTCGAGTTGTATAGCGTTGGTCACTTTGCCACAGTGAATGGATAGTGTCCTATTTATCATCTGAGGCAAAGTGACGTCGCGGCAGCTATTGCTAACGCACCGTAGCCTTAAAGCGAATGTGGCCATAGGAGGTCGCAGGGGTACCCGCACCTGTTGCAGCAGGCACCTGGTTAGGAACAGACACAACGACGGTACCGTTGCTACTGTCACCATTACAGGTAATACCTGGGAACACACCGTCTGGATCGGTACCCGGGGCAAAGTAGTAGCCTGTGTCACCATCATTAGCATTCGTCAGAGAAACTTCACTACTCCCTTCTGCCAGGGTGATCCCCCGATCTGCACCGGTTAAGCCACCGGTAGCCTGGGCGGGGCCAGCATTGTAACCATTGGGCAAGAAGGTCGTATAGGCCGGCACCCGGTCACAAATCATCACATTGGATGCCGAACCTAATCCCGTATTCAGGTAGTAGATGGTGTACTCCAGCTCATCGCCAGGGACAACTGGGGTGTTGTACTCAATGACGCCTTCTAACAGGTTAGCGGGCCAGTGGGGGTCGTTATCTTCTGTACCCGTGCCATCATCAAAGCCCGTAATTCGGTCACCGTTGACGGCAGTAATGCGCTTTACCAGCAACAGTTCTGGCGGCAAAGAGTCACTATCCACGGTCAACGTAGCACTAGCATCGTTACTGCCGATAGTCGGCGGGTTAGGGTAGCCCGATAGCTGTGCTGTTGCACCACCTCGCGGAATCTCGTTGTCGTAATTGCCTTGCTTGTTAGCTGTAACATCAACCGAAATGGTACAGGTTGCGTTTGCCGGAATGGACAAGCCCGCAGTGCTACTGATCGAGACTTGAGTACTCCCTGCCACCGCCGTGATTTCGCTAGCGTCAAGCCCAATACAGTTAGCAGCCGTCACCACTTGAGGATTGGGGACTGGGGCAATCAGCATTTGCCCTGGCGGCGTCGTGGCTGGCGTCACCGTTGGCAAATTGTCAGTAACCGTTGCATTAGTAAGCGTCTCACCCGTGCGATTTTGCAGGTTGATGGTCAAGGTCGTGGTTTTGCCACCATCGATATTGCTATCGTCAAAGCTTTTGCTCAGGCGTAAGGCAGCCTGCGCGTTCAGAGTTGCATTGGCCTTCACAGGGTTGGTGATGTTTTCTTTACTGCTAATGCCACCAGCTCCAATCTCGTTAATGGCGTTACTGGTCGTCAGTCGCGTCACCTGGACGGTCACTGTACACTCCCGATTGTTGCGTAGGCTCGCGCCACTCAGGGTAAAGGTATTTTCCCCGGGGTTAGCCGTGACAGTCGGCGGCACGGTTGTAATCACCATGGGTCCTGGATTAGTGGGTTCGGTCGCCACATCCGTGCCGGAACAGGTGGTACTGGCGTTGGGGACTTTAAAGACCACCATCTCACCCAGGGGCATGGTGTCAGTAAAGCCAACATCCGTCAGGGGAATACCATTGGAAGGATTTCTGATGGTAACGGTTAGCGTCGTTGGGTCGCCAATTTGAATGGTCGTATCTGAAAATTCTTTAACCACATCGATTGTCTTTGCCCTTCGCCTGAGCTGATCGCTTCTGTCGAAGGAGTTGCTAAAGCCTTGGTTACTAGTGACGTCACCTCTCTCAATTTCGTTTGTGAAGTTGGCATTACTACCCGTCCCCACAACCACATCCACGCGGACTTCGCAAAGTCCAAACACATCTCCCACTGCCTGGGGAATTGTCCCACCTGTTAGGGTAAAGGTCTTTGAACCGGGGGTGGCCGTGACGGTTCCGCCACAAGAACTCAACGGATTAGCAGGGTTCGCAATCGTAAAGTCTTCTGCGGCGCCCCAGCTATCGGTAAAGGTGACCCCCGTCAGGTCGGTCCCTGGCAAAGAGTTCGTCAACTGAATCACAACTGTGGACGTGCCCCCTGCACCGACTCGGTAAGCTTGGAAATCTTTAGAGATATCTAAAGGAGACACCACGACAAGCTGGGCATCGTCTTCGTCCGCAGTTTCTGGACTACCGCCTTGGTCAGTGCTCGCAAAGTCAGAAGTTGTGTTGTCGTAACGCGCCACAACGCCATCGGTCGTGTTGACGTGGGTCAGGTCTATTTCTTCGACATCAAATTCGATAATGCAGGTGTCTTTGCTCGCGTTGCTGTTAAGGACAGCAGAAATACTACCATTAGTCATTTTGATAATGGTGTTTCCTGCAGTGACACCAGAGCTCAGGGAGCCAGCAGAAGTGCCACTTTCAAAAACCGGTGTTGAATTTTCGCTGCAGTTTGTATGGGTAAAGTTGGGCGGATTGGCAATCTGCAGGTTAGCGGGTAACGCGTCCGTAATAGTCACGTTCCTCAAAATACCGTCATCTCCCCCAGGAATGGGGCGTCGACTGTTCTCAATGCGGATGTTGACAGTAGCCTTACGGCCACGACGAATGGTATCGCCATCTTTCCCGGCCTCCACCAGGTTAGCGGTCTGATCGCTCGTGTCTTTTCGGGTAATAGCCTTAGTGATGCTGACCCGGTTGGTCACAGTCAATCGACCCTCGTCATCGGTTACCGCATCGCTGTCCAGCCCCTGCCCGTTGGCAATATTGTCGTCAGCTACCTGGTTATCGATAGTGGTCCCGTCGGCAGTGCCCGGCGGCACAGAGACTTCAACGGTAATGGTGCATGTCCCCCCCGGCGCAATCGTAGCGCTGCTAAGGGTTACAGAACTAGCCCCTGCGGTAATGGGACTCAGTGTCCCTGAGCCACAGCCCGCATCAACGGACTGCTGCAACGGCGTGGCTACCACCAGTGGAGAGGGGAAGTTATCGGTAAATTGAACCCCTGTAGCCGTAATGGTACTAGAGCGATTTTCGACCGTGATGGTCATTTGTGTCGTCGAGCCGGGAGAAATCCGATTGTTGTTGGTATAGGACTTCTCCATCAACAGCGCTGGATGGATGCGGACAGTATCTGAGGCATCTTCAGGTGGTGTACGGCCTTCGGTGTTTGTAAACGACTCTTTCTCAACCGTATTGGTTATTGTGCCATCGTGGGGATCGATATTGTTGTTGCTGTTACCGGGATCGCTTTCATACGTCGGATCAAGTTTGACCCTTGCCGTGACGGTACAGGTACCAAAGGCATTAGTACTCGGATCAGCACCTGGAACCGTCGCACCGGTTAGGGTAAAGCCAGTCTTGAAACCACCGGTATCTACGGCAGAGATGGTCCCTCCGGTACAGGTTGTCGAAGCCCCACTAGGGTTACCAAAGCCATCTGTCACCAGCAGCAATGGCACTGGCAGGTTATCTGTCAGTTGGGTATTGGTTAGCTGTGCACCACCATTGGTAATGGTGATGGTAACGGTAGTTTCATCGCCTTCATAGAGGTCGTTCGCCGCCATTGCTTTGGCAATGGAGACCTCTGTTTGAATGTTGATGTCGGCGCTTGTGGACTGCGAGTTTGTCACCTGATTGTAGGTGGTCAGTGCATTCTCAGGAATTTCGTTGGTATATTCGCCCGGATTATCTTGCGTCACATCAAAGGTAATCGTACAGCTGCCATTGGCAGGAATCGTACCGTTGGTGAGAGCAACACTAGTCGCAGTCGGGGTAATGGTGCCACCACAGTCGCTGCTCGGCGTCGCTGCGCCTGTCCGGGTATCGACATTGAGCTGGTGTGGTGTGGCGGGTAGCGCATCCGTCAGATTGGCCTCCGTCAGCGGGAAGTCGTTGGGGTTTTCGAGTTTGATGGTGACTGTGGAACGCCCACCCCCCGGAATTGTAGAGTCACTAAAAGATTTTGAAATCTTGGCAGCAGTGGCCGCATTAATGTTTAGAGTAATTTCCGATGCAGCATCGTTTTCCCATAGGTCGCCCGTGACAGAATTTTGAGTCTCCAGCGCGCCCACAGCAATTGAATCTTGGTGGTTGCCTGCGGCAAAACCCTGCACCTGAAACTCAAGGATGCATTCTCCAGGGTTGCCGCTGCCAGCATCTAAGGCAGGAATTGAGCCCCCGGTCACACCAAAGCTGCCTGGACCAGTTGTGGCACCACCTGGCGTACTGTTAAAGGTCAAGCCACAAGTGTTTTGAGGGCTGACCGTACCTGAACCAGGTGCCCCTGCAATAATTACATTGCCAGGGGAGTTAGCAAACGTGTGACTTAAGGCCAAAACATCCAGCGCATCTGAAAAGTTATTTCGGAGGATCACCTGATAGGTTGAACTTTCTCCAGGATTATTCGTGGTCGGAGAGAAACTCGTTACCACTGCGACATCTGCTGTCTCAGTGGCATGTGCCGATAGGTCAAAGACACTGACATTACTCAAAGCAATCATGCAAAAAGCGCCGATAAACAGGCTTATTTGCCTCGCTAACCGCTGGTGAAAGAGGTTAGCAACATAGCGAGAAAAGCCACGGTAGCGATATTTCCGAGCACGACGGTTCATAACTTTAGTTATCTCTGGTTTGGAGATTTCCTTTGCGGGTTAACAAATAAAAAGACTGTTCTTTTGTGACGTCAGGAAATTAAAGGGGGGTATTTTTCGAGAAATGTGGCAGTCTTCAACATCACGGTTCCACTTGCAAATCATCTTCTTGAACCACAAAGGTGATATCTAGGCCGCGCACGTCTTGAAACACAAACTCCACCCGGCGGTTGCGGGCATAGTTCACTCGGTTCGTTTCATTGACCAGTAGCTGGGTTTCACCAAAGGAGCGGAGGGGCATGCGCTCGGGGGCAATGCCACGCTGAATCAGATAGCGACGGGCATTTTCAGCACGGCGACGGGCTAAATCCTGATTGTAGGCAACGCTGGCGCGCGAGTCGGTATGGCCGTGCAGGTCTACCACCAACGTGGGATAGTCTTGCAACACTGCAGCAATTTGATCTAGCACCACTGCGCTGTCTAGATTGATAAAATCTTCGTCCAGGCCAAAGTGAATGTTGCGCGGAACCTCTAGGCGTAGCGGCTCAGGCGGGGGCGGCTCAGAGATGACCTCAGGACGGGTGGTGCATTGGGGCATACCGACAGGTAGTACCGCAATCTCAGCAACAGCAGCGTCTCCTAAGGCAAGAATCACAGCATTGAGGGCAGGCTCAGACGTCCCATAGCGGGGGTCGGTTGCGGTTGCACTGACCCGCGTGCCGGGGGCTAAATCGGCGGTGCGATAGCTAAAGTTCCCCTCATCGTCCACAGGCACTGTCGCCAAGGGCTGAGTCAGTGGCCCATAGGTACCGGCCTCTCCAACGGCGACATACAGCTCGATCTCCGATCCGGGATCGGCTTTGCCTTGAATAACCGTTGTGCCCTCAAGAATGTAAAACTCAGGGCTGATAAATGCAGGTGCGTTAATGGCACTGTTGCCCGTCTCCCAACGACGATGGGTCGAGTTTCTGGCCGGGTTAGGGCCATCCCCCCGTTGAAAATCCTGGGCCCCAATATGGCGCCGAGTATTCAGGTCAATACTCAGCCCTTCAAGGTTATTAAACCGGTTATTGAGAATAATGTTTCGCTGGCTGTTGGTAACGCCCCCTTGGCTAAAGGCCGTGACCACAACGCCAGGCCCTTTCTGGTTAGCGATATTGTTCTCAAATACCTGGTGGTCATTGCCCATTAGGTACACAGCAGCGCGCCGAAAGCGACCGCCATTGAAGCGAATATTGTTGCGGCTAATTTCAACGGCTCCCTCAGGTTTGAATAGGAAAATGCCGCTGCCATCATTACCACACATGAGGTTGCCCGTCACCTGGCTATTATCGATTCGGCCTTCTAGGCGAATGGCATCAGGCATTCCAGCTAGGCCGTTGTTGACAATGATATTTTCAACAACTTTGGTGTTTTCAGCTCGGGCTCCGGTGATGATGCCGCTGCCATCGTGATAGCTAATGCGATTATGGCGAATGGTCACCCCTTGGGCGTTAAACACAGACACGCCAAAGGCTGACGGCTGTTCGGGAATCGCTGCGGATGGGGGTATACCCAGCCAGTTGTTCTCGAGCACGATGCCCTGGGGCGGAATATTCTCATCGCTAAAGGAGAAATGGCGAGTCGGCACAACCTGCTCGCTAATGTCCGGTGGGGGCAGGCGATGGGCAATGAAAATATCCGCGGGTGGCGTAGTCGCCGTTGCATTGTGGTCCGTGGTAAAACCGTAAATGCTCAGCCCTCGCACCGTCACATCATGCGTCACAATGGTTAAACCACGAATCACCTCAGTATCGGCGGCAGCGGTCAGCTCTACCACAGGCACAGGAATCGCGAGCTCAGCCGTTGCCGATCCCTCGGCGTCATAGCCCGCCTGGGTTGAACCATCAATCATTAAACCCGGCTGAAGGATATCAGGCAGCGTTGTGGTGAGCGCAATGGCGGTTTCGCCCGCAGGCAAATCGAACCCAATCCTTGAATGGTCGCCACCCACACTGACCTGTTGTTGTTCTTGGGGACTCAAATCGTCAAACAACAACGTGCCATTGGTCAACTCAATGGCCTCCCGCAGCGTCAGCCCAGCATCGGCCTGGACCGGGCCATCCCCATTGCTGTTAACCGTAATATTAAATCGCTCTGCTGCAGGGTAAGCCATCGGCTCACCCGCTAAGTCCAGGGTCTGTGCCAACGCAGTAGAGGCCGAAACTAAGGCAACCACTGCCCCGCCCAGACCAGTCATCGACCGCCCAAATCGGAGGGGACGCAACCTGAAAGAACGCAACGTTAGGGAGAAAGGAACATATCGCATGATTGGGCTCGGTAATAAAATGTTGGTCGCGGCCAAACCTAGAATTTTGCTGTCAAAAGGTCACAGATGTTGCTTAAGTGGGTTTAGAGGGTTTCGGGTTCGATGTTGGTGGACTCGATTGCGGGCTCGTCTATGATCAAATCCTCGATTTCACTATCCGCAGCGGCTTCGTCAGAAATCAAAGAAGGCACTTGTTGCACAGGCACCACATCTTGTAGACCGAAGCCATCAAACAGGCCGTTGATTTTTGCTGCAACACCCAAGTAAAAGCCACTGGCAGAGCGGTTCACGCCAAAATCGTCGTCCTGAGCACTGCCGCCACTATAGCCAGCATAGACTCGCAAATCTGGGGTGGGGTAGTAGCCCGCCTCTAAGGAGAAGCCTGTTTCGCTGTAGTCACCCAGACCACCAATCCAGCGGACCTCACCTACCACATCCCAGCTGTAGGCAAAGCGGTGGGTGGCCCGCATCTGGGCCAGGTGTAAACTGTTGCTAGAGACGAAGTCGCCCCCTGCCTCTGCGGGAAGGTTGATGCGAGTCGTGCTAGTTCGGAAGCCGTACTTGGCGTAGAACTCCCACTGCCAGTTGGGGGCGTAGATGGCTTCTGCGGTAAACAGATGCTCATCGGTATCGGTGCTGGCCCCAAACAAAGAATTGGTCGGAATCGAACTGGGATTAAGCCGATGCTCATAGCGCAGCAGTGCGTTGAGGCGATCGTCGTTAGGGTCGCGGAAGGCCAGTCCCAGCTTGAGGTCACTGGTGTTACCCAAACCGCGTAGTCGTTGGTTGGCGGCGTTAGCGAGCTGGTAGTCAAACAGCACCGTCAAGGCGGGAGATAGCCGACCTAGGGCTGACGCCTGAAAGACGGTATTGCTGCCGTTATTGGAAGAGGTGCGGTGCTCTAGGCTGGCGCTAGCCTGCAGGTCCGGATTGTCGGTATAGGAGACTCCAAGGGAATAGGTGTCACCGCTGCTAGTAGTGAGCGATGAAGCGCCATCCCCGACTGCGAAGGGTTGGTTGAACTGAGTGCCAGCAGCGGTCCGACCCGTGATTGAGTTAAAGACATGCTCGTAGCCCAGGTCAATCCGCAGCCCCGGTAGGAGGTAAAAGCCGTGCTCTAGACCAATACCGCCACCAAGCTGCTGCCCGCCAATTGAAGAGAATCGTCCCCGAATAGTGGTATCTGGTCCGAGGGAATGTTCTCCAATCAGGTCAATCGTCGTAATCGAGTTGCGATCGTTAAGTCCGTCGCCCCCATAGAAAATTTGATTGGCGCTCAGGATCAGCCCCTGCATCACCTCGTAGTCGATGCCAAACAGTGTGCGGCTGGGGTAGAGCGGATCGCTATTGGAGGAAAGATTCAACTCGTTCTGGGCGCGCAGGGTAACACGGTCGTTCAACCGTGTGGTGAGGCGGGTTCGGAGCTGGTCAGAACTTACGTTGAATTCATCGCTAATGCGGTCGGTGCGATCGCGATGAATCCAGTCAAATTCTAGGCTAGAGTCCCCCAGCTGTTGCGTTAGCCCCAGTGAATAGGTTGTCAATGAATTATCGACCTGACCGCCCAGCAGCGGCGACGTCCCTGGTGTGAGCAGGTCAGTCAGGCTGGTCAAGGCCCGAGGCGCAGTGCCAAAGTTATCTTCGTGGTCGAACTGAGCTCGAATCGCGGTAGTCTCGCCCACCTGTACATTGGCCGCAGCCCCGTAGCGCGTCTGTCCGGGCACAAAGCTGGTCGTGGCTGCGTTTGAAAAGCCTGGATCGGCCGAGCGATAGTAAGTCCGACCCGTCAACCAGTCCCCGATACTCCCGTCTAGCTCGATGCGATAGGCAGTGCCGCTCACGGGCCCAGACAGCTCAAAATCGTTGGTAGAATTCGCAATCTCGGCTACCAGCTGAGCGCTATCGCCCAGCGAAATTTGTGCGTCAGCGCCGTAGAGCTCAAAGCTACGGTTGCCCTGATTTTCTCTCAGATAGGAGGTTCCTAGCCAACTGGATTGGTTGATTGAGCGATCAAAGTTGTATTGCAGACGTCCGGCCGTCAGGTTAGTGTCACTCCCATTGCTTTCGAACTGGTAGGTAACCACGATCTGACGCACGAGCACCGTGCCAAAATCTCCCACCGCCGTCTGAAAGACCGGATCGTCGAACAGCAGCGTGCCTCGGTCATAGTCGATGTCGTAGTCAGTACCACGAAATAGCTGCTGCCGCTCGATAACGGTGCCGGGGCGGTCGAGCTCTTCTACTTCGATAAAGACTTCTTCTGTCCCTGGAACCAGTAAACGCTGAGAGAGAAAGTAAAACCCACTGGTCCCATCCGGCGCCAGCGTATCGCGCTGAAATCCCTCAATGTTGTTCGCATACAGACCCGTAAAGGCCAGATCCCCAAAGTTATAGTTGAGTTTGAAACCGTGTAGCTGGCGACTGGTCGCGGTAAATAGTTGCGAGCTATTGGCAAATTCTTCGGTGTTGAAGTCACCCCACATCACATAGTCGGGGGTTGCGCCCTCTACCGGCGATGTTCGCTCCAGCCGAAGATAGAGACTGTCAATTGACGGCGCAGTAATATTCCGGGTAGAGTCATCGCCGTAAGTTGGATAGTTAGCTAAACAGTTCTGCGTGCCTTGACCAAACAGACTGGCCTCACCGCGACAGTCTTCGTTGAGACTGCGATCGCTGTTATAAGCCCCCGTAAACAACCACTCGCCGATGCTACCCGTGGCAAACAATGCCGCATCCAGGTCCAGATCGTAGTCATAGTCTTCATCAAGGGGAAGAAAGTCGCGAAAGCTGCTATAGAAGTCGGTGCCCCTCGCGCCCAAGCGCAGGTCTACAACGCCAGTGGCAATGCTGGGTCGCTGTGGGGTCAAAAATTGGATTTGGTTGAAGGCTTCCAGGTCAGGCGTAGTGGCGCGCAACTGCACGGTCCCAGCTTCCAGAGAAGATTGCAGTTCAGCGGTGAATCGACCATTTTGCGATCGCACCTGAAACCCAGGACGCTCAGGCTCTTGGTCGGCTCCAATAAAGCGACCATCACTGCTGGTCAACGTAACCATCGAATCCCAGCTAGACAGATTACCTGCTTCATCTACCAGTTGGCCTTGTATGGTAGCCACCGACCGACCGTCTGCCGCCACGCCCGACTCCCGAGTCAGCAGTCGTAGCTCCGTCGGTGCGCCCCGAACGGCCACACTGACTGAACTCAAGATTGTTCCATCGTCCGAATTCACCAGGGTAACCACGTTTTCCCCAGCGTCCAGCGACACCCCGTACCAGGTTTGAATGACTTCACCGGTCGCTTCGTCGGTTTCGGTACGACCCACTAGGGATGAGTCGACCGGACGACCGTTAACCTGTAGCGTCAGATTGCTGCCTAGCTGAAAACGAAGAATGATGGTGGCTGCTGGGGTATCTAATACCGCCCCCTCAGTTGGGTTTAGAATCTCTGGCCTCACCGGCTCGCTGTCGGTCTGGGCTACCGGGGGAGGCGCAGGTGCTGCATCTGGAGCCGTTGTTGGATCCGAGGATGAGAAATTAGGAGTTGGCTCTGAGACTAGAGGCTCATTTACTAAAGACTCATTATCAATTGACACCTCTACGGCTGGGGATACCTCGGCAGCGTCAGGCAACTTGTCTAACTCGTTATCTAGTGTCTGTCTTGGCGCAGCAGTCGGCTGCGCCAAGACAGGCTTGGCCGAGCCAGAAATTGAGAGAGAACCAGCCAATAGTCCCAGTGAGACTAAATGGGTGAGACGGTCAGGAAAATGCATTATTCAGCTGCCTCTTGGAAGGCCGGAGTTACGCCAAAGTTCATTCGCACCATGCCTCCCGGTGCCAGGTGTACCAGGCGCGATTGGCTGTTACGTTCGTTGAAATAAAGGTTCGGAGCCAGGGTGTAGCCTGGTAAGCTAGCCAGATCGAGGACGCCAGTGTGGTGCCCTGGCAACATGCAAGCCACCGAATACAGGCCGTCCGCGTCCGTAACAATTCGATTGCCGTCTTCCAAAAAGATGACCGCATTCGGAATACCCACCTCACCGGCCTGCTGCTCTCCGTCAAAGTTTTTATCCACAAAAACCCGACCGATGAGCGTGCCACAGTCAGAAAGCAAGCCGGGATCGATAGCAACTCTATGAATACTTGGGCCATCTTGGGCCGTCAAACCATTGTCAGCTCTCTGACCGCTCACAAAGGCAATGTTCTCGCCTGAGCCTCTCAGAGAATCCGGTGTCAGTCGAGCCGCATAGATGATTTCCAACGACTCATTCCCCGGCAGCGTGCCGTCAACGTTGAAGGTGACATTGGTACCTGCACTCTCAACGGCTAGCGGGATGACCTGGTCGCCAATCAAAGCCGTAGCCGAATCAGGCAGCAGTTGGAAACCAGCAGGCAACGTATCGGTTGCCACGACTGTATTCATGTCAGCATCAACCAGATTGCGAATGAGCAATCGGTAGACAATCGTGTCACCGGGTTGAGCCGCCGCGCGATCTGCCGTTTTTGTAATTTCAATTTGTTCGTTCTCGCAGAGAACAGTAGAGAAGGCAAGAGAAAATAGGTTAAGACCCTCAGTTTCCGCGTTGAAAACCTCTACCACCGTATCGTTAACCTGGATTCCCCCCGTTGCCGATAGGGGAATCCCATCCAATGCCGTTGCCCGATAGCGAATAATGTTATTATTCACTCCCCCAGTCGATTGCAGAATTTCAATTTTGATACGACGTTCGGAGTAAGGAGAATCTGTCGGTACTGAGACGACCAGGATGTACTCGGCGCCTACATCTGTTTGGGTAAGCCCTGAATTTACTACGCTTTGTAAAGATCTAGCGGGGTCAAACAAAAAGTTGTAACGTCCCTGATCGCCGTTACTCAAGCCAAAGGGATTGACGTTTGCAATGTTGGGCTCTTTACCGCCAGAAATACCGTTACCTTCAATATCTGGAAATTCTGTTGTGGTCAGTGTTAACAAATTGCCAAGGTCCAAGCCAGAGGCATCCGGCTCATATAGCGCTACCGAAAATCCGCTGTAGTCGGTTAACGTTGCTCCATCACATCCCAGCACCTGTCCAAGGGGATCGATCAGCGGCAGTTGTCCGGTTGTTAGCTGGTCAGACTGCCCCGTGTAGGTGTTTCCGGGAGCGCTAACATTCTCATAGGTGAGATCCGCCTGGTTATCGATTTCCGGTAGATTCTCACTAGTTGTTTGGGCTTGGCCAGCAGAACTAAGAACAGAGCAAAGTAGCAGCGTTACCGAAACATACGTTGCTGGGAGGAGCTTTTGCCAGCGAGGGCCTGGGTAGTTATGACGGTTCGAGTTTAAAGGTCGGCAGCGGCTAACATTCATGATTCTCGGCGATGACGTAAGGCTTTTCTAAACTGGAAGAAGGTCGCCTCAAACAAGGGTAGCTCCCTTGAGCCCTGACCTTGACAATGACGGTTCCTGAAGCAGTCCCTCAGGGTTAGAACACCATTGTTCCTAACCCTGAGGTAGAAGAACCTGCTATTGAATGCTGACCTGATAAGAGACTTTTACGGTCTCAGCAGAGACCAGAGATTCATCAAACTGCCAGCTAATATGCGTGTAGGCCTCTGCCGGAGCAGGCTGCTGCTGGACTGTGCCGTCTGGTAGCGTTACTTCTACCATTGGTGCTTCCACAAACGTCTCTCCACCATCGATGCTGTAGGTAGTTTGTGCCGCTGTCATGCTCTCAGTGGAGCCCAGCAGATAGGTTGTCCGCTCAGGAATCGGCTGGGTGATCTGTAGGTTAGTGGCCTCTACATCACCGGAGTTGGCCCCGTCTACGCTGTAGCGCAAGACGTCGCCAGGTTGTACAGTCACGTTGCCCTCCAGGGCCTCCCAACTGATGACTTCGCCCCCTTTGTTGTCAACAGTGATGATCTGCTTCTCAGCGCCTAGGGTCAGCTTCACCTCAGGACGCAAAATTGCCTGGACAAAGGCGTCTGTAACCTCGGAAATTTGAGCGCGTACGGGCTCGCTACCGACCAGAGGAACGGCACCGACTAGGGCTAAAGCACTCAGACCAATAAACCAACGTTTCATGATTGTTACTCTTCGAATTAAGATTGAACAAAAACTCGTAGGGGAGCGCTCTAGAAGGTCTAAAGCGCTCTCTTTGAAGCTAATTAGTTAAGGCGACGCTGGAAGGTGAATTCACCTGATTCACCTGGGCCGACGATACCTGGTACGGTATCGACATATCGGGTTACATCCGAGCCAGCGGTTGTACCACTTTGGTCCGTTCCCGGATTCGTTCCGGTAGGACCGTTGAAGTAGTCGATACCGCCGCCGCGAGAGTCGGTTGCGGAGTTGACGATATTGCTCGTATCGAGGATGCTATCGCCATCGGTATCTAGTGCCCAGTTATTGCCATTGGCCCCAGTTCCATCCTCAGTAACAACGACGTTATTAGCTTCGAGGATGACGTTATTTGTGCCTGAAACTGGCTCAGAGATGTTGGTGTAAGTCACCCGATATTCGATGATGTTGCCCTCTGTCGGGGTCTTCGGATCGGTCGAGAAGACATCTTGACCAGCGGGGACGGCAGGTCCGTCACCCTGCAAAATTCGGGACTCCTTCTCCAGTCTCAAGAAGCCCGTGTAAACCCGGTCGATGGTAGTGTTTTGCCCTTCGTAACCTGTCAGGTTAGCAGGATCGCCACCCCCGTCAGTGTCGATCAGTGCCGTAACTGGAACTGGGAAACCGGGTTCGTCGATGCCGTCGGCATCTTCAGGACCGGCATCGTCTGTCGTTGCGTCCGTTGACAGGGGGGTACCAGCGGGTAGGTCAACCTCAACACCGTAGTCAACCGTGTCGCCAGGTTGCACATTCGGTACGACAACTGGAGCACCAGAGATCAGATTAAACGCTGTTCCACCCCACTCGTAGGTTGCCGTCCCAGTTGCCCCAGGGCCGACAATCGTCACGCTCGTATTCGGCGGCAGCTCATTGGGATCGGAGGGCGGTGTGGGCACCAGCAGAATATCTCCGGCAGTTTGCCCACTGTTCTGTACGGTATTGGTGAAGTTGACCGGGCTGGGGTCGTTGGCGGTTGTGCCTGGGGTCGTGTCAGGAACGTTGACGGACTTGTTGGTAAAGTCGTCGTTGTTGTCTGTCGGGCCTGTAGCAGCAGGTGCGTTATCTGGGCCGTTGATGATGCCGGACGGCGGTGCTACGGCAAGGGGTAAGATGTTAGCCTCACCACCTGGGCCATTACCGGTGTTGTTATTGCTGGGGTCAGTGCCGTCGCCAGCGCTCGGGTCATTTGGGTCGATATCGTCTGGGATATCGTCACCGTCGCCATCAGGCAGTTCACCGTCACTGGGGGGATCGAACGTGTTGGTGTCGGTGTTGTAGTTACTGGGGCTCTGGTCACCCGATTCATCCGCCACTGTGTTAATGGGGTCGTTAGATTCATCGCCAGGGGTATTGGGATCGTCAGGTACACTAGAACCAAAGACCTGGGCAATGTTGGCGATGACAGCTGAAGCGTTCGTTACCTGGTCGGTCACGACTGTGATACGGAAGGTGTTGATTGCAGCACCCGGTGCGACCGAAGTAACGGCTGCCGTATTGATAAAACCAACCGTATTGACCACGCCACCGGGAACATCATTGATGTCTTCATACCAAGTTAGCTCGGTCGCGTCGGCGGCACCCGTTCCGGACACAGTCTCGTTAGTGTAAACTGGCGTCCACCCACCAGGTGCGGTTGAACTCACGAAAGAGGTGCCGTCGGGAACAGCGTCAGACACCAGAATGTAGGAACCCGGTACCGGGGCATTACCCGGTGCGGCAACACTGATACCCCCCTGAGGCAGTAGCGGCCCGGGGTTCACGCCGCTACCGATAGGGGCCTGGTCTTCTACAGTGAAGCCTAAGTCGTAGGTGATTTGGTCGTCGGTAATCACTGCGAGATCGTTTTGCTGATGGTCAGACAGTACTTTCTCGATGGTGACCAGCGCCTTGGTTTGAGCCGTTGAGCTAACGTCAACACTTTGAGTGGCGCTGGCTTCGCGAGTACCGTTGACAGGGGCGCCAGCAACTTCTCCGGGCGTTGCTGGGTCAGAGTCAACTGTGAAGACGTCACCACCGTCGCCTACGAAGGGCTGGTTTTGGCCATCACCGGGGGTATTACCCAGCTGCACTGTGATCGTGTCACCGGGCTGAACGCCGACAGTATCGACCGTAATCGGAACTCGTACCTGAACCGAGCCCTGAGGCGCAACGGGGTCACTTTCGAGACCGCCGGGGGGGACATCGATCCAGGTAACGCCGCCGTCATAGCTGACTTGAATTGATGAACCTGGCGTCAGAATGCCAGGACCGTTGATGTCTGCCGTGGCCGGGATACGGAAATCGGTTGTGTCGTTACCAACGTTGGTGATGGTGTAGTTGTAGTAGAGGTCGTCCCCCGCATCGACGGTCCCACCGTTGAGGTCGTCAATACCTGAGGCCGCTACGGTAATACCTGCGACCTCAGCGACGGTAACGGTGACGGTGTTAGAGGTGGAGGTCAGTGAGGCGCCAGGATCGTTAGGATCGTTGTAAGTGGCAGTGGCGGTGTTGTCAATTTGGGTTCCTGCCGCTGTACCATCTGCGAGAACCGCGCTGACCATATTGAAGAGGCCGCCGAGGGTTAGTATAGTCGCTAACAGAGGCCGCACTAGTTTACGACGACGGCTATGTCTTTGAGATGATTTCATAGTTCCATGAATGCGCTCGGCGCGGACGTTGATTAATTTCGAGAGATTGCTGTCCTGGCTGTTGTGGGCCAATCTTTGGGGCGCGACAACACTTGTAACACTTGTTGTGTTTGGTTGCCTGTGAGCCATATCAACGAGCTGATAGGCAAGTGCTACTAAAGCGCACCCTGCGGTACAGCATTGGCTAACTTTAGTATTGCCAAATGTCAGTTTTTGTTGGTAGGTGAATTGGCTCAAGTTTTTTTCAAAAAATGCCCAGCAAATACCCGTGTTGATTGTACGTATTCGTCAAAATCGCTCTCTTAGGGAAATTGCTGAGCAGATTCTGTTGTTCCTACGTAGTCTTTAAGCCGGAAAAACAGTCGAAATTGACTCTATTGAGGGCTGCATAGAGTTCTCGACAGCATCAAATTTTGTGGATGTTTTGTTGGCGTTAGATCGCGTGCAAAGCGGTCTTCTGAGAAAATACCGAAATTACATCAGAGCTCCGATGTTTGTGCGCGTGGAAGCAACGGGAAATGAGTTACGGAATCCTGATTGATTTGTGGCATATTTACCTATGGCCCCGACCAGTCGTTTGCCTCACGTGAGATCGCGTAGGCCATTTAGCTGAGTGGGTTGGATTCGCTGGCTAAAAAATTCTAGAATTCAGACCTTCGAGCGAGTTTGAGACATCCGGCTTGAGGCAATAAAATGGCGATCCTGAGCGCACTAAACGTTTATCCAGTTAAGTCTGCCGCTGGCATATCTCTCAATCGGGCAGCCGTAGAACGGCGCGGGCTAACGAGTGATAGGCGGTGGATGGTGGTGGATGCCAAAGGGCGGTTCATGACGCAGCGGAAGTATCCGCGGATGGCGCTGATCTGGGTTACTTTGGGCGAGCAACTCAGTCTGGAAGCGCCCAACCAGCGACCACTGGTGCTACCGCCTGTGCCCGACAGCGAAGAAGAACTGACGGTGGAGGTGTGGGGCGATCTGTGTCGGGTGCGGTCCATGGGGGCGGCGGCGGCAGATTGGCTCAGTGAATTTCTAGAAGTGCCCTGTCAGATGGTCTATATGCCAGATGAGGCGCAGCGACCGACGGCCCACGGTCAGCTCGGCGCTAACAGGCTGGTCAGCTTTGCCGACGCTTACCCTTTCTTGCTGATTTCCGAAGCGTCCTTGGCCGACTTGAATAGTCGGTTGGCTCGGCCCGTACCGATGAACCGGTTTCGCCCTAATCTGGTGGTGTCGGGCTGCGAAGCCTTTGCTGAGGACACCTGGGCCAAAATCCGGATTGGTGAGGTGACGTTTACGGTGGCCAAGGGGTGCGATCGCTGTTCAATTCCAGGGGTCGATCAGGCCACGGGGGTAGCCGACAAAGAGCCGCTGCCGACCCTGGCCACCTACCGCCGCTGGCAGGGCAAAATCTGGTTTGGGCAGAACCTGGTCCAAGAGAACCTGGGTCAATTGAAAGTTAATGACCCAGTGGAAGTTCTGGCCTATCGCGACTAGTGCTGCAGTAGGCTATCGTTGGTGGGGCGAGCGCTTGCTCGATAACGTTCTCTCAATCAAAGGTTAAATTACTCTTAAATAAGTTCTGCTAGGTTGCCTCCGGACCTGTTGAGGCACAAGCATGGACTATTTGAATATTCCGCTGGTTGCATTGTTGCTCCTGATATTGGGAGACTTTGTTGCTACTTTCGTCTATCACGTGCCCGAGCACGTTTTTGGCCGATATCACAGCCTCGTTCACCACAGTGCAAACCGCAGTTTTGTCCTGTACTCTATTCGAGCCCGTCGCCCCCAGGCGCTGATTCCCGGATTTCTGGGAGCCTTTCCCTATCTGGTACTGATCCCGCTACTATGGCCGCTATCGGCCAGCGGCACGATGCTTGGACTATTGCTTGCTGAAGGGCATGTGATCTGGCGGCATCGGTTTGAGACCGGGTATCGCACTCCCGTAGGGCTGCAGCGACTTTGTCAGTATTTGTGCATCACCACGCCTGAACGGCACCAGCTTCACCATCGCAATGCCAACCTGGCCTTCGGAGATATTTTTACCTTCTATGGGCAACCGGCAGCGCTGTGGCTGCAGTGGCTGCGGCAGTTCAAGCAGCGGTTGTCTCAGATGACATGGGGCTG
Organism: Cyanobacteria bacterium J06648_16; assembly: GCA_039817185.1. Lineage (GTDB taxonomy): Bacteria > Cyanobacteriota > Cyanobacteriia > Phormidesmidales > Phormidesmidaceae > CAWUKV01. The sequence continues at coordinate 22,933 of JBCBWI010000041.1, read as the reverse complement.
AAGTCTAGAGCCGATTGGATTGCGGGTGCGATCGCACCGGCCCCGGCGCTGTCAAACACGGTTGTCGTATAGGCGGCTAGGTCAAACGAAGCTGAGCCCGTACACTGATTGAAGCAGACGCAATGCGAGGATTTATGGATAGTCGCACCGTATCAACCAGCCCTTTTGCCGACCAGAAACCGGGAACGTCTGGATTACGCAAGCAGGTGACCGCTTTTCAGCAGCCGCACTACCTTGAAAACTTTGTTCAGTCAATTTTTGACAGCCTGGAGGGCTATCAGGGAAAGGCGCTGGTAGTCGGCGGTGATGGGCGTTTCTACAACCGTCAAGCCATCCAGGTGATCTTAAAAATGGCTGCCGCCAATGGCTTTGGCAAGGTGCTGGTAGGGCAGGGCGGCATTTTCTCGACGCCTGCCGTTTCTTGCATCATTCGCAAGTATGGTGCCTTTGGCGGCATTATTCTCTCGGCTAGCCATAATCCGGGGGGACCCGATGGCGACTTTGGCATTAAGTACAACACGGGGAATGGCGGCCCTGCGCCAGAAAAAGTCACCAGTGCCATTTTTGAGCGCAGTAAGGTGATTGACACCTACCAAATTCTCGACGCCGCCGATGTGGATCTCGACAGCCTCGGGACCGTGCAATTGGGCGGCACGACCATCGAAGTGATTGATTCTGTCAGTGATTATGCTGAGCTGATGGCCGCGCTGTTTGACTTTGACCAGATTCGACAGCTGCTGGCGGGCGATTTTAGGATGTGTATGGACTCACTGCACGCAGTGACGGGACCCTACGCCAAGGCAATCTTTGAGGGACAGCTCGGCGCGGCAGCGGGTACCGTACAAAACGGTGAACCGTTAGAGGACTTCGGTGGGGGGCATCCCGATCCCAATCTGGTCTACGCCCACGACCTAGTGGAGGTCATGTTTGCTGAAAACGCGCCTAGCTTTGGTGCCGCCTCCGATGGGGATGGGGACCGCAACATGATTTTGGGCAACAACTTTTTTGTCACGCCCAGCGACAGTCTGGCGGTGCTAGCGGCTAACGCGACACTGGTGCCGGGGTACAAAGAGGGTCTGGCTGGGGTAGCCCGGTCGATGCCGACCAGCCAGGCCGCCGATCGCGTGGCCAAGAAGCTAGGAATTGACTGCTACGAGACGCCGACGGGCTGGAAGTTCTTCGGTAATTTGCTGGACGCAGACAAGGCCACGCTGTGCGGGGAGGAGAGCTTCGGCACCGGATCAAACCACGTGCGCGAAAAAGATGGCTTGTGGGCCGTGCTGTTCTGGCTAAATGTCCTGGCCGTGCGCCAGCAGTCGGTCGAAGATATCGTCAAAGAACACTGGCAGATCTACGGGCGCAACTACTATTCGCGTCACGATTATGAAGGCGTCGAGAAGGAAAAGGCCAATGGGCTGATGGGGAACTTGCGATCTCAACTCCCCTCGCTACCGGGCAAACCGCTAGGCGACTACACGGTCGAATACGCCGACGACTTTAGCTACACCGACCCGGTCGATGGTAGCGTGGCCGAAAAGCAGGGCATTCGCATCGGCTTTACCGACGGCTCGCGAGTTGTCTTTCGGCTATCGGGCACAGGCACCCAGGGCGCAACGCTGCGGGTCTACGTCGAAAGCTATGAGCCCGATCCGGCCAAGCACGATCAGGACACCCAGGAAGCGCTGGCCCCGCTAATTAAAATTGCAGATGAGATCGCAGAAATCAAAACCCGTACCGGCTTCGACCAGCCGACAGTGATTACCTAAACCTATCGCCCAGCCCAAGGGCGGCCCTATCGGCGGCCCTTGCTTAGCCCTCGCCAACGGATACGGCTACGGATTCGGCCTTCGTGGCCTTGGCATACTGCTTTGATACCGCCGACACTTCAGCCAGTCGCCTGTCATCAACGCCCTCTGTCTGTTTGGTTTTACAGGCTTGAGACTCCGCTGCCCAGTCTGCTTGAATGCGTCTGGACAGTGACCAGGCAAAGCCGATACTCAGGTAGAGACCGCTACCGAGCATCCAGGCTCCGATCACGTAGTTCATCGCGTGGTTTAGGGCTTCTACAGACATGGGGGCACCTCCAGGGTGAGATTGCTGCAGCCTTCTCCTATAGTGATACCAGATTCGCGCCGATTTCCCGGTACGTTCTAGAAGGCTCGCTCACCCAGGGATACCCAGACCCGCCCCAAAACCATGCAAACGACCGCCGATTATACCTGCGCCTACTGCGGCGAAAGCAGTACTACCTTCGTCGATCTCAGTGCAGGTTTCAGCCAGCGCTACGTCGAAGACTGCCAGGTATGCTGTCGGCCCAACATTCTCTACGTCACCGTAAACGAAGACACCCTAGACGTCGAAATTCAGACCGAGTACGAGGAGTAAATCTTGGCCATGTCCAGATCCGGGGTCTGCCCTAGGAAAAGCCCATATTCCCAAGCTGGACATGGCTTAGAACGGCGGCCTTGAGGGTAAAGGAAACCAGGGTTACAAAATCTCGAATTCGTAACTCTCGACCATACCCCGCAGGTCGAACAAATCAATCTCAATCATTTCGGTCGCGTAGGCGTCGAGGGAAGATACCACCAGTGTGCCGGTTTTGAGTTCTTCACTGGTTTGCACCGAGTAGAAAATCGTCACGCCGTCGCTGGTCCGAGCATGGGGGTTATGTACCTCACCCATCAGCATCCGCCCCTGGGCAAAGTCACCGGCCATCGTGACGTTTTGAACCACGGGCACCGTTGCGCGCAGGCGTAGCGTTCCATCTGCCCCAGCAGCCTCGCCGCTGCACAGCTCACCCAGATCTTGATTTTGGCCGGGATAGCGGAGATAGCAGCCCGAATTAGCCACTGCCGGTAGCGAGAGTCCGGCCAGTACGGTCAGCGCTGTCAGAGCAAGTCGTGCAGTTTTCATGGGTACCTGAGCAAATATCAACAAGACTTGAAGTATCTTTTGATACCTTGGTCTTTCTCAAAGTGCCCAGGCTAGGGCTCAAACTAGAGGGGGCCAAACAAGAGGGGCTCAAACTAGAGGGCGGAAGCTTACCCGTGATTCAGTACTGGGCCCAGCACACCCTGACACCCGAAGGCCCTAAAATTCGGAGCACGCTGTTGCACAGGAGTGCGTTCGTCCGTCGACCGAGGAACTGAGCAAAGTGCTGGTTACGGGAGCGGACCGGTACGGGTCTATGGCTAAAGCTGACCCGCTGCAACTGTTGTAGCAATCGAAGCACGGCTTAGGACGCAATGGCAGGTCATCAGGCTCATTCAAATTGACCGTCTAAGTAGCCCGCTTCGCCTAAGAAATTACTGAGTTTTCTGAAAAAGTCTTCTCGGTCGGGCCACTGGTAGGCAGCAATCACTCGATGCCAGCCGTCTTCGCCCTGCCCCAGCAGGTATTTATCCGCTAGGTAGGCAGCCAGCACGGCCTGCTCAACTTCAGACCAATCGTTGGCAGCGCCCACAGGTCGGTTTGCCACGAGGTTTTGATAGTCGGTCCACAACCAATAGGCATGGTCGTATACCTGTTCGGGAAACTGATCGGTTACGTTCTGCAGCGTCCCCTCGCGATACTGGCGAATCTGCAGTGGGTAGCGTGACCCCACGTAGGAGGTAAACGCATAGGCGAACCGATCGTCGTCCGACACGAACTCCGGCAGCCCATCTTGGTCTAGATCGCGTATAGCGTGACCACCGTTGCCCCAAAAGTGGTGCAGCGGGCTGTAGCGGTTTTGAGCCGCGTCGTAGGCATAGATTAAGGAGAAAAAGCAGCAGTGAGCGCCGCCCGAATAGGTATTCAATGTGATTTCGGGTTCGCCATTACCGTCCAGATCCTGCACCTGCAGATCGCTAACCACGCAGTAAGTTTCTGCTTCTAGTCCCTCACCCACGATGCTGCGGTAGGTTTGCTCGCCACGGAGAATTTCAAGCGTGGCCGTACCGCCACAAATACCCTGTCCAGGGCCATCGACTGACAGCGTGGCAGAAACGTTGCCCGCTGAGGCGGTTTCGGTGGTTTGCGCTTGAGCAGCGGTGCAGAGGGGTATGGCAGTGATGCAGCCAGCCAGGGCCAATCGTAGGGAAATCATGGCAGGTCCGTGACGGTCAGAGAACAGCGGTTGTTTATTCTCTATTACAAGCGTGTCCGCTCAGATTCCGCATAGCTCGGCGATAGGCCTAACTCAGCCCCCAGACGGGCCTGTTCAGTTAAAGATTCGGCATAGGCCGCTCGCAAGTCTGGAGGGAGATTAACCGTCATCTGCTGGATCTCTTCTGCCAGGGTATTGGCCTGGGTGAGGGTTGCGATCGCACGTTCGTGCTGCCCCAGCTCAATGTATGCCTGCGTTAGATGCACCAACGTTTGCCGCCACCCTTCTCGACTACCCATTTGTTCGTATAGGGTAAGGGCCTGCTGGTAGTATTCGACCGCTGCCGCAGCGTTTGACAGCGTTGCTTGGGCGACCCCTAAGTTCGTTAAGATCTGGGCCTCTCGCTCGGTGTAGCCGAACGCTCGCGCATGGGCCAAGGCTCGCTGGTGCAGAGCAATCCCCCGCTGAATATCACCTTGTTCGATATAAGTGGCCCCAAGCGCCGTGAGGATTTCGGAAAGATAGTAAATATCCACCTCGGCGTCTACAGCCTCATCCTGAAGCGCCTCCGACTCCAACTCGTAGGCAAGCTCTAGATACGTCAGGGCTTGCCAGTAATGCTCAGCCGCTCGCAGTGGCTGGTCCTGAAGCGCATAACTCAGCCCGATGCCTAAGGCCGCATGCGATTGTCCTGTCCGCCGTAAGTAGGTAGGGGCCTGATCGACCTGTTCCAGCGTGTCAAACGATGACTGGTAATAGTCGACGGCCTGAGGATAGTCATGTAGAGACAAATAGACATCGGCCAGAAAAATCTTCGCCCAAGCAGTGGCTTCATCCTCTGATTCACTCTGAGCAGAGAAGCGTTCGAGTGCCCGCTGTCGATAATCGTAGGCCGCCTGATAGTTGCCTAGCCAGCGATAGACGTTGCCAATATTACCGATGGCATAGGTTTCACCCTCCGGAGCGTCAGCCCGCCGAAAGCCGATTGCTGCTCGTTCATAGGCTCGCAGTGCGGCACTATAGCGACCGGCGTCTTCGTGTTCTATACCCAGATCTAACTGCTCAAAGGCTGCCGTAATTGAAGCGGCTGGCAGGGGCAACGCAGGATTTTCGAGAGAAATCGGGGGAGCCGCCAAACCGAATGGTGCGATCGCAAGCGAGAGGCCTGCAATCAGTAGTAAGTGTCGAAATCGGATCATCGTCGTCCACTTAAAAAGGCCCTTCTAGAAGATACCCAACGAAGGACCTTGATTTCGGAACCTAGTCAGAGCGGAAGGTACACAAGATTGCTGAGGCTTTCAGCTTAGTAGGCGCTCCCAGGTCGCCCTCCAAGCGAACGCAGCGATCGTTGGCGTCTAGATGTCGGGCAATTTTATAGACAGTTTCGACCTTATCTGGCTCGCCAATTTTGTCGGCAATCTCTTCAATGGTCAACGGCTGGTTGGCCTGCTCAAGCGTGGTGACAATTTTGTCCTGTAGAGAGAGCACACTGGCAGCCGCTTTTTTGCCGGCTTCGACACCGGGTTGATGATAGGCGTTGATGTTAACCAGTGAGGCGTAAATACTCACGGCTCGCTCGTAGAGCGCAATCAGCATACCGACCGTACGCGGCGTCACCTCTGGAATGGTAATGGTGATCGACTGGCGGTTGTTTTCAAACAGAGCCTGCCGGGTGCCCTGCAAAAAGCCTGAGAGGTAGTCTCCAGCGGTCGCGCCAGGCTCGACTTCGACCGAGTCACCTTCGCGGTCTTTAAGGACTTCAATCAGGGTGACAAAAAAGTTGTTGACACCCTCGCGCAGCTGCTGCACATAGGCGTGTTGGTCAGTGGAACCTTTGTTACCGTACACGGCAATCCCCTGACAGACGCGGTTGCCGTCGAGGTCCTGCTCTTTACCCAACGACTCCATGATCAGCTGCTGTAGATAGCGGCTAAACAACAGCAGGCTGTCTTTGTAGGGCAAAATCACCATGTCTTTGTCGCCATGACCGTGACCAGTGTGATACCAGGCTAGGGCCATGAGTGCCCCTGGATTTTGGCGTAGGTCCGGCTTGCGAGTTTCTGCGTCCATCTCCTTAGCGCCGGTCAAAATGGCGTGGATATCAATACCCTGCAGCGCGGCAGGCAGCAGGCCCACGGAGGAGAGTTCGGAGGTGCGACCACCCACCCAGTCCTGCATCGGGAAGGTCGCCAGCCAGCCGTCGCCCTTGGCGATTTTGTCCAGCTTGCTACCCCGCCCGGTTGTGGCAACGGCGTTTTTGGCAAAGTCTAGCCCCTGGCGCTCAAAGGCTGCGCGCACTTCGATCATGCCGTTACGGGTTTCAGGGGTACCGCCGGACTTAGAAATCACCAGGACCAGAGTCGTTTTGAGCCGCTCGCCCAGCTTAGCCAGGGTCTTGTCGATGCCCTCGGGGTCGGTATTGTCAATGAAGTGAATGTTAAGCGGCGGGACCACCGGAGCCAGTGCCTGGGCGACAAACTCGGGCCCGAGCGCCGAACCGCCGATGCCAATCGAGAGTACGTCGGTGAAGCGTTCCTGACCGGGGGGCGCAATTTTGCCGCTGTGGATCTGCTGGGTGAAGCTTCCGATATCGGCCAGAGTACTGGTAATTTCGTGTTTAAGCTCGTCGTTGGGAGCCAAGTCCGGGTCGCGCAGCCAGTAGTGGCCAACCATGCGGCCTTCGTCTGGGTTTGCGATCGCACCCCCTTCCAACGCCTCAATATCCTTAAAGGCCTTTTCAAATCGAGGCGTCATCTGCTCGACAAAGGCCTCGTCAAAGGTCACGCGACTGATGTCCAGGTAGAGCCCCAACCCTTCGTGGTAGTAAAGCCAGTCCTGATAGCGTTGCCACAGCGTCGTCGCATCCATAAGGTCATTGTCTCCAGTACTTAGCAGGTGGGCAGGTAAAAAACTGTGCAGAAATAAAAATAACTGTACCGCCTGCAGTTTAATGACGATTTATCCCCCCAGACAGAAAACGTATCAAGTCTTTTCCAATTTGGGGTGAGGGGGGTGAGGATGCCCAGCGCAGCGCCCCCACCGAGCGCAGCGCCCCCACCAAGCGCAGCGCCCCCACCGAGCACGGCGCCCTCACCCTCCTCACCGCTTCAGCATTAGAATAGAAAGAACTGGTATCACGCACTACGAAACTACCCCACGACATGGATCTAATCGCCCTCGAAGGATTCCTCGACAACGTCGCCTTTGCCGTCCTGTTCGTCACGATGCTGGTGTACTGGAGTGCGCTGGCCTTTCCTAAGCTGCCCTGGCTGGGGCTGATCGGCCCGGCGGGCATGGCGATTGCGAACTTGAGCATCGCCACCCTACTCAGCGCCCGGTGGATTGAGGGCGGCTACTTTCCGCTGAGCAACCTGTATGAGTCGCTTTTCTTTATCGCCTGGGGCATTACCGCTATTCACTTCATTGCCGAGCGGATGAGCGGCAGTCGCTGGGTGGGGGCGTTCACTGCGCCGGTCTCGATGGGGATCGCGGCCTTTGCCGCCCTGACGCTGCCGGGCGAGATGCAGGTCTCTGAGCCGCTAGTCCCGGCGCTCAAGTCGAACTGGCTAATGATGCACGTGAGTGTGATGCTGCTGAGCTATTCGGCGCTGATGGTGGGGTCGGTGGTTGCGATCGCATTCCTGATCGTCACCCGAGGCCAGCCAGTCGAACTCAAAGGCAGTTCGGTGGGCACTGGCAGCTTCCGCAACCGCCGCTACGAACTCAAGCGGGCTGAGGTGGCTAAGCCAGTGGCCGTCTCAGCTGGGGGCGGTACGGCGGTGCTTGAAAAAGCCGCCCCGGTCAAGCCCGCCCTGTCTCTACAGCGCCTCACCCTGGCCGATACGCTGGACAACATTAGCTATCGGATTATTGGCCTCGGCTTTCCCCTGTTGACCATCGGCATCATCGCCGGGGCTGTCTGGGCCAACGAAGCCTGGGGATCGTACTGGAGCTGGGACCCGAAAGAAACCTGGGCGCTGATTACCTGGCTGGTCTTTGCCGCCTACCTGCATGCCCGCATCACCAAAGGCTGGCAGGGCCGCAGACCCGCCCTTCTGGCCGCATCTGGCTTTGTGGTCGTGTGGATTTGCTACCTCGGGGTCAACCTGTTGGGCAAAGGGTTGCACAGCTACGGCTGGTTTTTCTAGGCCAGAGGCAGTCGCCTGCTCTTACCGGACGCTCTCAAACAGCGTGGCCATCGGCTGGGATTCCGCCGTCTCCCGCGAGACGACTTCCACAATTTTATTTTTGGCAGCGGGTTCAAACAGCGCCTCTACACAGACCTGAGCCACCTGATCTCTGAGAATACTGCCCTCGAATAGGGTATCGGCGGGGGCCATCACCACCGGATACTGGGCCTTGTCGTTGCTCAGCCCGCCGGGGCGAACGATGGTATAGGGTACACCACTGCGCTTCAGGTACTGCTCGGCCTGCTGCTTCCAGTACAGCACCAGCCAAAACAGGTTGAGCGGGTGAAAGAACTTCGACACGCACAGGGACGACACGAAGACAAAGTGCTGTATCCCGGCGGTCTTCGCGGCATCGACGAGGTGCTTAGTGCCCTCAAAATCAACCTGGTAGGGGCCGGTCGGGTCCAGGCTAGGCGATGCCCCCGTCGCACAGAGCAGGACGCTGCACTGCGTCATCGCCACCTGTAGCGTTTTGGGTTTGAGCACGTCCCCCTCAATCAGCTCCACCCCTTCCGGCAGTATTTTTTGCGCCTCAGCCCCGTTGCGGACCAGTGCCCGGACCGCGACACCCCGCTCGACTAGCTGCGCAACGATGCGTCTGCCCGTTTGCCCCGTTGCACCTGCGACCAATGCTTTCATATCTAACGAACTTCGCCTCTTGTAGTAGCTTGCTTTGACCCTACCGCTTCAGCTCACGAAAATCGAGACCCCACGGTTAAAAATCAGTTATCCGAAGGCGTTGCGATCTCAACGGTCAGCCAGCGAACCCTCCGCAACCCCTCCGTATACGGATTCGGTACGGAGATTGAATAACGGTGGCCCCAGAGCCAGCCCATATTCGGTAGCAATCGCTGCACTATTGGGGGTTCTGGCTCTGGTAAACCTTTAGAAACAGGAACGCATCTGCTCAGACTTTAGAATGTCTAAATCACTCGTTGAACTAAATTCGTTCGATATTTACTACAATGGGAGTGTATATCCGTGTATCAACGATAGGCGACCCTTTTTTAAGTAAGTAATCTGAGTGGAGAGTATATTTTGATTCACGTTCGCATCAGCCATACTTAATATTGCTGAGCTATCGTAATCCTCGAAGCCTTACCCAGTAGCCATCTGCGCCACTGACCTGTGCTTTTCCTGCTCCTGTACTCCCATTTTTACTGACATAGCAAGTCTTTTTTGCTGCACTGTTTATGCAAATTTCCTCTGCGCAATACCCTACGGCCTCCAGTACGGGGTTCATCCAGTCGGGCGACAGCCTGATTCAAGAACACGAAATCGTTGCTGGTGCGGTCGAGTGGCAGTCCAGCACAATGCTGTTTGAAGGCAACTACATTGGCGAAATGAAGATGTCTGCCGACGCCAAGACGGTTGCCGACTATCTAGATGCCCATCAGGAGTGGTTTGCTCGCTGTGCTAAGCCCATAGCTGTTGAGTCGATTGGTGACAACGGCTATGCGCTCAGTTTGGGCCGATTCAGCAGTCTCAACTTTTCCCTCGAACCCAAAATTGGCCTGCATCTGCTGCCTCAAGATGCCGGCGTGTACCGCATTGAGACCGTGCCCGTCCCCAACTACAAGCCTGAAGGTTACGATGTCGACTTTCAGGCGGCGATGACGCTAAACGAACTCGCCAATAACGAGCAAGGTCAGCCATTGACCAACGTCGAATGGGAACTCAAGCTACTGACCTCTGTACAGATGCCCCGGTTTATCCAGGCGCTGCCCTTCGGCTTTGTCAAAACCTCTGGTGACAAGCTACTCAACCAGATTGTGAAGCAGGTGTCTCGACGCCTCACTTACAAGGTTCAGAAAGACTTTCATGTCACTCTGGGTCTGCCCATGCCAGGCGCACAAAAGCGAGGATTCTGGCATCGCTAGCGTCTTTCCCCGGCGGCCCTGGCTCGTCCGAACCCGAAAACATTAGGGCTTCTGTCATCATTAACCCCGTCCTTATCCGGTGCGGGGTTAATGTGTTGGAGGGAAAACGGCTCGCTAGCGTTCGGTTTCACTGCATCAGGACATCTGCGTTGAACTGCGCTGGAGCAATTGCCATTTGCTGCATTGCCCTGGAGAATAGGAGTCGGCTTTCGGTACTTTCTGGATAAACCTGGATAAACAATGACCCAATACGACGTGTACGGTCTGGGCAATGCGCTGGTCGATATTGAGTGCGAGGTCTCGGTAGAAGCGCTACAGTCGCTGGGCATGGATAAGGGGGTAATGACCCTGCTAGACGAAGAAACGCAGGCCAGTGCGATCGCACATCTAAACGGGCGGAACACTAAGCTCAGCGGTGGGGGATCAGCCGCTAACACAATCATCGCAGTCAGCCAACTGGGGGGCAAAGCCTTCTACTCCTGTAAGGTGGCAGACGACGAGTATGGCCAGTTTTACAGCGGCGATCTGATCCGCTGTGGCGTCGAAACCAACCTGACAGGGCAAATACCAGAGACCGGCATCACCGGCAAATGTCTGGTTCTTGTGACCCCTGATGCCGACCGCACTATGGGCACCTTTTTGGGCATCTCGTCTCAGCTGACCGATGCGGACGTTGTGGCCGACGCCATTCAAGCCGCCCAGTACGCCTATCTAGAGGGGTTTTTGGTCAGCGGCGAGGGCAGCAAACGGGCCGCCATTAAAGCCCGAGACGTTGCCAAATCTGCTGGGCGAAAGGTGGCGCTCTCGCTCTCGGACTTCAACATGGTGAAGTTCTTCAAACCGGGCCTGCTAGAGATGATCGGTGACGGCGTTGACCTGCTGTTTGCCAACGAAAGCGAAGCGCTGCTGATGGCTGAGACGGATGACTTTAGCCAGGCCGTTAACCACGCCAAAACCTTTGCCAAGGCCTTTGCGATCACGCGCGGTCCCCAGGGATCGGTGATTTTCGACGGCGAGCAGCTAATTGAGATTGAGCCCTTCCCGGTTAAGGCGATTGACACGGTGGGCGCGGGCGATATGTACGCCGGTGCCGTCTTGTACGGCCTGACCCACGGCATGGACTGGGCTACGGCAGGCAAACTGGGCTCCAAAGCGGCTGCCACCCTGGTCACGAGCCTCGGCGCACGGATGCAGACTGAAACGCTGCAGGGGCTGCTAGCCGAGGTCAAATCCTAAGGGTTGTCGCTACAAGGCGGTCAAGATGGCCGCCCCACGGGAGCTCTAAGCAGCGCTACATAACCTCGGCCATGACCTCATCGGCCATATCAAAGTTGGCATTCACCGCCTGCACGTCGTCCAGATCTTCGAGCGCGTCCATCATTTTGAGCAGCGACTTGGCCTGGTCAGCATCGCTGACGTCAATCGTGTTGCTCGGCATCCAGCGAAGCTCTACGTCGCGCACGTCAAAGTTTTGGGCCTTCATGGCATCGCTGAGCGCTTCCAGCTCAGACGGCTCACAGTAAAGCTCTGCACCGGGCGTATCTTCGTCAACCTCAATGAATTCGTAGGTGTCTGCGCCCCCCTCTAGCGCCGCGTCCAGTAGGGTCTCCTCATCGAGCTGACCAGCCAGGACCACGACTCCTTTTTGGTCAAACATCCAGCTGACGCAGCCCGTCTCGCCCAGGTTGCCGCCGTTTTTGCTAAAGGCCGAGCGCAGGTCGGCAGCGGTACGGTTGCGGTTGTCGGTCAGTGCCTCGATTAGCACTGCCACACCTCCTGGCCCATAGCCCTCGTACCGGATCGCTTCGTACGCGCTCCCATCACCATCCCAGGTGCCCGCGCCCTTTGCGATCGCACGATCAATATTATCGTTGGGTACCCCGGCTGCCTTGGCCTTATCAATCGCTGTCCGCAGCTGAAAATTACCTGCCGGGTCTGCCCCACCCTCCCTGGCAGAGACAATAATCTCACGCGAGAGCTTGGCGAAAATCTTGCCCTTCTTGGCATCTACAACGGCCTTCTGCCGCTTGATGTTGGCCCATTTACTATGCCCTGCCATACCGATCTTGAGGGAATCACTCAGCTTGTGAGTTTATTTTGCCGTTTTTATTTTAGTGGCCAATAATCTGCGCAGTGTAGTGGGGGGACTCAAAGGTCCATAGAAATTATTAAAAACCCGGCTGGCCGGAGCCACAGACTACCATGTTGAACAGTGCCGCCTCTTTTACAGCACCCTACCCAAATTCTCGCTAAACTAGCTGCCCATGCGTCGTCGTGCCGCCCTGCTATCCTGCCTGCTAACCCTTACTCCCTACGTGTCTATGCCCGCCGCTGCTCAAGAACCCTGGCAAAATCCGCCTGAACCTATTTTGTCGATGCTGGATGCCGAGCGGCTGCCGACGGTGCTAATTTCCCCCGACAACCGGTGGCTAGTGACCCTAGAGCGACCCGCACTGCCCCCCATTGCCCAGTTGGCGGAACCAGTGGTTGCGATCGCAGGTATCGAAATCAACCCCAACACCTGGGGGCCAGCTCGCGAATCGGCCTACGAAGGCATCACCATTCGCCCCCTTATGGCCAATACCGATACACCGGTAGTGCTCCCACCTGAAGCCCGCATCCGTAACCTGCGCTGGTCTCGTGACAGCCGCTATCTAGCCTTTACCCTGACGCAGGCCGATGGCATCGAGCTTTGGGTGCTGGACGCAGAAACAGGCAAAGCTCGGTCGCTCACCGAGCCCATTCTCAACGTGACCTACGGTGCCCCCTGTCAGTGGTTACCGGGGAATGAGGGGCTAATCTGCAAAATCCGGATCGAAGCGGGACCTCCCCCCGAAGCCGAGACTGTCCCAACCGGACCGATCATCGAGGCCAGCTCAGGCCGCCTTGCCCCGGCCCGCACCTATACCAACCTGCTGCAAAGCCCCCACGACGAGGCGCTGTTTGAGCATTACATGAATAGTCAGCTAGCGCGGGTTGGGCTCGATGGTAGCCTAACACCGTTGGGGAATGCGGATCTGGTCCGGAGCTTGGCGACCTCTCCCGACGGGCAATATATATTGCGCGGCACCTTTCAAAAGCCGTTCTCGTACCAGGTGCCCCTATCTCGCTTTGCCACCCGATACGAAGTGGTCAATCTCGCGGGTGAAGTTGTTTACGTCGCCGCTGAGCAGCCCCTGGCAGAAGAGATTCCAGTCGCCTTTGACTCGGTGCGACCAGGCAAGCGGAGTTTGAGCTGGCGCAGCGACCAACCGGCTACGCTGAAGTGGGTCGAAGCGCTAGACGGTGGCGATTCGCGTGAGTCTGCTGAGTTTCGCGATGCGGTTTACACCCTAGCTGCACCCTTTGACCAGTCGTCAGAATTGCTCTGGCGTACGAACCTGCGCTTTCGCGGCATTACTTGGGGGAAAGACGACCTGGCGATAGTCTACGAAGCCTGGTACGACAGCCGCCAGCTCAAGACCTGGCGAATTCATCCCGACGATCCTACCCAGGCTCCGGTTCTACTAAGCCAGCGAGACTTTCAAGATGCCTATGCCGATCCGGGTGACCCGGTCGAAGTGCGTAACGAGTACGGTCGTTCGGTGCTGATGCTTGCCTCCGATGGCGAGAGCATCTACATGACGGGGAATGGTGCCTCTCCCGAGGGCGTGTTTCCGTTTTTAGATCAGCTCAATCTTTCGACAGGTGAGACAACTCGTCTCTGGCAGTCATCGGGCGGACCGTTTGCTCAGGTGCGACGCCTGCTTGATGATCAAGCGACAGCAGTGATCATTCGGCAACAGTCGCAGACTACGCCGCCCAACTACTACCGCCTGCAGCTACCTGAAGATGCATCAACGGCACTGACCCAGTTCTCCGATCCGCTGCCCTGGTACGCGGATGTGCATAAAGAGATTGTGCGCTACGACCGCGGTGATGGGGTGACGCTCACGGCCACGCTGTATTTGCCCCCAGGCTACAATGTCGAGCAAGATAGCCCCCTGCCTACGGTTCTATGGGTGTACCCACAGGAATACAAAGACGCGAACGTGGCTAGCCAGGTTACCCGCTCAGAAAACACCTTTACTCGACCGGGGCGAGATTCTGTTCTATTTTTGCTGACCCAGGGCTATGCCATCCTGGCGGGGCCGACAATGCCCATTGTGGGTGAGGGCGACGCAGAGCCCAACGATACCTATCTAGAGCAGCTGGTTACCAGCGCGCAAGCGGCGGTCAACTATCTACAAAATCGCGGCGTTGCTGACTGTCGCCTGGCCATCGGTGGCCATTCCTATGGGGCATTTACCACCGCAAATCTGTTGGCCCACAGCGATCTCTTTCAGGCGGGTATCGCTCGCAGCGGCGCGTATAATCGCTCGCTTACCCCCTTCGGCTTCCAGGGCGAGCAGCGCACGTTTTGGGAGGCGACTGAAACCTACAGCCGTCTCTCCCCCTTCTTTGCTGCCGATCAGATTAATGAACCTATTTTGCTGATTCACGGCGCAGACGACAACAATCCGGGCACCTATCCGATTCAGTCAGAACGGCTTTATGAGGCGTTGCGCGGGCTGGGGGGTACCGTTCGCTATGTGTCCCTACCGGCAGAAGGGCACGGCTACCGTTCTCGTGAGGCAGTCGGGCATGTGCTTTGGGAGATGGTGTCGTGGTTAGATAAGCACGTCAAAGATAGCGAGAAAGGCTGCTAGGCTCAGCGATAGTTCTCTCTATGCGAACGAAACCGCTATAGAATAGAAGAACGAAATATTATCAGCCCGGCCAGTCTATGCCTTTGCAGTCACTCACCGAGCAAGCGTTGGAACTATCTGTTGAAAAGCGTCTTTTGCTAATCGCTTCGATTGAATCAACGCTCTCCGCGATCAGGCATCCCCATATCGCTCAGACACCGGGCGTGTGGGGGGGCGTCCCACCATCAAAGGCACCAGAGTCCCGGTTAAGGCTTTGATAAACTACCATCACATGGGATATCAGCCAGCTGAAATTTTGGCTGGATACCCTGGTATTGGCATGGCACAGTTCTACGACGCGTTGAGCTATTACTACGATTATCAGGCTGAGATTGATGCAGACATAGAAGCGGATAAGCCCGAGAGCTTTCTAAAACAATTCAATTTAGTCATGGATGAGGACGGTACGCTTATTCAAAACTCAGAAGCGTGAACAACGGAGAGCGCATCTTTATTCGTCTTTATCTAGACGAAGATACTCATGGAAGCTTGGGACAGGCACTGCGACGACAGGGCTTCGATGCTCTCGATGTAAGAACATGCCAAAACATTGGACTATCCGATAGGGAACAGTTAGAGTATCCCATACAAGAAGATCGGGTAGTTTTCACCTTCAACGCCGTTGACTTTATCGAGCTTCATGTTTCGTTCTTGTCAGCAGGTCGAGACCACCCTGGGATTGTGGTTTCAAAACAGCGGCCTTTTGGAGAGACATTGCAACGCCTGTTGATGTTCTTAGATCAGGTTAGCGTTGAGGAGATTCGAAATCAGCTACGTTGGTTGTCGTAGTCACCGAGTTCTTTTCCTGGTTTGCGGCTACTTGTAGCTTCGCTGGGTCAGCTCCACATTTTCAAACGCAAGCGGTTCCTCATGACGTTTGGGAACGGTTTCGTCGCCCTGATACTCCCAGGCGGCGGCATGGGCGAAGTCTTCATCGTTTCGCTTAGCCTCACCCTCAGCAGTCTGGTACTCTTCGCGAAAGTGTGCGCCGCAGGATTCTTCGCGGGCGAGGGCATCGCGGGCCATGAGTTCACCCAGCTCTAGAAAGTCTGCTAGGCGACCGGCAAACTCTAGGTTTTTGTTCAAGGTATTGGCTTCACCGGGGACGCGCAGGTTCTGCCAGAATTCGCTGCGGAGGGATTGGATCTTGTCAATTGCGGTTGTGAGGCCGTTGCGATCGCGACTCATCCCCACGGAGTCCCAAACGAGCTGCCCCAACTCCCGATGGAACTGCATAACGGTTTTCTCTCCCTGAATGCTCAGCAGCTTCAACGTCCGCGCCCGTGCTGTCGCCTCGGCCTCAGCAAAGGCATCGTCGTTGGTATCTACCGGGGGCAGCGGGTTACGCGCCAGATAATCCCCCAGCGTGTAGGGAATCACAAAGTACCCGTCCGCCAGTCCCTGCATCAGGGCACTGGCCCCCAATCGGTTTGCGCCGTGGTCTGAGAAATTTGCCTCGCCCAGTACAAACAGGCCCGACACCGTACTCATCAGGTGATAGTCAACCCACAGCCCGCCCATGGTGTAGTGAACCGCTGGATAGATGCGCATGGGCGACCGGTAGGGGTCTTCGCCTGTGATGCGCTGGTACATGTCGAACAGGTTGCCGTAGCGCTGGGCGATGGTGGGTTGGCCTTGAGTTGCGATCGCATCTCTAAAATCTAAATAGACTGCCAGCCCCGTCGTGCCAACCCCCCGCCCCTCGTCGGTCATGTGCTTGGCATTTCGCGAAGCTACATCTCTCGGCACTAGATTGCCGAAGCTAGGGTAGCGCTGTTCCAGGTAGTAGTCTCTCTCGTCTTCCGGAATCTCGTTTGGTGGTCGGTCGTCATCCGTTCGCTTCGGCACCCACACCCGCCCATCGTTGCGTAGGCTCTCGCTCATCAGAGTCAGCTTCGACTGGTACTCGCCCGAGACCGGAATGCAGGTGGGGTGAATCTGGGTATAGCAGGGGTTGGCAAAGTAGGCTCCCCGCTTGTGGCAGCGCCAGGCCGCCGTCACGTTAGAGTTGCGCCCGTTGGTCGAGAGGTAAAACACGTTGCCGTAGCCCCCCGTACACAGCAGTACCGCATCGCCGCTGTGCCGCTCCAGCTCGCCCGTGAGCAGATTGCGAACCACAATCCCCCGAGCGTGACCGTCTACAACCACCAGATCCAGCATTTCCCGTCGGGTCAATAGCTCGACTTGCCCGGCAGCCACCTGCCGCATCAGGGCACTGTAGGCCCCCAGCAAAAGCTGCTGCCCCGTCTGCCCCTGAGCGTAGAAGGTGCGCGACACCTGGGCACCGCCAAAAGATCGATTTGCCAACAGCCCCCCATACTCTCGGGCAAAGGGCACACCCTGGGCCACACACTGATCAATAATGTTGCTGCTGACCTGAGCGAGCCGATAGACATTGGCCTCGCGAGAACGGTAGTCGCCCCCCTTGATCGTGTCGTAAAACAGCCGCCACACCGTATCGCCATCGTTGGGGTAGTTTTTAGTTGCATTGATGCCCCCCTGGGCCGCAATACTGTGCGCTCGCCGGGGAGAATCTTGAATGCAAAAGCTCTTGACCGGATAGCCCAGTTCAGCCAGGGTAGCCGCTGCTGCTGCCCCGGCCAGCCCTGTACCCACCACAATAATTGGATGCTTACGTTTGTTGTTGGGGTTTACCAGTTGGCAGTGGTCCTTAAAGCTGTCCCACTTGTCTTTTAGTGGCCCTTCGGGAACCCGTGCATCTAACGCCATATCTATCCCCCTAGCCAGCCGCTGTAGATTGCCACCGGTAAACCGAGAAAGCCTAATGCAATCAGTATCGCTAGCACCGTTCCTACGGCATAAACAACCGAGCGGACACCGCTGCCTAACACACCCAACGACTGCAGCGCACTCCAAAGCCCATGTCGCAGGTGAAATCCCAACAGCACCATCACTGCCACGTATCCCCCTGCATAGGCAGGCTGCTGAAATTTTTCAAATACCAGCCGCGCCAGGTCTCGCACTTCTGTGCCGGGTACGTGGTAACGCGGACCAAACTTAAAGGTGGTCAGGTGCCAGACCAAAAAGCCTGCCAGCACCAGCCCGGTCCAAATCATGCTGCGTGAGCTAAGAGACTGGTAGCTAGGTGCCCCGGCTGACTGGTACTCGGCGTACCCCTGGCGCCTGGCTTTGACCTTACCAATAAAAATCTGAAACCCCAGCACCGCATGGAAAATCACGGCCCCCAACAGTACCAGCTCAACTATCCAGGTCAGCGGTCCCAACGTC
The DNA here is from genome assembly GCA_039817185.1 of Cyanobacteria bacterium J06648_16. Lineage (GTDB taxonomy): Bacteria > Cyanobacteriota > Cyanobacteriia > Phormidesmidales > Phormidesmidaceae > CAWUKV01. The sequence continues at coordinate 4,800 of JBCBWI010000041.1, read as the reverse complement.
TCTACAACATGTCCAAACTGGTTGTAAGCAGCCGCACCAAAAAAGAGGGTCAGGTTACCCACCATATGAACCAGCACAAAGGCTGCTAACATCAGTCCGGTAACGCCGGTAATTAGCTTCTTGCCAATGGATGATTTATACAGCGCCCGTGAAGGGCTAGCCGCCGCTGAGCGGGATGAGGTCATCGTCATCGAAAGAGATACGCTACCGACGCCTCGATCCTAGCGCCTCTAAGGGCGGAATCGGACAGGAACGCTGACTCTGTTACAGAGGTCTACTGAAAAGCCCTCTCATGCTGACATTCACTATCTAGAACGCTCCCCTTAGAAGGGCACCCCTAAGAAAGGCCGCGCCATCCTGGCTAACTTCTACCCTAACCTCAGCGTGGTCGAACCTGAGTTGGAACTGGCAGCGGCCTGATGGCTCTAGTCTTCGATTTTGACCGACTTGATTTTGTCGCCTGCTTTGATCGAATTCACCACGCTCATGTCCTCAGTTTTGCCAAAGACGGTGTGGACCCCATCCAGGTGAGCCTGGGGCGAATGGCAGATAAAGAACTGACTACCGCCGGTATCCTTGCCTGCGTGAGCCATGGAGAGGCTACCGGCCTCGTGCTTGTTATCGTTGATTTCGCACTTGATAGTGTAACCAGGACCGCCGGTGCCGGTGCCCTTAGGGCAGCCGCCCTGGATCATAAAGTTGGGAATAACGCGGTGAAAGTTGAGCCCGTCGTAAAAGCCATCCTTCGATAGCTTGACGAAGTTCGCGACCGTGTTGGGCGCGTCCTGGTCGAACAGGTCAATGTTAATCGTACCCTTGTCCGTTTCCATGATGGCCTTGGTCATATTGGTTCCTCTAAAAATCGTGTGAGTTTGCCGCTATTCGAACAGTGTTCGGCAGACAAGCATGATACCTGACGCCCTATGCTAACGATTTTTGGGTCGTTTTTTCTTTGCTTTTGCAGTTTTGGGCCTGCGGTGGCCCTTAAACCGATCCAGCGCCGCACTGGCAGCCGCCACCACATCACTATCCGGGTCACGTAGCGACTGCTTAAGTAGCGGAACCGCCTTGGCTGAGCCGATCTGTTGCAGCGCCTGTACAGCGGCGAGGCGAACGCCAACTTCAGGGTCTTTGCTGAGTTTGCCTAGCATCGGCAGAGCTAGTGTGAGTTCCCTGGGGTTGGTTGCTACGGCTGTCCCCAGCGCCTGCGCCGCTGACTGACGCAAGGCTGGCAGCGGCGCAGCCAGATTCGCCGCCGCATCGGTCAACGAGGGCGTCAGCGTCGGCCCAGCGTTAGCCTCGTTAACCGGGGGCACGCTAGAGACGGCTGAAATACCTAACTCAGGCGGCGGTGTAGGTTCCAGGGGGGCTGCCGGTAGCTCGTCCCAAGGGTCCGGCAGGATAGTAGCCCCGGCTGCTACGCCCATAGCCGTAGCAGCGGCCCCCACGGGGGGTGGAGCGCTCATAACCCCTGCCGGCACGCTATCTTCAGCAAAGTCGGTGGTGGGGCGGACAACCGCATCGCCAGGTGGGGCGTCATCGGGACCGGATGGACCCTTCTCCGCCCAGTCAGCGACGGGCTGGCCAGACGCATCCCCAGGCTCGTCAACGGTGCCCCCGCCCAAAACCGCTAGCCGAGCCTCGTATTCAGACTCTAAATCGGCCAGTTGCTGAGCGTGTTCGTCCTGATACTGCTCAATTTTGGCGGTGATCCGCTGTTCGTATTCGGCTTCTAGCTCGGCCCGCTGTTCGGCTAGCCGCTGTTCTAGATCGCTTTCGAGCCGGTCAGTGCGATCGCGACTTTCCTCTGACACCGCCAGTCGTTCCTGCAGTCGCGCCTGCATCAAAAAGTAAACGACGGCTGCACCGATGAGTACCCCTACAAGCAAAGCCAGTCCTGGCGACATCAGTTCAGACCTCCATCAAGTCACTCCAGGATTATGCCCTAATCTCGCCGCGTTCCCTGCCGACTCAGCCCAGCCTAAGCCGACTTTAGAAAACTCAAAACAAGCAGAAACGGCTGCAGTCGCTACTCTAGCGCCTAGGGTGGATCCCCCAACTGGACAGACGAAAAACATGAATTAAGATGAAAGCATTGGCAAACCTTAAAACTAACCAAACCGTCCACTGCTGCTGGGTTTCGCTAGCCCCACTGTAACCAGGACCCTAGACACCCGAATCGGGCTAATCCTAGGGACAGCTGCCGAAGTTACCGCTTCGCTGGCCGCAGCAGGACTCATCCGTTAGTTGATTTCTTTTGGAGGCATAGATTCTTTGGCTGAACTCACTAAAGTCAACGTTCCAGACACGGCTCAAACGGTGCTAGCGCCCATTGAGGCCACGGAGGAGACGACTGCGGCAACATCGGTGGTTGACACCGCCGCCCGTGAATTAGCGATCACCATCGCCCAGGCTGCTGACGACCGCAAGGCCGAGAACATTCGAATTTTAGACGTCAGCGGCATCTCGTACCTGGCCGACTATTTCGTAATTGCCAGCGGATTTTCGAAGGTGCAGGTTCGAGCGATTGCCCGCTCAATCGAAATGGGCGTAAAAGATACCTACCAGCGTCAGCCTATCCGCACCGAGGGCATGGGTGACGGTCAGTGGGTCCTATACGACTACGGCGAAGTCATTGTTCATATTTTCATGCCCCGTGAACGCGAGTTTTACGACCTTGAAGCGTTCTGGGGTCACGCCCAGGAAGTGCCGTTTGAACCAACGCCGATGGGTTAGTCGCTAGCGGCTCTGGCAGGCCAACCCTACAATTAAAAGCGAAGTACAGTTGTGGCGTCGAGCCAGTGCCCCAATGGAGCGCTCAGAAAAACCGTCTATGAAGACCCATGCCGCTCGCTGCCCGGTCCCTGCTGAGCAGGTGCCCATCCGCGAATATGAAGACATGCGTAATTCCTGGTTCTATAGCTGGGGGACCAAGACGCTGCGGGGCTACCTGACACCCATTGTGGTGCTTTGGCTGCTGAGCTGGTTTCTGGCAGCGCCTGTGGCAGCGGTTAGTTTTTCGCCTGCTCGACAATTGCCCTACTTCCTGGTTAGTGGGTCAGTTGGCTGTCTAGTATTGCCCCTGCTTGCCTTGATTCAGCTCTACGTAGGCTGGCGGCATGTCGGAGACAGGCTACGCCAGCCTGAGGTGCCCTACGAAGAGTCGGGCTGGTACGACGGGCAGGTATGGGTCAAGCCAGAAGACGTTGCCAAGCGTGATTCCCTGATTGTGGACTATCAGGTCGGTCCTATTATCAAACGTCTGCAAAAAACCTTTGGTATCATGGCTGGGCTAACCCTCCTGAGTGCTGTGGGCTGGCAATTGTTCTAGGTTACGGCTTTTGGGGTGAAGTATTCCCTGGGCCGAGGCCCCTACTGGAGTGTGACAAAGTCCCTTTCATGGCAATGTCAAATCGAAATTCCTCTGCTGAAATCGAAGTTCAGCTGCTCCGTGAGGGCATTGTTGAATCCGTTCACAAAGTACATGTGGTCGTTACCGATAGCAGAGGCCGGGTACTCTCGACTGCGGGCAAAGCCGATACGGCCTGTTTTATTCGCTCTGCGCTTAAGCCCTTTCAGGCGCTGGCAGTGACGGCTACCGGCACGTTAGAAAGCTTTAACCTAACCGACAAAGACCTGGCCATTATCTGCAGCTCTCACCAGGGCAGCATCGAGCAGGTACGTCAGGTTTTCAATATTTTGTGGCGGGCTGACATCGACCCCAGCGCGCTCAAATGTCCCATTCCGCCGGGTAAAACCAGCGCGCTGGAACACAACTGCTCGGGCAAGCACGCGGGCCTGCTGGCAGTGTGTCAGCAGCGTGGCTGGGAACTTAACACCTATCTGCAGCGCAACCACCCGGTGCAAAAGCTTGTGTTTGGCAAAATTGCCGAGCTGCTGGGCATGCCCCCCGATGAGTTTATCTGCGCCCACGACGATTGCGGTGCGCCCACCTACTGCATGCAGCTACAGCAGATGGCAACGCTGTTTGCCAAATTGGCCTCAGGTGACAGTTTAGACATGGAGCGCATCGTACGGGCGATGACCCACCACCCCATGATGATCTCCGGTCCTGAGGGTTTCGACAGTCAGCTAATGCAGCTGGCTGAGGGGGAGTTGGTCAGCAAGGCTGGGGCTGAGGGCATTCAGTGCGTAGGCCGGGTCGGTCAGGGCATGGGCCTGGCGATCAAGGTAGTGGATGGCTCTAGGCGAGCCAAGTACGCCGCTGCGCTCCATGTCCTGATGCGGTTAGGGTGGATTTCACCTGTGATCGCAGATACCCTGGCCGACACCTACATGGTTCTCAGCGACTACAAACGCCTGGATGTGGTCGGTGACCTGGCCCTGGTATAGGCAATCGGTGTAGGGCCATAGATTTTCTTAAGCAGATTCTCTAGAAAAGCGTTGTCGTTTGGCATACCTTTCGCTATATTAAGTAAGCGCTGCAACGCGCAGCCAAAAAACAACGCGGGGTAGAGCAGTCTGGTAGCTCGTCGGGCTCATAACCCGAAGGTCGTTGGTTCAAATCCGGCCCCCGCCACCAAATCAAAAGCGCCCAAGCACTGCTTGGGCGCTTTTGCTATAACGGGAGCAAGCAGAGAAGCAACTGTAAGGGTATGCTCGCAGAAGCAAATAGGTCAGAAGAGACAGACTGGTCGAGCGAACAAAAGGCCTTATACGCTCGATTGCAATCGTTCTCGTTAGACTGCTCCTAGTTCCAACCAAGTTTGTTTGGGTAAAATAGAAGCATAGAGCTAGGAGGTCAAGGAAAATGACCATCCGAAAAGCCCGAGGGATAGC
>JBCBWI010000040.1:0-52210 GCA_039817185.1 Cyanobacteria bacterium J06648_16 | reverse complement strand
ATGTCAGATCTGACAGCGTGGCTGAATGCGGTTAATCCTGTTTAACAAACGCTTTGGCTTCAGCGGATAATAGTTCATCTTCGCGATGTTGCAACGTGTTAAAACTAAAAACGCCGACTTCAGACTGACGAGAAATCAGGCTCCATATCCAGCTCACCAGGGTCGAAACGACCAGCGCTGCAGCAAAACTGTGGAGGAGGTCGGCAGCACCGGGCACTGGGAACAGTGGGCTAAAGTCAGGCTGAGGGAAGAACAGCAGTCCAGCAGCAATGCCGACAAGCGAACTCCAAAAGGCATTGTTGCGGGTGATGTGGCGACTGTAGAGCCCGAACAGAACAGGGAAAAGAACAGCAGCGCAGATTAGATCGGCGATGAAGAATAGGTAGAGGACACTGTAGCCCTGAGATGCGATCGCAATCGCAGGCAGCCCCACCAACACCGTCAAAATCCGAGCCCCCCGTAGTGTGTTCTCGGCGCTATGGCCGGGCAGCACCGCCATCAAATCTAGCGCAAACAGGCTGGCAATGCCGTTCAGTAGCGTATCTAAACTGCTCATCACCAGCGCCAGCGCCAGCACCACGACCGCCATCAGCGCCCACCCCGGCACGCTCAGCTCGCCCAACAGCTCAAAAAAGGCCGTGTCGCTGGCCAAGCCAAACTGCACTGCCATCAAACCCAATAGACCCGAGATCAGCAGCAGCGGCAAAATCAGCAGGGCCGACCCCAGAAACGATCGGCGGACCACCTGACTGTTCCGGCAGGCATACACTCGCTGCCAGTTGCCCTGGTTAAAGATTTCCGCTGCCACGATCGCAATAATGAGCGTGGCACCAAATCGCAGACCGCCGACGTTGTTCAAAGACAACAGTTCGGGTGTGGCGGCCCGAATCGGTGCGAACGCACCCGAAAAACCGCCCAGCGCCGCCACCGTCAGCCCAAAACAAATCAGCAGCAGCGGCACAATCACGACAAACTGCAAACTGTCGGTCAGGATGCTGGCCCGCAGACCGCCGTAGGTAGTGTAGATAAAGACAGCGGTGATCACCACGAGCGCCGTCACCCCCAGTGGGACATTCGCCACCAGCTGCAGGGCTTTGGCAATGGCCGTCAGCTCCGCTGTTAGATACACGAACATGTACAGCAGCATTACCGCCTCCACCAGCCAGTACATGACGCCGCCATAGCGGTGCTTGACATACTCGTTTAGCGAATGGCCCGTGGGCATCAGGTGTCGCAGCCGGGGACCGACGAAGCAAAACAGGGCAACCGCACCCGCTGACCCGATGCAGTAACCCAAGATAGCAGACAGCCCCCCAAACACAGCACCCGCTTCCGGCGGGCTAAACAGAATCCACGCGCCCAGGGACGAGGCCACGACCGTTGCCAGGGCTTGCCAGCCGCCGACCTGGTTGCGATGAACTAAGTAGCTTTCTAGATTGACGCGCCGGCCGGCAGACGCGAGGCCGACCAGCGTGAAGGCGGCTGTGGTAACCAGGGTGATGAGTAGTGCGATCGCAACCACCGACATAACCGTTCTCTCCTATAGACAACAGCTAGCGAGTGGCCAACAGCATCCCCCGACACCTAACGGCATCGTAAGTGCACACCGGTCTCCGGGCGAACTATCTCGGACCTAACGACCTTGGACCTAGCGACAGGATAATCCCTAACCGCAAAAATAGCCGCTTCCCTCCGCTGGCATTACCCAGACTCAGGTTCTGAGGGTGTAATCTCAGCCCGACCACTGTCAGGCACCCCTAGCTTTGTAAGCTATGCTACCACCTCGAGCCAGTCTGCAGAAGTGTAAACTTTTCGCCACGGTAGGCTGTCGCCAAGGCCTGCGCCGCTAGTATAAACGCGACCCACTACCGAAAAGTGGGGGACAGCGCCCGCCAAACGGCTGCGAGAACGGCCATCGAAGGGCGCATGGTAAAGCATTGCAAGCACTGAAAGCACTGAGCTTTTTAGACACTTTGCAAACTGGATAACACGCTGGGTTTCAGGGCATCTACTCGACCTGACGACCTTTTCCCTGTTTTCGACAGGGACAACCATTTGTGGACACTTCTATGCTGGCAGGAGAGATCCCTGCCGTTTTCAGCACGCCTAACGGCCTGGAGCCCGAGCCCGAGCTGATCGCCCCCAGGGCCATCGCGTTAGAACAGCTTCTACCCACGCTAGCAGGGGCTGAGTCGCCGCCCGTCTCGCTGACACCAGACTCGTTAGCACCAGACTCGCTAGCACCGCTCCCGGTCGGCCAACAACTTTTGCTCGATGACCGGTCAATAAATGAGGCAACGGTTTCCCAAGCTGTGGACAACCCAGGCCCATTAACCGATTCGCTGGTTCCGGTGATCGGGCTTTGGCTACAGCAAGATACCGGCTACAGCCCCGCAGACGGCATTACTTCGAACCCAACCGTGGTCGGCACTGTTCAATCTGACCATGAATCTGGCCATGAAATTGTTACGCTGCTCGCCCATACCGGAACTCAGTCCCTGGATGAGAGCGTCAATATTACTCAGTCTCTAGCGCCAGACGGGTCGTTTGTTTTAGACGCTGATTGGCTCAGCACGGTCTGGGGTGAACCGTTAGAGGCCGGTGAGATCACCCTCAACGTCGTCGCCGTCAATTCGCTCGGCCAATTCTCTGTTCCTGCCTCCTTAGAATTCATGTTCATTGCTGATAGCCCTGAAATCACCCAGGTTTACGCTGTCCGAGAAGACGTGCTGGCCATCGAGATTGAAGCAGGGCAAACGCAGTACGGTCGACAAATTCCCTTTGCCATCAGCCCTAGCGACCGCATTGAAACAGACAGCGGTAGCCTTTGGGTCATGCGCCAGGGCGAAGATATCGGGGCACTGGTGGGTCCGGCCCAAGATGTCCTGTATACGTTCGATAAATTTATCGGCCAGCCCCTAGACCTGGCCTGGGCCGACAGCGTTGACAGCTATCGGATTGTCGCTGGTGACGACGCCACAGCTGCGCTCGTACCCGATGCCGTTTTTCGTAAGAGTAAGCCCACGGACATGGCGCGTACCGCCCGCTGGGAGTACGAATGGCCGCTGCGTCACACAATTTACCTGGACCTACCAGAGGCCATGGCAGCGGGCGAGACGTACACCATTGAGCTACCCAACAGCGATTTCAAATCGCTGGCCTATTTGCACCGGCCTGATCTAGCCCATAGCGAAGCCATTCATGTGTCTCAGGTGGGCTTTCGGCCCGACGACCCCGTGAAAGTAGGCTATCTATCAACCTGGGCAGGCAACGGGGGGGGCCTCTTTTACCCAGACGGGCAGGTATTTTGGGTGGTGGACGCGGCAACAGACGAAATCGTGTACGGCGGACAGAGCTTTTTAGCCCGGCCAATGTCTCACGAAGACGACCCCCGTGGGCGCGATCACACGCTGACGGAAGTGCATCGACTCGACTTCAGCGAGTTTGACCAGCCCGGACGCTACCGGCTGTGCGTTGACGGCATTGGCTGTTCGTTCGAGTTTGAGATTGCGGCAGAAACCTGGCAATCGGCGTTTTACGTCGCGGCACGGGGCTTTTACCACCAGCGCAGCGGCATCGCGCTGGAATCGCCCTACACCGACTACGAGCGGCCCCGCGCCTTTCACCCGGACGATGGGGTGAAGGTCTATCAGTCTCAGGCAACGGTGATGGACACGACCAAGGGTATTGGAGACGCAGAAGACTTTGAAACCCTGGTGATGCAGCGTACTGAAACGGTGGTCTCAAACGTGTGGGGTGGGTATTTTGACGCGGGGGATTGGGACCGACATATCCAGCATTTGCAGGTGTCGCGATCGCTCCTCGAACTGGCCAATCTGTTTCCTGCCTACTTTGCCGATCTAGATTTGAATATTCCTGAATCAGTCAACGCCATCCCCGACGTCATTGACGAAGCGCTCTGGAGCCTGGACTTCTTTGCCCGCTTACAAACGGCCGATGGCGGCATTCCCGGCGGGGTGGAGTCAGCCGAGCACCCTCGCTGGGGCGAAGCCAGCTGGCAGGAGTCACTGACAGTGATGATGTACGCGCCGGATCTGTGGTCGAGCTACATCTATGCGGGGGTCGCGGCCAGAGCTGCCTACGCGCTGGCAGACATTGCGCCTGACCGGGCAGCGACCTATCGTAAAAGTGCACTGCAGGCCATGACCTATGCCGAGGCGGCATATGCTGAGCTAGATGAGATTCCATTTCAGGTCCGCGACGAGCGTAATCTGGCAGCGTTAGAACTGCTACGGCTGACGGGCGACGAGGGCTGGCACGATATCTTCCTAGAGACCACCGTCTTCACCGTTCCCAACGCTGAACCTTACATCTATGAAGAACAGCTACAGCGAGATGCTGGATTTCTCTATGCCCAGCTTCAACAGCCTGCTGTCGATGAAACGGTGCAGCAGTATGCCCGTGAGGCCCTGCTGCGGGAGGCTGACAGCGCCGGCGAACTGACGGCGATTACGGGCTTTGGCTGGACCAAGCACCATCCCTACGTTCCGGTCGGCTGGGGGAGCGGCCTGGGGAGCCCAAAATCACAGGCAATACTGCGAGCGCATGCTCTCACTGGCAATGAAGACTACCTGAGTCAGGCACTGATGGCGACTCAGTACGCCGTTGGGGCGAATCCTGAGAATCTGGTGTATACGACGGGCCTGGGGCAGCGCAGTATTCAACATCCGCTGGTGATCGATCAGCGGGTGCGCGGGCTGACGCCACCGCCCGGCATCACCGTTTACGGCCCGCTAGATATGGAGACCTACGACGACTACTGGATACTCGATCTGTTTGCAGAAGTCACAACACCTAACCCCTTCGACTGGCCCACGGCTGAAGGCTATTTCGATACTTACCTCAACCCTGCCATGACCGAGTTCACTGTGATGGAGTCGATGAACGACGCCGCCTATACCTGGGGATACTTGGCTGCCAGGGAGGCCACTGACGGAAAAGCCGGAGAGTAGTGGGCTAAACCGGGATCACTAAACCGGGACAACGACGGTGGGCTCCAGAGCCAGGGCAACCAGATCGGTGTCGTCGGCTTCGACGCCAAAGATAATCTCGCCCGGATTCACGGTAAAAAAGCACTGTGGCTGCCCCAGTGCCATACGGCATAGGGCCACTGACCCAGACTGCACCTGCCAGGCAGCATTGGGGGTGTTGAGCGGCAGCGACTCGTGGTCGGGGATGTGGCGAGGATCGTAGGACATGGCAATACCTAAACGTGAGCGAGTTGCTGTTGGGCAACTGCTCTCAGCATAGGTTTGATCTTTGGGTGAATCTGAGATTTGGTCACGTAACTTCAAGAATCGATCTACTGAACCGATGAGTTCAATTAGACCGATATCTGGCGCAAGCGGTCAATTTTAGGCGCTAAGGCTCGCTCACTAATACCTGCTCGCTGGCAGGCCAATATCCCAATAGCTTCGAGGTATGAGCTCACGTGAATAGCCTTAACACCCAAACTGGCAGCACTGACCTGGGTTTGGGTCTGGTTATCTGCGACCGCGATCAGGGTTGTGCCCGTTTGGCTAAGACTCAGGGCCGCACTGCCGCCAAAGGCACTAGCCGGAAAGATCGCAGCATTGACCTGCTGGGCGTGCAGCCCCTGGGTCGGGCCCACAAATCGGGGGGCGCGACTCAGGCCGGCTAAGACACAGGGTAAGAAGGTGTAGCCCAGTTCTTCGGCAGCCGCGCGGGGGGAGACGGACGGATCTAGCGGCAGGGGCTGCAGCGCCGGAGCGTGGGCGCAGGGAATCTGAAACGTTTTAACCACTAAATGACTGATTACCGCTTCGGCCCCGGCGAGCGGATCGACGCCCTGGCCGTGGCGGTAGGCGGTGAGCACCTCGCTGTCTTCGTCATCGGGAAAGCGGGCAATGATTGCGATCGCACTGGCCCCGTCCTCAACCAACCGCTCCACCCCCCTGAGCAAACTGTCGGGGTTCTCAATCGTGCCCCAGGTCGCCCCCGACCCTGCCGTTCGCAGCGTCACACCCAACGGGGCATCCGTCACGACATAGTCCGTTAGATCCAGTCCCAGGGTTGCCCGCGCTGCATCCGCTGCCTGCAGATGCCGCCAGCGCAGGTCTTCCTCAATGGCCGCATCTAGCAGGAGCCCGACCCGATTTTGGTGCACCGGCTGTAAGCCCCACCGACCGGCAGCAAACTGGTCCAGGCCGTAGCCCTCGACGTAGTAAGCATTGGGGATCGGCCAGTAAAGCTGAGCACCGTTGAGGACATTCGGATGGGTAATCAGGGTGTCGGTGACGGTTGCGATCGCACGGGCCACCGGCAGCGCGTCCCCAGCATAGCCTCCAATCGTCGCCCCAATCCCAGTGGGCACCACCAGCACCGTCGTATGACTTGCTTGGCTGGTGCAGATCTGGCTCATCGGTCGCCCTGAATGACAACGGCTTCTACCTGAACCACGGAACCCTGAACAGCCACGATTGCCCATCGCAGCGGCTCACCCTGCGCAGTCAAGGCCACTGCGATCGCATCTCTCAGACTCACAGGATCGCCGGGAATCTCAACCGATAACGCGACAAATTCAAGCTGCACAGCACTTACACAATGGCTAAAGAAACAGTCACAAAAGGCAGAAAACAGTGAATCACAAGCGCCACCTCACCAAGCGCAGCGTCCTCACTACCTTACCTGTCTAACCCGGCTGACCAAACTGCGCCTGATAGACTTCGTCTTCTTTCTCAGTTTCTAGCCTGATGTCCGATCGCGGATAGGCCACACACAGCAGTGCATACCCCTGTTCCTGCAGCTCTTTGCTAACGCCCATGCCATCTTCTTGGCTGACCGAGCCGCTGGTCACCAGCGCCGCACAGGTCGTACAGACACCCGCACTGCAGGAGTAGGGAAGTTCTAACCCTGCCGCCTGAGCGGCGGCCAAAATCGTCTCACTTTCGTCAACGGCTAGGGTCTGGATTTGGCCCTGATGCTTAATTTCAACTGAATACGTTGCCATGCTAAATGCGATCGAGCGCTGATTTGAATAGGAATAATTTTCTGGAGACTCCAGCCGTCTACTCAGGCTTGAATGCTTTATCAAACTCTTCTAACAGGTCATCCATTTCTTCGAGCGCCTGATTGACGTCAATGCGCAGCGTGCCCAGATTAGGTTGATCGAGTAGCTGTACCAGCACCGCCCTTTTAGCACGGATTTGCTCGATTCTGAGGCGTAGCGTCGCCATATCCATAACGGTCTTCTCCAAGCGCTTATTATCTTTCTTAAGAATACGCAACTTTGGGGTCGGTGGGCCAACTCCTCGCCCATGTCTGGATTTTCGACCGATTGGGAGGAATCAGCCTTAGACTAGAGTGAGTGTTTAGTTTTGCAACTTTTTATCATGTTCCGCAAGATTCCCCTCGGCGGTGTACTGCTCGTAGTCGGCACCGTTCTGACGGCCATTGGGTTTGTCGCCTACTTTCAGGAGCGGGCTACGCTCAATCTGGTGGGCTTCTTCTATGGCGTGCCCATTTTGCTGGGGGGGATGGCGCTACGGGCCGCTGAGCTAGAGCCGGTACCCTACTCCCAGGAGCCTAGCGAGGCGGTGCTGGCTCTGCGGGAAAAGGAAGCCACCCAAACGCAAAATCAGGTTCGCAAAGACGTGATGCGCTACCGCTACGGGCAAGAAGCGCATTTGGACATGGCCCTAGAGTGCCTAGGCATGAGCCCGAACGACCGCGTCCGCCCTGAGCTGGTCGCCCTGCGGGAAGAAATGCGCGACGGCAGCTATGCGCTGGTGCTGGAGTTTGACTCGCCATTCATGGAAATCGAAAAGTGGCACGAGCGCCACGACAAAATCGAGAAGTTTTTTGGCCCTGGCATCCATGCAGTGATTGAGCATCCCAGCGGGGAACGGGTGGATTTGGCGCTGGTGTCGGATGCAGCGCAGCCTGCAGAGGCGGTAAGCGGCTGAAGCAGATAGCTATGAGCAATGTGCCGGATTGGCCATTTGACCATCCACCCAATCCTGCCTGCATCACAACAAGATTAGTTTTGGAGGAAGGGTATCCTATTCTGCTGGTCACTCATGATGCTGATGATGGGAGTTGGCAATTCTTGTGCGGCTCGACCAACAACACGGCTGATGGACGCGTAGTCGGTCTTTGCTCAGATGCTCAGGCTCGAACCTCAGTTGTCTAAAATTGCTGATTTACCACTGGGATGGAAAGCTTGGCGAGAATCGACAAATCATTCTTGGGTCCGCTGCCCTAAAGACCGAATCTAATTCGGACGAAACGACTTCGGCAGGACGTGAAGCAGCACGGCATTAAAAATACTGAACCGTTGTCCTCACGTAGAAATCGAGCGGCGTATTCACTTCGAATAGAATTTCCCCTTCGTCTGACATGCTATATCCAGCTCCACCTCAAACTTATAGGTAGTATCACACAGGTGCTGGGTCTGGGCTGGCACCGTATCGACTTAATCAAACTTTGGGCCGGTGGCGAAGAAGATGTAATTGAGGTGGACGCGATCGCAAAATGCATTCACCCAACCCTCAGCCTCATACCCGTTGAACCCGTGGGTCTGCGCCGCCGTCAGCATGTAGTCTGGCAGCGTTAGCCCGTTCACCTGCTGTACACACTGATCAAACGCGGCAGCACCGTCTACTGACGGGTTGCTGTAGGCCGCTAAAGCTGCATCTTGAATGGCGTAGGCGTCGAGATAGAACTGGTTAATCTCAACCATCTCTGCCTCGGTCACCTGAGCTTGGGCGGACATCGCGATAAGTAAAGGTGCGATCGCAGCCCCCGCCAGTCCTAATTTGGGCAGCATCGCCCTAATCGTGTCGTACATGTTTGGCTGAGTTCACTACCCTTAGGGTAAGTCCCTTCTCAGCCGCGCGCATGTCTAACATCTCCTCTGATTTCTCCGGCGATCGCCGCCGTTTTTTGCAGTATTTTGTCGGCGGTGGGCTGGCGACAGTGGCATTGGGTTGGTTGCGATGGCCAAGCCGGTCCTGGGGACCATCGCAACCAGCCGCAGCCTTGGATCTAGACAATTTTTGCTTGGAATATCGCTATAACTCCCGCTGTGAAGGCTACCTACCGGGAACCGAAGCCCTAGATGAAGCGGGCAATCCCTATCAGGTCGATGCGGTACTGGCCGTAGCTGAAAGCGGCGATCGGCTAAGCGCACAAGGGCTCGATGACAAGGCCTATCTGGTGATCGAATCGGGTCCGGAAATTGCTCCCTACGGTATCAGTGCCGTCTGCACACACCTGGGCTGCACGGTGAACTGGAACCCAGAGACTCAATCATTCGCCTGTCCTTGCCACGGCTCCCGCTTTGACGCTCTCGGCGCAGTGATCGAAGGCCCCGCGCCGAGGGCGCTCGAACTGATCACGGTCGTGGTCAGAGACAACCGGATTGGCCTCCTTGAACAGACACCCGATTTGGATCCGCGAGGCTGATGGCCCCATCCAGAAAGCGCCAGATAGAACATGTAGTTTGGACAACGGGCGGCTAACTCAAACTCCGCCTACCCTGATTCGCCTGCCCTGATTCGCCTGGCTGGATAGTGACGCGATGGCAAGCCGCAGATGGTGAGGGCAGGTCAAATCCAATCTCCGTAATTTTTCGTACTCTGATCAGAGTTACGCCCCCCTGTATAGCTAGGCAAGTGTTCACCTGCCCAAAGACGCGCTATGGCAAACCCAAACCATCTCGCCCTACTTAATCAGGGCATCGAGCATTGGAACCGCTGGCGAACAGACCATCCGGATCTAGTGCCAGACCTCAGCCGCGCTAACCTACAACGGGCCTATCTGTTTGAAGCCTGTCTGCAAGGGGCCAATCTAGAACAAGCCAATCTATCCCAAGCCTGCCTGATCGGGGCTAACCTAGCACAGGCCAATCTGCATCGGGCGACTTTGACCCAGACCTACCTCAGTCAGGCCAATCTAGAGGCTGCTGACCTGACCGATGCCAACTTGCAGGCGGCAAATCTGAGTCAGTCCAACTTGATGAGGGCCACGCTGGTGCGGATGCGTGCCCGCTCAGCTAGCTTCGACGCGGCCCAGCTGACAGGCGTTTGCATTCAAGATTGGAAGATCAGTCAGGACACCGATTTTAGTCAAGCAATCTGCCAGTATCTCTACCTGCAGCCCAATCGCCAGCAGCGGCGACCGGAGGTCGGTCAGTTTTCAAATGCCGGTTTTGCTAGCTTTATTCAAACGACTGACACACTGCGGTCGTCCAGAACGTCCGCACAGCTTCCCAGTGCCACCAAAACGAGCCGAGTACGCTGGCGGCCCATCAGCACTGCGTTGGCTGCAGTCGTCGTTGGACTCACGCTTTGGGGAGGGGATCGCGCGTTTCAGCCCGCGTCTACGGCATTATCGGTCTCATCCCAGCGCCCCCAGTTCTCCTTAACCAGCACCTTAGAACATCATTCCCATTCGGTCTGGGCGGTTGCCTTGGCCCCCGATACTCAGATCTTAGCCAGCGGCAGTCATGACCAGACCATTCAAATTTGGCATCGCGGACAGCGGGAAGCGATGCGGGTGCTTTCGGGGCACACCGACGTGGTGCGCGCACTGGCGATCAGTGCGTCAGGGCAGTATTTGGTCAGCGGTAGTGGCGATCGACTGGTGAAGCTTTGGGAGATGGACACTGGGCGGCTGCTACAGACCTTCGAGGGACATACCACTAGCGTCTGGTCTGTCGCGATTAGCCAAGATGAACAAACGATTGTCAGCAGCGACTATAACGGGACCATCCACGTGTGGGATTTACCGTCCGGACAGCACCGCTTTGGAATACCAGCCCACGGTGGCCCGGTATGGGAAGTGGCGATCAGCCCTAATGGCCAGCAACTTGTCAGTGGTGGAGCCGACGGCCAAATTAAGGTTTGGGACCTAGAAACGGGGGCTCAGCAGCAGACGCTGACAGGACATGATGATGCGGTGCGTGCGATCGCAATTCATCCCAACGGCAAACAGTTGGTCAGTGCCAGCTGGGACAAAACCCTAAAAGTGTGGGATTTAGATACGAGTGAGCCGATTCGCACCCTGAGCGGGCATACCGACCGGGTGGTCGCCGTCGCGTTTGACGGCGACACCATTGCTAGCGGCAGCGTCGACCGCACCATTCGAATTTGGCATGCTCGCAGCGGAGAAGTTCTACAGGTTCTGACAGACCACGCTGACTGGGTGTTGGCCCTGAGCCTCAATACCACTCGCCAGACGCTGGTGAGCGGTAGCAAAGACCAGACGGTCAAAGTTTGGCGAACGCAGTAAAGCCAGAAGCTAACTGCGCCTATTTTTCCAACCTGACGCCATACCACTGCCAGGCAGTCCCCTGTTCTACTTCAAACTCGCAGGCGGTGTCTCGCAGGTGTCGCGCCTGATCTGCTATCACCTCAAACTTTTGGAGGTCGCGGGGCAGGCGATCTTGCCGGTCGGCCAGCAGGTCTTTAAGCTTTGTGAGCAGCTCGTCAGGCGTCAAAAAAACTTCTTCGTCGCCGGGAACCAGCAATACAAACATGTCTTCGCTGTAGAGAGTGGCCTGAGACATGGGTTGAACCCCGTCCTGTAAACAACTCCTAACACCCTAACCAAAAAACCGGTGATAGTATTAAAGAAGGCAATCACCCATAACCCGACCGGAATACCGGGAAATAGGCTGCCGGAAATCTGGGAGCTAAAAAACCTTACGATTTCTGAGGTAATCCACGGGCGGCTTCTACAATTTAGAACTCTAGGGCACGTCGCCCTTTCGTGCCACACACTGATTTTTTGAACTATGGTCCAGGCTCCGCTTAAGACATCTATCCCCGAGACGACCGCTACCAAGGCGGAAAAAAAAGTTTCCAAACTAGAGGGCATCAAAGCGCGTAGCCAGTTCCTGCGCGAGCCCGTTGCCACAGAAATTAAGCAGGACACAACGCACTTTACCGAAGATGCGATTCAGATCCTCAAATTCCACGGCTCTTACCAGCAGGACAATCGAGATAACCGCGTCAAGGGCCAGGAAAAGGACTACCAGATGATGCTGCGCACGCGGACGCCGGGTGGCTACGTCCCTGCCGAGTTGTATCTGACGCTGGATGACCTGTGCGATCGCTACGGCAACCACACAATGCGAGCGACTACCCGTCAAGCCTTCCAACTCCACGGCATCCTCAAGCGCGACCTCAAAGCCACGATGGCTGGCATCATCCGCAGCATGGGGTCCACCTTGGGGGCCTGCGGCGACCTGAACCGCAACGTCATGTCGCCCCCTGCGCCCTTTAAGAACAAGCCTGAGTACGTCTATGCTCAGGAGTACGCCGATAATGTGGCCGATCTGCTGACGCCCCAAACCCAGGCATATTACGAAATCTGGGTTGATGGCGAAAAGGCCGTCACCGCCGAAGAGCACCCCGACGTGGTCGAAGCCCGCCAGCGCAATCGCAACGGCATGCTCCATGACGACAGCATTGAGCCCATTTACGGCACCCACTACATGCCGCGTAAGTTCAAATGCTCCGTCACCGTCCCCGGCGACAACTCAGTCGATGCCTACACCCAGGATGTAACCCTGGTGGTGGTCATGAACGACAACAACGAGCTGCAAGGCTTCAACGTGCTGGCCGGTGGCGGTATGGGCCGCACCCACAACAAAGAAGAAACCTTTGCCCGCGTCGCTGACGAGATCTGCTACGTCGAAAAAGCAAACGTTTACGAACTGCTGAAGGCGATTGTGGCCACCCAGCGCGACTATGGCGACCGGGTGCAGCGTCGTCACGCCCGCATGAAGTACCTGATCAACGATTGGGGTGTCGAAAAATTCCGTGCCAAGCTCGAAGAGTACTACGGTGAGCCGCTGAAGCCCTTTAGGACTTTACCCGAGTGGCAGTTCTACGACTACTTGGGCTGGCACGAGCAGGGCGATGGCAAGCTGTTTTTGGGCGTCCACATCCGGAATGGCCGCATCTACGACAACGGCACGTTCCACCTCAAGCGAGCCCTGCGAGAGATTCAAGAAACCTATAAGCTGCCCATGCGGCTCACGGGTAACCAGAGCCTGCTGCTCACTGAAATTGACCCCAAAGACAAAGAAGAGATCCAGGCTATTCTGACCCGCAACGGTGTGCAGACAGAAAGCCAGGTTGACCTGCTGGAGCGCTTCTCAATGGCTTGCCCGGCACTGCCCACCTGCGGGCTGGCCGTAACCGAGTCTGAGCGAGCCATTCCCGGCATCCTCGACCGCATTCAGGCACTGTTGAACAAGGTTGGCCTCAAAGACGAGCATTTTGTCATTCGCATGACCGGCTGTCCCAACGGCTGTGCTCGCCCCTACATGGCTGAACTCGGCTTTGTAGGCAGCGCACCGGAGGCTTACCAGCTGTGGCTGGGGGGTTCTCCCAATCAGACGCGACTGGCTGAACCCTTCATGCAAAAAATGAAGATTCAGGACATGGAGACGACGCTGGAGCCGATGTTTGCGTTTTTCAAGCGCGATCGCAACGGCGACGAAAGCTTTGGTGATTTTTGTGCCCGAGTCGGCTTCGAGGCGCTTCGGTCCTTTGCAGCAACCTACGTACCAGTCAAAGCCGCCAGTGGTCGCCGCAAGCACCGGGTGGGCCTGTCGGATGACATCTACGCCCAGCTGAAAGAGACCGCAAAACAACAAGGGCTCTCAATGGCGCAGCTGGCTGAAGCCGCGATTCAGACTTACCTGAGCCCCCCTCAGAAATAGCCGATAGTGAAGTTCAACAACGTCCCCAACCGCTGTTTTCATATTGAGGAAGAAGAGGTCTGGATCAGCCGTAGCGTCACGGTACTGACGGTCTTGGTTGTCGTTGCCGATGGCAAGTCCTACGTGCCGCTCAATCTGCGGGGCCCCGACCTACCCAGTGAGGTGGGTAAGTGGGGGCTGTCAGGCGGATATCTGGACTATGGCGAGACGCTGGGCGAGGCCGTCGTTCGCGAAGCCTGGGAGGAAATGGGGCTAGATCTTTTGGCTCTGCGCGACGAGCATCGACTGATTGGCTCGCTCGATCAGCCCAGCTACGTGTATAGCAGCCCCCGAGGCCAGCGGCAAAATGTAACCATGCACTACCCGCTGCTGTTGTTTTTGAATGAGGGGGCTGAGCTACCCAAGCTAGAGGCAAAAGTCGGTCCTGGTGAAGTTACCGACGTGGGATGGTTCCCGCTGAAGAAAGCGCTGAAGATGTCGCTCTCTTTCCGGCATCAAGACATCATTCAGCAGTACCTGGAGAATAGCTTCAGAAAGCACGGGCTGTAGACGGAAAAAAGGATATGGCAATTGAATTAAATTGACTACTCACAAGACGCCGACTGCTCTGGCAAAAATTCTGTATGCCTTGCCTGTATCCGTTTCGGCCTGTAGGATACAACGCTTTAGCAGTTCAAGGCCCAAATCATCGAATTCTAAAAATTCACTGCACTGAAGCCGCTCGTAGCCGTCTGTTCTCAACCGGTAAATCTGCAATGTTCCGTCCTGCCAAAACCATACTTCTGGTACGCCAAGTGCTTGGTAGCGAGTCAGTTTACTGACACCGCCACTTGTGAACACCACCTCGACGGACAAATCGGGAATAGGTTTCACATTGCCAATTCACATTGCCAATACAGTAGGAGCGATCTGCTTGTGCAGAGACTTCTCTCTCTTTTTCCTGTGTGACCGATCCAGCCGGTGTAAAGGTAACCTGCTTTGCCGCAAGGAAGTACGCTAGCATCCAACCAATGACTTCTGCGAAAACTTCGTGTAAGCGACCTGGCATTAGAACTTCAATTTCTCCTTTCCAATAGGCTAAACGTATGCCTGTTGACTGTTCACAGCCTTGCTGAATCAGCTTGCAATGAGCCCAGTCACCCTGCAGGGAACGAGCCGATCCGTTTAGGAAGGGGCTGAAGCGGTGGCAACGGTCATGGTTTGAACTGAGGCTAAGCGCTGCTTCAAGTTTAGCTCGCGGTTGACTGCGCCCAAGCCGCCTGAAAGAAGTCGCGTTCGCAAACCATCGCGTAGCGATAGGCCGATTGAACAGCTTTCGAATCAGTGGCGTGTTCGTCAACCAGGGCCTCTAGCTGGGCGGCTAGCGGCTCGAATTCGTCGCCACTGTAGGTAGCAATCCAATCTTTGTAGGCGTGCTCGGGGATGCCGGTTTGCGCGAGCTGCTGTCCCAGGTAGGCATACAACCGCATACAGGGCGACATGGCAGCAGCGGTCACACCCACAGACTGGCTCCAGGCGGTGGCCAGTAGAAAGTCGGTGTACTGGCGGGTGGCGGTACCCGGCTGAACCGTTGTGATATCTACATTCCAGCTTTTAGCATAGCCTTTGTGCAGGTTGAGTTCCTCTAAAACGCCATCGGCTAACGCGTGAAAGGTTTTGAAGCTCTCCCAGCCAGGTGCTTTGGCCGCAGCGATGCTATAGGCGCGAGCAAAAGATTCTAGGAAGAAGGCGTCTTGTCCGACGTAGTAAGCGAATGTCTCCTCTGGGAGGGTGCCATCGCCAATCCCCTGGACAAAAGGATTTTCTAAACTGGCCTGGATCAAATCCTGATTAGCGTGCCAGAGTTGAAGAGAGAGAGACATGTCGTGGCCTGAGTGAAAATCGGTTTGGATAATGGTTGCGATCGCAATCCTTTAAACCTAATGCTGAGCTTTGATCGTTGGCAATCGCTGTTTCAACAGCTGGGGCTGACAGCAAATCCGCTAACCTTTGACCAGCTTCAAGGCGCGTATCGGCAGCCCCAGCGGTTTTACCATACCGCCAATCACATTCTGGACTGCTTAGCCCACCTGGATCGACATCGAGCATTGGCCCAAAACCCGGCAGCAATCGAGCTGGCCCTATGGTTCCACGATGCCGTTTACGATTCGCGGGCAGGCGACAACGAAGCCCAGAGTGCAGACTGGGCAACGGCCTGTCTCAAACAACAGGGAGCCACGGTGGCCATGCAGCAGCGCGTCGAGCAACTCATTTTGGCAACAGCAGGGCATTGCGTATCGGCCGATCCAGATGTGCAGCTCATGCTCGATATCGATCTGTCTATTCTGGGTCAATCGCCCAGCACCTTCGCACGCTATGACCAGGCAATTCGGCAAGAGTATGCCTGGGTTCCAGAGGCGGTATATCAGAAAAAACGGCGGGCCGTTTTGCAGTCTTTTCTGCAGCGGATGTTTATCTATCAGACATCGGCTCTGCGGCAACGGTACGAGTCAGTCGCCCGCCAAAACCTCACCCGATCCCTGAAGTCCTATCCTTGAACAGGCTCGCCATCGATCAGCTCAATCCGGCCGGACTCGCGAACGCACTCCAACCGCCACAGCTGACCGTTCACCCGCCCCGGCAAAAATCCGCAAATGGTCAAGTAGCTGGGCTTGTCCATACCCGCAACGCGGACCGTGAGTTCGCCTTTGCTCTGCCCCATGACGATGGCAGTCACTTCAAATTCGCCCTCACGGTCCCAGGGCTGTAAGGCCTCTCGCTCGGACGCCAGTGCGTTTGAGCGGACCACAGAACGAATATTCTCCGACCTATCAGTAGCAGTCATATCGCCCTCGGGTAACTACATTCCAGCCTTCGTTCACAAAATTTCAAGGCGATGGTAGCACTTTTACCCAGGGCAAGTATGTTTTTTAGATGCCTCTAGAAAGGCACGTCTGGTCCGGGTTCTGAATTGGGGGGTGGGGTAGATGCATTGGGTTTAGCGGCAGCTTCACCCTCGCTGAGGTCAATAATTTGGCCGTTGAAAAATTCTGCAAACCGTTTCACGCTGCGGTCTAACTCGCTTTCATTTCGCCAGCCGGACGGGGGCGATTCTGCCGGGGGATTCTTGAGGGGGTGGTTTGCTGGCGGGCTCACAGTCTCTACAGGGGGAGGTGACGGTGCAGTTGCTAGCGGGGGCACCGTCTCCACGTGGGAATCAACAGGCGGCGGGGGCAATGGCGCAGCAGGCGGGGGATTATTGGTTGGCGGTAGGGTTTCAGCTTCTGTCAGCACCTCCAAAACGACTTTAATCCGGTATTCAAACACCTTTTCAAAGGCCTGCTCCAGATTATCAACCCGCTCCTGGGCGAGCTTAAAAAGCCGCTGCGATCGAAATCCGACACGGGCAGTCACGCCGTCTAGGGCCAGCAGCTTGCCCTGCTGCGTCATCAGCATTTGGGTGGCCCGAGGCTCTACGACCCTAAGAATCTTTTTCCAGATGTCGGACAGGCTGCCAGTGGCCGCGGGATGGGGTGTTGGAGCAGTTGGCTTGTCAATCGGGTCCGATGCAGCAGGCTGTTCGGGCACCGCAGGTAAAGGGGATGCCGCTGCTGCCGAGGGCGCTGGGGCCGCTGCGGGCGCGCTGTCTTGATGGGCTGAGCCTTTACCTGGTGAGTCTGGGGCTAATGAGTCAGGTTGGGCTGATGAATCAGGAGCGGGTACTGGGACAGCTATTTCAGGCGGGGTTGTTGTAGACGGCGTTTGGGGCCGAGCTGGCTTTACCGAGGGAATCGGTTTGACGATGGGGGCTGTGGCGGGGGCTGTGGCGGGGGCTGTGACGGCTGAGATCGCGCCCAGCGCCGACGGCAGTAAACCCAGCAGCGCAATCTCTAGCCACAGCCGAGGCTGGGTCGTATTCTTAATCTGCACCTCGGCAGCCTTCAGATGCTGTTGCCCTGCCAGCAAGGTCGGCAGCGGCAGGGCCTGGGCAAACTCAACCATCTCAGCCCAGGTCGAGGGGGTGATTGCCACCAGGTCCTGCCGCTCGCGGGCAGTCTTGGCGATCAGCAAATCGCGGTAAAACGCAACCAGCCCCTGTAGCACAATCAGCGGTTCCCGGCCCCGATCCAGCAGCGCTCGGGCCTGCTCTAGCAGGGCGGTGCCATCGTCGGCAAAGATCGTCTGGGTCAGAGCCAGCAGGTCTCGCTCCGGCACGGCTCCAACCAGTTCCCAGACCGCCTCGACCGTAATCTCACCCTCTAAAAGGCCCAGCTGATCCAACAGGCTTTCCGCATCCCGCAGACCGCCCTGGGAAATCTGGGCCACAATCTGCAGCGCGTCGGGCGTCAGGGAGATGGCTTCTTTCTGGGCGATTTCGCCCAGGTGCTGCACCATCGGCTGGAGGGGAATGCGGCGAAAGTCGAACCGCTGACAGCGGGAAATGATGGTGGGTAAAACGCGCTGGGGGTCAGTGGTGGCCAGGACAAACACAACCTGGGTGGGTGGTTCTTCAAGGGTCTTCAGCAGCGCATTGAAGGCGGCGGTGCTGAGCATGTGAACTTCGTCCAGCACGTACAGCTTGTAGCGGCACTGCACCGGGGCAAACTGCGCCCGTTCAATCAGTTCACGAATGTTGTCTACCCCCGTATTACTGGCGGCGTCAATTTCGACCACATCCAAGGCAATACCGCTGGTAATCTCTTGGCAAACCTGGCAGTGGCCACAGGGGTCGGGGGTGGGGCCAGGGCTGTTGAGACAGTTGAGCGATTTGGCCAGAATGCGGGCACTAGACGTCTTACCCGTGCCGCGAGGACCGCAGAACAGATAGGCGGGAGCAATCCGGTTTTGCTTGAGGGCGTTGGTAAGGGTAGTTGCGATCGCACCTTGCCCGACCAGCTCCGCAAACGTCTGTGGACGATATTTGTGGTGCAGGGGTTCATAGGCCATAGGCACTACGATACCCCGTTGATCAGGGTTTGCGTTTCCAAAATTTGCCACACACAGCCATTCGTTAGCTATGCCGATGCGTCAACCACAAAGGTTTCGGCCTCGCTCGCCATGGCGAGTTCCGGCAGCTGACGGCGCAGCTCAGACATGGCCAGAGTCGTCGCAGTGACCCGTTTGGGCGCAGGCACAGCGTCGTTAGCGGCCTCAGGCATCGTCACGGATTGAGGTAAAGCGTCGGTCTGCGGGGAGTTCGGGACATAGCCATTGACATAGGCGTCAATCAGGCGGTCAAATAGGGCATGTAGCGGCTGTGGCAGGCTTGAACGAATTTCGGCCTGGGTGCCATAGGCGTCGACATACCGTCCCATCGACTGCACCAGCAGCGTATTGTCCGCCTTGCTAGTGGGATAGGTTTGCTTCAGTGCGTTCCAGCAGGCCTCGAAGGCCTGGATTCCTTTGATTACTTGCATCGCGTAGCCCCGTAGATGGTCTTGCCGTAGATGGTCTTGCCGTAGATGGTCTTGATAGCAGGGATGTGCTGGTTAAAAAAGCGCCCTAGCTACTTACGTATGCGGGGATCGCATCGCTGATCCGGAAGGGAGAACGTTCGCAACACGAAGTTCCGTAAGGTTGCGGAATCCAACTAGGCCAATCAATCCAGTTTGCATACGATTACGGAGCGGCGGCCCAGGCTGAACATATCGCTTTTTCCATTTGGCTTAGGACACCGAGTATCGTTGTCCCTCAAGCACAAAGCGCCCCGTGGCGCGCAATCGCGCACAAACGTTTGTGGCGCTTGCTGTAGGGCTATACCTCAACAAAATGGTAGGGCGGCAGCGCTTCGCTGAGCTGCAATAGCCAGTCAGAACAGTGACTCTGCCATTGCTGATATCGGTGCTGTAACTGGTCTAATTCATTTTGATGGACCAGCAAATAAATGCGGTCTGCGGCAACCTGTGCCCGTGGATAGCAGCGGGCAATCTCAGCTTGCAGTTGGGCAAGTTGGGCCTGCTGTTGGGCTTCGGTCGCTGACTGCTGCTCCAGCCGCTGCTTTTTGGCCAGAAAATAGGCCCGCCCTTGCAGCTCAGCAGCCGGTGAGGCAAGGGTAATCGGCTGCGGCGAGAACTTGAGGCAATATTCAGCCCGATCTTGAAGCGCGGCGAGCTTGGCCTGGTAGGCATCGGCCTGCTGTTGCAGGTGCGATCGCACCTGCGCCACTGTCTCAAACTGGGTCCCAAAGCGCAGCGGCAGCAGCGTCACTGACCGGCTCAGCTCGCAGAGTACCCAATCATGGTGAACCACGGCGCTGACCAGCCGGGCTTCGTCCTGCTGCAGCGCGTTTAAATCGAGTGACGGTTCGGTGATGGCAACCAGGCCTGCGGCCTCCACCCACTGGAGCGGCTGGGCAATTCCCTCCGGTAACGGCGGCAAGGCGTCCGCCGCCCGGCAAAAGGCATATGCGTAAACTTTTTCTGGGGCTTTTTCTGGTATTTTGTCTGGCATTTTTCCTGGCATGCTCCCTGGCAATTTTTCCTGGCATCCTGCCTAATGTGAGGTCCGCCGCTACACCACCTCTCCCACTAGCGTGGTCGATTCTGGCTCAAACTGCAGCCCCAGCCCCAGCTGCATTGCCCCAGCCTGGCGCTCGGGTTCGTTGCTGGCCTCCAACAGATGCAGTTCTAACGTGGTGCCGCGCAGTAGCCAGTCGAGCTCAGGCGTGGCCTGACGCAGCAGCCGATAAAGCCGTGTTTCCAGCTGGGCCACCGTGTGCGGGGCATGGGTCAAAGACAGCGCCTGGGACTGGACGACACCTTCCCGGTGGAGACGCTGTACCGGACAGGGCAGCGGCGTTGCTGAGGCCAGGTCCACCATCATCTTGCGGTGTCGCGTTCGCAGCTGCAGGGTCGTCAACAGCCGCAGCTGGCCCGTTTGCCAGTCGCCACCTGGCGCTAAAAACTGGGCCGGAATCCCGTCGACCAAAGTTGAGATCGCAGCCGCCGACCGATGCACGTACCACAGCAACTGGGGCAGCAAGTCTTCTAAATACACGGCCTGCTGGAAAAAATTCTGCTGAAACAACCCTGAATCGGCAGAAACCCGACCCGCCGCGCTGCAGGCAGTCTCAATCACGACAGGCAACCAATTCTCCAGGTCCTTTGACTTCCCCAGCGTCTCAACTAGCCGATTCAGCGGCAACCCCGCCAACAGCAGCTGCCGAGCAATCATCTCAGACAGGCTACCAATCCAGCGATCGTCCGTAACGGTAATCCAGGCCGGAACCAGTCCTGCAGGTTCGTCAGCCGGGGGCAATGCCGCCGGACGGTGGCCATTTCCATTTTGGCGACTGCCGTTCTGGCGGGCAGGCTGCGGGGGCGGCGTTAGCGAGGCCGGGCTCCCCGTTAATGCCAGGGCCAGATCGTCAGCTGTCAAAATCTCCAAATCTTCAGCCTGAGACAAATCGAGGGGAACCTCGTCCCCGTTGAGCTCATCGGCGTTCCCCGCTGCCAATAAAAACTGATCGAGCGTGTCTGGCAGCAAAAACGAGCTATCCGCTGGCGGCGTATCTATGATCTCGGGCACGGCTGCCTGGACAACCAAATGGAGGGTTATTTGCAAAAAAGTCTGATGCCAGGGCTGCCCTGGCTGTAGCAGATTGACGGCCTGTCGGCCTAAAAAATTCCGCAGCACCGGGTTTGTCTGCAGCTGTGTGGCAATTTGCTCCAGCAGCTGAGCGGTTGAGATAGTGCCATGAAACAATTCTCCGCTGTCGATTCGCACCTGAGTTTCGTCATCCAACGGACGGGCCACTCCAGGCGCGTTGAGCGCTACGCTATCTGACTCAGTACGGAGCCGAACGACTAAAAAAAGAATCTCTGGACGGTCGGCGATGGTGACCCGCAGTCCTCGCATGAGCTGCATGACCCAGTGACCGCTACTGGCCACCTCCCACAGCAGCTGGGTCCGCAGCGCTGTCAGCGTCATCTGCCGCAGCTGCCAATCAACTAAATTTAGGTGCTCAGCCGTCGCAATATTCAGTGTGCCCTGTCGGCTGAGCGCCAGCTGTCGCACTGCCTCTAATAGCTCGTAGGCCTCTTCACTGACGTAGGGCGTGAGCTGTTCAACACTGTAGGGAAAGTGGGCTGGCCAGCCGCTCTCGGGTGAGCGCAGCGTAACCAGTAGGTGAACTAACTGCTGGGCCTTCTGCAATACCGATTTGGGCAAACGGTACCAGGCAAGCGTATGATTCGCTTCGAGCGCCCGAGGTAGCTGTGCGATCGCGCTAAGCAGTCGCCCGTCCTCTACAGCGGCCTCAACGCCAGCCAGCAAGGGGGACTTGAGCATGCAAAAAGTATCGTTGATATGACAGAGTCAGTATGCCCGCAGCAGCGCTAACATCACCGCTTTATCCGATCCTTTTGTCCAATCCGATTTGCCCACTCAGCGCCCCATCCACCATGCAGCGCGACGTAGCAATTGCCCTAAGCCCCCTGCTTCAGCACCATTCCGGTCGGCCACAGCCGCCCGATCGTAGCGGGCCACTGCCACCTAGGTCGAGCAATGCGCTTGCGCAGATGTAGCGCCCGACCGTCCTGCTCCCAGTGGACATCGTCAAATATTTGATAGAGGATAAACAGCCCTCGGCCACATTCTTCAGCAAAGGCCGTCGCTTCATCGCAGGCGGGCAATCCGCAGGAGTTGGGTAACTTAAACCCCGTACCCTGGTCGCTAACAATCCACCAGTAGTCGTTTCCACGTCGAGCATACTGCACGGACACTTGCTTGGCAGGGTTGAGCTGATTTCCATGTTTGGCCGCATTGACCAGCGCTTCCTGCAGACCTAGTCGAAGCTCATGACAAACCAAGCTGGGCACATGATGGACAATCGGGTCCAACAGCGTATCGACGATGGGATGCAGGTACAGCGTTGACGCAAAGCTCAAACTATCCCATTTAACGTGGGCAGAAGGCGGCACAGTTCCAACCACAAACAGGTACTCCAGTGAACGTTTCAGGCTGGTCATGCGCGAAGTCTGAGTGACAGCCTTGACAGACTCAAGCGACAACCCCCCTAGCTTTCAATCCTGACGTGCTGAACCCTGCTGTGAGCAGGCACAATGTGTTCAGTAACGCCCCATGAAACCGACACACCACAGCCTGATAGTCGGCCTGCCATGCGTCCTGAAACATGTATTCAAATTAATTTTATTATTACATTTCAATTATATCAGACTAAATCAATATTATCCTCAGCCGCTTTTGATGTTAACCAAATAGAACATCTAATCCGTTAGATTTGGCCTTCTCTGCTGTTGTAATCTCCCGCTAATTTAAGATAGAAGTTGACTCTTTTTAAGACATCAGCCCCCTGTGGACAGAGGATTACAGCGCCATAACCAAGCGCTGTAATGCTGGTTTGTACGCCCAATTAAATACTTCCTTCCTAATGCTTTAGAGAATCTAAAACCCCGCTTTCAGTAACAGTCAAATCGTATCAAGATAGTATTTTTCATTATCTTTCAGTAAATTTACAGAGACGTTGTCCAGTCGCAGACACCCTACCCAGATCGGAATGATCCAGATCATAAGTTAGGGGTTATGCCGTTAGCTGTGCCTTCGCCGCCTCAGCCACCACCTCAGTCTCATCCTGGGCCAGCTGTTCTAGTGCGGCCCGTGCTGTGGGGCTGTCATAGTGACCCAGCGCTTGGGCCAGACGGTGCCGAGTTTGCCAATCCGGGTGCTGGGCAAACGGCAGCAGTAAGGGCAACGCCCGCTCGTCCTGCAGCTCTCCCAACGCGCCAATGGCCGTAACGACCAGCAGGCTGTTGTCAGACTTGATGGCTTCGCTCAGCAGATCAAACGCTTTAGCCTCGCCTAACTCTCCCAGACAGGCCAGAATACTCATCTGCACTAACCACTCTGAGGTACTGTGGTAAACCCTAGCCAGGTCGTCATAGGCCGCAATCAATCCTAAGGCCCCGATAGCGTCAGCAGCAGCGGCCTGCACATCGGCCTCCGGATCTTGATGTAGCGCTCG
The DNA here is from genome assembly GCA_039817185.1 of Cyanobacteria bacterium J06648_16. Taxonomy (GTDB): domain Bacteria; phylum Cyanobacteriota; class Cyanobacteriia; order Phormidesmidales; family Phormidesmidaceae; genus CAWUKV01. The sequence goes on along the minus strand of JBCBWI010000040.1, from coordinate 28,532 downwards.
CTTGAGGATTTCCAGGGCCTGGTCGGGGTTCTGCTTGCCCAGCTCAGAAATCTGGCTGACGGCAGCATAGCGGACGCGCGTGTTCCGGTCAGACACTGAGCCTTGAATCAGCTCAAAAGCCACCGCCGGATCAATCTCACGCAGCTGATTGATGCCTCGCAATCGGTCACCAAAATCCTCTGACTGCAGCGCCGTCTGAATCGAATCGATGGAAGCCATTGGGGAGTAGGTAGGGGGCGAAGGACCAGATCTCCGAATTCAGACCTGAGCCGTAGAGGCTGGAACAGTCGCTGTCTGAGCGTCGGTATAGCGCTGCGCCAGCTCCCGGACAATATCGCCTCGGGTAACAATGCCCACCACAGCGTTTTGATCGTCGATCACCACGACGCGCCGAATTTGCTCGTCGTGCATAAGCTGGGCGGCCTTGCGGAGGGGCGCATCGCTGCTGAGGGTGGTCACCTTGCGGCGCATAACATCCCCCACCGTCTGCCCCAAGGCCTTATGCAGCTCGTGGTTATAGCGGCCAGGGGTAGTCAGGTACACAACGCTGTCAAGCAGCATCACATAGGCAGGCAGGGTGGCACCACTGGCCTGCCACATCAGATCGGTTTCAGACAGCTCGCCGACGGCCTGACCGGCCTCATCCACCACCGGCAGGCCACTGATGCGGTGCTCGCTCAATAGCTGAATGGCCTCGGGCAGTAATGTGTCAGCGCGTACCGTTAGCGGGTTAGCCGTCATCACATCGCTGACGGCTTTGGCTTCGACGGTGAGGGTCATAGCAGTTGACCAGTATACATCTACCTCCATTCTAGGAAGCTCAACTGCCCGAAATAGCCCAGGTTCAAAGGATGTTACACATTTGCATGGGATTCAAGGACGGATGCGGGTGCCCCTGAGGTGGCAGCTGGTTGGCCCAAAGGTGCCGGCTGCCCTGCTCGCAGAAAGTCGCGCACCACTCGCAGATAGGCATTGGCATCCTCCAGCATAGGAAAGTGGGCCGTATTGGCAATTTCTACATATACAATGCGCTGGTTGAGGGCTGCCGCCTGCTGGCCTAGCGGCGCAGGGGTGATTTTATCGTACTGACCTGAGACCATAAGCGTTGGCACCTCTAGCGCAGCGAAGGCTCTAGGCATGGCGACAGTGGCGTGCTGACTAACGGCGGTGCGGAGGGTGCCCAGCGAGGTCGGGCCGTCAGCCATCAGAAAATCGTCTAGAAAGGCAACTTTTTCGGCAGAGGGAATGGACCGCTTCAGAAAACGGGACATGAAAACGGTGGGCGCCAGGGGAATTTTACTCAGCCACTTGGGCCGAAAAGCGACAACATAGGCACCAAAGCGATGAAACAGCGAAAAGGCGAGCGGCTGATATTCAAAGCTGCCGTTACAGGTCAAAATCGCCCGCTGCACATAGCTGGGGTAGCGCTCTAAAAAGTACAGCGCTGCAGAGCCGCCCAGAGAGTGGGCATTGAGATAAACGGACGTCACCCCTAGTGCGTCTAGCAGGGCTTTGAGGTCTTCGGCAAAGCTTTCGATTGTGCCCAACTCGGGGTTTGTCTGCATGGTCTCAACCGGCGCTGCAGCCGAGCGGCCAAAGCCGCGCATATCGTAGAGCAGGCAGTCAAACTCGTTGCTCAGTGCCTGAGCTGTTGAACGCCAGTACCGGGCAGAGCCTGCCCAGCCGTGGATGAACACCATAACGGGCTTTTGCGTGCCAGGAGCGTCGCTAGAACCCACCCACTCGTAGTAGTGGTCAACGCCGTTGATTGCAATATAGGCCATGGGCTTAAGGAGGAGGGTAACCCCTTCACCTAAGCAGATTCTGGCTTGGGCAAAGAGGAAGGATGCATTAAGAGTTCAGCCGTAGAGCGCTTTTCGACCATCTCTAGCGTGATTTGGCAGCGCTTGACGTCCTTGCGCGAGGGTAGCTCGTACATAACGTCGAGCATAATTTCTTCGATAATACCGCGTAGGGCCCGTGCACCGGTTTTGCGGCGATAAGCTTCCCGTGCGATCGCACGAATAGCCTCTGGCTTAAACTCCAGATTGATGTTGTCCATCCGCATCAGCTTGGTGAACTGCTTCACCAGCGCATTCTTCGGCTCAGTCAAAATAGCCACCAGTGCCTCTTCATCCAGCGGTTCAACGACAGAGACAGCGGGAACCCGGCCAATAAACTCAGGAATCATACCAAACTTGACGATATCGTCTGGCTCCAGGTACTTCAGCACGTCGATGGCCCGCTTCTCGCGGCCAAATTGAGTATCCCCTGCCTGCACAAAGCCCATGGATTTTTTACCAATGCGCTGCTCCACAATCTTTTCGAGCCCGACAAACGCGCCACCGCAAATAAACAAAATATTGCGCGTATCGATTTGAATGCAGTCCTGGTAGGGATGCTTGCGGCCTCCCTGGGGCGGCACATTAGCGACGGTCCCTTCCAGCATTTTCAGCAGTGCCTGCTGCACGCCCTCGCCGGAGACGTCACGGGTGATTGACGGGTTTTCGCTCTTGCGGGCCACCTTATCAATTTCGTCAATGTAGATAATGCCGCGCTGGGCCTCTTCCACATCGAGGTCAGCGACCTGAAGCAGACGCAGCAAGATATTTTCAACGTCCTCACCGACGTAGCCCGCTTCGGTCAGGGTGGTGGCGTCTGCCACGGCAAAGGGGACATCTAGAATAGACGCTAGGGTCTGGGCCAGTAGCGTTTTACCGCAGCCCGTAGGACCCATCAGCAAAATATTCGACTTTTGTAGCTCAATGGCGTCATCGGCTTCAGCGGCGCTGGTCTGAGCGTAGCTGAGGCGCTTGTAGTGATTGTAGACAGCGACCGAAAGCACCTTCTTCGCTTCGTCCTGGCCAATCACGTGCTCGTCCAGGTAGGCTTTGATCTCTCTAGGCTTCGGAATCTGATTTAGCGAGATCTGGGCCGGTGTTTTACGACGGCGTTCGGGCTGCTGCTCTCGGCGAGGGGTAGGCGGTGATACGGCTGAACTGGAGTCGAATAGCTCCTCATCTAAAATCTCATTGCACAGGTCAACACATTCGTCGCAGATGTAGACCCCTGGGCCTGCAATCAGCTTTCGCACCTGCTCCTGGGATTTCCCACAAAAGGAGCATTTCAGATGGGAGTCGTACTTAGACATAGATGTCCTAACCTACTGCCGTTAAGGGTGAATCTGCCGGCAGCGTCTGCCGCGAGATAACCTGATCAATCAGACCATACTCTTTAGCTTCCGCTGCTGACATAAAGAAATCGCGTTCGGTATCTGCCGCAATCTTTTCCAAAGACTGCCCGGTATGTTCAGCGAGTAACTCATTGAGTCGTCGCTTCAGAAATAAAATTTCGCGGGCCTGAATTTCGATATCAACCGCCTGCCCCTGGGCACCACCCAACGGCTGGTGAATCATAATACGGGAACTGGGCAGCGCCATCCGCTTACCTTTTTCGCCGCCCGAGAGCAAAAAAGCGCCCATGCTGGCGGCTAGCCCAAAGCAGATAGTAACGACGTTCGGGCGAATCTGCTGCATGGTGTCATAGATAGCCATGCCCGCTGTAATTGACCCCCCAGGAGAGTTGATGTAAAGCTGCACGTCCTTTTCGGGCTCTTCCGCGTCTAGAAACAGCAGCTGCGCAACGATGGAGTCAGCCACCATATCGTCAACAGCCGTTCCCAGAAAGACAATGCGCTCTCTCAGCAGGCGAGAATAAATGTCGAAGGCCCGTTCGCCCCGCCCCGACTGCTCAACGACCATAGGAACGATCCCACGGGGGAGCGAGCTGGACTGTAATCTCAATGGGAAGGAGTGCATACTGGCGTGACTGGATATTTAGCGATACGGCCCTACTGCTGCCAGTGGGGTTGTCCTTACTCTAGCGAAGACCGTCCTTTTCGACACCCATTCGTCAATTCAGGTTAAGCCTTTATCGAACGGCTGCCAATGGCACTTGTACGGAGTCCCGTCGACTATAGCAGCCGGACGTTACTCCTCTTCCGTGGCGGCGGCCTCTACCGCTTCGACCTCAATCACCTCATCGGCTGCAGAAACCTGTGGCTCAGCTTCAGGCGAGCCTGCTTCAGCCTCGCTCTTGGCAGTCAGTGTCCCTTCAGGCACCAGCTCTACGGTGGCCTTTTCACTCAACCATCCCAGGATTTTTTCTTTTAATAAATCTTCGTGAACTGCCTGCTGCAGCCGTTCCTGGTCAATACTGGCCGGATCGTCCACGTCGTCCATAATTTCCTGGATCTTGGCCTGGACTGCGTCGTCTTCTACGCTCAGAGACTCTTTCTTGGCCACTTCGCCCAGGGCCAGGGTCCGCTTCAGCCGCTCGATCGCCTCGCCCCGTGAATTCTCACGCATCGACTGCACCAGCTCCTTAGTTAGAAACTGGTTTACGTCGATGCCCTGGTTAGCAAACTGCATGACTGTCTGGGTGACCAGATGGTCCACCTCCCGCTGCACTAAGGTTTTGGGAATTTCTGCCTCGATCTGCTCTGCCAGGGCATCCAGCAGGGCTTTTTCGGTGTTGGCCTTAGTGGCGTCTGCAGCTTCCTTCTGGTAACGCTCCTCCAGCGAAGCTTTAAGTTCGTCCAGGGTTTCAAACTCGCTGACTTCTTCAGCAAAGTCGTCATCGAGATCGGGTAGCTCCCGTTCCTTCAAATCGTTGAGGGTGATGGTAAAAACGGCGGGCTTACCGGCGAGTTCTTCCTGGGGATAGCTGTCGGGAAAGGTCACCTCAACGTCTTTGGTTTCCTCTAAATTCATGCCGACAATGCCTTCGACAAAGCCAGGAATGAAGCGGCCTTCTTTGATTTCTACCTGAAATTCCTGGGCGCTCCCACCTTCAAATTCTTCGGGTTCTTTACCCGCTTCGATGACTTTGCCGACAAAATCCACCACGGCTACGTCGCCCTCCTGCGCGGGGCGATCTTCGACGGGCACTAGTGCCGCCATGTTTTCCGCGTAGCGGTCCAGGGTTTCTTGGATCTTCTCGGGATTGTACTTGACTTCTTCAGCCTGTACCGATAAGCCGGTGTAGTCCGATAGGGTAATGCGCGGGGGCACATCCACCGATGCCGATAGCGTCAAGGGTTTACCGGGTTCGAACTGACCGATCAGATCTTCAAAGGAAGACACCAGCTGGTAGTTGCCGATGGCTTCAATATCTTCTGCCTTGACGGCCTTCTCAATGACCGTCTGCACCAGTTCTTCGAGGGCGGAGGCCTTCAGCCGCTCAGGCCCCAACCGCTGAATCAAAACAGGACGGGGCACCTTACCTTTACGGAAACCAGGAATATTTGCCGATTGCATGTACTTGCGAAGCATCTGCTCGTAAGTTTGCTTGGTTACATCACCAGGGACTTCGATCTCTAGTCCAATCTGGCTGTCGGGCAGGGTTTCCTGGATAACTTTCATCGGGTACGGTGTCTAGCTAAAGGCTGTGGATGAATCGAGTGGGAATAACGTTCATTAACGTTAGGCAACTTTGCTGCAGTTAGCCATCTTACCTGATTATTTCAATCGAGCATCAGATACAGCTGAGTTTTACAGATTGAGCCTGCCGCAGCGTTGGGGTCGTACCCGTTGGGCCTACCATTAGACAGGGCGCACCTAGAGCAAGGCCCCTGGCTCCCAGCCAAGACCGTCCTGCTCTGGGCTTTGACGTCGTCAGCGGGTTGGGAGTAATGCGGGTTTGGGTAATGTAGTAAGCTAAGGTAACCCGGCGACTTGAAACAGCTGTGGGTGCCAGAGTGGGGCTTATCTAGTGGCTGGCTAGTTAGCATAGCCTGAGACCTGGCTAGGCCGACGTTCTCAGGCCAAGCTTGGGTCCAATTCCAGTCTAAGGTGTCGAGCTCCAGCGTTGAGGCACAGCGGCAACAGTCTAATCGTTTACCCGGCAGCCTGGTCAGAAAAAGGGGATGAGGCTATTGGATCCTAAATCGTTACGGATAGGGCCTTTGTTTATCTGATTTTTACCGATTCTTTAACCCCTCGGCCGAACAGTCTGCTTTTTTTGGGTCAATGCTTTAGGAAGCCGCCCGGCGTGACGTGCCCCCGCTACTCTGTCGACCCGAATGAATGCTGGGGAAATACTGGGGGATAGCCGTCGAACGGCGGGGCCTCAACGGCCTAATCAAACGGCACTGGCTCAAAAAGTTGACTTAGGGCAAGCGCCTTAGCAAATCGCTCATCCCTGACTCACCGACCAAACTAACTAAGAATTTGATATCACTAGCATTTTATTAAGCGCGTATTGAGGAGGATATTTTGACAGATGCTTATCGGGTCGCGATTCTAGGCGCGACGGGTGCCGTGGGCACTGAGCTGATTCAGCTGTTGGAAACACGGAATTTTCCGCTGAAGTCACTGAAGCTGCTAGCGTCCCCTCGTTCGGCGGGCAGTCAGCTGCCGTTCAAGGGAAGCACATTGACCGTTGAACCGCTCAGCGATGAGGCCTTCGACGGCGTCGATTTAGTTTTGGCGTCAGCCGGGGGAGGCGTATCTCAGCAGTGGGCACCCAAAGCCGTGGAAGCGGGCGCAGTGGTCATCGATAACTCCAGTGCTTTCCGTATGGATGCGGCGGTCCCCTTAGTCGTACCTGAGGTGAATCCTGAAGCGGCAGAGGCGCATTCCGGCATCATTGCGAACCCCAACTGCACGACGATTTTGATGAGTGTAGCGCTGTGGCCGCTGCATCAGGTGCAGCCGATTCAGCGGATCGTAGTTGCTACCTACCAGTCCGCCAGCGGGGCAGGGGCACGGGCAATGGCTGAGACTCAGCAGCAGGCCCAGGCGATCCTGAACGGAGAGGAGCCCCAAGCCGAAATTTTTCCCTATCCGCTGGCGTTCAACCTTTTCCCTCACAACTCGCCTTTGAACGAGCAGGGCTACTGTCAGGAAGAGATGAAGATGGTGAATGAGACACGTAAGATTTTTAGTGCGCCGGAGTTACGAGTGAGCGCCACCTGTGTTCGGGTTCCCGTCCTCCGCGCCCACTCTGAAGCGGTTAACATAGAGTTTGAGCGGCCATTTCCCGTAGCCCAGGCTCGGCAGCTGTTAGCACAAGCACCTGGCGTCAAGCTGTTAGAGGACTGGCAGGCAAACTACTTCCCCATGCCAATGGAGGCCAGCGGCCAGGATGATGTCCTGGTGGGCCGCATTCGTCAGGATCTCTCGCTAGCGTCTGGGTTGGAGCTATGGCTCAGCGGTGATCAGATTCGCAAGGGCGCGGCACTCAATGCGGTGCAAATTGCAGAACTGCTCGTAGCGCGGGCCTGGTTGAAAGCGCCTGCGATCGCAGCCTAGGAGCCGCCCAGCTATGACAGATTTTGAAGCGACCGATTTCGGGCGTGTTCTGACCGCGATGGCAACCCCGTTTAACGCAGCGGGAGCGGTCGATTATGACGTCGCTGGTAAGTTGGCCAGCCATCTGGTTGATAACGGCACCGATACGTTGGTGATATGTGGAACGACGGGCGAGTCGCCGACCCTAACCTGGGATGAAGAGTACCGTCTCTTTCAAGCAGTGATGGCGGCGGTGGGTGACCGGGGAAAGGTAATGGCCGGAACTGGGTCAAACAGTACTCGGGAGGCGATTGAGGCCACCCAAAAGGCTGAAGCGCTCGGCGTGGACGGTGCCATGCTAGTGGTGCCGTATTACAACAAGCCCCCCCAAGCTGGGTTGTACGCGCACTTTAGTGCGATCTCAACCGCCGTTCCTGACCTGCCCATCCTGCTGTACAACGTACCGGGCCGCACAGGCTGCAACCTCTTACCCGAAACAGTTGCTAAACTGGCAGCAATTCCCAACGTTGTCGCCATCAAGCAAGCAAACGGGAACCTTGATCAGGCCAGTGAGATTCGTCGCCTGTGCCCGCCCGAGTTTGTGCTGTACTCCGGCGAAGACTCCCTGACGCTGCCCATGCTGGCGCTAGGGGCAACGGGTGTTGTCAGCGTTGCCAGCCATTTGGTCGGCCCGGATCTTCAAGTCATGATCCAGGCATTCCAGGCAGGTGAGGTGCACAAGGCCACCGCGATTCATCTGCGTCTGATGCCGCTGTTCAAGGCACTGTTCGCTACCACCAATCCAATTCCGGTCAAAGCTGCGCTGCGGCTACAGGGCTGGTCGATGGGTCACTGCCGTCCGCCGCTGAACGGAGAGGTGCTAGACGATGAGATCGCAGCCCAGCTCGAAACGGTCCTTACCCATCTTTCCTTGCTGTCGTAGCCACCCAGTCGCTGGTACGACGTTTCTAACTCAACTTTATTGTCCCAGCTCGCTGGATCACTGCGGGCCAGCCTCCAAGTTTTTTCTGTTTAGTTTATTTGGTTCAAACCCCATATGACACAATCTCGCAAACGGTCCTCTGCTGCAAAATCTGCGGCCCTAAAGGTCATTCCCCTAGGCGGACTGCACGAAATTGGTAAGAACACCTGCGTGTTCGAATTCAACGACGAAATCATTCTGCTGGATGCCGGTCTGGCCTTTCCCAGCGATGGCATGCATGGCGTCAACCTGGTGTTACCCGACGTCACCTATCTGCGCGAAAACCGCCACAAGATCAAAGGCATGATCGTTACCCACGGTCATGAAGACCACATCGGCGGTATTGCCTTTCACCTCAAACAGTTTGACATTCCCGTCATCTATGGCCCGCGACTGGCCATGGCCCTACTCAAGGGCAAACTGGCCGAAGCGGGCGTGGCCAACCGCACTGAGCTGCGCACAGTCAGTCCGCGTGAAACCGTCCGCCTGGGTCAGTCCTTTGTGGTCGAGTACATTCGCAATACCCACTCCATCGCTGACAGCTTCACCGTGGCTATTCGCACCCCGGTCGGGGTGGTCATCCACACTGGCGACTTCAAGATTGACCATACGCCCGTCGATGGGGAGTACTTTGACTTCCAGCGGCTGGCCGCCTATGGCGAAGAGGGCGTCCTTTGCCTGATCAGCGATTCCACCAATGCCGAAGTCCCCGGTCATACGCCCTCCGAGCGCTCCGTTTTCCCCAACCTAGACCGGGCCGTCGCAGAAGCCAAAGGCCGGGTTATGGTGACCACATTTGCCTCCTCGGTACACCGGGTGAACATGCTGCTGGAGATTGCCCAGAAGCACAATCGATCGGTCTTCACCGTGGGGCGTTCCATGTTGAACGTCATCGATCACGCCCGAACGCTGGGCTACATTAAATGCCCTGATAGCCTGTTCAAGCCACTCAATCAGCTCAGCAACACCCCTGATAATCGGGTCATGATTTTGATGACGGGCTCCCAGGGCGAGCCCATGGCCGCCACCACCCGGATTGCTAACGGCTCCCATCGGCAGATCAAAATCCGTGAGGAAGACACGGTCATTTTCTCGGCCAACCCGATTCCGGGCAACACCATTGCCGTGGTGAATACCATCGACAAGCTCATGATGAGTGGGGCCAAGGTTGTCTATGGCAAAGGCAAGGGCTTGCATGTCTCCGGTCATGGCGCGCAAGAAGATCAGAAGCTGATGATCGCGATGACCCGACCCAAGTTTTTCCTGCCGGTCCATGGGGAGCACCGCATGCTGGTGAAGCACTCCCAGACGGCTCAGAGTATGGGTATACCGGCGAAAAATATGGTAATTATCGATAACGGTGATGTTGTCGAAATTACCGAAAAATCCATTCGTATTGGCGATCAAAAAGTGCCTTCCGGTATCGAGTTGGTGGACTCGTCCCGCGATGGCATCGTTGAACGCGGTGTCTTGAAAGAGCGTCAGCAGCTAGCTGAAGACGGCATCATTACCCTATCAGCCGCCGTGGATAGCCAGGGTAAGCTGCTATCGAAGCCGGTAGTCTCCCTGCGTGGGGTGGTAACCTCAGCGACCCAAGAACAGTGGGAGCGAAACCTGAATCGCGTGATTGAAGAAGGGCTCCGAACCCGCTGGAAAGAAGTGGTCGACAAATCTCAGCGGCAGCCAGTGGTGGACTGGATCGGGCTACGCTCCCGCCTCGAAGAAGAACTCCGTCGCTTCGTTCGGCGTGAGCTGCCCAAGCAGTACCCTATGATCGTTTTGATGCTGCAGCCCTTAGAGACCGCCGCCGAGGCCGCTCTGGTCCTCCCAGCCACGGTGGGGGCAGCCTCCTAATGGCTTAACCCCAAGCTAGCTTCTCCCCGCCCAAGGCCAGCCCCTGCCGCCAGTTGATCGACAGGGGCTGGCCTTGGGCAAACCAGCGTGAGGCGGTGTCGCTGAAGCGGTGAGGCAGAGGCTACAGATCAATCCACGGAACCAAGGCGAGCAAAGGATCAAGTTAACTAAACTTTTTATTTCCCTGAGTGCGATCTCGAATCCCTGCGGTGCTGCGAAAGTCATCGATTCAGATATCCGCTAGGGCATTATCCGTTAAGGCTTTGGGGCGTTGTATACGATTATTTTTTAATTTTTTGCTCATTCCTGTTGACTACTTTCGTTAAAAATGTGGTAGAAAGTGGGGCATGTTGCTAGGCAGTGAACTCTGCCTGGAGCTATAATGCATCACAACAGAAGCTACCGTTAAAAGCAGCCGACACTTTTATTTGAATTCAGTCTGCAGCGAGTGCTGATTTAGATATCGCTTCTGTCGGATTTTTGGTTTTTGCAAAGCCCTACTTTTGAGTATGGATTTGCCTTTTCTCGGGATGCTTCCGAGGCTCAAGTACTCTGAAATCGTGACAACTCCCTGCTCAGGGTTTTGTTAGTGAGCTCCAGAACCCCGGTTGAACTTAGAATCTGGGTTTTGATCTGCCCAGCCTGCTAGGACAACATCTAGCGATGGTCTAGATTTTTTGGAGACGCTCACCTGCACTTTCTAGTGAATGCAGGCGTTGGCAAACTTTAGAGTCAGTAGCCTACAGCCGTTAAATCTAAACGCATTGCGCCGCACGGGTAGACCCGTGTGCCGACGGTTGATTTAGCGTTCCCCATCTTTAGGGAGCAGACCCCGGAGATGGTTTTTGAACATTATTACTAACCACCATAACCGGCGGACTCGAGATGCAATGGTCGGTTGCTGGTGAAAGGCTTTAGAGGAAATTGAATGCCTAAGCAAATTATCATTGCAGAGCAGCATCGAACTGCCGCCGTTTTTTCAGAGGACCAAATTCAAGAGCTGATTGTCGCCACAGGCAGTTATCAAGTTAGTGACATCTACCTGGGCTCGGTTGAAAATGTGTTACCCGGTATTGATGCTGCGTTTGTAAACCTAGGGGACAACGAACGCAACGGTTTTTTACATGCCGCCGACCTGGGGCCGCTGAAACTCAAGCGCATGGCCGGTTCGATTACCGAATTGGTCGCACCTAATCAAAAGGTGCTGGTGCAGGTGATGAAAGAACCCACCGGCAATAAGGGACCGCGTTTGACGGGGAAAGTAACGCTGCCGGGGCGCTATTTGGTACTAATGCCCTATGGTCGGGGGGTCAACCTATCCCGCCGTATTCGCAACGAAGAGGAGCGGCATCGGCTGCGGGCGCTCGGAATTCTGATCAAACCCCCCGGCATGGGGCTGCTAGTTCGCACCGAGGCCGAGGGCGTTTCTGAAGACGGCATCATTGAAGACCTGGAATCGTTGAAAAAACGGTGGGAGTCGATTCAACAGGAGGCCCAGACCACCCGCGCCCCCTCTCTGCTGAACCGGGACGATGACTTTGTCCAACGGGTGTTGCGTGATGCCTACACCGCTGATGTTAATCGCATCGTGGCAGATTCCCAATCGGGGATGCAGCGCATCAAGCAGCAGCTCTCTACCTGGAACGATAACGATCGGGTGCCATCGGGAGTGCTAGTCGATCAGCACCGCGATTCAACGCCGATTTTAGAATATTTCAGGGTTAATGCGGCTATTCGTGAAGCGCTAAAACCCAGAGTAGACTTACCCTCTGGCGGGTATATCATCATTGAACCGACCGAGGCGTTGACGGTTATTGACGTTAACTCTGGTTCATTTACCCGGTCAGCCACCGCACGGGAAACGGTGCTTTGGACTAACTGTGAGGCGGCGGTTGAAATTGCCCGACAGCTGCGCTTAAGAAACATCGCCGGGGTCATTGTCGTAGACTTCATCGACATGGACTCGTTCCGCGATAAAAAACATGTGCTAGAGCAGTTTGAGCGAGCGCTCAAGGCCGACAAGGCCCGACCCCAGATTTCTCAGCTCTCTGAGCTGGGTTTGGTAGAGCTGACGCGCAAACGCCAGGGGCAGAATATTTACGAGCTGTTTGGCAGACCCTGCCCCAGCTGTGGTGGGCTTGGCCACGTGGCTCAGATGCCGGGAGAGGCGCCTGAGATGCTGTCGACGGAGCGTTCGGCCAGCAGCCATCGTTCGCCTAGCCGCAGCAGCCGTAGCGCTAGCCCCAGCCGTAACCTGCCCGCCGAGCCTTACCAGGACCTGCAGGCACTGGACCTGCTCAACCATCCCGATTATCAAACCGAGAAGTCTAGCGGTCGCGGTGGCAATCGCCGCCGTCGTCGGCGCGGGAATGAGGCCCCTCCGAGTCGGTCATCCCGAAACGGCCGCGATCGCGATCTCAGCCGCGAGCCCGTTAGTCGCGAGCCCAAAGAGCTTGATGCGGTGCCAGCAGCGGTCGAAACTATCACAGAAACTGCCGATGAGGCCCCGACCAAAAAGCGCGGTCGGGGGCGAGGCCGGAAGGCGGAGACGCCGCCCGAAAAAATCGTGGTCGAAATGACTCCGGACGAGCAGCGGGTGTATGCCGAAATTGGGGTTTCGCCACTTGTGCTGAGTTCGCAAACGCCTGCCGATCCGAAAAACACGCTGATTGCGGTCGTTTTACCGGGCGAAGCCCCGCCCGAATCCAGCGATGCTGATCAAGCTGATGCCCCAGCGTCCGACGCTGAGACAGTGGCGCCTGAACCCAGTACGAGTCCGGCTAAACCTAAACTCAATCGGGGTCGGTCGGCCAGCCCCAAACTGTCCGCAGCGGCCGATACGGCCAGCGATGCTGGGTCGGGGTCTGAGCCCCCCGATTCTGACACCGTTGCTGAAGAAGCACCCGAAAAGCAGGAAGCGGCCCCTCGCCGCCGCCGTCGCCGCCGGTCATCTGCCGCGTCCTAGGTAGAAGGTAGACCCCATGGGCGATTGCCATCGGGTTGCGGGCGTTGACGAAGTGGGTCGAGGCGCGCTATTTGGCCCGGTCGTTGCGGCCGCTGTCATGTTGACACCGGAGCAGGCACCCCAGCTGGCTGCAGCTGGGGTGACCGATAGCAAACGACTGAGGCCCCGACAGCGAACCGCGCTGGCAAGACAGATTCAGACAGTGGCGATAGACTGCCGGGTGGCCTATGCATCGGTCCGAGAAATTGACCGGCTCAACATTTTGCAGGCATCGCTGCTGGCCATGCGGCGATCTATTGAGCGGCTGTCGCCAGCGCCCACACGGTGTCTGATCGATGGAAATCAGCTGGTGCCAGGGTTAGCCATTGAGCAAGAAGCCTGGGTTAAGGGTGATACCCGCTCGGTTGCGATCGCAGCGGCCAGTATTGCGGCGAAGGTCTGGCGCGACACCCTAATCATTCGTCTAGACGCACGCTATCCCGGTTACGATCTGGCTTCCAATAAAGGCTACGGTAGCCAAAAACACCGCGACGCCCTGCAGCAGCTCGGACCGACCCTGCAGCATCGGCGCTCGTTTGCGCCCTGTCGAGTTCAGCAGCTGGGGCTAAAGGTCTAGTTGGTCTAGTCAGGCTATCGCCGCACTGCCGCAACCGTCGTGGGCTGAGTTGCCCAAGTTCGGTAGTCGTCTACCAGGCGATTGAGCAACCGCTGCTTCATCGTCATCAGAATGCCTTTAAGAATGCCGCTACCCGACTTTTGAATCAGCGCAGTGGGCGTCAGTCGAAAAGACATCGGTAAATCTAGGGTGACCTGTAAGAACGCCTGACCGCTGAGATAGGTGACCCTACCTTGGGTCTCTGGCGATAGCAGGCCCCGCAGGCTAAACGAAAAGTGTTGATTGAGCGCGGGTTGGCCCTTGAGCCAGCAGGTATCCGATTCAATATGGACCTGACGGTCCGCCCAGAACACGCGCATATCAGATACGGGTTCAAGCGTCAGCATCAGGAACTTGAACGGACGCATGTTAAGCCGAAACTGCTCTGGGGCCAGGACTTCTACCCGAGACGGCTCTACCAAGGCGTATACCAACCGTTCTGGCTCTGCTAAATATGTCTGGATCGGCACCTGCAGCGATGGCACCGCGATACGGACAGATTGGGACGCGCTGAAGCAAACCATGTTTGTAAGCAGGAGTGAGGGTGTCTTTTGACCCTTCCTACTAATCTAACACTTTTGCCCAGGGACCCCCCTGCTAGAAGTCAGGGATTTACGGTCACTTCGCCGCCGCGTGCTAGCCCCGCCGTATGCTAGCCTCGCCATAGGTCACAGACAAGGGTTTCTGAAAATTATGATTGCGATCGCATATCTCGGCCCTCCAGGGACCTACTCAGAACTGGCCGCAGAGACCTACGCTCGCTGGCGAAAGTTTCCCGAATACCGGCTCTGCCCCTTTCCCAGCATTACTAAAGCCATTCAAGCCACCGCTCACCACGAAGCTGAGATCTGCGTAGCCCCCGTTGAGAACTCCATCGGCGGCAGCGTGGCCGCTACGCTTGATACCTTGTGGCAAACAGACACCCTTCAGATTCAACACGCACTGGTTCTACCCATTCACCATGCGCTTATTTCCCGTGCAGATTCACTAAACCAAATTAAAACGGTCTACTCCCATCCCCAGGCACTCGCCCAATGTCAAAACTGGCTGGAACAGTCGCTACCCGACGCCCAGCTAACCGCGATCAATTCCACCACAGAAGGCTTACAGTACCTGCCTGACCAGCCGACGGCGGCCACCATCTCATCTCTACGGGCCGCCCAATTGCACAATCTGCCTGTGCTGGCCCATCCCATTAACGACTGGCCCGACAACTGCACGCGGTTCTGGATGCTGAGTCCGCAAGCCTCTAAGCGGGGCAGCCACACTTCCATCGCGTTTGGCCTACCCACCAACACCCCCGGCGCGCTGCTGAAGCCACTGCAGCTGTTTGCCACCCAAAACATCAACATGAGCCGAATCGAATCCCGACCAACGAAACGATTGTTGGGAGACTATCTTTTCTTTATCGACATTGAAGCGAGTCTAGACAGTCCGCAAACTCAGGCGGCCCTACAGCTGCTCAAAAATTGTACCGAAACGCTGAAGTGCTTCGGCAGTTATGACTTGATTCAGGCAGAAGCCCTCAACCGAGAGTAGAGCGGCCAGCTTGGCCGCCTTGAATCTGGGCGAACGGAGACGCTCACCCCACGGCAACAGCCCCTCTCATCAATCCTGTGAAGTTCTCAGTGCAACTTTACCGGCTACTCCAGAACGTCCTTTAAGGCTGTTCTCGCAGCGAGATGATTTCTAGTAGAGGTCAGTATTTCAACCTCACGCTCCAGACGATCGGCCGTATCGCGCATTTCTAATAATGACTGCTGCTCATTGGCGACGCCGTAGAGCGTACTGGCAACCCAGTAAGACAGGTCCAACGGCATCTCAGGAATACTCTCCGGGAAATCAATATCTTGACTTGTAAGCTTGGCCGAAAGCCTAACCACATCGCGCAGCAGCTGATCCACCTCAGTCGCCAGCGGTGCCAGGTCAACCTGGGTGGGCTGGTCGTCAATCCATTCGACTAAACCGACTCGATAGGGCTTCTCACGCACGTAATCTAATACCCGGAAACGCTGCTGTCCAACCGTCAGCACCTTCATTCGATCGTCGGGCAACCGCTGGTAATGAATCACCTCAGCCGAGCAGCCGATGCGAGCGACTTCGCCATCGGTGGGATCCACCATCAGAATGCCGAACTTGCGATCGCTCTGCAAGATCGTATTCATCATGATACGGTAGCGAAATTCAAAAATATGTAGCGGTAACCGCCGACCTGGGAAGAGAACCAGCTCAGGCAAGGGAAATAGGGGTAGCTCCCTAACAGCGACAGCAGAGTCCATCTTCTCGGCAAAATATCGTTACACTCATTCTAACCCATGCACATCGGTGATGGGCTGAGCGATCTCTGCTACCGGCACTAGCCGACGGGTTCGACCTAGAGCTTCACCTCAATATCTACACCCGCCGGTAGATCCAGCTTCATTAGGGCGTCGATGGTCTTAGACGAAGGCTGATAAATATCGATAATGCGGCGATGGGTACGGGTCTCGAAGTGCTCGCGGGAGTCTTTATTGACGTGGGGAGAGCGCAGCACACAGTAAATCTTTCTTTTTGTGGGCAGGGGAATCGGACCAACCGCTGCAGCGTTGGTGCGGTTAGCCGTGTCGACGATCTTCTCACAGGAAGTATCAAGCAAACGCCGGTCAAAAGCCTTCAGGCGAATACGAATCTTTTGCTGTTGGATGGTTGCCATCGAATTATGGGTTCTTCAGTTATCAAGGTTCAGACACCTGTGGGGATTGGCCTATAGCCAACCCCCACACATGCAAGTTATCGAAAGTGAGGATTGCTGAGATTACTCAACAATCTTGGATACAACGCCTGCACCCACCGTGCGACCACCCTCACGAATCGCAAAGCGCATGCCTTGCTCAATCGCAACGGGGTTGATGAGGGAGACGTTCATTTTGATGCGGTCACCGGGCATGACCATTTCAGCAGTACTGCCGTCGTCAGCGGTGAAGCTGTCAATGGTACCGGTTACATCAGTTGTTCGTACATAAAACTGAGGCTTGTAGCCAGAGAAGAACGGCGTATGGCGACCCCCTTCTTCCTTGGTGAGGATGTAAACCTCAGACTCGAACTTAGTATGGGGCGTGATACTGCCGGGCTTCGCCAGTACCATACCGCGCTCAATGTCGGCCTTTTGCACGCCACGGAGCAGTACGCCGACGTTGTCGCCCGCCATGCCCTGATCCAGCGTTTTCTGGAACATCTCAACACCCGTTACCGTGGTGCTGTTCGTGTCACGGATACCGACAATCTCAATGGTTTCGCCCACTTTGACAACACCACGCTCAATCCGGCCCGTAGCAACCGTGCCACGACCGGTAATTGAGAAGACGTCCTCAACCGCCATCAGGAAGGGCTTGTCCACGTCGCGCTCAGGCGTGGGAATGTACTCATCTACCTGATCCATCAGGTCGAGAATCTTGTCGACCCACTCGTCATCGCCGCGACCGATGTCAGTCTTAGCCGTCAGGGCCTCAACCGCCATCAGAGCAGAGCCTGCAACCACGGGAATGTCATCGCCAGGGAAGTCATAGGAGCTGAGCAGCTCGCGCACTTCCAGCTCCACCAGCTCAAGCAATTCTTCGTCGTCCACCTGATCTTGCTTGTTGAGGAAGACCACAATGTTCGGTACGCCCACCTGCTTTGCCAGCAGAATGTGCTCACGGGTCTGGGGCATGGGGCCATCAGCCGCAGAGCACACCAGGATTGCGCCGTCCATCTGGGCTGCGCCCGTAATCATGTTCTTTACGTAGTCCGCGTGACCGGGGCAGTCTACGTGTGCATAGTGGCGGCCTGCGGTTTCGTACTCAACGTGAGCGGTATTGATCGTAATACCACGGGCCTTTTCCTCAGGGGCAGCGTCGATCTCGTCATACTTACGAGCTTTGGCGCTACCGGCTGCGGCTAGGGCCATGGTGATTGCCGCCGTTAACGTGGTCTTACCATGGTCTACGTGACCGATGGTGCCGATGTTAACGTGGGGTTTGCTTCTTTCAAATTTTTCGCGTGCCATTAGATTTAACGTGTCCCTAACTACTTATGCGTTCCCTTTGTTTTTTGCGATGATTGCCTCAGCGACGTTGCGAGGAACTTCCTCGTACTTGCTGAATTCCATGGAAAAAATGCCTCGACCCTGCGTTTTAGAACGAATGTCCGTGGCATAGCCAAACATCGCAGCCAGCGGCACGTCGGCCGTGACCTTGGCAATTCCGCCCTCAGAGCCCATCCCTTCGATGTGACCTCGACGGGAATTCAGGTCCCCCATGACGTCTCCCAAAAATTCTTCGGGAGCCTCCACTTCGACCTTCATCATTGGCTCTAATAGCGCCGGAGAGGCTTTCATGACCGCGTCTTGAATAGCCATCGAGCCTGCGATCTTGAACGCCATCTCCGAAGAGTCAACATCGTGGTAGGAACCGTCTACCAGCGTGACCTTCAGATCGATAACGGGATACCCAGCTAGGATACCAGATTCGCACTTCTCTTTCATGCCCGCTTCCGCAGGGCTGATGAACTCCTTGGGGATAGTCCCGCCCACGATTTTGGAGACGAACTCAAAACCGCTGCCGGGCTCACCCGGTTCTACATCGATCACAACGTGACCATACTGCCCCTTACCGCCGCTTTGGCGAACAAACTTGCCTTCGGTACTGACAGGTTTGCGAATGGTCTCACGGTAAGCCACCTGAGGCGCACCGATATTGGCCTCGACGTTGAATTCTCGCTTCATACGGTCAACGAGAATATCCAGGTGCAGCTCTCCCATACCTGCAATCACGGTCTGATTGGTTTCGGGATCGGTCGAAACCCGAAAGGTGGGGTCTTCTTCCGAGAGTGACTGCATGGCCTTGGAGAGTTTATCCATGTCCTGCTTGGTCTTGGGCTCCACCGCCATGGAAATAACCGGTTCCGGAATAAAGAGAGATTCCAGAATAATGGGATCGTCCAGATCGCAGATGGTATCCCCAGTGGTGGTGTCCTTGAGCCCCAGAACCGCGCCCAGGTCTCCGGCACGGAGCTCATCGACCTCAATGCGATCATCCGCCTTGAGAATAATCAGCCGAGAAATGCGCTCTTTCTTATCCTTCGTTGCGTTGTACACATAGCTGCCTTTTTTCAAGACGCCAGAATACATGCGAATAAAGGTCAGTCGTCCGTAGGGATCGGACATGATCTTGAACGCCAGCGCTGCCAGTGGCGTCTCGTCATCTGCTGGCCGTTCGCCGGTTTCACCATCGGGCAAAATACCCTGAATGGCCGGCACTTCTAGCGGGGAAGGGAGGTAATCAACAATGGCATCAAGCAATAGCTGTACGCCCTTGTTTTTAAAGGCCGAGCCGCAGAGCATCGGCACCAGATTGCCCGTGACGGTGCCGCGACGCAGGCCGCCCATCAGCTCCTCAGCGCTCAGAGTTTCGCCTTCTAAATATTTCTCCATCAGGCCATCTTCGCTTTCAGCGACGGCCTCGACCAAAATGGTGTGATACTCATCGGCCTGGTCCCGGATGTCGTCAGGGATATCGGTCTCCTGAATATCGGTACCTAGATCGTTGGTATAGAGATAGGCCTTCATCTTGACGAGGTCGACCACTCCCCTAAAGCCACCCTCGGCTCCGATGGGAATCTGAATCGGAACAGCGTTGGCCCGCAGTCGCTCTCTGACCTGCTCATAGACCCTGAAGAAGTCTGCCCCCGTCCGGTCCATTTTGTTGACGAAGGCAATGCGGGGCACGTGGTAACGGTTAGCCTGACGCCACACGGTTTCAGACTGAGGCTGTACCCCCCCGACCGAGTCAAAGACGGCGATTACGCCATCGAGTACGCGCATGGACCGCTCCACCTCAATGGTGAAGTCGACGTGTCCAGGGGTGTCAATAATATTGATCTGATGGTCGCGCCAGTGGGTGCTGATGGCCGCAGCCGTGATCGTAATGCCGCGCTCCCGCTCCTGATCCATCCAGTCGGTAACCGCATTGCCGTCGTGGACTTCACCGATCTTGTGGACGACGCCAGAGTAAAACAGAATACGCTCGGTCGTGGTGGTCTTGCCCGCGTCAATATGAGCGGCAATACCAATATTTCTGACTTTTTGAAGAGGGGTCGTACGGGGCATATCGATCTCCTACAGGAGCATCACAAAAGGGTCTGAGCAACGTCAGACCCTGTAAGAATTTTAGACGCCGGGCTGAGGTATCAACAACTTCGGTTGCTTGTTCGGTTCTTCGGTCCGCCCCTCACTCTACATGTCTTTCCCCAATCGAGCCTTTGACAAGGGAATTTTGCTCACGGGAGAGACGCAAAAACCGATCGGAATCTAGTAACGATAGTGGGCAAAGGCCTTGTTGGCTTCGGCCATGCGGTGGGTCTCTTCGCGCTTACGCACAGCCCCGCCCGTTTCGTTGGCGGCATCCATCAGCTCGTTGGCTAGACGAATCGACATCGACTTGCCACCACGACTGCGAGAAAACTGAGTAATCCACCGCAGCGAGAGCGCCGTTCCCCGACCGGGACGGACTTCCATCGGTACCTGATAAGTGGCCCCCCCCACGCGCCGAGCCTTGACTTCTACCAGAGGTGTCGTATTGCGAACAGCATTCTCGAAGACCTCTAGCGGGTCGCCACCGGAGCGCTCTTCAATAATCTTGAAGGCGTCATAAACGATGCGAAGCGCTAGCGACTTCTTACCACTTTCCATAATGCGGCGCACCATCATACTGACGAGGCGACTGTTATAGACAGAATCGGGCGGAACCTCTCGCTTTTGAGCGCTAGTACGACGAGACATAAGCTGACCTTAAGGTTAGATAGTTATAGCTAGATGGACGGTGGAGACGGGCAGCTTCTCAGCAAGTTTGCTCGATGCTTAGGCAAGCCTGCCAGAAGAAAAATGCTACTCTTTGGGCTTCTTCGCGCCGTACTTGGAACGGCCCTGACGCCGATCCTTCACACCTGCGGTGTCGAGGGTGCCGCGAATGATGTGATAGCGCACACCGGGCAGGTCTTTGACACGACCGCCGCGAATCATCACCACCGAGTGCTCCTGCAAGTTGTGGCCGATGCCGGGGATGTAGGCAGTCACCTCAAACCCAGACGTCAGGCGAACCCGTGCCACTTTACGCAGAGCCGAGTTGGGCTTCTTGGGCGTAGTGGTGTACACCCGAGTGCAAACGCCGCGTCGCTGCGGGCAGCTTTTGAGAGCTGGCGACTTGGTCTTTTTCTTGGCGCGGTTACGCTCGGTACGGATGAGCTGCTGAATAGTCGGCATCAGGGTCGGCAGTTAAAAAGGATTGGTGTCAAGTTTTCACAGGCTTACAATGCTAACAATGATGGGGAATTATTGTCAATTGGGAATTTGTGAGGGGGGTGGGGGCGCTGCGTTGGTGGGGTCACTTCGTTAAGTGGGGGCGCTGCACTGGTGGGGAGGTGGGGGCGCTGCACTGGTGGGGAGGTGGGGGCGCTACGCTGGTGAGGCAGACAATAAAAGGGAAGCACTGGACTGAAACCTGCGCTTCCCTTTTGTTCAAGAGAGTTACTTAGCCTTGGCGGGAGTCTTGGCGGGAACGAGAAAAGGTAAGGTAGTAAGCCTCTGCCGGACCAGAGGTAGTTCAGAGGCTGAACACCTCCCCACTGCCTCACCGCCTCACCACCCCACTAGACGGATTTGTCCGTCCGCGCATAGTCGTCCTGGAAGCGAATGATGTCGTCTTCGCCCAGGTACTCACCGTTTTGGACCTCAATCAGCACCAGAGGAATCACGCCAGCGTTCTCCAACCGGTGGGAGCTGCAAGCCGGGACGTAGGTGGACTGGTTGCTGCACAGCAGAGTTTCTTTGCCGTCGCAGGTCACCTTGGCGGTGCCAGAAACCACGATCCAGTGCTCGCTGCGGTGGTGGTGCATCTGCAGGCTGAGGCGGTGACCGGGCTTCACTTCGATACGCTTGATCTTGTAGCCTTGACCTTCTTCAAGGACGGTGAAGGAGCCCCAGGGGCGCTGGTCAGTCTTGTTGGATGCCGTTTCGGTCAATTCTTTCGCAGCGGTAGTCGGGCGTTCCTTAGCTTGTACCACGGTGTCTTCTCCTTAATAATTATTGGGGACGGGTCAACGGGGACGGCGTCCGGGTGGGACTATGAAAATAAAGGGAATGTGCGATCGCAGTCGCAACTGCTTTCGAGAATACTGATATCGACGGCTAATGCCTCAATTTAGTCAGCCCAGCGGCTAGCGACGATGATCGCTATCACAGCGGGCATCAAGGGCGACGACGGCGGTTGGAACCGCTCGCGGTCGTGACATGTTCATATTGTGACATGGCACCTCAAACGGTTTGGTATCAAAAGTCATCTATCCCAGGGAGGTAGACGCTGTACCTAAAAGGCTGATTGCGCTAGCGTCCCAATCTTAACAATCGCGTCTGTTTCGTCGACAGCGGTATTGATACCGAAATCGAAAATCAATCAACTCTTCATGTAGTGTCCGACAGACATAAAGGAAGTTCGGAAGACAAAGGGCTGCGCCTAATGGGGAGCACTCAGCTACCCACGGGGAATCCCCGTCTCGCTTGCAGGCATCTGCAAAAACAGCCCGAGGCCATTGTTGATACGGGCCGCCGTCCGGGGAGAACGGTTGAGCAGCTGACCGTTCAGATAAAGGCTAGTGGAGCTACCCCCGTCGAGATTGAGCGCATCTATCGCACCCAGTCGGCGCATCAGCTCAGCCATTTCTGCCAGGGTGGGGCCACGCCCCCCCACGCGGCTTTGCACAGAGACCAGCATCCAGCGGCCATCAGCGGTCATCCCCAGGGCGCTACGGGGAGCGGCCCCCTGAATAAAGTTGGTGCTAAAGCCTTCGGCCACCGGGTCTAGCACGGTCTGCCCCTGTTTGATCAGTAGAGGCCCCGCGCCGAGGGTATGGGGATAGGCCTCAAAGCTGGACGGCTGGGCCTGAGCGGAAAAGATGACTGGGGTGCCGGGTTGGAGGGCACGCCCGGCAGTGGCGTAGGACCGCAGAGCCAGGATGTAGCCGTCTGATGGAATTGCGATCGCACCTTCCCCAGCCGTCCCCATAGGCCGCTGCGCGGTTACCTGCTGCCCCTGCACAGTCACGACGACCTCATTGTCGATGAGCGGCGTGTAGGTAGGCCCCCAGTCCCGCGTATAGCGGCCAATCCCGGCCTGTACATAGCCACTATTCACCGTCAGAATTGGCAATGTTTGCCCGTTGGCGACCACGACCTCAGTCAGTGCTAGCCGGTCCATCACGTACTGGCCCTGGTCGTTCCAGGCCACAGCCCCCCGGTTCAAAATCGGTCCAGAAATCCACCGCTCGTTGTACCGCACCGCGCCGAGGGGAAGCTGATTGTTACGGTTGAAGAAGCCGCCATTAATCGCAGCCGCAGCGTTCCACTGGGGGGCCAGGGTCAGCATAGGGCTAATGCCGCTGGCGCTGGTGGGGCTGGTCCAGATCGGGAGTAGGGGTGTGTCAACGCTGGGCTTGAAGGTAAGGCTATAGACCGGGAATCGAGCCGCACCCACCGCGACGTACCGCTGCTGCCAACGGACACCTTCGGCCCAGGTAATATCGCGCTCTTGGAGCGCATCGGGGCGCAGATCAATCACCAGTCGATGAGGCCCTGATAGTGCCCAGGTGTCGGGGTGAACGCCCGCCGCCACTTGAATGGTTAGGGTGGTTCGCCGGTTGGCCCGCGTGACGGCAAGGGATTTCAGCGCAGTCCCTGGACGGGGCGCAAAATCAGTATCTTCTGCTATCGCTGGTGCGAGCTCGGCATCTACGGTGACCGTAATCGTTCCCGCCGTTTCGCTAACCTGCCAGGGCGCGGCCTGGTTCACATCCAGCACCAACCGATCTCCCCAGGTCTGGCGACCGTGGCGGATAGCGGCGATTTGGGCAGCGGGCGTATTGATTTCGAGAATGGGACCGCTGACAGCAACCTGCCAGGCCAACCGGTCAATTAGCTGGGTGACATCTAAGTAACGACGATTGTCTGACAGCCAGGCAGGAACGGTCGCTGGAGCAGCGCTGCTGGAGGCGTAGTAGTCCAGCGGCTGGCGGTCGGGAAGATTGGTGTTCAACAAGCCAAAGCCAAACTGCTGCATCAGCGCGCTGTCAACGATGCCAATCTCACCGGTTCGAATCTGCCACGGTCCCTCGACCAGCCGACCATTTAGCCTGAGCTGCTGCCCGCTGGTGGTCTCTAGCTGCTCAAGATCCAGCGCTTGGGCAGACTGGGGTAAGGCGCTGCCGATGACGTTGGGAAGGTTGGGACCCAAGACAGGCAGACGAATCCAGGCGAAGATCACAAACGCCCAGCTCAATATAAAAAGTAGGACGAGGCGCGATCGCATCCTCAACCAGTGACCGACCGATCGGCGATGGATGGGCAACGAGGTTTTACTCAACCGAGACTCCAGCAGGGGTAACGTAAGTCACCTTCTACTTTGCCTGTTTGAACCGTGACTGTCAGGAGGATGCGAGGATTCTTTATCTAACGGCTGCCCGCCCCCGAAACCGGGACGCTGCCTGAGACCGAGGCATCAGCAGATGTCGGTGCCTCCAGAAACGCTTTGATGATGAAGCAGAATCGCAGCCACTGATGTATTCAGATAGCTCTGAACCGCCCCTTTTTTCTGTATAATCCGCTGCTTGACTTGATTTGAGCACAACTTCTAAAATATCAGTCCACGCTGTTTTACTTATGAACGGCGTGTGCTTGATGTTTATCAAGATGCCTTGATAGGGACCTTGATTGATAGGGACCTTGATAAGGGCGATGCTGTTGGCTAACTATTCAGCGCTGCTATGCCCTCCTGAAAGTGAGCAAATGCTGTCAGCCTCAAGATAGAACTGCTCACCCCCCTCGCCCTACCTGGCGAGTTCGGTAGCATGTTGATACAAGTACGTTGCTTCCTGTCTTTGCTGAGAAGCAGCTCGGCTTTCGGATAGCCGTCAACGAGACCGTCTTTTGTATAGAACATCAAAAGTGGCTGTGTCAATCGCTGAGCTGGCGAGCTACTAAGCTGGCAGAGTTAAATGTAGCCTCGGCCCGTCCTTGCTTCTGAAATGCTCTGAGATAAGCGTCGCTAAGCTACCGCTCCAGCCCTGTCTTAATAGGTGCAGCGGTGGCAAGTCAAGCTTTTTGTAACGAACACTAACAACCGCAACGCAACTATGGGCAACACCAACCGCACCGATCGCGCCGCTATCTCCGCTCACTGGTCACAGGCGAGCCAAGCGGGAGCGCCCTTTGAACCGAGCTGGCTGATGGAAGAACGCGATGCGTGCGGTGTGGGCTTTATTGCCGACCGGTCGGGTCAGGTCAGTCACAAACTGGTGACCGACGCGCTGACGGCTCTGGGCTGCATGGAGCACCGGGGCGGCTGCTGTGCCGACCAGGATTCTGGCGATGGTGCAGGCGTGATGACGGCAATGCCTTGGACGGTGCTCCAAGCCTGGGCAGACGAGCAGGAGAAAGGGACACTAACGGCGGGTGAAGTCGGTGTCGGCATGGTGTTCTTGCCGAACCACGAGGGCGCAGCCAAGCTGGCGCGTGAGGCGTTTGAAAAGGTTGTTTCTGAAACCGGCGTGGAGCTGCTGGGCTTTCGCTCGGTGCCGGTTGCGCCAGAAACGCTAGGACCGCTGGCAAGAGAGTATCAGCCGCTGATTGAGCAGGTGCTGGTGCGGGTGTCTGACCTGGACGCGGAAACGTTGGAGCGGAAGCTCTTCCTGCTGCGGCGTGGCTGGGAGCTGGCGGTGCGGAATCGGTTGCAGGATGCCGATGAAGCAATGGCGGCGGCGCTGGCGGACTTTTATGTATGTTCGCTGTCGGGGCAGACGATTGTTTATAAGGGGATGGTGCGATCGCAAGTCCTCGGCCAGTTCTACCTAGACCTGCAAAACCCCGACTACACTAGCCACTTCGCCGTTTACCACCGCCGCTTTAGCACCAACACCCTGCCCAAGTGGCCCCTGGCTCACCCCATGCGTCTGCTGGGTCACAACGGCGAAATCAATACCCTCATCGGCAACATCAACTGGATGGTGGCTCGCGAGGCGGAGCTGTCCCACGAGGTTTGGGGCGACGACCTGGCCCAACTGAAGCCGATTGTGAACGTGAACGCCAGCGACTCCGCCAACCTGGACGGCGTCATGGAGCTACTGGTGCGCTCGGGTCGCACGCCAGTACAGACGCTAATGATGATGGTGCCAGAGGCCTACGATAACCAGCCAGACCTGGTTGACTACCCGGAAATCACCAACTACTACGAGTACTACGCCGGTATTCAAGAGCCCTGGGACGGTCCCGCACTGATTGTCTTCAGCGATGGCCATCAGGTCGGTGCAACGTTGGACCGTAACGGCCTGCGTCCAGCCCGCTATGCCTTGACCAAGAGCGGCTACCTAGTCGTGTCTTCCGAAGCGGGCGTGGTGGAGCTGCCCGATGAGGAGATTGTTGAAAAGGGCCGCCTCGGTCCCGGTCAGATGATCGCGGTGGACTTCGAGACCAACGAAATTCTGCGCAATTGGGAGCTGAAGCAGCGCGTCGCCCAGGCTCGGCCCTACGGCGAGTGGCTAGAGCAGTACAACCAAAAGATTTCTCCCCAGGTGTTTGACGAGACCGCCCAGCTCAGCGGCACGGAACTGCTGAGCCAGCAGACCGCCTTTGGCTACACCGCCGAAGACCTGGACATGATCATTCAGGACATGGCCGCCCAGGGTAAAGAGCCCACCTACTGCATGGGCAACGACACGCCCCTGGCGGTGCTGTCGGACAAGCCGCACCTGCTCTACAACTACTTTAAGCAGCGGTTTGCCCAGGTGACCAACCCGCCCATTGATCCTTTGCGGGAGCGGCTGGTGATGTCCCTAAACATGTACATGGGCAAGCGAGGCAACCTGCTGGACGCCAAGCCTGAGTACGCCCGGCGCTTACAGCTAGAGTCGCCCGTGCTGAACGACGCAGAGCTGAAGATAATTGGGGGCTCCGACTTTGCCACGGAGCAGCTATCGACGCTCTACAGCATCAGCGATGGTCCCGATGGGCTGGAGGGTGCGGTCAAGGCGCTATGCGAGCGGGCGGTAACAGCGGTACTGGCCGGGGCTGAGATGTTGGTGTTGAGCGATCGTGCTCAGCTCACTGCAGACCAAACCTACATTCCCCCGCTGCTGGCCGTCGGCGCAGTCCACCACCACCTAATCCAGGCTGGTTTGCGAATGCGCACGTCGATCATCGCCGACACCGCCCAGTGCTGGAGCACCCACCACTTTGCCTGCCTTGTGGGCTACGGGGCCAGCGCCGTGTGCCCCTACCTGGCGCTCGAAAGCGTCCGCCACTGGTGGGCCGATGCCAAAACGCAAAAACTGATGGAAACGGGCAAGCTGCCGGTTTCGACGCTGAACGGTGCCCAGGCTAACTACCGTAAGGCGGTGAATGCGGGCCTGCTGAAGATTTTGTCAAAGATGGGCATCTCCCTGTTGACCAGCTACCAGGGCGCGCAGATTTTCGAAGCCGTGGGCATCGGTCAGTCCCTGGTGGACCTGGGCTTTAAGAACACCGTTTCTCGTCTGGGCGGCCTCAACGTAGCAGAGCTGGCCCAGGAAACCATTCGTTTCCACAGCAAGGCCTTCCCCGCACTGACCGGCAAGAAGCTGCAAAATATCGGCTTTGTGCAGGCGCGTCCGTCTGGCGAGTACCACATGAACAACCCGCAGATGAGCAAGCTGCTGCACAAGGCCGTACGCGAGAAGCAGTACGACCACTACGAGCTGTACATGGAACAGCTCAACAATCGCCCGGTGACGGCGCTGCGCGATCTGCTGGACTTCAACAGTGACAGAGAGCCCGTGGACATCGACCAGGTGGAGTCGGTGGAAAGCATCATGCAGCGCTTCTGCACCGGGGGCATGTCCCTGGGTGCGCTGTCGCCAGAGGCCCACGAGACGCTGGCCATCGCCATGAACCGCATCGGCGGCAAGTCTAACTCCGGCGAAGGCGGCGAAGACCCCATTCGCTTTAGAGCCTTTACCGACGTGGACGAGCACGGCCAGTCCCCCACTCGCCCGAACCTGAAGGGCCTGAAGAACGGCGACACCGCTAACTCCGCCATTAAGCAGGTGGCCTCCGGTCGCTTTGGCGTCACGCCCGAGTACCTGATGAGCGCCAAGCAAATCGAAATCAAGATGGCCCAAGGGGCTAAGCCCGGCGAAGGCGGTCAGCTACCTGGTCGTAAGGTGAGCGAATACATTGCCTCGCTGCGTCGCTCTAAGCCTGGCGTAACGCTAATTTCTCCGCCGCCCCACCACGATATTTACTCCATCGAAGATCTGGCCCAGCTGATCTACGACCTGCATCAGATCAACCCCAAAGCCGGGGTATCGGTGAAGCTGGTGGCCGAGGTAGGCATTGGCACTATCGCCGCCGGTGTGGCCAAGGGCAACGCGGATGTGATTCAGGTGTCTGGCCACGACGGCGGCACGGGCGCGTCGCCCCTCAGCTCGATTAAACACGCTGGGGTGTCGTGGGAGCTGGGGCTGACCGAAGTGCATCGGATGCTGATGGATACGCAGCTGCGCGATCGCGTTCTTCTTCGCGTAGACGGCGGCCTCAAAACGGGCTGGGATGTGGTCATGGGGGCGCTGATGGGCGCAGAGCAGTATGGCTTTGGCACCATCGCCATGATTGCCGAGGGCTGCATCATGGCCCGCGTCTGCCACATGAACAGCTGCCCGGTGGGCGTCACCACCCAGCGCGAAGAGCTG
>JBCBWI010000003.1:0-248886 GCA_039817185.1 Cyanobacteria bacterium J06648_16 | reverse complement strand
ACAACATCCGGTTAATATCTTTGAGACTACCACCCCCACTATCGACTCGAACCAGGGTACGTGCTCTATGCTGAGGCGAGTGTTCGAGTTCTAAGGTTTTCTCCGCCGCTTGCAACAGCGGTTGCAGAGCCTTCGTTAACTGCACCGTCCCGGCAAACGTCCGGTCTGTAACCACTTCGTTGTAGCGAGTGGCTAACACCCGGCCTAGCTGGCGACCTTGGCGGTTGCGCTTGCCCGCAAAGTAGCCTTTCGTGGCAAAGGCGGCTTTCGGGCCGCAAGGGTGACCGCTCATGTCCATATCCAGCACTTGCAACGCTTGGTCATAGTCATGACGGTAGCCCTGGCTATGCTGCCGATAGATCTCATCCATCGCACTCTGGATTTGGTTGACGTTCTGCGCATCACTCGCATCCAATGTCTCTTGGATCACTGACTGTTCAGCACAGCGCTCTCGTCCAAAGGCTTGCTGCAAACCGCTGTCACTGCGCACCAGTTTATTGACTTCGACCAGGCCACCTGCACCGCACAGGATACCAATAAAGCCATCATAGAGCTTTTCGCTGGGGCTATCCTTCACCGTCTTTTGCTGGATCTTCACTTGATCACTAATCGGGCCAAACAGGTTCAATCCATTCAGTTTTGCGCCGATACCGGCTAGGAAGGCGCGAGCGGACACGGACTCGTTGCTGGCGCTGGCATCATTCAAGACGGGGGGGTAGACTCTAAAGCATTCATTGTGGTGAACCTTGGGTATTTCTTTGCTTTCTCAAGCGTTCATCACTTTTCCTATTCTGGCAATACTTCCAGCGCTTTTGGCGAGGGCATCGTGCCCCTTGTTTGGCCTAAATTTAGGTAGTTAGCCCCGCCAATTCGTTTGGCATGATGGACGGTGGCATGGATGCGGCGATCACTCAGTTCTTCGGCGTCTCTTTAGAACAAAAAGTTCAGGAACGGATTCTGGAGGAATATCTGGGAGAACAGCCGGTTGGCACTTGCTTGATTGTCGAAACCGGGCATCCCAGACATCCTTTTCTTGCCCATACGCCTACAATGCGCGTTCCCATGTCGATTAGAGGAACGGATGTGCCTTATACAGCGATGTGGGCAATGCTATTAGCCGTTCGAAGACACAATAAAATCCATCAGCGAAAGATCAAAACCGTCGTCTGCCCAGGACTGGGCACTGGCATTGGCCAAATTCCTAGTGCTGAAGCCGCTCGTCAAATGGCCGTCGCCTATGACCATTTTCTGTATCCTCCGGCGATAATCAATACCTTCGTCGCCGCATCTAAGCAACTGCAAATCTGGGAAGGTCAATCTCACTGATCGGCAGCAGATTCAAATCGCAATGCAATTGTTACTGCAATCGAATCTAGAGCCGTTTGACTGCTCTATCCCTTCAAAACAGCAAAGGAGGCCAGAACCTGACCTCCTACCTGTGCGTATTCATGAGACTGTTTTCAGGTGTGACGATTTGGCAGACTCCAGCCCTACTCAGCTGCGAGTTGGTCGAGGGCGTAGCGGGCGGCGGCAAGGCTAATTCGGGCCTGCTCCATTTCGTTGAGGCTATCCCACTCGACATCGCGGACGGAGTTAATAGCGGCGTCGATGTTTTCCTCTTGACCACGCATCGCAAAGGCCATCGGGCGGGCCATCACTTGCAGGTCGGCTTCATCCCAACCGGCTAGGGTCTCGCGCACACAGGCAATCATCTGCTCGGCCAGAGGGCGACCGCTGTTAGCGACCTGCTGGGCCGCCTGGGCAATCCGGTCGGCGACGGCAGCAGACAGGCGACCGGCAAACTTAGCCAGCAGCGCAGCTTCCATGTTAGAGGCGTCGCCCCAGAAGGCATTCAGCTGCTGGGATAGCGCATTCCAGCCCTGATCGGCTTCGGCTTCGGTAAAGTCGAGTGAATGCTTTTCGGCTGCCTGAGCCGCATACTCGGGCGCCTGATTGGCCTCCCAGGGGTACGCCGTTTCACTGTCGAGGACGGTCTGGAGCATTGCCCGTTCGGCCTCAGATTGGGGCGAGCGGTTGGGTTTAGAAGGTTGATTTGCCATGAGGTTTGCCGACGTGAGCGTTCGTGTTGAGCTGTGACAGAGGAAGATACAGATCGCCGTCAGCGGGTTCCGCATGGTGAATTAACTTTCTGTTAACTTCAGCCAAAAAGCGTACGTCGCTGTGAACGATAGCGTACGTCGAACCGAATATGCTGTCACCCCACCTGCGAGGGATGTCGCTATTCTGAGGCCCTAAATCTATGACGCCACTGTTCGTTCTTCGATTACAAACTCTAGCAAACGGCCCTCGGTGCTGCCAAATCGAATCCGCATACCCGGCTTCAGGGGCACTTCCTGACGGTGAACCTGCTGCCAGCCCTGGGGACCCAGATAGAAGGTGCCGTAGCGGGAGAAGTCCCGCAGAAAATAGGTCGGCTCAATTTTGCTGGCAGGCTGCTGCGAGGTGGCCCGACGGGAAAAGATTTCGGCGTGTTTGCTGGAAACCCAGGGCTCAGAGATCACCAGATCGTTCTCCGGTAGACGTCCGACGCGCATGAGCCCCCCGTAGATCGGCCAGACCTTAGTGGGCTTGTTGACCTCACGGATGGCGATCAGGGTCGAGCGGGTGCGGACGCTGGAGTCGCCTGGCAGCCGAGTAATGTCGGTAGGGATGGCGTTGAGGATGGCCCCCTCAAAGTCGGGATGCATGTAGAGGACAGGTAGGGTCCAGGCAGGCTGGTTGAAGCGGTAGAGGGTGAGGAGCTGTTGGCGTGCGATCGCAACTGCCTCATCCACCGGCTTGCGCTCTGCCAGCACCTGGGTAAACACCTTGATAAACGTCAGCGCCTCCTCATCGGCAATCGAGTCGCGCATGGCTAGCACCGCCGGGACGCCGTGGTGTAGCAGCACCTCTGCCAGACTGCTGCGGGGAATCGCCTGCTCGTCCACCCGTTCCGGCTGAGCCCCCCAGCAGGTGTTGAATACCGCCAGCTTGACCCGACAGCGGGTCAGGACCTGGGCCAGTTCCGTCCCATTTAGTACCTCGGCAGGCTGCAGAAATAGGCGGCCCCCGTCAGGTCCAGGGACGCCGTGGCCCGCGTAGAAAAAGACGTTGTACCGCCCTGCTTCCAGCTGTTGGGTCAGGGCCTCGGGCGTGGGCTGCAGCAGCACATCCACCTGGCGCAGCACGGGGCGTCCGGTAGATGTGCTGGGTTCGTGAGTTTGCAGAATGTCTTTTAGCAGCGCCGCTTCATCCTTGAGCTGCAGCGCCTTATCGGAGTTGGCCTCGTCCGCATCCTGCCCCAGCACCAGCAGGATTTTGAGGTCGTTATCGAGCCCCCAGTCTGCCAGTGGGTCCACATCGCTGGTTGTACGGCTAAAGAGAATTTGTTGGTTAAGCGACAGCGCCTGCCGTCCCGGCTGGGACTGCATGATCTCCCAGGGCAGATTCGTCAGCTCCGGGTCGCGCACCTCTAACCGCAGCCGCAGTAACGAAGTTTGCCCTAGGGCGATGCCGTAGCTGTGGTCCAGACTGCTCTGCACCGGGCCGTCAAACAGCCACTCCCACAGGTTGATGCCCAAATGCTGCATCAGTCGGCTGCTGTAACTGGCCTGCTGCCCCGTCTCGTTGGGCAACTTGACGAATTCAGGCACATAGGCCGAGGTCATGTGGGGCACTTCAGGCAGGCCCCGCAGGGAAAACATCGACTGCCAGCTATGCCAGGCCTGGTTTAGGGTGTGATTCCAGATCCGATCGTCATGCACGTGGCCCCCCGGATAGGGGGACCGCACCACCCAAATCGCGTAATGCTCTGGGTCCGCTGCCGTTAGGCGATCCAGGGCAATCCATAGGCAGAGCGATTCGGAAGAAGACATAGCCGGTGTCAGTCGTTGCAAACAGGAAGGAATCGAGCTAGAAAGGAATCGAGCTAGAAAGGAATCGAGCTAGAAAGGAATCGAGCAAACAGGAGATTGAGCGAAAATTCGGACCGCCGACTGAAAGTTGCCGCCATCAGCAGGCTTCGCGACGTGTCACGCCGTCTCTTAAATGGTAGACGAGTCTAACTCTGCACCCGCCGTCAGTTTAAACAGCTCTCGGGCAAATCACTGGCGGTTTGAACGCGAGCCGCTAGTTGAGATTCTAAGATCCATCCTTGAGCCGAGGGGAGTACCTGTTCGGGGGATATATCATCCGTATTCGATGGCGATGGCCCTTCCTTAGCTTGCCCGCAGACCTCAACTTGCACCCAGCGGCTTTGATCGGCCAAATCCTGTTTGCTCAATACTCGAATGATGGTTCCAGACGGGAGCGAAGTGGTTGTCGGGATCGTCCCATCTGCCAGCTCGGGACTGGCCTGTAGCGAGAGCGGTTCTGCCAGCGCCGCATAGGTCAACGGCTCTAGCGTGAGGGGGCGGTTCTCCTGTGGAAGACTGTCGGGGGGCAAGGGACGGACGGTGCTGTCTGGAATCGGCGCGTCATCAGTAGAGACGCCCGTGGAGACTGTCCGCAGCCCCGAATCTGCAAACAGAAACGTAACCAGACCACCGGCCAGCGCAACCAGGCTAACAATCCCTAGTAGTAATGGCCAAATGCTAGGGCGTGAGGGGGCAGGCGCTGGCGCAGCCTTCGCGGCCAGCCGAGTGCGGGCTGGGGTCTGGCGCGTCTGCAGACGGGGCGTTTGGGTCGGCTGGCGAGCCGGGTTGCGGGCGCTAATCCGAACGGGCTCGATGGGCTGAGGCTGGTAGTCGTTAGCGCTGACCTGGAGTAGCCCCACGGTGACGTTGTCGTGGCCGTTGTAGGTATTGGCAATCTGCACCAGCGATTCGGCGACGGCCAGCGGCGGCTTGTGGCCACGCACCAGTGGCAGTAGCTCACTTTCCCAAAACTGCTCAACCCGTTCACCGTCGCTCAGGCCATCTGAGCAAAGTAAGAAGACGCAGTCTTCGTCCAGCAAAAATCGCTGTACGTTGGGGTAGAGCGAGGTCGAGGCGTTCATCCCCAGTGCTTGCACGAGCGCGCCCGTGCCTGGCTGATCGACCACATTGTGATAGAACCCATAGCCTAAGCGGACTTCGCGGGCAGCCACGTCATCGTCGAGGGTGACCTGCTGGCAGCGCCGGGCGCTGATGCGATAGGCGCGGCTATCGCCAATATGGGCCAGGTAGAGCTGAGGGCCGAGGATCAGGCCGATGACGGCGGTGGTGCCCATGCGATCGCGCGCCTGCCGGGCCTCGTGATCGTTTTGTTGAGCGATCTCGTCGTTGGCGGTACAGATAGCCTGCTCTAGCGCCAGTGCCACGGTGACCGGGTCGGGATAGGTGGCCGATGGCGGCAGCAGGGGCTTCAGCCGCTGCTCAATCATTGCCACGGCGAGCTTTGAGGCGACATCCCCCCCCTCATGGCCGCCGATGCCATCACAGACCATCAGCAGCCGCGGCTGACCAGGCTGGCTGGGCACAAACTGCATCGGCTGGGTGCTGCCACTGGTGGGGTAGCAGGTATCTTCGTTGCGTTGGCGGGTGGGTCCCTGGTCGGTGAGCACAGCCAGGTTGCCGGTGATCGACTGTTGGGGCAGTGCGATCGCAATCCCCTGCTCCAATCCCTCAACTAGCTGTTCACCCGTTTGGATTGCGCCGGTCTGCAGCTGCTCGCACAGCGCCTGCAAAAAGGGCCGCAGTGTCGGGTGGGCCTGGTCCGCCAGCGGCTGCCAGACCGGCCCTAGGGCTGCTGGCGTCGCCGGTTGACCGGGGACATCCAGCCGGATCTCTAACAGTTTGAGCAGGCCCCCATCCACCCGACACAGGGGGAGCTGTAGCAGGGTGCCAGCGACCTGTTCGTCGCTGCAGGGTTGCCACAGCTGGGCAATTTGCCAGAGCCAGTTCAGCTGACGCAGGGGCGTGGCCTGTGCCCAGCGGTCAGTCAGGGCCGCCATTACCGTCGGTGGCTTCGCGGGGGGCTCGGCAACGATGGCCGCCTCTTCGAGCAGTAGGGTACCGTCGGGCAGCAGGGCGTAGGGCCGGGGAACCGCAACCGGATAGCTGGTTAAAAATAGGTAGGGTCGAACAAAATCGGGCAGATTGGTCGGAACTTCAGTCAGAAAGCCCGGCTGTGTATCCAGCACGATCTGAGGCGATGTCGGCTGAACCGTGTAGCGATTAGCGAGCTGCTTGCCCGGTTTGAGCGAGGCCCCACCCCCAACCACCCACAAATAGCGATGCGGAATCGCTGTCTGACAGGTCAGGCAGACCGTCTGGTCGTCTGGGTTCGTCGCCTGACAGCTGGGGTTAGGGCAGGTAATCACAGGGTTACAGGCAGGTATCCGCTAGGAAGCCGACTCGTCAGCGACGACCTGCGGTAGACCCATACTGTAGTTCAGCACGCGACTTTTGAGGTTGTAGCTAATCTGGCCCGACTGCAGCAGCGTGCGGATAAAATGCTCTAGATCGGACCCAATTCGCCGTAGATTATAGTCTTCCAGGGCTTCGCCATCGGCGGCGTCAACCAATCGGTCAAATTCGGCGTAGACCTGCTGCAGCGCTTCGTCAGTCCAGTTAAATTCGTTGTCGGGGTCCACATCCAGCGTCAGCTGGTCGTCACTCTCGACCAGTTCGTCATTTTCGATGACCGCTGCATAGATTTGAACGTGGCGGGTGGTGGATTTTAGCAGCATGGTGGCTCGGGGAGGTCAGTGGCGTCGGTATTAAATCACTGCCATTGTATTGCATTTGTTCCTTTGCTTAAGCCCCCGAGCCGAGCCGAGCCCGCCCGTCCGTGACGTTCCGAAAGGCTTGCCCGTAGCCGGTTGATAACACGGCCAGGGCCATTGAAGGATATGGCAACCGAATATGGCAACCGACCAATATCTCAAGCTGCTGCTCATTCGCCACGGCCAGTCCATGGGCAATCGTGTGGGCCGCATGGAGGGGCAGACGTCTTCTGCGCTGACGGCGCTCGGCTGTCAGCAAGCCCGGCGTCTGCGCCAGCATTTGTATCAATGCTCGGAAGTCCCCAGCTGCTGCTATACCAGCCCTCTACTGCGCACGGTCCAGACCGCAGCAATGTTCTGTGCGCCTGCGCCCGACGGAAATGGGTCGATGCCCCCAATCGTTCGTGATGCCAATCTGCAGGAAATTCATCCCGGCATTTTACAGGGACTGACCTGGGCGGAAGCAATGGTCTGCCATCCTGATCTGTGCCAGCAGCTGTGTACCCAGCTGACGCTGGTGCCCATCCCTGGGGCCGAATCTCCCCAGGCGGCGAGGCAGCGGGCGGAGACCTGGCTTGCAGCCTGCCTGGGGCGTCACGGCGCTGGCGAAACGGTTTGGGCTGTCTCCCATGCCGGGTTTCTACAGCATTTGGTGGCGGTGGTATTGGGGTGCGATCGCACCTGGCAGATCACCATTCCGCATACGGCGGTGTTCGAATTTTGGTTGGCCGGTTCGAGTGATCCTGACGTTGACGGGCTTAACCCCGAGCGATGGAAAATCAAGCAATTCAACATCGTTCCCTGATGGGATGGCGACCGGACCCGGGCAACCTGTTACGCAAAACCGTTACGCAAACGTGCGATCCCCTTTACCCAACTGCGACCAAATTTATATAGTGATAGATACCCTTGATGGTTCCCGTAGGGTCGTGTTCTGATTTCGTCCATTCTGCCGCTGTCGCGCCAGGTGCCTGACAGCCACCGGAGGTTCCTAACTATGACCACCACAGCCAATCCCGCTAACGATATTTTCGGTCAGGCCCGTGATGGCAGCGTCGCCGCTATTATCCAGATTTTGAACGAGCGTCTGACGGATGAGGGCATTCGCACTCGAGCCGTCTTTGCAGAGGGCATGCTGCAGCTTTTGTGCGAAGCCGCCACCACTGAGCAGTTGGTCAAAGACCACGTCGTTGGTCGTATCCGCAAGGTGCTCAACCACATTGCCCCTCGCCGCATTGGTAAGGTTCACATTCACAGCCGCATTGTTCGAGAGCAGCAGCTGCTCTGGCTCGAAGAAATTCGCCGTGACCCCGACGGTCAGGTGCTGTGGTCTGAGATCATCACGCTCAAGCAGCCCAACTTCGTGACGCAGCTGGCCCGCGATCTGAAGCGATCTCGGTCGGCTGGGCCTGTGGCCAAGGGCTATTCTGGCTCGGACCTGAGAAAGCGCAAGTCCTTTGTCAAAGGGCTCTCTGGCGGTATTGCCGTCTGTCTGGCATTGCTAGGGCTGGGCTGGCTGCTGCAGGCCCAGTTTGGTCGCGCTAATGTGGCCCAGGTCGAAGACACTGAGCCTGCGATCTCAACCGAACCTACCACCGCTGAGCCCGTCGAGCAGGTCCCCATTCCCGAGGAGTACGACAGCTTTGCTCGGGCCGTACGGGTCGCCGAAGAAACGGCCCAGGCCGGGAAAGATGCTGACTCCGCCGATGAGTGGCTAGAGCTGGCCGCCCGTTGGCGTCAGGCCTCGGATCTGATGGCCGAAGTTCCCCCCGAAGACAGCCGCTACGAACTGGCCCAGGACCGGGTCGAGGCCTACCGGGCCAACAGCGAAGCGCTCTTAGATAAAACCAGCGAAAGCCAGTAGGCCGGGCTCAGCCCCCCAGCAACGCGCCTGAAGCGGCCAAAACGGTGTGCCTCGTCGGCGTTATGCAGAACGATTGAGCCGTTTCGGTTGGGGCTGATGGCGACGGGCGGGCTTACTTGGTACAGTTGACCGTTCAAAGTAAGCCTGGTAGAACGGCAGCTGCTTTAGCCGGTGACGGTTTTGGGCCAAAAACTGGGCTTCAGACGCGAGCATATGCTTGACTTGAGCCGCTAACGCAGTCGCTGTGCCATAGGGATAAATCCGGACAAATTTAGGCACCTGCTGGCGAAAAAATGCGTGGTAGGCCCCCCCCTCGCCCCTAAGCTGGCAAGCTAAGATTGCTTGGGCCGATACGGCCTCAGGCAATGAGGCTGCCGAGGTGGATTGGAAATCGACCGGAATGCCGGGGCTTAACCGCTGAATCGGCGGCAACGGGGATGACTCCAGGGTGATGTTCCCCAGCTTTACAGCACTCATGCGAGCGGTCACTGTGCCGTTGTAAACCAGCCATCCCTGACTTGAATAGCTTCGCTCTGGCACGGGCAGCCAGCTTGAAAAGAAGGGCTTTCTGACCCGCTTCGCCGTGGTTGGAACCGCAATTTGGAAGGGACCCAAGTCAGCAATAACAATCTGATCAAACTGTTCAAAACTGGGGTCGATCTGTTGTTCAGGCCCCAGCGAGGGGGGCGGTTGAAAGTAGTTAGACATGATTGCACCTGAAAAGATAGGGCGATAATCGTTTCTGATAGGCCAACGATCGTAAGTAGGTATGGCCATCATTTGTAAGATCGGATAGGTCATTAGAAGACAGGAGACAGAAGCTAGAAGCCTCCTATCTTCTGCCTTCTATCTCCTAAAGACAGAACCTTGGCGTCTTACCTTTAATTAGGTCAACCTACTTATTCAGGAACAAGATCCTTTTCTTGTCCTGTGATTGCTACGGTAATTCCTATTCGAGAAGAAGTCGGGTAACCACTGCTGGTCAGTATCGGTTCAGTCAGCGTCTCTAATCGATGCTGACGCCCTGAAAGGTTTCGGCTTTAGCTTTGGCGGCTACGGGAGCCCGGCTGATCGTTTGCGATCGCACTCGATGCTTTTGGAAATAACCCTGCCAGGCTGCTGGCGCGTTCATCGTCTCGCCCCCGTGCTGAGTCAGTCGTTTACGCACCTGGCAAAGTACCGGCGTATTCACACAGGCGCCAGAAATAATCACCTGTCCCTTGGTCAGCGCCGGTAGCTCCTTGAGCAGGTCCCGACCCGCGGCCTCGACCCCATATTTCAAGCTCTCCTGATCCACCGGGTTCACAATCCGCATTAGAAACTGGCTCATGCACTGGGAGAGCACATCTGAGTCGAGCTTGCCCGGTCGCTGGGTAATCAGTCCAACGCCTAAGCCAAACTTCCGGCCCTCGCTAAGAATGGTCCGAAGAATCGCCTTGCAGCGGGACGGTTCCTTGGCGGGGGCAAAGCGGTGGGCCTCTTCAATCAGCGTAAATACCGGATAGGGCAGGTAGTTCTCAGCGTCGTCTTCGCCAATTTTGTCCTTGTGGGTGTTCATGCGAGCGTGGTAGCTCTGGCGCAGCACTGCTGCACAGATCACCTGCTGCTCTTCCTGGCTAATTTCGTTCATCTGCAGCACCGTCGCCTGTCCGGGCTCAAACAGGTCGCTGGGGGCCAGGTGGTCGACCTGGTGGAAATATTGCGATCGCGACAGCTTATCCAGCTTCCATTCCAGTGCCGGAGCCGATGAGCCCACCTTTTCGTTGCCCTCGTCGTCTACGGTGATGTCCGCCTCATTCACTGCCGCGATCAGGTCATTCACGTTCCAGCGGTAGCTGCCCCGCTTGTGTTTGCCGAGAATCGTAAAGGCCTTATTCAAAATCGACTGCTGCCGCTCGCTCATTTCCGGCAACAACGTCAGCACGTCGTAGTAGTCCAGCGACGAAATCCGAATGCGAATGTCATCGGGCGTCAGAATTTTCACCCTGGGAGCGTAGCCGTCTCGATCCTGAAAAGCCGGGTGTCCCCGCATCTCTTCGAGCGTGTTGTACTCGCCGTGGGGGTCAAAAATCAGCACCGCCGCCCGGTTGTAGGGCTGCAGAAACTCCTCAATCAGCACGCCCGCCGTATAGCTTTTGCCCGAGCCCGTCCCCGCTAGAATCGCCATATGCGTGCTCACCAGCGCCTTCACATCCAGCGCCACCGGCACTGCCCCACCGGGCCGCAGCAGTAGGGAACCGACGTGAGCCGAACCTACCTCTCCCGGCTGGGTTTTATTCACGATCTGCTTCAGCAGCGCGTCATCGGCAATAAAGACTTTCGCGCCCGGATTCGGTGTGATTCGGGGGTTGATAAACCCCAATGCCGGGTGAAAGTAGCCAATCACGTCCACCGTAATCTCGTAGATCTCGGGATTGGTGTACGAAAAGCCCACTAGCGCCGCCACCGTTTCAGGGCTAATTTCGGTGTCGGCAAAAATCCGGTCCGGCAGGTGGTCGCTCAGCTTGCGGCCTGAGATTTTACCCAGAATCTGCAGCTCTTGGCCCGGATCCTCCGGTGCCGCAACCTGGTAAAAAACAAATTCGCCAATCTTGACATGGCTG
This sequence comes from Cyanobacteria bacterium J06648_16, assembly GCA_039817185.1. Taxonomy (GTDB): domain Bacteria; phylum Cyanobacteriota; class Cyanobacteriia; order Phormidesmidales; family Phormidesmidaceae; genus CAWUKV01. The sequence continues at coordinate 237,713 of JBCBWI010000003.1, read as the reverse complement.
CTGTCGGCGGTGATAAACACATACTGATTACCATCCTCGCCCGGTCCTTTGACCGTGCCAATCACCGGAATTGTCTGAGTGCGCGCAGCCATAGGAAATCGAGTGACGAATGCCGAGATCAGTATAAATGAACTCTCTGACCTTGAGACGATTCATCCATACATCGGTCTAGATTATGGAAACTTTACCCACTTATACCGAAACGTAAAGCTTCCCCAAAGGTGGCCGAAACGGCAGCGGATAGGTCGGTTAGTTACCTTGCGGACTGGGCAATCTAGGCCAGAGACACAAATCATACATCGGACCGTTCAGTACCCCCGCGGGTATCGTCGCCAACCCCTTTGAGCGCTATACTAGGGCACGAAGGCTAAGCGTAAATACTCATCCTCTTCGAGATTCGTCCCGTTTATTGGTTTGTAGATACCGGTTTGTATGATATCGGTTTGTATGATACCGGTTTGATAGTCAGCATCGCCGTTCCTTCTTTCAGTTGAGCCGCCTGTGAGTCAAGACATCCGCCAGCCATCCGACGCTACTAGCAACGCTGACCTGACTGGCGCTGAACCCATTCGTATTTCTGAAAGTGACCAGGCCGTCAGCATCTCGACCGAAAAAGTTGATGGTCGCAAGCGCAAAATTTCTGCCAGCATTGCCATTCCTCAGCCGTTAGAGCCGATCTGGCAGCTGCTGACTGATTACGACCGTCTGGCCGATTACATTCCCAACCTCACCGTCAGCCGTCAGGTCGCGCATCCCAAGGGCGGCATTCGCCTGGAGCAGGTCGGCGCTCAGTGCTTTTTGAATATCAAGTTCTGCGCCCGTGTTCTGCTCGACATGCAGGAGCACTTTCCTCAGGAAATTGGCTTTTCTATGGTCGAGGGCGACTTCAAGCAGTTTCTGGGCCGCTGGCGGCTGCAGCCGGCCCTGTTGGGTGAGCAGCCTGGTACGCTACTGTCCTACGAGGTGATCGTGCAGCCGCCTCTGGCGATGCCCGCTCGCCTGATTGAGCACCATCTCTGCCACAATCTGACCGAAAATCTGCTGGCGATTCGGCAGCGTGCGCTGGCGTTAGCTTAGCCGCGCTCTAGACGAACATTGCACTGGCCTAATCAGGCGCTTCCGTCGGTGATGCCTGGGCTGCGTCTGCTGCCGGGAAGTTTACATCCTCATAGAAGGTGGCAATGTTGGTCTTGAGCCCCACGCTGAGTAGCTCAACCTCGTCTCCCTCGCCAAAGGGATGGAGGACCCAGAAGCCCGATTCGTTTTTGCGAAAAACTTCCACCAATGGCTGATGCTGGCTAACCAGCACGTACTCCTGCAGCGTCTCCAAATGGCGATAGTGTTGAAATTTTTCGCCACGGTCTTTCATCTCCGTACTGTCTGACAAAACTTCTATGATCAGCGTTGGATACTTCTTCTCGTATTCGAGCTGACGATCGCGCTCGTCACAGCTCACCATAGCGTCAGGGTAGTAATAGCGGTTAACGGCTTCAATCCGAGCTTTCATATCAGAATTGTAGGTCCGACACCCGCTGCCCCTCAGCGTATTCCTGAGAAGAGACGTGATGTTCACGCCGATGGTGACGTGAGCATCGCTCGCCCCCGACATTGCATAGACTTCACCATTGTGATATTCGTGCTTAACTTCGCTGCGCTTCTCAGCCTCGATATAGTCTTCAGGCGATAGGTAAGCAGCCTGTTTGAGGGCAATCATAACGAAATCGATGAGGGATTGTGCTCTACGGTCATGCTTTTAGGATAGCCAGAATCTAGCAGGGTCTGGTCCGCGTCAAGGCTTAGACAGGCAGCTGTGCATATTCGTTCATAGCGATTGATATACGATGGTGGGTATCGCACCTTAGCCATCCTTTCTTTTCACAAGCCGGTTGACGCCCATGTCTACTGAATTTGACCCAACCATACATGTCAAGAAAGCTCAGTCAGAAGTCACTCAGCTTCGGGGGATTCTGCAGCACCTCAACCAAAGGATGCAGCAGGACCAGCTCGTGCAAGATACCGCTGACCAGCTGAGAACCTTTCTCCGGGTAGATCGTGTGGTCCTCTATTACTTTTACAGCGAGTGGGAAGGTCAGGTCACGTTTGAATCTCTGAGTAGTACCAGATTCTCCATTTACGGTTCGACCGGTCCCGACCAATGCTTTAACGGTGAATATGCGGCGCTGTATTTAGAGGGCCGCGTGCGGGCCATTGAGGATGTTGAAACCGCAGCGATCGAAGCCTGTCACCGCGATTTCCTCCGCTATTTAGACGTACGGGCCAATTTGGTCGTGCCCATCTTAACGGATCGCGGTCTTTGGGGATTGCTCGTCGCCCATCACTGTCGAGGGCCTAAATCCTGGTCACAGGTCGAAATTGCAAGGATGCAGGCAGGCGCTGCCGTCCTGGCGAATGCGTCGTCTATCAAGGCCGATTAGCGTTTTCTGCAGTGCTGCTGTCTAGTGCTGCCATCTAGTTGAGGACTACGGCTGAGCGCATCAACGTGCTTAGACAAAACCCGCCTGATGGCTGATGGATTAGCCGCTAATCGTTCGGGGTCTCGGGAAAACTATCACTGTTGGCAGGTCTCTCCGTCGGGCGGCGCTGCCTAAGCGGTTGTGTTGAAGGGCGAGTATGGCTATTTCTGGAGATGCTGCAGGGGAAAGCTCAGGTCCATTGGTTTCGGTAATTATTCCGGCTTACAACGCAGAGCAGTTTTTGGCTCGGACGCTGGCGTCTGTGATCGCCCAAACGCACCGAAACCTTGAGATTTTAGTCGTCGACGACGGCTCTACGGATGCCACGTCACAGATTGTTCAGCGCTATGCAGCGCAGGATGCTCGGATAAAGCTCATCCAACAGAACAACGCAGGTGTCGCCGCTGCCCGAAACCGCGGCATTGAGCAGGCTCGCGGAGAATTTATTGCCCCCTTAGATGCAGATGATATTTGGTTTCCCGACTGTATCGCGGCTCAGCTGTCGCAGATGACTTCTCCGAGGGTGGGGCTGGTTCATGCTTGGTCGGTATTTATCGATGAAGCTGACCGGCTAATGTCGTCCTGTCAGAGCCAGCGTTGGCAAGGAGGTGACTTTGTCCCACTGGTGTATCGAAATCTACCGGGCAACGCGAGCTGTGTCCTCGTGCGCCGTCAGTATGCTCAACTGGTCGGTGGCTACGATCCGAGTCACCGTGCTCAAAATGCCCAGGGCTGCGAGGATTGGGACTTTTATTTGCGCTTGGCCGAACGATTTGAGGTCCGGACGGTGCCCCGATTGCTGGTGGGCTATCGTCAGGTCACGGGCAGCATGTCTTCAAACCTGTTGCCGATGAAACGTGGGTTGGACTTGGTTTTAGACGCGGTGGCCAAACGTCACCCCAGCCTGAATCCAGCTATCTACCGCTGGAGCCTGAGTAACTTCTATTGCTATCTGGCGCTGAAAAATAGCCAGATGGGCAATCATTGTCAGACGCTGGTCTGTCTGCAAAGAGCCCTACGCCTTGACCATGCGCCCCTACTACAGGTGAGCGCCTACCGACTGGGTGGGGGCAGCCTGGTCAAACTGTGCCTGCAGCCCGTAGCCAGACGAATTGGGTCCGATCAGTCCGCGTGGCGTCGTTTTAGGTCGAGGGTGGCTGAAGGGCTACGACGTGTCAATCCCTGGTACCAGCCACTCACGCTGGCGACGCTCGAACAGCGTCAGGTCCGTGACCATCAGCGTTTTCTGCGGCGGCAATATGAGCGATTTTTGACCCGCCGATTTGACCGGCTACGCCAGCAAAGTCAGCCCAGCGATCGGCCACCAGGGCTGGAGAATCGGCAACGCTATCAGTTAGAAGTCACGCTTCCTGGTAAGCCGCCCGTCTGAGCTACAACGAATGATGAACTTTTCCCGTGAACGGCGTGCGATCGCAACTCTGTTGCCGCTAACCCGGCAGATCCCCAGGGCGATTCCCACCGTTGTGGTGTTGGGCGTCGCCACCGCCCTGTTCGAAGGACTGGGTCTCAGCCTATTTATTCCGCTGTTTCACCTGATGACGAATGACGCGGCTGCCAATACTGCCGGGTTGGGTCGGCTATGGCAAGTTTTATTTGCCCAGGTGCCGCCAGCCCACCTCCGCTGGATGGCCCCCCTCGCTATCTTGCTGCTGTTGGCTGGGAAGAACGGACTTCTCTACCTGCACACGGTACTGTTCTCTCGCTTTAACTGGCGCATCAGTCACCATCTGAGAACTCGGATTTTTGCCCAGCTGCTCCAGGCAGACGCCGAGTTTTTAATGGCGCAGGACGCCGGACGGCTGATGAGCCTGCTCGACAAGGAGGCCTGGCAGACCACCCAGGCGCTCTCGGCGCTGGCCACGCTGATTATCAGCCTCTGCACGCTCGTTGTTTTTTCTATTTTCTTGCTGTTGACCTCTTGGCGGCTTACCCTGCTGAGCTTGTTGCTGCTGGCCATCGTCTCAGGCGGCATTCAGACCCTGATACGCCAAATTAAATCGCTTGGGCAGCGCGCCACCGAGGCCAATAGCGCATTTGTGGGGGTAGGGTTCGAACAGCTCTCTGGTATTCAAACCGTCCGACAATTTGGGCAGCAGACGCGGGCCCAGCGTCAGTTTGACCAGGCATCGGATCAGGTGTGCACGACCTTTATGGCCCTCGATCGGCAGATGGGGGCCGTCTCACCGCTGTCTGAGTTTGCCTTTGCCGCCTTGCTCACAACGCTGCTGATCGTTGTTTTCCAGAGCGAGGTAGAGGTTTCGGTGTTTCTCACGTTTTTGTTCATGCTGTATCGCCTGGCTCCCCAGATGAAGGCCCTGGACGGATCGCGAGCCAATCTAATTGCCCTAGCAGGCTCTGTCCAAGCCCTATCAGCGCTGATCGAGACCTCTCAGCAGCGACGGTTACCCAACGGCAGCCGCCCCTTTACGCATCTGAGTGCGGGTATTCGCTTGACTAACGTGAGTTTTCAGTATCAGACGAGCGATGCGCCAGCGATTCAGCATCTGTCGCTACAGATTTTACCCGGGCAAACCGTGGCGATTGTAGGGCCGTCTGGAGCGGGTAAATCAACGCTGGTGGGGCTGCTCATGCGACAGTTTGACCCGACTATCGGGCAGATTGCCGTTGATGGGGCCCCGCTGCCGACCTACGATGTCGATGCCTGGCGGCAGCAAATTGCCCTGGTCTCTCAAGACATCTATTTGTTTAATACGTCAATTCGCAACAATATTGCCTACGGGATTATCGGCAACCCGCCCTTTAAGACGACAACTGAGGCCACGACCGCATCCGTTGTGCAGGCAGCCAAGCTGGCCAACGCCCACGACTTTATTCAACAGATGCCCCAGGGTTACGAGACGGTGGTGGGCGAACGGGGTGTCCGACTGTCGGGCGGCCAGCGTCAGCGGATTGCCCTGGCACGGGCTCTGGTACGCGACCCCGGCATTTTAATTCTGGACGAGGCCACCAATGCGCTCGATAGCCTATCGGAACATCTGATTCAGGAAACGCTGACGACGGTGGGGTGCGATCGCACCGTGATCATCGTGGCCCATCGGCTTTCAACCGTTGAGCAGGCGGATCAGGTTCTAGTGATGGATCAGGGGCGGCTCGTCGAACAGGGGACCGTCCCACAGCTGTTAGCCCAGGCCGGTCTGTTTGCCCAGCTGTACGACCTGCAGCGGCTCTAAGCCAGATCCCCCAAAGCTTAGTGCGCGGGGAAGCCCTATCCCCTGACGACACCACCGACGGTAACTGGGGGCTAGAGCCTGGCAGCGAAAGCTATCGCGGAGCCAGGCGAATTGAGCGCTGTTCGCCGAAATAAAGAATCGTCAACTTTTTCTTATATTTCGGTTCCCATGCGCTGCTGATCCCGTGTTACCCCAGAGGGGAGGAAGCATACAGCTAAGCTAGTTAAATCCTTCCCTCACTTAAAAATTTACACTTTGACACATTGCCCACCTACGGGCAGATAATAGACCGGTTGGCCTGTGTCACAATAGATGCGTTTTGTATCTTTCATTGGTCCAGTATCAGTCATCCGTCTAGAATCCCGACCACAAAAAACTTTAAGTACGAACTTCTAAGCAATAGGCACCGCAAGCAATGATGGAATCTGTCGAGGCGTTATACCGCTATGCATGGCTCATACCCGTGCTGCCACTTCTGAGTGCGGCCATCGTAGGCGTGGGTCTGATCTCTTACAGTCAGGCAACTAGTAAGCTGCGTAAGGTCAGTTCTGTCTTTATTGTGTCGGTGCTGGGGGCGGCGATGGTGCTGTCCTTTGGTCTGTTCTGGAGCCAGTGGCAGGGGCACGAGGTCTACAACTACATGTTCGAGTGGGCCTCGGCGGGCGACTTTAAGCTGCAGATGGGCTACACCATTGACCACTTAGCCTCGCTGATGCTGGTGATTGTCACCACGGTGGCCTTCCTGGTGATGATTTACACCGATGGTTACATGGCTCACGATCCGGGCTATGTCCGGTTCTATGCTTATCTGAGCCTGTTTAGCGCGTCGATGCTGGGGCTGGTGATCAGTCCTAACTTGCTGCAGGTCTACGTATTTTGGGAGCTGGTGGGCATGTGTTCCTACCTGCTGATCGGTTTCTGGTACAACCGCAAGCCCGCTGCCGAAGCTTGTCAGAAAGCATTTGTGACTAACCGTGTCGGTGACTTTGGTCTGCTGTTGGGCATCCTAGGCATCTTTTGGGCGACGGGCACCTTTGAGTTTGATGCTATGGGCGTGCGCCTGAGCGAACTGGTCGAAACTGGGGTGCTGTCGGGCGGTATTGTCGCGCTGTTTGCTGTGCTGGTGTTCATGGGGCCAGTGGCGAAGTCGGCCCAGTTCCCGCTGCATGTTTGGTTGCCGGACGCGATGGAAGGCCCGACCCCGATTTCAGCGCTGATTCATGCGGCCACGATGGTTGCCGCAGGTGTTTTTCTGGTGGCACGGATGTATCCCGTGTTTGAGGATATCCCTACGGTGATGACCGTGATCGCCTGGACTGGGGCCGTAACGGCGTTCTTAGGGGCGTCTATCGCGATCACGCAGAACGACATTAAGAAGGGGCTGGCCTACTCCACCATGTCGCAGCTGGGCTACATGGTGATGGCTATGGGGGTCGGCGCGTATACGGCGGGCCTGTTCCACCTGATGACCCATGCCTACTTCAAGGCCATGCTGTTTCTGGGTTCTGGCTCAGTTATTCATGGGATGGAAGAGGTGGTTGGCCACAATCCTACCTACGCCCAAGATATGCGTTTGATGGGGGGGCTGCGGAAGTATATGCCCGTTACAGGGATCACCTTCTTGATCGGAACGCTGGCGATTTCGGGGCTGCCGCCCTTTGCCGGTTTCTGGTCGAAGGATGAGATTCTGGGCTCTACCTTTAAGGTGAGTCCGATACTGTGGGCGATTGGCTGGATTACAGCCGGTGTCACGGCGTTCTACATGTTCCGCATGTATCTGAGCACGTTCGAGGGCGAGTTTCGGGGTACGGATGGTGACATCAAAGAGCAGCTGCGAGTCGAGAATCTACAGCGCATGGGGGCATCGCTCGGTCCGGGCGCGATGAGTACTCAGGAATTGCCGACGGAAACTGAGGTCCATGACGACCATCACCACGCTGAAAAGCCTCATGAATCGCCGCTGTCGATGATCTTGCCGTTGATGGTGCTGGCGGTGCCGTCCATGCTGGTGGGTCTAGTCGGTATGCCCTGGGCCAACCGCTTCGAGGCGTTCATTCATGCGCCCGGCGAAGTGGTTACGGTGGCTGAACTGGCTGAGGAGTTTGAGCTGAACGAATTTGCCGTAATGGCCGGTAGCTCAGTGGCGATCTCTGTCGCGGGTATCGTTCTGGCCGTCTTGATGTATCGGACGAAGGTCATTGACCCTGGTGCGATCGCAAATAAAATCAAACCCCTCTACAACCTATCGCTCAACAAGTGGTACATCGATGAGATCTACCAAGAGGTGTTTGTGAAAGGCACCCGCAACCTAGCTAAGCAGGTACTCAATATCGATATCAAAATCGTGGACGGTATCGTTAACCTGACCGGCTTCGTTACCCTGATTACGGGTGAGGGTCTGAAGTATCTGGAGACGGGCCGTGCCCAATTCTACGCTCTGATTGTCTTTGGGGCGGTGTTAGGTCTAGTCCTGCTTTCAGGGATTACTTAAGCTTGGGCAAGGCCTAAGGTGAAGGATCTGGGATAGCTTCCCGGCGTAGCCAAACGGAGACAGCACACTCGAGGGATAAAGAGGATCCCTTGAGTGTGCTGTCTGGCTGATGTAATTGCCACTTGATAGAGCGGAATAACCGCAGTTCTAGAGCTTAGCTCTTGTCGCGCATATCGCGGTAGTGGTTGATCTGCTGTGTGAAGCTTGTGTCCGAGTCAAAATCGACAGGGTCGCCGGTCTTGGTTTGAGCATCCAAGTGGTTGAGTCGAACTGCGTGTACATCAAACTTGTCTTCAACGCTGTCGATGGTCTGGGCACTGGCGATGGGAGCCACTGCACCAGCAGCGATCAACAAAACTAGGCTAGAAAGTGCGAAGCGTTTCATAGGGCCTCCTTTCAGTGAAACCGATAGTTAATAGGAATGTTGCATCCCACTTGATCTCTAGGATGGGTGGCCTAGCTGAGTAAAGGCTGATTGTATTCTGAGATACAATTCAAAAAGGCTTAGAAAGCTGTAAGCTTTTCCTGAGAATTTCCTGAGAAAATCGGTCGATCACGATACCTGTTATGTTGCCCAGGACGGGTATGCATCGACGTATTCTGGAGCCCGGTGACGCGCAGCTGAGCTTCGCTGTAGAGCGAATGCCGTACCCTCTGTTAGGGGCGCAAGGCTTTGCGCCCCTAACAGAATGGGTTAACTACCCGGTACACCATTAAAAGGCTTGTCCCTTAGGACAAATAGCGCTACTTGAAAAAGAGCAGCCTATTTTGTGCGGGCGTTCCGCTCTTCGAGCAGCCGCTGCTGCAGCGTTGTCCCGACCAGAGAATTATCCTTAGTGCGCTGGTTGAGTTCGCTGATGCGGCGCTGCTGCAGGGTCGTGCCTACCAAAGAGTCATCGCTACTCTGAGAGTTTCCTTTAGTGCGCTGATTGAGTTCGCTGATGCGGCGCTGTTGAAGGGTGGTGTCTAACAGGGAATTGTCGCTCTTTGTCTGGTTATCGAGGTGCTCTAGCCGAGACGCCTGTAAATCAAAAACCTTTTCAATCTCTTGAGCATTGACAGCCGGGGCAATAGTGCCAGCAGCAACGACTAGAGACAGGCTGGAAAGAATGAAGCGTTTCATGGTGGACTCCTTATTCGAGTGACAGCGTGTGTTCGGTTCGCTTAATGATTAGAATGCCGCCCTCGTCTGAACCCAGCCTGATTCCGAACTGAAGTGTTTCAGAATAATCACTGATAGTTCCCTGAGAAAGAACGGTGATTTTTGTCACCTTCATGAAGGTATCCGAAGATACCGAAGTTACCACGTTCTTTCAGGGGGTGTTTGATTTCAAGCCCGTCTCAGACGTTACCGTCACTGGTGCAGACTACGATGCGCTGCAGGGTGTCTTTAATAGCCGTATTCGCATTGTGACCCTACGGCTCGGGCAAGAGACGGTGCGGTTGATGGAGTGCATCAGCCCTAACGGTTGTCTAATTCTGGTGGATTCTAAGAGCAACGACCTCGTTCACGTTCAGCTGGTATCCCCCCAGCCGGTTAGGTTGTCTGATGCTCCCTTGCGGCGCGGCCTGCTGATCCGCGACCCGGATGGGCACAATCTGATGCTGGTGGAGCCGTGAGTTTGTGCTCCAGCAGGCTCTACTACAATAGATGTATATTGACGCTGATGAGCCCAATGACCTCAAGACCTCTCTTCCCAGGGATGAACCCTTACCTTGAACATCCGTCTCTCTGGCCGGAAGTGCATGGAGGTCTCATTGAAGAGATGCTGAGGACGCTTAACCGCTCCATTACACCCAAGTACCGAGCAGCAATGGAGCAGCGAGTTTATCAGGATGCATTGCTGATCGGAATACCGGATGTCACCGTATCAGAGCAATCCCAAAAGCGCTATGTCAAAACATCTCAATCGATGGCTGTTCTGAGCAGGCCGGAGCGGGTGAGTATTCCTATTGTTGAAAAAATTAAGGAACGTTATTTAGAAGTTCGAGAAGTTGCAACTAATAGAGTCATCACCGTTGTTGAAATACTCTCTCCTACCAACAAGCGAGAAGGTGAGGGAAGAAGTCAGTATCTGCGCAAACGTCAGGCGGTACTTGGGGGACAATCTCACTTCATCGAGATTGATTTGTTGCGAAACGGAACGCCTATGCCTGTTAAAGGCGGACGCCAGTCGAGCTACCAAATTTTAGTCAGTCGTAGCGACGAGCGACCTATCGCTGAGCGCTATCCCTTTAATTTGAGAGAGCATATTCCAATCTTCTCACTGCCACTACTTCCTGAAGACGATGAACCTGTTGTGAATTTAAAAGATATTATTGACAGAACGTGCGAAGGACACGCGCTAGATCTGTCTATTGCTTACTCTCGGCCGCCCGTGCCGCCACTGAATGAAGCAGATTGGCAGTGGATACAATCGCTACCTACTGCTGAATTGGGTTGACCAATGAGATAGTCAACCCAAGTGGGATAGTCAACCCAGCTACACCTTGACCAGCGATTGAGCCGGCTCTGCCTCTGAAGCTACCAGGGCATCGAGAATTTTTACAAATTCTCCCTCAAAGGCGACCTGTGCTCGGTTAGTCCGTCCACCGACGTACAGAGTCTCGCCTGCCTGCAGTGCCCAAACCTGCGAATGAGAAACGTAGCTCATCAGTACGCCTACCATCAGTAGACCAAAGCCCAAATACACCAGGGGAATGCCCGGATCGGCCTTGATTTGCAGTCCGGTGCTGCCGACAATCTCGAGTACCGAAAGCGTCACGCCATCTACATCCACCGAACGGCCTTCTCTTACAGTCGAGACCAGTTGTCCGGTCTTGTCGTAGACCAGCAGCGTACCCTGAAGATCTTTTGCAACCAGCGATACGCCGCTGCTCATATCTGTTTTGGTGGGCACAAAGGTGCCCCACAGTTTGCCGCCGGGGATAGCTAACTCGCCCATTGGCAGATTGAAAACGGGGCTGTTGTTGACCTTGACGCGCACTCCGGCAATGCCCCAGTCGGCCTGGTACATCGTCACGTTTTTATAGCGTAGTGGCTCGTTGACCCAGACGGTCTTGCGCTTGACCTCCTGTCCGTCATTGTCGAGCACAGAAAGGTCGGAGTAAAACTGTTCAACTCGCCCTTCTGGGCTGTAGTCGATCCAGAAGTCGTTGACCTTGACTGACCAGTCCTTGGGAATCTGTGCTGCTGCCCAGGGACCCGCATCGAAGATGTTTTGAACACGAAAGGTTTGGCCGCTGGGCACGATCTCTTGGGCGAAAAATCCGGTCATCGCGCCGTAGATCGCGCCCAGGAGGATCAGCAGCATGCTTGCGTGGACGACAATCGGTCCGATGCGTCCCACTAGACCCTTATGGGCGTAGAGCATGTTGTCCTTTTCAAAAACGCGGTAGCGGCGCCGCTCCAGCTGGGGAATCAGAGCCTGTAAGGATGTCGTTTCTAGCTCAGTACTCAGCGCCATTTTTTCAAACTGGCGCGGCTTACTGTAGAAGTTCCAGGTGCGGGAGAACCAGCGGAGGGCAGTAATTTGTCGGGTAAAGGTGCAGGCGGTAAGGCTGGCACCAAACAGCAGCAGCAGGGATAGATACCACCAGGTGCGGTAGACGTGGTCGAGTCCGGCGGTGAGGAGGACTTTCCAGCTGAGGAAACCAAACAGCGCTGGGTCCTCGGGATAGTTTTCCTGATAAAAGGCAAGGGTTTGACCCTGTTCAATAACGGTACCAAGGATGCTGAATACGGCAATGGCCAGCAGCAGAAAGATGGCTAGCTTAAGATCGGCTAGGACCGGGATGAGGTCTTTTTTGAAGTATCGTTTGACGGCTTGCACGCGTTTTTTACCGGAATACCTTGACGTTATCGATCGTTGGGTTAGCGCAGCATGACCCAACCTACACCACCGGCATCAATCGGGAGACGAGCGAAAATACGCCGAACCCCACCAGCATGACACCGCTGACGGGGGTGATCCAGCCGGACCATTGGCGAATAGACAGGATACGCTTGATCGATGCGGTAAAGATGCCCGCAATCACCAGCGGGGCGACGTACCCAACTGTGTACGCCAGCAATAGGGAGCTGCCCAGAATCGGATCGCCCTTCTCACCGACCCAGGCTAGCAGCGTTGCCAGCACCGGAGTACTGCACGGCGAGGCAACCAGGCCAAAGGTTAGACCCAGCAGGTAGGACTTGGCTGAGCGGGGGATGTTGTTTTGCAGAAAGTCCGTCCCTGTGAAAGACGGCAGGGGTGGGAGGGGGAGTGCTTCTAATAGGTTCAGACCCATCAGGATTGCGATCGCACTGACCAAAATCGGCAGCCCCAGCCCAATCTGCCCATACACCCAGCCCAGGCTGCTGGCCACAATGCCCAGCCCAGCGAGCGTCGTCGCCAGCCCCAGGGCAAACCAACTGGACTGGCCTACCGCCTGCCAGCGGCTCTCGGTTTCGTAGCTGCCCATGTAGCCCACCGTAATCGGCAGCATCGACAGCATACAGGGCGTCAGGCTGGTCAGCAGCCCCGCTGCGGCGATGATCGCCACGCTAGAAGCGGATAGATGACCGAGCTGGCCCTCGACCCAGGCGTTGGCGTTCTGGCTGAGTTGATAGAGCGAAAGCTGTAGGGATTCCCACATGTGATGAAATATTGCGGTTTAAACGTTCTGGCTAGGCCCTCACCTCAAACTCCTCTCCCCAGGGAGAGGGGCTTGGAGTCCCGCCGTAGACATATTCAGGACTAAAAAGTTTAACCTCCGCTTCCCTTCTCCCGTAGGGAGAAGGGGCTGGGGGATGTAGAGCTTTGCTCTTCCCGTTCGCCTTGGGCGTTCCCGAAGGGTAAGGTGGGCCACCCAGAGAGTTCAAACTTCGCTTCTTCCGATAACGAAAGATGCCCCCTCAATTGTATCGAACCCTTAACTATTTCTCAGGGCGGTTCTCCGTCTACGCCGTGCCCGAACGGGTACGGGCTCGGGTTGCTCGCTCGGCTGCTCCGGCTTCGGAATCCTCACCACATCGGCTTCCCGTGCTTCCCGCGCGACCCGAATCAGCAGCCCTGCAATCACCAAACTCGAAATCATTGAACTGCCGCCGTAGCTCATCATCGGAAACGGCAGCCCCGTCGTCGGCAGCGCCCCACTGGCCACGCCGATATTAATCATTGCCTGACCCACCAGCAGTACCGTACAGCCAATCGCAATCAGCTGATGGACGGGCGACCGGGCCTTCAGCGCTACAATCACGGCCACCGTGCTGTACACCGCCAGAAACAGCAGCAGCATCATGCAGCCGATGAAGCCGAACTCTTCAGCAAAGACGGCGAAGATAAAGTCGGTGTATTGAATCGGTAGGTAAAACAGCTTTTGCTGTGATAGCCCGAAGCCCGTGCCCCACAGCTGCCCGGAGCCGATAGCCAGCAGGCTCTGAATTAGCTGGTAGCCGTTGTTAGCTGGGTCTGCCCAGGGATCTAGAAATGAGGTGATTCGTGCCCGCTGGTAGGACTTGATGCTGACGCTGATCGCGGCGGCCATGAAACCGCCGCTCGCCGTCATCAGTAGGTGCTTGTAGGGCAGCCCCGCCGCCAGGGCAATCAGCCACAGCGTGATACCGCAGACAGCAGTTGTGCTCAGGTTGGGCTGAGTGATAATCGCCAGCAGGCATACACCGAAGATGCCTAGCCAGAACCCGCGCTTACCCGGCTCAAATCGGTGCCATTGCCCAAACAGCTGCGCTCCTTGCAAAACCAAAAACGGTTTCAGCAGCTCTGACGGTTGTAATAAGAAAGGTCCCAGTGGAAGCCAGCGGGTTGCCCCGTTGACCGTAACGCCCAAACCCGGAATGTGTGTTGTGAGTATCAACCCCAAACAGAGCAGCAGACCTAAGCTCGAAAGCTGCATCAGCTGCCGGAGCGGATGGCGTGTTATCCACCGGGACACTAGGAGACCACCAAGAATCCAAACCAGCTGAATCTTGAAGTAGCGCGCACCGTCACCGACTTCGGCATCGGCCACCGGGTACGAGGCCGAGAATAGGATAACCAAGCCGATTGACAGCCAAAGCATGGTCAACCAGCGCAGTAACCTAGCCTCAATGGCCCAGTCCCTAACCGAGAAAAAGTCGATAAAGCGCGCGAACCGATCCAGTGTTAACAAAGACCCTTGATGTAGGAGTGCTTAAGAAATAAGAAAATACCTCCCATTTGTCAAGGGAAAGATCAAAATTTGGGTATTTTCAGCAGGCTCGGGATAGGATTGCTGGGAAAAGGATGTTGCGATCGCACCTTAGCTCAAGCCTGCATGTCCATCTAAGCCCGCCCCTCAAGATACCGACCGTCGCCACTCTCAAACCTTAAGCCGCTATGCAGTTTAGGTCAGACGCGCTTTAGGGTTGATGGACGTCGTATCTGGGAGATTTTGAAGCACCGCCTCCCAAGTCGTATAGGTCGTCAACGTTTTAATAACCGACGGTAACGGTTGGCCCTGAGTAGAGCAGCCAACAGCTGGCTTTTGGCGTAACAGTCGCCGGTTCGATGCTCGAGTACATCAGATGTGCTAAACCGCACACTCCCTATCTCAAAGGTTAATCGCAGGGGCTTGCATGGGGCGAACCTGCGAGACGGGGAGGTTGCCGATGGGGAGCGGGCGGTTGGGTTGCGATCATCGCCTCTTCCATCTACTTAGCTAACGGGGCATTACGTCATCTAATCGCATCTTCAGGTCAGGTAACGCAGTAGATGAGATATCTTCACCCAGCCGATACTGTTGCTGCTGATATTCATCGCCGATTAAACGGCAAACCGTCAGCGTTGGCTGCTTTGGCCTTCCGATGAACGCAACTCCGCCGAGACCACGAAAGTCGGCAATCCAATATTCTGGGATGCCCAAAATTGCGTACTCTTCCACCTTTCGAGCATAGTCAGTCTCCCAATTCGTACTGACTACCTCTACAACCAGCTTTACCGCTTGGCCTTGGGTGATGATGGGCTGCTGCTCCCAAAACGGCTCATCTGCCAGCGCTGTCTCATCTAGCACCACAATATCTGGACGACGAGCAGTTGCGACATCGCTGGAAGGGCGGATCAAACAAGTTCGAGGAATGAACCAGGGCAGCTCAGAATCACTAATCGCGATGTTGATTTTGGCGGTAAGCTTCCCCCCAACCGCTTCATGGGGGCCGGTAGGCTCCATATCGATAAGTTCCCCATCAGCCAGCTCGTAGCGAGGATCTTCGCCATACTGGGCAACAAACGCTTCGAATGTTAAGGGCTGAGCGAGAACAGAAGTCATCGTGTCTGTCTATTGCTGTCTGCATTGTATCTGCCTAAGTTCAAACCCAACATCTTTTACCGTAGTGGCATCGGATGTTGGGTTACGGCTTCGCCTCAACCAACCTACGGGTTAATCCAAGGGGCTTGCATCGGAGGAACCTGCGAGACGGGGAGGTTGCCGATGGGGAGCGGGGGCTGCTTGGTTGCGATCTCAATCTACCTGGTCGTCTCAATCGTTTAGTCTCAACCGTTCATGGATTGGCAGCCAAAATGGAGTAGCTCATCGACTGTGGATCGTCTACCCGTTTAGACGCTGACAGTACCTCTAAACCAATAACATTGCCTTCTCTGTCGTAGTCAAAGATAATACCTGACTCGTCTTCGTCGCTCTCGGCGACTGGCGTATCTTGAAACAAAATCCGTAAGACGTCCACAACTGGGTCATAAACAATCTTCATTCTGACCTCCAATACTTCTTCACCTGACTGGTTCGATACACTGTGATGACTAAGGCCGTGACCAGCGTTCCATCTACAATTACTCGAATCAGATATGTCTTACCCTCAGCATTGTCAACCCGTGACTGATAGATAGTGCGTCCTTCTCGCCCTGGCACGACTTATTCAGGCTCACCCAGTATCCCTTCTACTACAGTACGAGGGATCGACCGCCGCTCCATTTCCTGCAAAGCGTGAGCGGAGAACTCGTATTCCGCTCAGCCCATTATTCTGCTTTCTTCTCGACTACGCTGATATGCGAAAACCCAACATCTTCTACCGTAGTGGCATCGGATGTTGGGTTACGGCTTCGCCTCAACCAACCTACGGGTTAATCGAAGGGGCTTGCATGGGAGGAACCTGCGAGACGGGGAGGTTGCCGATGGGGAGCGGGGGCTGCTTGGTTGCGATCGCAAACATCTCTTCCCTAATCCGATCGCTAATCTGAATCGTCTTCGCGTCATACACCTGCGTCAGCAGCTTCGGATACAGACCAAATCCAATGATGGGCACCAGTAGGCAGGCGATGATGAACACCTCGCGGGGTTCAGCGTCAACCAGCACCTCATGCTCTACCAACTCATCATTCTCAGGACCGTAGAAGATCTCCCGCAGCATCGACAGCAGATAAATCGGCGTCAGAATCACACCCACTGCCATCAGCAGGATCACAATTAGCTTGAACTGGAAGCTGTAGGCGTCGCTGTTGGCAAAGCCCACAAACACCATCAGCTCCGCGACAAAGCCGCTCATGCCCGGTAGCGCCAGCGACGCCATAGAGCAGGTGGTGAACATGGCAAAGATCTTTGGCATCTTCTTACCGACGCCGCCCATCTCCTCCAGAATCAGCGTGTGCGTCCGGTCATAGGTTGCCCCCACCAGGAAGAACAAGCTGGCCCCGATCAGACCGTGGGAGACCATCTGCAGTACCGCACCGCTCAGACCCAAGTTCGTGAACGAGGCAATACCGATGATCACAAAGCCCATGTGGGAGATCGACGAGTAGGCAATCTTCCGTTTCAGGTTCCGCTGCGCAAACGACGTCAACGCCGCGTAGATGATGTTGATGACGCCAAATATCACCAGTCCAGGTGCGACAATCGCATGGGCATCCGGCAGCATCTCTACATTCATGCGAATCAGCGCGTAGCCGCCCATTTTCAGCAGAATACCCGCCAGCAGCATGTGGACCGGGGCTGTCGCCTCACCGTGGGCGTCCGGTAACCAGGTGTGTAGCGGAAAGATTGGCAGCTTGACTGCGTAGGCCACCAAGAAGGCCGTATACAGCCACAGCTGCAGGCGTATCGGAAACTCCTTCGCCATCAGCGCCTGCATGTCAAACGTGATGGTGTCGCCGTAAAAGGCCATCGCTAGCGCAGCCACCAGAATGAACAGCGACCCGCCAGCTGTATAGAGAATAAACTTGGTTGCCGCATACAGGCGCTTCTTGCCGCCCCAGATTGACAGCAGCAGGTACACCGGAATCAGCTCCAGCTCCCAAAATAGGAAGAACAGCAGCATATCCTGCACGGCAAACACGCCAATCTGGCCGCCGTACATGGCCAGCATCAAAAAGTAAAACAGCTTTGGCTTTAGCGTTACCGGCCAGGACGCCAGCGTCGCCAGCGTGGTAATGAAGCCCGTCAGCAAAATCAGCGGCATCGACAGCCCGTCTGCGCCTACTGACCACTTCAGATCTAGCGTGGACACCCAGGTATAGCTCTCAACCAGCTGCATACCCGAGCTACTGGGATCGTAGTAATTGACGAAGGCGTAGACCAGCACCGCAAAGTTGATCAGCCCCACAATCAGGGCGTACCACCGCACCGTCTTCCCGTCTTTGTCAGGAATAAACGGCAGCAGCAGCGCTGCCCCAATCGGGAACAGGATGCTGAACGTCAGCCAGGGAAAGTTTGCAATATCCATAAACGAAGACCGTGGCCTGTAACCTCATTACACACTGTAAGAAGGAAAAAACTGATCCCCCTGAGGCCAAAGCATTTCTTAAAGGAGTGAAATACTCGTCGTTACGGTTTGTTAGAATTCGCCTTGCTAGACTGGTCATACTCATGGAGCTATTCATGGCAACCGTTCTAGAACCTCAAATTCATCTGTGGAGCCGCGAAGAATACCACCGCATGGCCGACCTAGACTTTTTCTTTTTTGTGGGTCGCCGGGTCGAGCTGATTGAAGGGCAAGTAATTGAAATGGCTGCCATGCGTAGCCCCCATGCCGTATCTAGTGACTGCTGACTACGACGTTATCCTTGACTACTCACAATCGCCGTCGCCACCGACGTTAACCGATGCAGAAAAAATCTGGGTTCGACAGCAGATAAACATTGCAGATACCGGCTGAGAATCACAGATCTAATTCTCTCAACTCCGACATAATTTGCCCAAAGGCGACGCCGCGATGGCTGTACTTTTCTTTGCCCTCTCGGCTTAGCTCGGCAAAGCTTTTGCCATGCTCAGGCAGGTAAAAGATCGGGTCGTAGCCGAAGCCGCCGCGGCCGCGAGGGGCGGTAAGGATAGTGCCGGGACAGTAGCCGACGGTTTCAACGGCGACGGTGCCGTCGGGTTGGGAAAGTGCGATCGCACATACAAACCGCGCCGTCCGATTCTCGCTATCCCCTAACGCTCTCAACAGTCGCTCGATCCGGTCCTGGTCACTGCTGCCATAGCGAGCCGAATACAACCCCGGCGCGCCATCCAGCGCCTCGACCTCTAGGCCCGAGTCATCCGCAATCGACCATTGCCCGGTCGCCTTTGCCACCTCCGACGCCTTCAGCCGCGCATTCTCCAGAAATGTCGTGCCCGTCTCATCTACATCGATCTCGGCAGGCTTCAGCGCCAGTTCCCAGCCCAGCGCGTCCAAATACGCCTTCATCTCGCCCAGCTTGCCGGGGTTGCCCGTCGCCACGATTACCGTTGTCATGCTTTGTGTCAGACTGTGTCAGCCATTGAACATTCGCCATTCAACATTAGTACGGGTCGCACTAGGATGGAAAACTGACGGCTAGCTTTGCATCCACCATGAAGATTGATGTTGCCTTCTCGATTAACCGTTCCCTAGCACTGCCGCTGATGGTCACAATCAATTCGATTGTGCAGAATGCCGCTCAGCCCGACGACCTACGGTTCAACATCATCATGCCGCCCGGTGCGCGGTCCATCTTTCAAGAGAAGATTGACACGGCCTTTCCTGACCGCCGCCCGCAGTTCCGACTGACGGAATATCTGCCGCCCGATTACATGCGGACCTATCTGGATGCAAAATTCAAGGCGACCGACCCGGCGAGAAAAAACTCGCGCTATATGCAGTATTCGCGTCTGTTCTTCAAGTTTGCACTGCCCGATGTCACTCGGGTTATCTACTTCGATGCCGACATTATTGTGTTGGGCGATGTCGCCGATCTGTATGCCCAGGGTGAGCGGCTGAGCGCGTCGCAGTACGTGGGTGCAGTGCCGCAAAATTTTCCGGCGTTGGGCTACTTTGGTAATCCTATTAAGGGCTGGGCAGAAATCAAGCAGTTCAAGAAAACGTTCAACAGCGGTGTGCTGCTGACGGACCTAAGATTTTGGACGGACGAAACCTACGAACGGCTAAGGCACTACCTCGATTGGGATGCTGAGAACGACTATAAGCTATTCAATCTGGGTGACGAGACCGTGATGAACCTGATGTTTAAGCGCGATTATCTGCCCCTGGATACCAACTGGAACCGCTGCGGCTATGGCAACACCAAGCTGATTACCTGGCTGTTCGATCAGGACGCTAATGGCATGAACGCTATCCACTGGAGCGGGGGCCATCACAAGCCCTGGCGCTCAAAGGGCATCCCCTTTGTGGACCTATGGGAGAGCTATCTTCCTAAGGCGCTAGTGAGCTAGGGGTGCAAAAACGTTCAATCCTTTTGCAATGCCCTGTGGTGTGATGGTGGGGTTCTTTCAGGTTGGGTTCCACGCTGGCAACCCGCGGTGCCTTTAACCTTCATTACTGATGTCTGATCCTCGTCTCAAGGAATTTTTAACCGGTGCCCGCAGTATCTTTCCACTGATTGTAGGGGCCACGCCGTTTGGCATCATTTTTGGCACGGTGGCTCAAAATGCCGGGCTTTCGTTCTGGGCGGCGATGGGCTTCTCGGCGGTAGTTTTTGCTGGGTCGGCGCAGTTTGTGGCGGTGGGGTTGGTGGCGGCAGGCTCGGCGGTTCCCCTCATTATTCTGACGACGTTCGTGGTGAACCTGCGGCATCTGCTGTATTCGGCTAGTCTGGTGCCCCATGTGCGACATCTTTCACCGTTGTGGAAGGTCGCGATCAGTTTCTGGCTGACGGATGAGGCATTTGCCGCTGCGATCGCACGTTTCGAAGACCCCAGCCGCAGCCCCTACAAGCACTGGCACTACCTGGGTGGGGCGCTAGCCATGTACGTCAACTGGCAAATCTCGACGCTGGTAGGCATTACAGCGGGACGCATGATACCCAATGCGGCTAACTGGGGGTTGGATTTTGCGATGGTGGCCACGTTTATTGGCATGGTGGTGCCCTACGTCACTCGGTCTCCAATGGTGGTAGCGGTGACCGTCTCAGGTATTACGGCGGCGGTTGCCTATGGGCTACCCCACAAGCTTGGCATTATGGTGGCGGCGGTTGTTGGTGTCATCGCCGGGGTTCTGGTCGAACGTCGATTTGCGCCTCCGCAGCCGCCAGAGCAAACGGCAGTCCCCTCACTGGAGCAAAACGGATGACCCCAACGGCTGAGCTATCTCTGGTCCTAGGTATGGCGGCGGTAACCTTTGGTATTCGCTATACGCTGATTGCCTTGAGTGGGCGAATCCGTCTGTCTCCCAGTCTGACGCAGGCGCTTAGGTTTGTCCCGCCGACGGTGCTGACGGCGATTGTGGTGCCAGCGGTGCTGTTCCCCAACGGGACGCTGTGGGTCAGTGCAGAAAATGCTCGGTTGGTGGGTGCGATCGCAACCCTCTTAATTGCCTTCTGGCAGAAAAATCTGCTGCTGACCATCGTCGTGGGCATGGCCTTTTTCCTGGGCTATCAGGCACTGCTGACCTGATCAGCCCAGCTCATTTGCCCCAAAGCGGCTGGCAGACGTCAAAATGCCCAATTTTGTTGCTGGCACACCTCAGATCTGCCGACACTTCACGGACAGGTGAAGCTTCAAAGGCAAGAATGGTGGGGATAGGGACCTCTGCAGACAGTTGCAGGTTGCGTGGTCTAACCTAAAGGAAGCCGTGCCAATTGTCAGACTGTAGTCCCCTAACGACACGAATCGTTGGCTTTCGGGGATACTAGACAGTAGCATCGTGCTGACATTGAGTACGGACACTTGCCAAAGATGCCATTGAGCACTCGTAGCGCAGGCTGACAGGACTTTTCCTCGATTGCTCGCTAGGCGAGTCGTTTCTGCTACATCGGGGAATACTGACACCGTGATCCAGGAGTTTGATATATCCATCACCGCCGTGGGTGATGATAAATATCTAGTGCGGACCGAGAGTTTCGCGCCTGGTGTCCCCTTGGCAGAAGAGCAGCTGATCTGGCCGGTCGAACGGTGGCTGCAAGAATCGAAGGTTTTAATGCACGATCCGCTGCTGGGTCTGGCAAAAGGTCAGTCTGGGCAGCCGCCTGCCTATCGTTCCGGTAGTGTTAGTGAGTCCGATGCCGCCGCGAATGTTCCGTCGATTGTCAGCCTGGGTCAATCGCTTTATAAAGAGCTGTTTCGTGGCCTGCTGCGCGACAGCTGGCTAGCGGCCCAAAGCGTGGCCCAAAACCGAGGATACCTGCTCAGGCTCAGGCTCGGCATCCGCGATGGACGCCTGCAGCAGCTACCGTGGGAGGTCCTGCACGGGGGCGATCGGCCCCTGGCGACGGTGACCGACATTGCCTTCTCTCGCTATAGCTCTGATCACCGTCGCACGGGCGACTACAGCAGCGTTGTTGTGCCCGACTACAGCCAGCCGCTCCGCATTCTGATGGTGATTGCGGCCCCCTCCGACCAAGACCGGCTTGACCTCAAAAATGAAGTCCGGGCGCTTCAGGCCGAGCTGCACCCGCCGGCAATGCGCTCGGGCCAGAATGGGAACGAGTCAGCCCCCGTACTCGACGTTCAGCTAGAGATTTTAGAACAGCCCGGTCGTGCAGAACTCACCCAAACCCTGGAGCAGGGAAACTTTCAGGCGTTTCACTACGCGGGGCACAGCAATCTAGGGACTGCAGGCGGCGACCTGTATCTGGTCAGCGGTCAGACCGGGCTGACTGAACGGCTGAGCGGCGAAGACCTGGCGGGTTTACTGGTCAACAACGGCGTTAAATTAGCGGTCTTCAACTCCTGTCGAGGGGCCTACACCCCTGATACAGAGACCGGCTGGAAAGAACAAAATCTGGCTCAGGCGCTAGTCAGTCGCGGCATTCCTGCTGTGGTGGCCATGGCCGAACAGATTCCGGACCATGTGGCGATTCACTTTACCAAGCTGCTGTACCGCAATCTGAGAAAAGGCAGCCCCATTGACTTGAGTCTGAACCGCACCCGGCAGGCGCTGCTAACGGGCTATGGCTCGGACCAGTACTATTGGGCCTTGCCGATTTTGTCGATGCAGCCCAATTTCAATGGCTACCTGTCCAGCAGTGATGGGGTGGTCGAAGATGAGTTTGACCGACTGTTGTTTCAGCCCGCCAGGCCCAGCCTAAACGAGCTGGCCCGTCCTAACCGCCCATCGTCCACGCCGTCGCCCGATAGCCGCGAGCCCGCCCTCACGGATGCCCCCGTCGTGCCGGTGGGCACTGGTAAACCATCGGTCAATGCCCAGGGTATTCAGGCCCAGGGTATTCAGGCCCAAGGTATTCAGGCTCAAAATACTGAGCGCCCCATCGCCTCGTCGCCCGCAGACGACATTAACGAGACGGATTTAGAAGATCTGGTCGAAACGCTGGAGTATGAGGAACTGCTGTCCTACAGCGAAGATACGGAGGTGATGGCCGATCTGGTCAAGCAGCTCTCCCAGCCGCCCACTCCGGACAAGATGGTGCCTGCAGATGACAGCGAGTCGCTGCTGCCTGAGCCGTTGGAAACGCCCGGACTGAGTATCTACGACGACTTACCGACAGAAGCGCCAACGCCAGTGGGGGTGCGGTCGCCAGAGCAGCCCGGCCCCAGCGGTGAAGCTGGCCTGTCTAGTCCGGCTGGGGAGACGTCCGTTGCGGTTGAATCCCCGGTGTCTGCTGCAGCACCCAGTGACGCTAAACCCCTTTGGCAGCGACGCTCGGTGGTGGTTGCCGGGGGTGCGATCGCAGCGCTAGCGGTGGTTGGCCTGACGCTACTCTCATCCGAGCCGACCCCCAACCCTGACCCGACCGAACCTGCGACCAGCGAAACCTTCCTACAGGCCGAGCAGGCTTTGAGCTTAGAAGACTACGATGCTGCCGCCAATCAGATTGGTATTCTCATTCGAGAGCAAGACTATCAAGCCGCGCTTGATCTGCTCAATGCCAATCAAGCGTCCTATCTGTCGAGTGCAGAGATTGCCTTTTTGCGGGGGCGAATTCAGTGGGAGAGATACCGCCAAAACCCGTTAGGAGACTTCGACATTGATACGGTCATTGTCAGCTGGAAAAGCGCAGTTAATCTACAGCCTGACTGGCCCGATGCGCTGATTGCGCTAGGCTTTGCCTATTACGAGAAGGGCGAGTACGACAGAGCTGCGGAATTTTGGGAGCAGGCTGTTGATGTAGCAGATAGCAACGATGTCTATGTTGCCAATGCGATCGGCGCTAGCGTTGAACCCAGCAACGGCGGCGGCATTATCAATGCTCAGGCCGGCCTAGCCATGGCGTACTTCCGCGCCAGCAACGACGAACTTGACCTCGCAGTCGGTTCGGAAAAGCTCGATCAGGCGCTAGAGCAGAAGCAGTTAGTGATGACGCAGGCGGGTCAAACCTTTTTGCGGCAAAATCTTGGCCTCCATTGGCTTTGGACAGAGAAGGCCGTGGGCGATTGGTCAAGCACCAAGACTGAACTGAACGAAGTGCAAGCCGCTCGCAGCCTGTCTGAAGGTAACGAATAACGGCTTCAAGCTGTCACGATTTTGCACATGATTTTGCATGGGCGGCTCCGGCGCAGCCAGGGTGGCCTGGATTCATATCCAGCTAGAAACCTGAGACTTTCCTACGGAGAAACACCGGCTCCGGGCACGGGCAATCAAAGGTTTAACACCTAGTGATAGCGCTCTTCGGATTGGTAGTCACAGACCCAGCATCGCTCTAAGTAGCTCAGGGTGGACTGCTGCCAAAACTTGCGAGGATTTAAAATAACTTTGTGATGCGTACTGAAAACAGGCTGTTTCAGATACTGCCAGAGCGGAAACTTCATTTTGGATATTGGCTGTTGATAACGGGGCAATGTGTCCGCTTTTGAGTCAAAGCTGGCCTCAGCTGTTGGCAGCTTTCCCAGCACAACAGCGTTGCCTATTGGTTATCAATTTTCTTCGATAAAGCGGTAATTTTCCCTCAGTATATTCGCAGAAACTCTTGCAGCTTAGACCTTTCGGGCAGATAGAAAATTACTTAACGCAGCTTAAAAAAATGCATAAATAACAAGCGGTGTTGATATAACTGCTGCTGGTTAGCTGTACTCATTTGAGGTCTACCGCTTGGGAAATGGGGGCTGGTGGGCAAGTCTGTATGCAAGATTTGTACGCAACTCAGACTGAGTCATGCTCTGGGTTTTGGGACAGTATTGCGGGTATTTTGAACAACGTTTAGAACGACCCAACAAGTCGATATTCGGTAAGCGTGATCGAGCACGGGCGTCCGAAAATCAGACAAAAAGAAGCGGCAGAGCCCAGATGAGCCTGCCGCTTCCTGCAGTTGTCAGGTTATCAAACCATAACTAATGGAGCTGACGGGAGTCGAACCCGTGTCCGCCCTGAGTAATCGCATGTCGATCGTTCACAGGTTTAGCCTATCTAACCCTCTAGGCGGGATTCGTTCATTATCCCGAACGAAAGGATGCTTTGATGAAAATCTTTGCCTGTTAGCCCATCAAAGAAACTATCAGGCGCATCCGTTGGGGTTTAGTCCGCCGACCTTAACGGAGTCAGCCAGTGGACGCTCGAACCTGTAAGAGGTGTTTAGGCAGCAGCGACAGCTACTTGCTTACGAGCAAAAGGTACGATGTTGTTTGCATCTGTATTTAGTTGAGCCTGTTTTAACGAGAGTGGACCCGCTCTCGACCTGTATCACGCCATGACTTTCGTCAAAACGTCGAAACCGTGACAGCCCCTAAAGGCCCTCTCGGGTCTTTCATTATAGCCGCCCCTTTGCAGAAGTGGGGAGGTAAACCGTTCTGCAGAAGGGGTGAAAGCCGTCCATTATGAGACCGATTAGCTTTCGTGAACTAAATGGATCAGGTTTTAACCTATAATTTTTACTTAAGGATTCATTTAGATTTAAGTCCACGCAGCTATAGGGGTTCAGCGCCATGAGCGAGGAAAAGACTGACAACGGCACCCAGGAAGGCACCGAGAGTAAAACCACATCAAGAAGCACTCGTAGCCGCAAGAAACCCAGCAGTGCCAGCAATGGCAGTGGGCTGGTCAAGGCCGAAAAACACGACATTATTATCCTGGAAGACCATACTCGCGTGTTCGAGACAGATAGCCTGCCCAATCACCGCCCCATCACCGTCAGCGAGATGGAGGTTGTCGGGACCTTAGGTGGTGGGCGTCCGATAATGGCCAACTCCTTTGAGATTTCAACCACCGACACCCTGCCAGGGCACCGTCCTGTGGCCGTCAGCCATCTAGAAATCTCTGAGTCGGGCATGCTGCCGGGTAACCGTCCGATTGCCTCCAACGACATTGATGAAGCGCCGACCGAGCTCATGGGCTACCTCGACTAGCCCTGTTCGATTCGCTTCTTGCTCAACGGGCACCATTGCTGAACGGCTGAATTTTGGATAAAATTCAGCCGTTTTCGATCTTCCTCTATGGGTATCGCCGATCACTACCGGATATTAGGACTGCGGAAGGGCGCATCGTTTGACGATGTGAAGATGTCCTATCGGAAGTTGGCGCGTCGGTACCACCCCGACGTGAATCCCAACAACCAGCGGGCCAAGGACCGGTTTATTCGGGTGACGCAGGCCTATGAGGTGCTGGCTGAAATCCTGCAGCCTGAAGAGGTCGAGACGGCGTCCGTGCCGGAGCCTATCGTCGAGGCGGCAGAAGAATCCATTGCCCCTCCGGCTGCGCCCTACCCGCCGCCGCCCAGTCCGGTGCGGGTCAATCACCGGCTGTCGGCGTTAGAGCAGCGGCTCAAGCAAGAATCCTACGATCAGCTGCAGCAGCTCCTGCGTCAGCAGAAATTTCCCCGTGCGATCGCACTGGTCGAGGGCCTGGCCCAACGCATTAGCCAGGACCCGGAAGTGCGCCAGTGGCAGGCCATTGCCTATCAGCGCTGGGGCCGTCAGCTGATTGCCGATGGCAACCCCATCAAGGCCCGCATTTATTTAGAAAAGGCCCTCAAGACCGATCCGCTGAATAAGTCTCTTTGGAGTGAAGTCACTCGTGACTTTCAGCAGATGGAGAGTGGAGCCGACCACGTCAGCCCATGACCGAGCCGGACGTACCGAGAGGGCTGGCTCAGGTCGCGCTATACGGCCCTCAAGATTTGGCTGAGCGCAAGCGATGGTATTCGTCGGTCGCCCAGCAATATCATCAGGCCCGACCCCGCTATCCCCAGTGGGTGATTGAGCAGGTCGTGCAACACACTGGGCTAGGGCGTGAGAGCCGTGTGCTGGAAGTCGGCTGCGGTCCTGGGACGGCGACGCTTGCGTTTGCGCCTCTAGGCTGCCGACTGGTTTGCTTAGAGCCCAGCACTGCTACATTCGAGTTAGCCCGCGAGAACTGTGCGGCCTTTGAAAAGGTCGAATTTATCAACTGTGCCTTTGAAGAATGGCCGGTTGAAGCAGAGGGCTTTGATGCTGTGTTAGCTGCGACCTCGTTCCATTGGATTCCGGCCTCGGCTAGCTATCCCAAAGCGGCAGCCGCCCTCAAACCCGATGGTCATCTGATTTTGCTGTGGAACAAGGGGCTCTACCCCTCCCAAGGGGACTACCCATCTTTGGCGGTGGCCTACCAGGAAATCGCCCCCTACCTGGATAACTACGAGGATGAACCGACCCAGCTCGACATTCTCAACCAGCTAGGGCAGCCCATCCTAGACTCGGGGCTATTTGAAAACCTGCAGACCGGCCACGTCAAAACAGATGTGGTTTACACCACTGAAACGTACCTGATGCTGCTGGGCACCTACTCGCCTTACCTGAAGCTCTCGGCTGATATCAAAGCGCGCCTGTTTTCTCGACTGGCTGAGATTATCGATCGGTCGTTCGGTGGGGAACTGAGCCTCAGCTATATGACGGCTTATCAGATTGCTCAGAAGACGGCCCATCCGTAGTAGACTTTCAAGTCTTTCTTTGGGACTTTCAAGTCTTCCTTTGGAACTTTCAAGTCTTCCCCTAGAGCTATTGTGCGACCAGACCAAGCAGATGGAACAGCATGTGGGCCATGATGGCGGCTTCTAACCCGCGCTTCCAGTAGAGCCAGCCGGCGGCAATGCCCACCAGCGCATTCAGGCCGATGATGTAGGTGACTAAAAACGTTGAGGCCTGGGGGACCAGTTCAAACAGTAAGGGGAGGTGACCGATGCCGAAGAGCAGAGCGGTGATTGCGATCGCACCCCACACGATACCTGCCTTCACTCGACCGTTTGACTTTTGCAGAAATTTCCAGGGCAGCCACACCAGCAGCGTCATCAGCCCCCAGCGCATCAAAATTTCTTCGGTGATACCGCCGTAGAGGAAGCGGGTGACCGGGGGCAGCAGCGTCTCGGCGCTTTTGTTGATTTCCAGATAGGCGGTTGGGAGGTGGGGTTCGGCCAACCCTTGAATACCCAGCAGCGTCATGAACACCACCAGGGTGACGGTCGCTGCCGGGATCAGCTGCGATCGCACCACCTCTCCAACCTTGCCGCCCTCGTAAATCGCTCGAATCAGCGGCACATCGAACCCGACCTTAGAGGCCAGCGTGGTCCCCACCCAGGTCATGACCGTTAGCAGCACTAGGGGCTGTAGCAGCATCAGCGGCCGGTAGAAAGCTGGCGGTGCGGGCAGCAGTTCTGGTAGCGGCAGCGGCACTAGCAGCAGCGAGAGTACGCCTGACAGCCCCAAAATCCATAGGATTCCAAAGAGGCGAAATTTTCGTAACGTTACGTAGTCATCGTTAGTGACAGCAGCCATCAAAAAGCCTCTAGGGAAGGAGAATTCAACTTCAGGTTAGTCGGCTCACCTCGATCCCGACCCAAATCCTTGAGTTTCTTCAACCTCCTTCAGGATCGTTAATCTTTCTGGTCCTTGATCTTTCTAGCTCTTAATCCTAATGGCTCTTAATCTTTATCATTGGATGTCAGCGCCGCAATACTGTCCAAACTATGGCCACTCAGCTCAAGCCCATCTGGTAGGCTGCCGTTTTTCTTGGTGGGCGCGGGTTCAGAGGTCTGGCTTTCCATCTGGCTGCGCAGCTTACCCATCTGGTCGTGCATGATGTCGGCCATCCCACCTGCGGGTCGGTCTTGCTGTACCCAGGCCATGCTGGCCGACAGCAGCAGCTCCTGCAGGTAGGCAAAGGAGAACTTGTCCGCCACCGCCGCAATCTCTTTGAGTTCTTCCTCCGTGAGCTGCATATCTGGCTTTAGCTTCTGGTTCCACATCGTGAGGTAGTCAACTCGCTCTGTGACCCCCGGCAGCTCGAAGTGATACTTGCGGTCAAACCGGCTAGGCCGCTCCAGGATCGCCATATCCAGTCGTTCGGGATGATTTGTGCTGGCAATCATTAGGACGCCATCGTTGAGGGCAAACCCGTCCAGCTCGTTCAAGAAAAATGACCGGTTTTCATCGTCGATCAGCGCATCCAGATCTTCAATCACCACAATGCAAGGGGCCGCCTCGCGCACCCGGTTGAAGGCTGCCCGCATGTTGTCGGTGTCAGTCTGCTGGCGGGTCTTAAAGCTCTTGATGTAAAGGCATGGATGCCCTAAATCGTTGACCAGGGCCTTGACCATGTGGGTCTTGCCATTGCCCGGTGGGCCAATGAATAAAATGCCGCGCTTCCAGGGCACGTTGTACTCGCTGTACATCGGCTTCGACTCAAAAAAGCGCTTGGCATCTTCGTAAATGTCTTCCTTCAGCGTGCCAGAGAGAATGAGATTGTTCAGCGTTGCGCTTTTAATCGAGCTGTAAAGCTCGCGGTTTTTTTGCCAGAACCCCCCTTCAAACACCATCACCTCATCGCGGACTTCCGAATTCCAGCCGCACACGGCTGAGAAAAAGTCCTCAGCCACGGTCTGCTCGTCCGTCAAAATCCAGTAGTAGCGGCAGGAGTCAAAGTATCCCTGAGGCCAGGACAGCAGCAGTACCATCAGCTCATGCTCTTTCCAGGTAACGCGAAAGCAGACGTTTTTTTCGTAGCGACGCAGCTCCTGTTTTTTCCCATTCCACATCGTCGTCACATGGTTGTGAACAGTGGTTTCCTGCAGCGTTGAAAAGTAGCCCGGTGAGTTTTGCACGCGGGTCACCATGGCCGTTTCACAGTAGCCTTCTTCAGCAAACTTCTGCAGGTCAAAGTACATGCTGTCCCCTTCCAGAATGAACTTTCCAGGGTAGTACTCAGTTAGCTGCTGGCTGACGTGATAGGGAATCGCGCTGCTGGGTAAACGCAGGGCCTCCAAGATCAAATAAGTCAGGTTAATAGGCTTTGAAGCGGTATTTGGAAACATACAGCAGCATAACGACGTGATGACCGTGCCTTCCCATTGTGTACCCATTGACATAAATGTGCGTTTGTAATCGACACAAATGTGTACTTCTATTGGCCTGAACGGTGTTGCCCAATCGTTGCCAAATCGCTTGCACCGGTTCGTTGGTTTGCTACTATCGGGGCGTCACTGCTGCCTTTTGCTTCGCCATGCCCGACGCCAATAACCCCTTCATCGGCAACCCCTTTATGAAAGGTGGCATGGACGGTGTCGAAACCAAGAAAACTGCCCCACCGCCAGCAGACCCCCCCCAGGCCCGCAACAGACGCCAGCCATCGGGTCAGCGCCCCCTCTCTTCTCCGTCCAGCCGTCCTACTCAACCCACCTCGCCTGCGCCGTCCACGACGGGCCGCAGGGATAGCCGTAAACCACCGGCCTCCACGCTTCAAGCGCCCTCTTCAGGCCGTCAATCTCCAAGTCAGTCATCCGCGAGCACGCCCAGCGTTCGCAGGCGGTCGCGGCCTGACCCGACCAGTTCCCCTGAGCGTCCGGACGATACGGCAACCCCTGTCAGTCAGTCGCCAGCCAAACGGTCCTCGTCTAAAACCTCGTCCAAGACCAGCAAGCGCAGCAGCGCGTCAGCCAAATCGAAGCGAACTGATCCCATCAGCCCGCCGACACCGCCGCCGCCTGCCCCTAGCGGTCCTGGCTACAAGGTGCAGGTGATTGCCAAAATCCCCGTGTCTAACAACACTAATCTGCCCGGTCGTGATGCTCTCTGGTTTGCCAACTATCCGATTATTCCTCGCGTCGGTGACTGCCTATTTCAAAACGGCATGTACTTTCGGGTCGATGCGGTGTTTCTCTACGAAAATAACCGACCCGGCTGGTGTGCCGATGTCGAGGTGTCCTATTACGCTAGACGACGATAGGGGTTTTTCGGGATAGGGTCTGCTCGCCGTTAGGAGGCCTCGATAGACAACTAGGATGCCTTGATAGACAGGTCCGTAGGGACCGCAAACAGTTGGGACGGTTGCAGCCAGTGCCCCAGGAACCTGTCCAACCAGCTGGCGACGGCATGACCGTGGGCCGCATGGTGGTGAAAGTGATGGTCACGGGGTTGGGCACCGGGCAGTAAGAGTTGGTCAGCCGCCTGGGTCGTCCAAAAATCGATCATGCCTGGGGTGATTTCGGGGTGAAACTGGACCGCGTAGGCATGCTTACCGTAGCGAAACGCCTGGTTAGGGAACCGGTCACCCGTTGCCAGCAGCTCTGCCCCGTTGGGGAGCTCAAACCCTTCATTGTGAAAGTGATAGACGTGCATCTGTTTAGCAAACAGCGCTTCACCCACGGAGGTTGCCTGAATGGGAAAGTAGCCGATCTCGCGCAGCCCTTCTGTATGGGGTGACACGGTGGCTCCCAACGCCTTGGCGAGCAGTTGTGCGCCCAAACAAATGCCCAGATAGGGAATCTGGGCCGACAGAACGGTAGGCAGCCAGTCTAGTTCCCTATGAATGAACGGCTCTGCATCGTTCGCGCTGGCGGGACCACCGAATACGATGACGCCTGCATAGGGGGAGAGATCGTCCGGTAGGGGGTCGCCCAGGGCCGGGCAGCGCAGTTCGAGGGCGTAACCTTGGGCCGTGAGCAGGTCACCGACCAGCCCAGCTTGAGATGTTTTCTGGTGAACAATGACCAGAATGGTTGACGGCATGATCGACAGCAGGTCTGGAAAAAGCAAAAAACACTTCTTCCCACCATAGCCGAAGGCTCCAATATTCGGCAGTTTGTGTTGGCAACCTATGGTTTTTCGCAGCCGCTTTGTGCGGTTTCTGTCAATTCCTACGGTTTCAGGAACCTGGCGAGGGTCGTTGCCTATCTGGGAGATAGAGCGGTAAGGTCCGTGCTCGTTTTGATCTCAGCCCGTGAGTATCTCAGCCCATGAGTAATGTTTCACCTCAGCGTTGGGCCGTCATTGGGAATGGGCTCGTGGGCCAGACGCTGGCCCACCGTCTGGCCCAGGCAGGGCAGACGGTGACTCTGTTTGCCTCGCCCGGAGAGCTGGGAGCGCTGACTGCGGTTGAACCGTTGGATTCGCTGAGTCACGACCCCTATCCCTGGATCATTCGATCAGAGGATGTCTGGTTACGGGAGCGGTTGCGGGAGCTGGATCTGGAATCTGACCTGCGTTGGTTTACCGCTCAAACCGGGCTCTTGGCTCGGCGTCAGCTGTATCCGGTCTCGATGGGGGCGGGGCTGCTGAAGCTTGCGCTGTTACGGCCAGTCGGTCGGATTCGACTGGCGCTGACCCTGGCCGGGCTCCGCTGTGGAGGCCCGACAAAGTTAGGGAATGTGGAATGGCTGCGGCATTGGTCGGGTCGGCGGATCTTTCGCCAAATCTGGCAGCCGCTGTTGCGATCGCAACTGGGCGACAGCTACTACAAGGTCGCCGTGCCTTACCTCTGGGCTGCCGTTTTGGGGCCATCCCTCCGTCAAACCCCGACCCAGTTTGGCTATCTGCAGGGCGGCTATGGTCATCTCGCCGCCGCCCATCGAGTTTGGCTACAGTCCGCTGGGGTGAGTCTTTGCGATCGGGCCGTTGGGCAAATCTGGCGCGACCCAGCCATTCAGCAAATCAGGGTCAAGCGATTGCCGCCGACTGCGTCCGGCGCTGACTGTCACGATCCGACCTGTGCGCGCATTCAATCCTTCGATCAGGTGGTGGTGACGACAGGGACGCCGACCGCCGTCAATCTCTGCCGGGGGCTGACGCAGCGAGAACAGCGCCAGCTCAGCCAGGTGCCCTACCTAGGGCTCGTCTGTCTATCGCTGCTGCTGAATCGGTCGCTGTCGCCCTGTACCATCACACACATTGCCGGTGCTGCCCCCTTTGATCGTGTGGTTGAGGGGCCAGACCGGCGGGGGATTGGGTATCCGGTCTACCTGCTGCGCTATGTGCGACCGACCGATCGCATCTTTGCGCTGCCTGATGCTGTTCTAGCCGATGAGTATCTGACCGCTCTGGCGCGGCTGCATCCTCGGTTTGAGCCCAGTCAGGTCCTCAGGTGGCGATTGGTTCGCACCCAACATGCGATCGCACTGCCCACACCGTCCGCCCTGGCCCAGCCACCGCCGATCCACACGACGATTCCGGGACTGCACTTGCTCAGTTCCGCCCATGCCCCGACGGGCATTCTCAGTCTCGACCACAGCCTGCAGTTGGCCGAAACCCACCTGGCGCCACTACTGACTGCCGCCGCCACTCAAGCCCCATCAACCACTGCCGTCTGACTAGGCGGGATTAAGCGGTGCGGATACAACGCTTGATGATACAGCGGTGTTTGCATATCTGACCGGTTGCGTAATGGCGACCGACAACGCTGATGACCGTAACAGTACATCTGAGGCGGCTAATGCGGAGAGCGGTTTTTTGGGGCACCTGGGGGCTATTGACGGCGATTTCGCTAGGATGCGTGCCCCCGGCCCAAGCCGAAGTCTTTCGCCCACCGCCAGAGACGATAAATGCTGTCCAAAACCAATACCGATATTCGCTGCGGTCACGCTGTCCGGCCTGCAGCGGGGGTGGGTTGGGGCTGGTTTATCTGCTCCTGCCTGAGACCATTGCTGCCACCGCCCACCCCTATCCCACGCTCTACTGGTATACGCCGACCTTGGGCGAGAACAAAATCACTGTCAACCTATACCATGCGGTCGAGGATGAAGCAGGGAACGAAAGCCTGACACCGCTCTACCAGACCACGTATGTGATCTCAGGCGAACCCGGCATTGCCTCACTTCCCCTGTCTGCAGACACCGGTATGCCACCGTTGAGCGTGGGAGAACGGTACCACTGGGAAGTGCTGTTTTTTTGCGAACCGGACAGCTGTAGTGCCGAACTGATGGCCTATGGCTGGCTCCAACGGGTTGATGTGGACGAGACGCTGCAGCATCAGCTGGCCACCCTGCCCCTGTCAGAGCAAGTTCTGGTCGCAGCCGAAGCCGGACTGTGGTTTGAGGCAACCCACGCGCTAGCGGCACTGCTCCGTCAGCAGCCAGACGATCCCGAGCTGCAGCGCCGCTGGATCGAACTCCTGGGTTCAGTGGGGTTAGAGAGTCTGGCAGGGGAACCTTTCCTGCCAAGCGGCTGATGCCTACCCAAGACTACTCGGACTCGGTTAGGTCGGGTGGAGCCAGGTGGGTAAACGAGTCGTGCATTTCAAGTAGGGCAGCCTCCGCCGTTTCAGTGTCGTAGTAGCTGACGATCTGAACTGTCTGTTGGGTGCCGTAGCCGACAAATGTGACCAGGCTGCTTTTGGGTACCCCCGTTCGTGGGTCAGGCTGCTCACCGAGCCAAACCCGAAAGCCCGAACGACCGTCTACCGACACCGTGCGATAGAGCAACACCAGGGCATCGTCGGCCAGCAGCTGCTCAATGTACTGACTGACCACATCCGCCGGATCTTCCCGGAGTAGCCGCAGCTGCGTGTGGATATCCATAGTGGGATCGCCGCTGACGATCTCGATATCGTCCTCCCCCAATGCCTGTGCCTGCCAATCTTGGGGATACTGGATAGAGAAACTAGCAGCGGTGTAGCTTGTCAGTGCAGTCTCAGCCGCAGTGAGGATCGGCGGTGCGATCTCACCCCCAACGTCTCCTAACTGAGCAGCCGCTTGCTCGACTGGCAGCATCGCCAGTGCGCCAACCAGTATCCACCCTCGCATTGTTTGCTCTCCCAGTAAACTTGGCCGTTGATTCACCCTTTGCCCGTTCAGCTTCTCAGGTTGCGATGAAATTATCCAGTGTGCACGTTCAGTTTGGCGCCTTCGCTGTAGCAAGTCTGTTACTAGCGAGTACGGCTGCCCAGGCGTTTACGCCGCCCAACGTTCGGACCCGCCCCAACCTACGGCGCTCAGGGGGAACCCGAGACCCCATCCCCACCTGTTTGGTCAATCCTAGTGAAGGCAAAGTTCTGACCGCGGCTATCCCCGAATTCGCTGCGCAGACGACCCTGCCCTATCCAGTCGTTCAGTGGTTCATGCCAGAGAACACCGCTAGCTATCTGGAGTTTCAGCTTTACCAGCTGACCGACGACGACGATCTCATTCCGGTCTACCAAATGGCCCATGCCCTGTCAGGTGAAGGTGGCATTGCCACACTGGCGTTGCCCGAATATATCGGTGTGCCCCCACTGGCGGTTGGCTCTAGCTACTACTGGTCGGTAGAAGTTTACTGTGAGGCCGGTAACGAACAGGCCGATATGAGCGTTTTTGGCTACATCGACCGGGTTGAAGCCTCCGCTGATGTCCAGGCTGCCATCGCCGCTGCCAGTACGCCGGTCGAAAGAGCCAATATCGCCGCTGATAACGGTCTTTGGCACGATGCCGTCACTTATTTGGTTAACGATCTCGATGCGCCGGATGCGCAGGCAGCTTGGGGAACGCTGATGGAAGCCGTTGATCTGGCTGAGCTGGTTGCCGAGCCCCTGATTCAGCCGTAATGATGCCCGTGGCTGATGAATCTCGCCAATGAAATCGGCAGCATTTGTTAAAATTCATTAACTGCCGTACATCCTCATCACTATGCTTCGCCTCGAAAATATCAGCAAGGTCTATCCCACGGGTGAGGTGCTGCGGGATGTCAACTGGGAAGTCAAGCCAGGGGATCGAATTGGACTAGTGGGCGTCAACGGCGCGGGTAAGTCGACCCAGCTCAAAATCATCATGGGTGCGATTGAGCCCACGACGGGTCTGGTGATTCGACCGAACGAGCTACATATTGGCTATCTCAATCAGGAATTTGAGGTCGATCCCCGCCAGACCGTGCGCGAAGAATTTTGGACGGTTTTCGAAGAGGCTAACGCTGTCCAGCATGCGCTGAACGAGATTCCCCTCCAGATGGAGGCTGCCGATCCCGACGCGCTAGAGCGGCTGATTAACCAGTTGGATCGTAAGCAGCGTCAGTTCGAGGCCCTAGATGGCTACGGACTTGAATCTAAAATTGAGAAAATCCTACCCGAAATGGGATTTCAGGCAGATGATGGCGATCGGCTGGTGAGCTCCTTTAGCGGTGGTTGGCAAATGCGCATGGGGCTTGGCAAGGTCATGCTCAAAGCCCCGGATTTGCTGCTGCTGGACGAGCCCACGAACCACCTAGATTTGGAAACCATCGAGTGGCTAGAGGGCTATTTGAAGGGGCTGACGACCCCGATGGTGATCGTTTCCCACGACCGTGAGTTTCTAGACCGGCTCTGTACCCAGATTGTGGAGACCGAACGCGGCGTTTCGACCACCTATCTGGGCAACTACAGCAACTATCTGCTGCAAAAGGCTGAGAATAAGGCGGCTCAGCAGGCGACCTACGAGCGCCAGCAGAAAGAAATTGCCAAGCAGCAAACCTTTGTCGATCGCTTTCGAGCCAGCGCCACTCGCAGTACCCAGGCCAAAAGTCGGGAAAAACAGCTGGAAAAAATCGAAGTCATTGATGCGCCCATCTCTGACGTGCGGACTTTGCAGTTTCGCTTTCCGCCAGCCCCTCGCAGCGGGCGAGAGGTCGTCACTGCCGAGAATTTGACCCATTTCTATGGTGACAATATTTTGTTTTTGGGGGCCGAGCTCTTGGTTGAACGGGGCGACCGCATTGCCTTTGTCGGCCCCAATGGCGCGGGTAAGTCAACCCTGCTACGGCTAATGACGGGCTTGGAAACCCCCTCAGAGGGGACGGTCAAACTCGGCGAACACAACGTGATCCCCAGCTATTTCGAACAGAACCAGGCTGAAGCATTAGACCTGAGCAAGTCCGTCATGGATACCATTCACGATGAGGTGCCTGACTGGAAGAACGAACAGGTGAGAACCCTGCTAGGCCAGTTTTTGTTCAGTGGCGATACCGTCTTCAAAACGGTATCGGCCCTGAGTGGCGGGGAAAAGGCCCGCTTAGCATTGGCAAAAATGTTGCTCAAACCGGCCAATCTACTGATTCTTGACGAGCCCACAAATCATCTAGATATTCCGGCCAAAGAAATGCTGGAAGGAGCGCTTCAGGCCTATGACGGCACTGTTCTGATTGTTTCGCACGACCGCTTTTTCATCTCCAGGGTGGCGAATAAAATCGTCGAAATTCGAGAGGGCGAGCTGCGTCTATACCGAGGGGATTATCACTACTATTTAGACAAGGTTGCCGAAGAAAAAGAGCGAGCTCGATTGGAAAAGATAGAAGCCGATAAAGCGGCTAAGGTCGCCATCAAACGACAAAAGCAAAAGGACAAGCAGAAGGAGAAAGCCGCAGCGAAGAAGGCTTTAAAGAGTCAATCCTAGCGCTTGAAGCAATTGTGCTGAAACGCTGACTTTGCCATCAGTGGTATTGATGAGGCGCTATTGGCGAGACGATATTAACGAAACGTTAGCGAAATTTGACTCATGTTGCTTTTAGCATACGTCGGGTGATCGGTAATGGTACCTAGCAGATATCCCGGTTGGGGCCAATGCTAATATGGGTGGACGTTCGACCCAATTTTGGTGTGCGTTGCTCTGTCAGATACTTCTGTCGGATGCGTAAGTCTTCCTTAGACCCTTTAAAATTCTCCCTGACTAGGGTTATTTTAAACACCATCAAAATAAAAACTGCACGCGTTTGTCAGGCGTGGTTGTCATAAACGATCGGCTTGGCTGCCCACCGGTCTTCACTGGTATGTCCATTGCGATATGCCCACTGCATTGAAATGCTGAGCAACTAGGTATCCATTAAGGGCGTCACTTGGATTAAACCTCCCTGGACAGTCCCATAATCGATACAAACACTCAAATCTCATTGATAAAAAAGCAAAATAGCTCCTCTCACCGCACTGGTATGGGCAGTGATATCATTGCCAGGGCGGTTGTAAACATTTGCAACGGGATTCTTTTATGGCACAGGTTTCTCCGATGGTTCTCGTAATCCTGGACGGCTGGGGTTATCGAGAAGATGCCGATGGAAACGCAATTCAATGTGCAGATACGCCCGTAATGGATAGCCTGTGGGCAGCGTATCCGCATACGACGATTCGGACCTCTGGGAAGGATGTCGGGCTGCCAGAGGGGCAGATGGGCAACTCGGAGGTGGGTCATCTGAACATTGGAGCCGGTCGGATTGTGCCCCAGGAACTGGTGCGAATTTCAGATGCGGTCGAAGATGGCACCCTGCAAGAAAACCCAGCGCTCCTAGAGGTTTGTCAGAAGGTTCGCTACAACGGCGGTAAGCTGCACCTGATCGGTCTGTGCTCTGAAGGCGGGGTGCATTCTCACCTGGATCATCTGATCGGCCTCCTGGAGATGGCTAAGGCCCAGGATCTCTCGAATGTTTGCATTCATGCCATTACCGATGGCCGTGATACCAAACCGACCAGCGCCGCCCAGTCGCTACAGGTGCTGCAGGACTACACTGAGGCCAATGCCTTTGCTCGGGTGGTGACGCTTAGCGGTCGATATTACGCTATGGACCGGGATCGCCGCTGGGATCGGGTTGAGCAGGTTTATCGGGTGATGGCTTCGTCAGATGCGGGCAATGGCCAGTCGCTAATCGACGCGATTCGGGCCGCCTATGACCGGGATCAGACCGACGAGTTCATTTCGCCCGTTCGCTTAGCAGAGGGTGCTGTGGAGCCTGGCGATGGGGTGATTTTCTTTAACTTCCGACCCGATCGGGCGAGACAGCTGACCCAAGCATTCACCGATCCAAGCTTTGACGGGTTTGAGCGGGAGTGGGTCCATCCCCTGACCTTTGTGACGATGACCCAGTACGACGGGTCGCTGCCGGTGCAGGTTGCCTACCCGCCGCAGAACCTGAACAATATGCTGGGTCAGGTGATTTCTGAGCATGGGCTGAAGCAGTTCCGTACCGCCGAAACCGAGAAATATGCTCACGTCACCTACTTTTTCAACGGTGGGCAGGAGGAGCCCTTTCCTGGCGAAGATCGGGAGCTGGTGGCTAGTCCGATGGTGCCGACCTACGATAAGGCGCCGTCAATGTCGGCAAAGGCGGTCACTGAGGTTGCGATCGCAGCGATCGAAAAGCGCGAATACTCCCTCATTGTCATCAACTACGCCAACCCCGACATGGTGGGCCATACCGGCAAAATGGACGCCACGGTTGAGGCATTGCAGGCGGTTGACTCTGAAATTGGTCGCCTGGTCGAGGGCGTCGTCAAAGCGGGCGGTACGACCCTGATCATCGCCGACCACGGCAACGCTGAGTACATGTGGGACGAGCAGCACAAGCCTTGGACGGCCCACACCACCAATCCGGTCCCCTTTATCCTGATCGAGGGCGAAACACTCAAGATTCCCGGTCGCGGTACCGAGGTTGAATTTCGCAGCGATGGTCGCCTCTCGGACGTGGCCCCGACCATCCTCGATATTTTGCAGCTGCCCCAGCCGCCTGAGATGACCGGGCGCTCCATGCTAGAGCCTGGTGGGGTTGACGTGAAGCAAAATCGTACGCCTATCAAGGTATCTCTCTAGCTTCACCCGGTGAGCGTCGTCGTCTTACCGCCTTCAGACGTGCGGGGTCAGGGATGGTCTGCCTGCGGTAGTATGGTGAATGCGTCTTTTTTATCCAGCGTTAGGTCATGGTTACAAACGTTCTACAAATTGTCTGGCTGGTTGCAGCAATTGGTCTGATTATCCTAGTCATGCTGCACAGCCCCAAGGGCGATGGACTGGGCGCGCTGGGCGGTCAAGCGCAGCTGTTTACCAGTACTAAGAGCGCTGAGACGACTCTGAATCGCGCAACCTGGACGCTCACTATTCTGTTTATGGGCATAACCGTGATTCTTAGCGGCGGCTGGCTCGATACCCTACCCTCCACGCCAGCAACGGGTGCACCCGCACCGATTGAGCAGCCTGCGACAGATGTCTTGCCTTCTGACCTGACTGCGCCTGACCCCGCACCCGCACCAGTTTCGGAATAGCCCATTTTGCCCCGATCTGTTCCAGGCTAAGCTAGGGCGATCTGCATTGGCAGCCCATTTTTAGGCCGAGTGTTGAAGCTAAAGTATGGCTCCAGCACGTAATCGGATGGCGTGCTTAAGCGATAGCGCTGGAGAATAGTCGCCAGATTGATGCGCATTTGCGTCATTGCAAAGGCCTGACCCAGGCAGATACGGGTGCCGCCCGAAAAGGGCAGGTAGGCAAATTTTGGAATTTGGCTGCGAACGCTGACCTCGAAACGGTCGGGATTAAAGGTTAGGGGCTCTGGATAAATATCGGCTCGGCGATGCAGGGTCCAGGGTGAAATCAGGACCGCTGCGTTTTTAGGAATCGTGCGGTCTGCCCAGGTTACCGTTTCGGTGCTCTGCCGTGCGAACACGGTTGTCACCGGGAGTAGCCGCATGGCTTCTTTTAGAACGCATTCTAGATAGGGCAGCTGAGCCAGGCCTTCAAACGTAATCGTTCGCTGTCCAAGCACCTGATCAAGTTCTGCCCGCAGTTGCATTTCTACATTGGGATGCTGCTGAATCAGGTAAAGCGCAAACGCCAGCGAATTGGCCGTCACTTCGTAGCCTGCCGCAAACAGATTTTTCACCTCGTTGCAGACCTGCTTGTCGGTGATCAGACCCGTTTCGTCCGTGGTCTGAGCCTGAACCAGCATGGCCAGAATATCGGTGTAGGGTTTGGGGTTACGGCGACGCTCGGCAATCAGCGGGGTCAAGAGCTGATTGGTATCCGCGATGTATCGCTTCATCTCTAACGTGGCCGGGAGCGGTAACCATCCTGGTACCGGAATACCCGAGATACGCTGGTTGAAAAGTTCGATAAATCGGACGATGCCCTTGGCCTCGGGACGGTCCCGCAGGTCCACGCCGAAAAATGCCTGACTGGTGATGCCCATCGTCAGGTCCATCATCGCCTGGCAAATTTCCACGGTCTGACCGGGCTGCCATTGCTTCGCCATCGCCACAGTTTCGTCGATCATGATCTGGGCATGATCGCGAATCTGCTGCGATTGAAATGCGGGCTGCAAGGTTTGCCGCACCACCTGCCACAGCCGCCCATCGGACGTAAACAAATTCTCTCCAAACAGTCCCTCAGCGGCCCACTTGACGGTAGACGGCTTGTGAAAAAACTCCGCCTGCCGCACCAGCACCTCGCGGATGTCGTCGGGATGGTTGAGATAGTAGGCCGTGGCCAGTCCCAGCGGCACCTTGAGAAAGTCTCCCTGCTGAGAAAGATCTTCTAGATACCCAATCATGTCCTGACGCATGGCGCGGAGGTGACCGGATTGGGGGCGTTGTGCGATGGTTGCAACCATAGGTGAATAGGAAGATACCTTCGTTATGGTAAATCAAGCATGGTCTTCGATTTGCTTGAAAGGTGTCAAATTACTCTGCCAGATGCCGCCATTCGATAAATTTCATCACAATACGCTTGATAGTAACAATCTAGCAAGAGGCCTTTTCTGGCTCGAGACAACAACAATTGAGAACTCTCACGGATTGCCCAAAATCCATTCAACCAGCTCGACTACACCAGCACCCCGTGGCTGGGTTGTAACCCAGTCTGCCTGCTGTTTTACAGTCGGTAGGGCATTGTCTACCGCAACACCCAGGCCACAAGCCTGCAAAAGATCGAAATCGTTTTCGGCATCGCCGATGCCTACAACCTCGCCTGCTGTTAGTTCTAGCCTAGTCAGGGCCACTGCTAGACCACTTGCCTTGGTAACACCTGCGGGCAGTACCATCACGGCCTTTTTATTCATGATGATTCGAACGTCCAGTTCCATTTCCGCGATTGTCTGCTGTACGACTGGACCGTGAGGTTGCCAGGTCGAGACGATGCGATAGCCGGGATTAATCGGGCTGACCTGTTTGGCCTCCAAAGTGGTCATAAATTCTTGTGGAATTGGATCGCCGAGCAGCTGCAGTTCCTCACTCGCGGGATGGAAGAATACCGCACCATTCTCGACGACTACGCCATCAAACATGGGTAAGTCGGGAAAGGCACGCTGTAAATCGGTGAGCTCTCGCCCTGTGTTCATGATTAGCTTGCCGCCTGCGGCTTGGTAGGTCTTGAGTGCCGATAAGGTGACATCATCGACTCTGCCATCGGTGGCGAGTGTCCCATCGTAGTCGGTGGCGATGGCTCTGTACTTCATCAATCTGCCTCGGAGTTGAACGGCAATTGCCAGAGAGCCGCATAGCTGACCCTACAATTCTGAGTAGACTATAGGGGATAACCCGACAACGGCTACGTAACATGAGCGACCTTGCTAAGCAGAAGTGCGTCCCTTGCGAAGGCGGTCTGCCCCCTGCTGACGACCAGGAGATTGCCAGCCTGACGACTGAAATACCCCAATGGACGGTCATCGAGGAGCGAGGCATTAAGCAGCTGCAGCGGGTATTCAAGTTCTCGGACTGGCAGGCGGCGATGGTCTTTTCTCAGCAAGTGGGCGACGCCGCAGAAGCGGCGGGCCACCATCCGGCGTTGCTCACCGAGTGGGGCAAGGTAACCGTTACCTGGTGGACCCATGCAATTGGCGGACTGCACAAAAACGACTTTGTAATGGCAGCCAAGACGGATGTGATTGCCAAAGAGGCATAGCTTTGCTTGCTAAAAATTCTCAAACTAGCTGACACCTGCAGTCCTATCCGAAACTGACCGGCGCGCTGCTGTAGGTTGCAGCATGACAAAAAGTAAGGATTTAAGGCGACTCAAGCGCATCAGCAAATATCTCAGCCTGCATCTGCGGCACCAACCCCACAAGCTTGGTCTCACGCTGGCAC
Source organism: Cyanobacteria bacterium J06648_16 (assembly GCA_039817185.1). Lineage (GTDB taxonomy): Bacteria > Cyanobacteriota > Cyanobacteriia > Phormidesmidales > Phormidesmidaceae > CAWUKV01. The sequence continues at coordinate 195,194 of JBCBWI010000003.1, read as the reverse complement.
CGGGCGGTTGGGTTGACGTATCTGCTCTGCTATCCGCCGGTGCAACCAACGGCTTCGCAATTTCTTTGGTTGAGCTGCAGCAGGTAGTCGAAACTAATGACAAGCAGCGATTTGCCTTTGACGAAACTGGAACCCGTATACGTGCTAACCAAGGGCATAGCGTTCCGGTTGATTTACAGCTAGAGCCCGTCACGCCGCCGCCGATTCTGTATCACGGAACGGCTGATTCATCGGTCTCTGACATTCTGAAAGCGGGGCTTAGGCCCATGAGTCGGCATCACGTTCACCTGTCTGAGAATATGAACACTGCTCGACAGGTCGGAAGCCGCCACGGCAGGCCAGTTGTTTTGGTCGTCAAAGCCGCTTCCATGCATCAGGACGGCTACCCGTTCTACCGTGCCGCCAACGGCGTATGGCTGTGCGACAAGGTACCTATCCAGTACCTGACTAGAATAGGACCGATGGACGTATCGTAGAACGGCGGGGAGATTGGCCCTAATACTTTGCAGGTACGAAGGTTTGAGTACGGATAGGGGGGCGTTCATAATCAATCGCCTTCTGTCGCTCTGGTAATACCATGGGCTCAGGTGTCAGAGCCTGGTAAGGAATCAGGCTAAGTAGGTGACTCAGACAATTGAGCCGGGCTCGTTTCTTATCGTCGGCATCGACCACGTACCAGGGCGAACGGGTGGTATCGGTCATGGCAAACATGTCGTCCTTGGCCTTGGAGTAGTCCACCCAGCGAGCCCGCGCTTCCAGGTCCATCTCGCTGAGCTTCCAGCGTTTAGACGGGTCATCAATGCGAGCCTGGAAGCGGCGTTCCTGCTCCTCGTCGCTGACCGAAAACCAGTATTTCACCAGGATGATGCCCGAGCGCTGCAGCATGTGCTCAAACTCAGGGCAGGTACGGATGAACTCGGTGTACTCAGCATGGGTGCAGAACCCCATGACGCGCTCGACCCCGGCTCGGTTGTACCAGCTGCGATCAAACAGGACAATTTCACCGGCGGCGGGCAGGTGAGGGACATAGCGCTGAAAATACCACTGAGTTTTCTCTCGTTCGGTCGGCTTACCCAGGGCCACAACCCGGCAGCCACGCGGGTTAAGACAGTCGACGATGCGTTTGATCACACCCCCTTTCCCCGCCGCATCACGCCCTTCAAACACAACGACCACTTTTAGCCCAGTGTGCTTGACCCACTCTTGCAGCTTAACTAGCTCTAGCTGCAGGCGCTTGAGTTCGGCTTCGTAGACGGCCTTGCTCAGCTTTGGCGACTGGCCGTTGGACGAAGCTTTTGCCTTCGCCCGCTTGTGCTTTTTGCGCTTGGCTGATTTGGGCGCTTCCTTGCCCTGATTGGATTTATCCGATTCGGGCTCAACCGATACGCTAGGAGAGGATTGAGCGGCTGCAGCCTTTTGCTTAGCCATACAGTTTACGGGTTGTAGGTCTAATGGATTCACTGTTTGCTAGAGATCACCAGCATAGAGACTGAGCGGCTGAGACGCGGTGATACAAAGGGGGCGTTAACGAAACTTACCGTTGCGTAAAGTCGCTCGATCAGCTGTTGGGGCTGCTTTACTCATTTCGATAGAACTTGATGGAGACGGGCAATCTAGGAAAAGAAGTTATCGACTCTACGTCCAGTCCCATGACCTGCAATTCGCTGAACGGTAGTTGCGATCGCACCCAGCCCACTAGCCCTGACCAGCACGTTTCCGAAGCAGCGCCGGATTCGCTAGTTCAGCTCGAACAGCACCTCAATTTATTACGCACCGTCATCGACACCTCCGACGACTGGATCTTTGTTAAAGATGCGGAGTTTCGATATGTCTTGGGCAATCAAAGCTTTGCAGCGGCCCTCGGCCAGTCGTCAGAGAGCCTGCTGGGGAAAACCGACATCGAGCTCGGCTTTTCTGAAGTGGCTGTGTTTGGCGACGAAGCGAGAGACATCCGCGGGTTCCGCGCCGACGATATTGAAGTGCTGTCTGGCCAGCATATTCACAATCCCTACGATGTGGCGACGCTGGACGACGGGACGCAGCTCATTTTTGATACGCAAAAAAAGCCCCTCAAAGATACCAAAGGTAACGTGGTCGGCATTGTCAGCATGTCGAAGAACGTCACCGACCGTTATCAGGCAGAGCGTCAGGTTGCTGAATCGCGCAACCTCCTACAGCAGGTACTGGATACCTTCCCGCAGCATGTATTTTGGAAGGATCGCAATTTAGTCTATTTGGGCTGTAATCAGCTCTTTGCAGACGTTGCAGGGGTAAAGACACCTGCAGACATCATTGGCAAGACTGACTTCGACCTGAGCTGGGGCCAAACGGAGGCTGAGCACTACAGAGCCTACGACCGCAAGGTTATGGATTCGAATACAGCTGAGATCGGTATCGAAAAACCTCAGCTGCAGGCGGACGGCAAACAAGCCTGGTTAGAAACGAATAAAATTCCACTACGCAGTGAAACAGGCGAAGTGGTGGGCCTTTTGGGCTCTTTCCAAGACATCACCGAGCGCAAACAGGCCGAAATTGAGCTGCGGACCTCCCAACAGCGATTGAACCTAATTATTCAACAAACGCCGCTAGCGGTTATCGAATGGGATGTTGAGGGCCGAGTGCAGCAGTGGAACCCTGCTGCTGAGAGGACCTTTGGCTACAGCAGAGCAGAGGCACTGGGTCAGCACATGGAGCTGATTATCCCACCAGCAGCACGTTCTCATGTAGACCAGATTGTTCAGGCTTTATTGGCTCAAACAGGGGGCTGTCGAGCAACCAATAAAAATATCACTAGGGCTGGAGACGAAATCGTTTGCGAATGGTACAACACACCCTTAGTAGATTCAGCTAATCAGGTCGTGGGCGTGGCATCAATGGCATTTGATGTCACCGAGCAAAATCAAAAGGAGAAAAGGCTTAAAACTCAAAATCGACTGGGTGCGTTTCGTGCTGATATCGATGCAGCGCTCATTCGCACTACCACGCTCAGAGAGACGCTACAGCATTGCACAGACGCGATGGTCGAGCATCTTGATGCCGCCTTTGCCCGAGTTTGGACCCTTGACAGTACGCAAACGACTTTAGAACTGCAGGCTAGTTCAGGGCTTTACACCCACATCGACGGTGCCCATGGTCGTGTACCGGTCGGCAAGTTCAAGATTGGGCTGATTGCTGAAGAAAAATCCCCTCACCTGACCAATGATGTGCTCAACGATCCTCGAGTGGGCGATAAAGACTGGGCTCAGCGTGAGGAGATGGTTGCCTTTGCAGGCTATCCCATTCTCTTAGGAGAAGAACTGTTAGGGGTGCTAGCGATGTTTAGCCGGCAGCCGCTATCACCTGAAACGCTTAAGTTTTTGGAAAGCGCAGCTAACGAGATCGCCCTTGGCGTCAAACGACATCAGACCGAAGCTGCCCTGATTGACTCAGAGTCTTCTCTGCGAGAGCGTACAGAAGCATTAGAACGCCTGATGGCCGACCTGCAGCAGACCCAGCTGCAGGTAGTACAAAACGAAAAGATGTCAGCCCTAGGCAACCTGGTTGCGGGAGTCGCCCATGAAATCAACAACCCTGTCGGCTTCCTCAAGGGCAACATCAATCCCGCTACCGAGTATGTAAAAGATCTGTTTAACCTGCTCGATCTCTATCAGGCTGCCATGCCTGACCCGAATGAAGAAATTGAAGAAGAGATTGAAGCGATTGACCTAGAGTTTCTCAGGCAAGATCTACCCAAGCTGTTGGGTTCGATGAATGTCGGTGTCGATCGCATCAAAAATATCAGCACTAGCCTGCGAACATTTTCTCGTGCCGATCAGGATCACAAGACAACCTTCAACTTGCATGAGGGGCTCGATAGCACACTGCTGATTCTTAAGCATCGCTTAAAAGCAAACGATGCCCGTCCTGAGATCGAAATTATTCGGCAGTACGGCGATATTCCGGCGATTGAATGTTTTGCCGGTCAGCTCAATCAGGTGTTTATGAATCTGTTAGCAAACGCGATTGATGCGCTTGAAGAAGATAACGAAGGCCGCTCACTCGCGGATATCAAAGCCGAGCCCAATAAAATTGCCGTTGCTACACAGGCGATTGACGATGGTCAACAGGTACAGGTCACCATTCAAGATAATGGAACCGGAATACCTGCAGAGGTTAGGGGGCGCATATTTGACCACCTGTTTACAACGAAAGCCGTGGGTAAAGGAACAGGACTGGGACTGGCAATTGCCCACCAGATTGTGACTGAAAACCACGCTGGCGCCATTCAGGTGGAGTCTACGCCGGGAGATGGGACTCAATTTGTGCTGACGCTACCCGTTCGAGCGAGTTAGCCAAACGAGTGAGTTAGCCAAGAGTAAGCCGTCGCCAGGCGGGTTGAAGCGCGCGCACTCAGCCTCCCATGAAGAGACCGAGTGCGCGCGCTTCACTGGCGTCGGCTTAGGCTTCAACCCATACCGAGACAGATCCTCCATGGCACTGGAAATTGGCCCAGCCCCATTCGTTGGTTGTGATAGTTTCAGACACGTGTTCAGTCAGGTCTTTAAACGCGGTATGGGGTTTTCCTACTTCCATCCACTTGTGCCCGGCAGGGCCGTTACTCATGAGCACAGCCATTGCTTGGGGGTGATCGGCGTCGCCTAGCCGGGTCCAGCCGACAGTGTCCCAATGGTCGAAGTAGTCATATTGGGGGCCATAGGCGCAGTGCTGACGGGCATAGAGAAACTTATCGATCAGCCAGCGATGGGAATCCATCCAGACTTCGTAGCCCTTGTCTTTATAGTGTGCGCCGTAGTAGTCAGCATGGAAGACGCAGGGATACCCCTGGGCACGCAGCAGGATAATCGCGTAAGCCAGGGGCTTAAACCAGGGCTCAACCACGGACTCTAGCGCCTGTAGCGGCTGAGAGTCGTGGTTCTCGACGAAGGTGACGGCGTGGGTGGGGCGCTGCATCATCATGGTGTTGTCGAGAATGCGGCGCATGTCGTAATCGCCACCTTGCTTACCGGCGTAGTGAAAGTTGTAGTGCAGCATGACATCGAACACCATCATCCGCCCCTGTACGGAGTCGACGTACCAGTGCAGGGCGTCAATGCTGGGCTGCCAGTACTCGCCCACCATAAACAGGTCCTTGCCTGCATGGTGTTCTAAAGCATCAATCCATTCAGGAAAGAACCAGGCAGAGATGTGTTTGATCGCATCAATGCGAAAGCCGTCAACGCCGGTGGTGTCGAGGTACCATTTGCCCCAGCGGATAGCCTCTTCGCGGACGTGACCGTCTTGAAAGTCAAGATCGCAGCCCATCAGATAGGCAAAGTTACCCTTTTCTAACGCGACGTGGTCGTCGAACTGTTTTCCTTCGGTGAGATAGATCGTGCTGTTGTCACCGCCGTTGTATTCGTTGTAATCCACTCCGTCAAAGTGGGTCCAGTTCCATTCGAACTGGGAGTGCTTGCCGTCTCGGCCAGGGAAATAAAAGTTGGTGTAGCTTTTGATCTCTTGAAGCGGTCCAATCGGGTTGAGCCGATCGTTTTGGTGGTAGGGTGTGGCCTTGAAGACTTCGGCCCGGTCGCCGCCCATGCGATGGTTGAGGACCGCATCCGCGTAAATTTGTAGGCCTGCCGTCTGAGCAGCTTTGACCGCATCCAGATACTGTGACTTCGTGCCGTACTTGGTGCGAACAGACCCCTTTTGGTCGAACTCGCCCAGGTCATACATATCGTAAACGCCATAGCCAACGTCCCAGCCGCCGCTCATGCCTTTGTAGGCGGGGGGCAGCCACAGGGCTGTGAACCCGGCAGCGGTCAGATCCTGAGCCTGTTTGCTAACGGTATCCCACAGGGTGCCATCGCTGTCGATGTACCAGTGGAAATATTGCATCATCGTGCCATTGATATTCACCATTGAGCTCTCCCTGAATAGTGCCGAGCAGTGGACTACAGACTGGCCCCACGGTTTTTCTGAGGCGATTTTAATCTAGGGTATCGAGCGATCAGCCTGACGATGGCGCTATGCACTACATTTTTTAGGAATAGCTTGTTAGTAATGGCTTATGAGTACCTGAGCAAAATGGATTACAGGAGATTTAGCCGCTCCGGGGGATCCCCCCGGCTGCGCCACCCCCCTTAACAAGGGAGGCTTAGGGGGATCTCCCAAACAAGTGAACGTGTAAATAATTATTCATGCCTATTTAGTAACGGCTTCGGGGCAAGTGCTAGACCACCTTTCCAGATAGACGCTAGTTTTGGTCGACGGTACAGGCTTTCGTGGCGGCTAGGGTCCGATCTGCGCTACTGCCGCAGCGGTAGCTGAATGTAAAAGGTTGTGCCTTGTCCAGATTGGGAAGTGCAGGTGAGGCTGCCGCCGTGCTTGTCGGTGACGATCTGGTAGCTGATCGAGAGCCCCATGCCTGTGCCCTTGCCGATGGGCTTGGTTGTGAAGAAGGGGTCAAAGATGAGATCGCACACCTCAGCTGGCATGCCAATGCCGGTGTCGGTCACGGCAATCTCGACCACTTCTGCCGTCGCTCGGGTGCGGATGGTGATCGATAGCGGGGCTGCTGTGGGCTGGGTCTGATGACAATCTTCTAGTGCATCAATCGCGTTGGACAACAGATTCATAAACACCTGATTGAGCTGACCCGCGTAGCAGTCTACCTGCGGGAGATTACCGTAGTCTTTGACGACTTCAATCTGGGGGCGATGGGGCTGGGCCTTGAGTCGGTGGCCTAAAATCAGCAGCGTACTGTCGAGCCCCTCGTGTAAATCGACCGTTTTCCAGTCGGATTCATCCATGCGCGAGAAGGTGCGCAGTGAGAGTACGATTTGCTTGATCCGATCGGCCCCCACGGCCATTGAGTTCAGGACGTTGACGATATCTGATTTGACAAAGTCAAGGTCAACGTCGGCTAGCACAGCGGCAAGCTCTGCGGGGGGGTGAGGCACGTACTGCTGATACAGGTCTAACAGGGTGAGCAAGTCCTGAATGTAGTCTTGCGCCGGGCTCAGATTGCCATAGATGAAGCTAACCGGGTTGTTGATTTCGTGGGCTACCCCGGCGACCAGCTGCCCCAATGCCGACATTTTCTCACTCTGGACGAGCTGTGCCTGGGTTTGCTTGAGGGTAGCGACGGTGGTTTCTAGGTCTTGGGTTTGCCGCTTGAGCTGCAGCTCTGATTGACGCAAGGCAGTTTCGGCCTGGGTGCGATCGCACACTTCCTGATTGAGCTGCTGAATGGTTTTTTGCAAATCGGCAGTGCGGTGTTCGACCTGGATGGCCAGCGTCCGTTTAGACTGACTCAGGGCCAGCTCGGCCCGCTTCTGATCGCTGATGTCAATCAGTAAACCATCCCAAAGAATCGCCCCATCTGACTGACGCTCGGGCTTTGACTTGGCGCGAATCCAGCGAATATCTTCGGAGCGAGTCAGCATGCGGCCTACCCAATCCCATTGGGTCAGCTGCTGCGCCGAGCGGGTAACGGCGGCATCAAACCCCTGGCGATCGTCGGGGTGGACGCGCTCAACCAACAAGCAGGGGTGCTGATAGACCTGCTCTGGCGAATAGCCCAGAATGTCTTGGCAGGCTGACGATACGAAGGGAAAAGACACCTGGCCATCCGCCGACAGCCGAAACTGATAGATCATCCCAGGAATGTTGTCTGCCAGCTTTTGAAAGCGGCGCTCGCTCAGCCGTAGTGCCTGTTCGGTCAGGTGATGCTGGGCCACCTCTGCCTGCAGTCGGGCAACGGTCTGTTCAAGGTCTGCCCTTCGATCTTCGATCTGCTGGTTCAGCTGGGTTTGCGTTACTTGAAGTTGAGTTTCAGCCCGTGAACAGCTTAAGAGTTCTTGCCGCAGTTCGCGAATGACCTGCTTAAGTGTGGCCGTTTGGGCCGTTACCGTCTGCTCTAGCTGCTGATTTTGCTCGGTGAGCTGCTGCTGCGACGACTGTAACTGCTGAATAGCTAACCGATAGGCCAGGATCTGCCAGCTCTGATTCTGGCCGCTCTGATTCTGACCGCTCTGATTCTGGCCGCTCTGATTCTGACCGCTCTGATTCTGGCCGCTCTGATCGGGCAGCGACGAAGGCCGCATTGCGGCATTGTGAGAAAAACTTAGCGGCATGTCACGGCAAGGCTACTGTAGGTCTTGTTCTAAGTGTAGGCAGGCCTGCCTTAAAAAAAATCCGAAACCCTACAGAATCCTGGATTTCAGGCCTTGATGCTGCCCAGGGCTGCGTTTGCGTAGACCTACTGCCGAATGAATTCGAGAAACGCACCGGTTTCATCAAATACACATGCGCCCGATACGGTAGCGGTTGTCATCCGCCACTGCACAACAGCCTGGTTGGCCGGATTTTGCCCGCCATCCTCCACGTAAACGGTCTCGGATGTTGCCCCTTTGAACCGGTCGATCACCGCTGCCTGACAGCCCTCTAGCATCTCCTCGGTCACGGAATTTGAGTCAGAACTGTTGGCTCTGCAGCTGCTCAGCATGACTGCTATCAGCATAAAGACGGGCCAACGTACTGCCGCCAGTGTATCCATAGGTATTTTCGGGCGTGTGATTACGAGGTGCTCACGCAGCCCCTATTCCACATTGCCGCTTATCTGCCGCTATCTAACGTAATCAATGATGCCCTGGGCAATCGAGTCGGCAATTTCCTGCACCGCTGCTGGGTTACGGAAACGGGCGGCATCGTCCCGACCCGTTACGAAGCCTGTTTCAACCAAAACTGCGGGCATCGAGGTATTGCGAAGGACGTAGAACCGTGCCCGTCGGACGCCCCGGTCGGCCATGCTGACGTTTTGCAAAATGCGGTTGTGGATAGTGCGGGCCAGCGTCAGCCCCGATGAGTAGTAGTAGGTTTCTAACCCATTGACCTCAGGGCGGCTAAGGCTGATGGCGTTGGCGTGAATGCTAACGAACACGGTGGCGTTGGCCCGCTCGGCCAGGTCAACCCGCCCCTGTAGGCTGACGGCACTGTCATTGGTCCGGGTCATGACGACCTGGATACCAGCGGCTTCGAGCTGATCCTGCACTCGCCGGGAGATGGTGATGTTAATGTCTTTTTCGCGCAGGCCGCCAATGCCGATCGCACCGGGGTCGCGGCCGCCATGACCCGGATCAATCATGACCAGAATGCGGCCCTGACGGGGGGGAAGCGGTGTGGGCGTGGGCGTGGGTGAGGGGGACGGTGTTGTGATCGCACCTCGACCTTGAATCACCTCGACCGGCAGATCCGCCGCCGCCAGCCGTCGCCGCAGATCGTCGGCCCGCGCCGACTCGCGGAACAGCCCCGCCTGGATCACCGCGCGACCATTGACGTTAGTGCGAAACGCGCCGGGTTCCACCGCATTGACCCGCGATCGAAGTATGTCTGAGCTGCCAGGCACAATCACCTGGTAGAACACATCGCCCCCAGAAGATGGTGGCGCTGGGGTGACTCGCCCCTGCGTTTGAACGATCTGGGCCGTTAGATCGGCCCGAGATAGCTCTCGCTGGAGCTCTTCAGCCCGATTACGCTCGTTAAACCGACCGGCCTGGATGACGGACTGGCCGTTGACCGTGGTGCGAAAAGAGCCCGGTGCAACGGCAACAACCCGCCGTCGCAGTAGCTCTGAGCTACCGGGGACTACAACCCGATAGCTGACGTTGCTATCACTCCCGCCCCCCGGAGAGGGTAGCGGTTGACCTGTGCTGGGCGGCGAGGGCAGTGAAGGCCGGGGAACGGGGGACGGGCTCGGACTCGGGCTTGGCCGGGGAGAGGGACTGGGGCTAGCACTGCCCGCATCGGCAATCACCTGATCAAGCGACCGATCGCTTTCGAGGTAGATATGACCCAGCGTCTGGCCGTTGTAAATGCGGCTAGACATCTGCCAGCCAGCATTCAGCTCGATTTTGACGAAGTCGTTGGCAATGCCGTCACTGCGGCCAATCTCAATCGTCGGCAGGTTGCGCTGTAGGGGGCTGGGCGAGGCCACTAGCGCCAAATACCCGTCTCGCCGGACCACCTGCAGCCGATAACGCGTGTCTTCCCCGGCCAGACGCACCGAGTAGCCATTACTGTCAGAGCTACGGCTACACAGCCCAGAGAAATCGAAGTTTCTCAGCAGTGGGTCAACGGTGGTCGGGTTATCGCCGCGCTCTTCGTAACAGCGGCGAACATCGCTGATCTGCTGAATAATGAGCAAATTGTACAGCTGCCCATCGCGGACGGGTTCGGCCACGGCCACGACGCGGTTGCTCGGAATCGGGCGGGCATCAAACTGTTGAGCAAAGGCTGCAGCCGTTGGGCTCAGCCAGGCAGTGGCGGCGACTGCCGCGAAGGTCGTCAGTTTACGTAAAGCATGCATAGGGCGGACGGCAATAGGTGTGTGAGTTCTTGTAGGAATTTGTACTGACGAACGAATATGGAGCAACTGTTGTCAGCATAGAGCGATGTCAGGCCGATTTTGTGTAAGGTTCCCTATGTACTTTTTCGGGGACAGGTTGCCCATTTAGCGGCAAACTATATCAGTTCGTGATCTGGCCCAGCGTTACGGTATAGCCAGGTCAGCCGTTGCTATATTACCGACTAGCCCGATCAGCGACTGCCAACAACAGCTGACCTGAAAGCATCGGTCAGAGATGAAGACAGGCTCGAAGAATGCTGACTCGAAGAACAGTACGGCAACGCCCAGCATGTCTAACGCTAAAATCAGGGCGGTTTAAAGCCAATCTTGCCGACCCCATATTTTTGCCGCTGCAGCCCAACTTTTGCCGCTGCAGCCCAACGAAAGATTTCTCAATATTGCAGGCGCCAGATAGTCTGTAGAGACTACGGTGAGAGAAAAAATGGGGTGTAATGTGTGGGCAATCGGGTGGAGAAGCGGCCAACCTATGGGGATGCGATCGTCCGTCTTAGCGATACCGATTCGGCCCTTGCCCAACTCATTGAGCAAGTCGGTCCCTGCGGCCTGAGTGACAGCCAGCAAACTGGAGACCTGCTTTACTGTCTGACCCGGACCATTGTGCATCAACAGCTGTCTATCAAGGCGGCTGCCAGCATTCATCGCCGGTTTCTGGAAGTGTTTGGGGGGGAACCGCCCAGTTCGGATCAGATTTTGGCTGCGGCCGAGGACCGGCTCCGTAGCGCCGGTCTGTCGCGCCCCAAAGTCCGCTACGTCAAGGATCTGGCCCAAAAAATTACCGACCTGCCGACCTTGGCTGACCTGCAGGGGCTGACGAACGACGAAATTGTCACCCAGCTCACCCAGGTCAAGGGCATTGGCCGCTGGTCGGTACAGATGCTGCTGATTTTTCGCCTGCACCGTTGGGACGTGTGGCCGAATGAAGATTTGGGTGTGCAGAACGGGCTGCAGCGGTTGTATGAGCTGGACGAGCGGCCCGATAAAAAGCAAACGGACGCCCTGGGAGATCCCTGGACGCCCTATCGTTCGATTGCGGCTTGGTATCTGTGGCGCAGCCTGGATATGGATCAGTGGGGCTAACCGCTGCTGGCGATTTCCTGTTCCCCTATTTACCGCCCCCCTACTTGCCGCCCCCTTACTTGCCGCCCCCTTACTTGCCGCCCCCTTACTTGCCGCCCCCTTACTTGCCGCCCCCTTACTTGCCGCCATAGTAGAAGGCAATTTCCTTCTCTTTCAGTCCCGGAAAATCTGCATCTTTGAGCATTTGCTCCAGGTCAGCCTGGGAATAGTGCTTGGCCCCAATGCGGACAATTCTAGAACGCATGGTGTTGGTGACGCCGCTGCGCTTGCGCCCTGCTTCCTTGCCCATCACCGTGTTGTAGAGATCGAGCTTGGCCGGGGGAATCGGGCTACCGTCGAGGTCTTGACCCTTTGAGATCGCAACATCCACTGCATCGGCGCCAAGCTTTTCCGTAGACTCTGACATGGTCATCACCGGGTTAGAAAACGCCTTTATTCTCCCATGCAGAAAGGGGTTTCCCACTCAAAAAGAATGCTCTCATGAGTCAGAATCGGTCCTGGGCGGTATGATAGTTCCAGACTTTCGTACTTATGCGATCGCACCTTCACCTGCTACCCCCTATCCGCGTGACTCACCATGATCGATCTCTACTACTGGACCACGCCCAACGGCCATAAGATCACGATTTTTCTCGAAGAAGCGAAGCTGCCCTATCAGATCCACCCCGTCAACATCGGCAAGGGCGACCAGTTTAATCCTGAGTTTCTAGCGTTTTCGCCCAACAACAGAATTCCGGCCATCATCGACCAGCACCCAACCGCTGGGGGTGAGCCGATTAGCGTATTTGAATCGGGGGCGATTCTGCAGTATCTAGCTGAGAAAACGGGCCAGTTTTTGCCGACCGACGTGCGAGGCAAAAAGACCGTAATGGAGTGGCTGTTCTGGCAGATGGGCGGTCTCGGTCCCATGCTGGGGCAAAACCATCACTTCTCAGGCTACGCTCCTGAAAAGATTCCTTACGCGATCAATCGCTATGTCAAGGAAACCGCCCGTCTGTATGGGGTACTCGATAAACAGCTCGATGGGCAAGATTTTGTGGCGGGGGACTATTCCATTGCCGATATGGCGATGTACCCGTGGATCGTGCCCCACCAAAAGCAGGGTCAAAATCTGGACGACTTTCCCAATCTAAAGCGCTGGTTTGAAGCGATCAAAGCGCGCCCAGCTGTCGAAGCTGCCTATGCCCGTGCGAAGGAATTTGATAGCCAGAGTACGCTATCGGATGAGGCTAAGAAAATTCTGTTCCCTGCCTAAATACGGGCAGAAACACTCAGGATATTTCTAGATTGGGTAGTTCACAATACCTTTATATATCGAAAATTGATTTGGCTGAGCCAATAGCCTGGTGCAGGCGGCATGAGCTATCACCCCTCCTGCCCTCTCAATGGGAACTATTGCTGTAGGCATCCGCCAGTCTATTGCGTAGGCCACATTGCGCAGCACACCTGCACCGGTCGAACCGGCTGATGCTACGGCAACGTGACGCGCAGCCCAATCCGAACCATCCGTTCGGCTGCGAACGGATGCGGGCAACCGATCGGTATTGCAGCAACAAGGAATCCCGTACGTTATGTCATCACACCTGTTAGCCCGATCCAGCATCTCTTCAACGGCTGGATTCTCCTACTTCCGGCGAGAGTTTCAGCTGCACTATCAGCCGATCGTTTCCTTTAAAACGGGAAGAATTCATGCGTTTGAGGCGTTGGTACGTTGGCAAAAAGCAGGCATGATGCTGTACCCGGCTGAGTTTATCTCTGAATTGGAAACCACGGGCATTATCATTCCACTCGGGGTTTGGATTCTCGATCAGGCCTGCTCTCAAATCGCCCTCTGGCAAGAAAATGTAGCACTGGCTGGGTTGGTTACCAGCGTCAATCTCTCGGTTGTGCAGCTTAGGCATGCGGGCTTGGTAGAGTCCGTCACCAATATTCTTGAGCGGACAGGCCTCAAGCCCCAAAATCTGCAGCTAGAGATTCCGGCGCAGGTGCTGCGACTGGACGCGATTGATATCCTCAGACGCTTAGAAAGCTTGAAGGAGCTGGGCGTGCGTTTGGCGATTGATAACTTTAACCCCGTCGGTACGCCCCTGACTTCGATTTTTGACTACGGCATTGATGAAGTCAAAATCAGCCACGCAGCGGTCGGTAACCTCCAGGGCAACCCGTTTGAAACAGAAGCCTTCGAAACCGTCATTGGCTGGTTTCACGATTTGGGTATTCAGGTGACCCTGACGCGCATTGAGAAGGCCGAACTTGCCAATTTCTATCAGGCATTGGGGTGTGATTATGGCCAGGGCAATTTGTTCTCCCAGCCAGCCTCGGCCCGAGATATGACGGTTTCGCTGACGAATCAGGCATATGCATTTCAGGTCTGCCTGGATGATTACCTGCTAGCGGTGGACAAGCTCCGGCAGACCGTCAAGCGGGTGTTGGGCAGTCATGCGGTGGCTCGGTACTGGCAAGAAACAAAGCCGGTCAAGCTGCCCCACTACTTCGCGTCGCCGCCGGTTAAGCCCTGCGATTTTATTTCCCTGCCGCTGAATACGCAGTTTCAGGCCTTGTTAGAGCAGTGGGTCGATCGATTTTTGCACCGCTGCAGCCGGATCATTCGTAATCTGCCTGATTTGTTAGCGCATTCTGACCTGTCTAATACCGAGCTTAGTCTGCTGAAGATTGCAGATAGCGGCGTTGACGTCAGGGAGTGGCTGGCGAGCTAGGTCAATGCAAAAAAACTGATCTAAACCCTGCTCAATCGGCGTTCGTCCCCTATGCTGGATCAAATGCCAACGCGTTGAGATCCGTTCATGCACAGCTTCCTGCCGACCGCCTATTTTGAAGGGGCGTTTTGCCCGTTTGAGGATGCCAAAATTTCCATTGCGACCCATGCGTTGCATTATGGCACTGGCGCATTTGGCGGGATGCGGGGCTTGCCCAATCCACAGGACCCCAATCAGGTCTTGCTGTTTCGGCTGGATCGCCATGCCCAGCGGCTGAGCCACAGTGCGCGATTTCTCAACTACGATCTGCCTGCCGACAAAATTCAGTCGGTCCTGGTGGACTTTGTCAAAAAGAACGCACCTCGGGTGCCGTTCTACATTCGCCCGTTTGTGTACACGTCGGACCTGGGCATAGCCCCGCGTCTGCACAAGGTCCAGAAGGACTTTTTTGTTTATGGATTGGAGCTGGGCGACTACCTCTCGCCGGAGGGGGTGAGCTGCCGCATCAGCTCCTGGTACCGGCAGGAGGACCGCAGCCTACCCCTGCGCGGCAAGATTAGCGGAGCCTATATCACGTCGTCTTTAGCTAAAACCGAAGCGGTCGAGTCAGGCTTTGACGAGGCGATCTTAATGAACTCCCAGGGCAAAGTTTCTGAAGCGTCGGGCATGAATGTATTTATCGTGCGGGGCGGCAGACTGATTACGCCGGGGTACGAGCAGGACATTCTCGAAGGCATCACTCGCGATAGCGTACTGACGATTGCTCGGGATCTGGGCATTGAGATCGTGGAGCGGCCGATTGATAAGACCGAACTGCTGATTGCCGATGAGGTGTTTTTGAGTGGAACGGCGGCAAAGGTCACGCCGGTACGCCAGATTGAGAGCTACCAGCTATCGACCACTCGCCCGGTGACGGACCAGATTCGGAATAAGCTAAGCGCAATCACGGAAGGACAAGATCCTGGGTATAAAGACTGGGTTTTCCCGATTGATTTGGCGTAGAAAAGCGGTCTGAGAGGCTATGGGGCTAGCTGAAGCCCGTCGCCTCTCAACTGGGCTGCCTGCTGTACCTGTTGCCAGATGTCCGGCACGGAACGGTAGATGTCGAGGGCTGCGATCGCACCTTCACAATCTGCCTGGTTTCCTCGCTCCATTAGCTCGATGAGAAATTCGATACCGTCCTTGGAGCGCAGCATCGAAATGACTAGCAGCAGACTCTGACGCAGCTCCGGTTCTCGTGTTTGTCGCCAAACGGCCTTGATGGGCTCAAATGCCTGAGTCAATCGCGCCTCACCAAGTGCCAGTGCCGCCAGCTCCACCACCGCCGGTTCAGAGGACTCCAAAAACCGGGTCACGAGTGAAAACGACTGCTCTGGAGCCAGCTGCAGCAGTGCAATAAAGCACTCCGACAGCACCTGCGGCTCCGGATCGCCCAGGTGCAGCTTCAGTCTCAGCAGCGGGACCCCGGCCGGATTTTCGCTGTAGGCAATGGCGCGGGCTGCTCCAATCCGGGCCTCTATTTCTGTATCGGCCAGCAGGTCCGCCAACTCGACCATGACGTGGCGGTAATGAGCCCGCACCAGCCCCAGCGCACAGACGCCCCGAAAACCTGGTGCCGTATCCACCGTGCCACCCCAGACAGGTTCCATCTGCACATGGTGAATGCCAGAGAGAAATAAGTCCGTTTCGCTATATTCCTGGTGGTAGAGCGCGTTGGCAATGGCCCGCTTAGCAAGGCAGCCCGGATCGGTCTTTTCGCCGTTTTTGAGCAGGCGCTGAAAGGTTTTGGCGAGTTCAGGTTGGAGTGCGCGGAGATCGTTTTTTTGAATCAGGTTGGCGGCCTGTGCAATAGCGACGGACTGCCGACTGGTCAGCGCTGATTTTATTACTGTCAGCGCCTCATCCGTAGGGGGCGATAGCCGATCGGTCAAAGACCGCAGCTCAGCCTGAAGTGCAGCCAGCTTTTGAGAGGCCATAATCTTTTCATGAGATGAGTGCCGACAGCGCTAAGCGCTAGCGTGTTTCCTGCAATATTAAGGGAACAGCCCCAACTGCATCCACGGCTGTCGTGCTGTCACCTGGATGGGACTATTTATTTCAAACTGATCTACGGTTACTTTCCCAATGAGAGTAATGCCAGCAATCTGCCCAGAGTCCACGTTAGGTACAAAGTGATCTGCCCATACATCTTTCCGAGGATTATAAAAACGGATCTTTTCACCCGGTTCCTTAACGATCTCTGTACGGCTGCCCTTACGCAAATTGCAAGAACGACAAGACAGCGCCAAATTCGAAGCGTCGTCAGGTCCCTGCTGAGAAATTGGAATAATGTGATCGACTTCGAAGGGGAAATTAAAGACTAGCTAGGGTGCCTGACAGTACTCGCACCGGTGATTAGCCCGATCTGAGACTGTGGTGTAGTAAGAATTCACGCGGTTTGCTGCTGCAGTAATGCAGACGTACGAGCCGTTGCAGCTTTTAACTCAGCCTCAACCAGTGCGTCTAGCTCTGCCTGCTGCTCGGGCAACAGCAGCTCTCCCTTTGCCTTGGCAGCTCGCCATGCGTCCATCAATTCCGATAGCCGTTGCTGCTGCCCGGCATTAAAAAAGCTATCGGGTTGAAAGCTCTGAATTACCAGCAGCGCTCGAAACTCAGTTTCGCCCAGCTGGCGCGTTAAAGTATCTAACGCTTGTCCGGCGGTTTTGCCCACAGAAACTGTTTTACCTGCCACAGCCCGATAAGTCTGTTCTCCACTTGCATCGGCAATGGGCAAAATAGCAACCGTGTTCATAGTCCGTTAGGGAAGGTTTCCATCATCCATATCCTAACCTTGTGGTCCATAAAACAGGTGATTGGCGCTTTTACAATGGTCGCCTACCAGTCTGGGGACGTGTAGCAGCCTGCATGTTAGTGGGGGCTTCGACAGGTCGGGTTAACTATCCCACACCTGCCAGACGGTATAGATAGAAAAAGCCTCACTCAATTCAGAGTGAGGCCCAAGGAGCATAGGTTGTGAGAACTCGGTTGCTTCGTTCTACTGGCGGGGAAATTCGCCAGGACGGACGGACAAGGTCTCGTTCTGACCATTGCGCAGCACCTGCATTTGCAGCGGCTCACCGACGCGGCCACCGGCAACCAGTTGCTGCACCTTTAGCGATTCTGTTACGGCCTCGCCCTCGATCGCGACGATGACGTCACCGGCTCGCAGACCCGACCGAGCAGCGGGGGAGTTGGGAACCACTCGGGCGATGAGCACGCCCTCTTCGGCCTCAACGGTGAGGTTGGTGTTGGGGTTGCTGTTGATATCGGCCTTGGTCTCGGGCGAGAGCGTCACCATTTGAATGCCCAGGTAGGGGTGCTGCACGGTGCCCGTCTCGGCCAGTTCCGTAGCGATGCGCTCAGCTGTGTTAATGGGAATGGCAAAGCCTAGCCCCTGGGCGCCGCGAATGATAGCAGTGTTCACGCCAATGACTTCGCCTTGAGCGTTGAGTAGCGGGCCACCCGAGTTGCCAGGGTTGATAGCCGTATCAGTTTGGATGAACTCGACGCGCTTGTCGGGCACCCCCACCTGAGAGCTGCTGCGGCCCACGCCGCTGATAATACCGGCGGTGACGGTATTATCCAGACCCAGGGGATTGCCAATGGCAATGGCCCATTCTCCCGGCTGAATTTGGTCGGAGTCGCTGAGTTGAACGGTGGGCAGATTGCTCTCGCTGACCTTGATCACGGCCACGTCCGTAACCGGGTCTGAACCCATGACTTCACCCTCTAGGGTGCGGCCATCTTTGAGCGTCACCTGCACCCGATCCGCACCGTCTACCACGTGGGCGTTAGTGATGATGCGGCCATCTTCGCTGATGATGAAGCCAGAGCCAACGCCGCGCTCGGTGCGTTCCTGGGGCAGGTTGTCGAAGCGGCCACCAAAGAAGGGATCGTTGAAGGCTTCAGGCATCTGACGGCTGACGGTGCGTGAAGCGTTGATGCGGACGACGGCAGGCCCCACTTCGTTCACCACGTCGGTTACAAAGTTGGCATTGGCTAGGTTAGGTGTCGGGACCTCACGGGCAGGCGCGGATTCCTCAACGGTTTGAGCGTTGGCCTGCGCGTCGAGGGGTGAGCTGGGAGACCAGGCCAAAAAGCCGCCGGTCGTAGCGAGTCCAGCCCCAACCATTAAACCTGTTACGGCAGTTCGCCAGCTGCGAGGATTGTTTACCGGGTTAGTCATCTGTGCGTACGTTGAAGAGATTTAGCGACCCTTTAACGATAGGCAGGGCGTGTGACATCTCTATGACGGGGATATGTGAGTCTTGTGGCGCTTTAGGGCGTTCTTTCCCTATGCGTGGAGCGGCAAACTAACTGAGACGGTCGTTTGCCCGTCGATGACGCTGTGGATTTCAAAGTTTCCATCGTTAAACTCGGTCAGCGTGCGGGCAATTACCAGCCCCAACCCTAGCCCCTGCTGCTCGTAGTAGTTGCGGTCAAACTGCTGGTAGGCGGCGATGCGATCGCACTGCTCCTCTGTCAGACCCCGGCCATAGTTGTTAATCTCCAGTACCAGCTCCTGCGCGGTGCCGTGGGTGGCGACCTGTACCGTTTTACCCGGTTCCGAAAACTTAAACGCGTTGTCGATCAGCTCTTCGGTAATTTTCTTCAGCGTGAAGGCGTTGAACTCAATCTCGAGCCCCTGCATGTCGAAGCGCAAATCTTCAAGCCGCTTGTGTCGCTTGGCAACCTGCTGAGCCACCCCACCGACCGTGTCACTAACCGAGAGAATCTGTGCCGCGGTCAGCCGCTCGGTGTACTCATGCTGTGGGTCGCGGGTGGTTAGCTGCCCGTACAGCAGCAAATTTTCAATCATTCGCTCTAGCCGCTCGGCCGATTTGAGAATCTGGCCCGACATCTCCAGCACTTCGCTCGGATTTTGGGCAATCAGCTCCATCGACAGCAGCTGGGCCATGCCCATGATGCCGTGCAGGGGGGTGCGCAGCTCGTGGGGCAGGGTGCTGGTGAGTCCTCGGTGCAGCTGCTCTAGCACATGACTTGACCGACGCTTGTAGGACAGCTGTTTCGATAGCCGTGCTTTCAGCGCCCCGATTAGCTCTTCTTCGCTGAAGGGCTTGGTCAGGTAATCGTCTGCCCCCAACTCCATGCCCTGACGCTGGTCCCGCTTGTCTGACTTAGCGGTTAGAAAGATAAAAGGAATTGTCGCCGTTGACGCATTTTGCCGGAGCGCGGTGAGCACATCGTAGCCGTTGATATCGGGCATTTCGATATCGCACAGGATCAGATCGGGCTGCTTTTTGTGGGCGTGCCAAATCGCCTCATCCCCAGTCGTGGCCTCAATGACGAAGAAGCCAATGGAGTGAAGAATGTCGCCAACCAGCTTACGGGCGGTCAGCTGGTCGTCTACAACCAGAACGGTAGTCATGCGCTAAAGACTTGAGCAGCGTGGGCAGGGGTGGTAGATGGGGCTAACCTGCTATTCCAATGGCGATGCCATAAATCCGTGAAGATAGAAAAAGCCCTAACGGTCACTCACGGTATACGTAAGCCCGATTACGATAGCTTTATACAGAGATGAGGGGAACCGCCCCCCAGTGAGTCTGGTGAAGAACCTAACGACAGCGAATCGTCACCCTCTAAGATGCCCGGCTGTCGGTAGGAACTGCGTCAGCGGGATAGCGCAAGTTTGCTGACGTGAATAGTTAGATTTAGAGGGCAATATTCAGTGTAAATACGGGGGCGCTGCTCAGGCGATCGCGCTGGCCTATCGCCTGAGCAGCTTCTGCTTGAGCCGGTTGATCAGTAAGGTTGCTTCGGGAATGCGAAGTGCGATCGCACCCCCGGCAAACACCCCTACCCCCACCGCGCCTGCACCTAGCAGAATGACTACATTGGTCAAAAAGCCCTCAGGACCGATCAGCCCCTCTATCCCCATACGGGTGCCCCAGGCCGCCGCCCCAGCCACAACACTGGCCAACAGCACTAGCACTACCGGGCGACCCCAGTCAAACCAGGGCAGCCCGTTTAGCTTGCGGTCGAGCAGCACCAGCAGCGCCACCATCGAGAAGATATTGACCGCCACCGTAGCCAGCACCAGCCCCGGTGCACCCAGCCAGTTAATTAACAAATAGTCAAACAGGGCGTTCAGAAAAATATTAACCACGCTGATGCGGAAAGGCGTATCGCCATCGCCCAGGGCGTAAAACACCCGCACCAGCACATCCCGCCCCAGATACACAAACATGCCCGTGCCGTAGGCAATCAGCACCGAGGTAACAAACCGTGAGGCGTCCGCATCAAACGCGCCCCGCTCGTACACCACCCGCACCATCGGCAGTGCCAGGGTCACGAATAACGCGCTCAGCGGCAGCATTGTCAGCGCCGTCAGCAGCAGGCTTTGACGAATGCGCTGCTTGAGTTCGCCCCAGTTAGTGGGGTCGGCCAGTCGGGCAAACACGGGCAAGTACGGCACCAAGATCACGTTTGAGATGATCCCCAAGGGCATCTGAATCAGCAAATTGGCATAGTTCAGCGCTGCCAGCGTGCCGGGGATAAAGGCGGCAAAGATCAGGTCTGTATAGACGTTGATCTGCATCATGCCCGAGGAAAAGGTGGCCGGACCCATCACCTTCAGTACCGCTCGGACACCAGGGTCCTGCAGGTCGAAGCGCAGCCGGGGCCGCCCTAGCCCTGAGCGCCAGAGCACCGGTACCTGCACCAGCCACTGCAGTACTGCGCCTAGCAGCGTACCGACCGCCAGGGCAACGCCACCCACCAGGGCATAGCGCGGATCGGTAATATTGCCCCCGAGCACTAAATACAGCACACCTAGCGCGGCTACAATGCTGACGCTCGAAAACAGGGGGCTCACCGACGGCAGCCAATACTGGTCTGCCGCGTTCAGGGTGCCAAAGCCAATACCGATTAGCCCTGCAAATAGGGCCATCGGAGCCATGATGCGCAGCTGGGTGATGGCGATCGCGCGACTCTCTAGCCCGAGTTCTGTGGCGCTAAAGCCCCGACCCAATACGTCCACGATGGGGCTGGCGAACAGGACGACCAGCACCGTTAGGATCAGCAGGCCCAGACCGACAATCGTGGTGATGGTCTCGACCAGCGGCGCGATATCTGACTTTTTGCGGCGAGCGACGACGCTGACGATGGCGCTGTGAAAGGGGCCGTTAATGCCGCCCAGCAGCACCATCAAAAAGCCAGGAATAACGTAGGCCAGGCCGTAGGCATCGGCCACGGGACCAATGGAAAAGGCGGCAGCGATGGCCTGCTGACGAATCAGGCCAAAGAGTTTGCTGATCAGGGTTGCGATCGCAACAATTCCTGCAATACCGGCCAGCGAACGTTTAGCCACAAATGTTTTGAGTTTTAAAGCATGACAGACACCCCATATTCCAGAGGAATCTGCCGATTCGTCAATAGATCAGGAACCACCACCCCGACCCCAAACGAACCTCTGTAAATTCACCGGGTTTAGAAGTTACCAACTTTTGCCCCCCAGTTCAATATGTAATTTTGCGGAGCAGGCCGGTATCGGCAACACTAGAAAAGTCTCGATCCGTTGCTCTGAAAGAGGAAGCGCTGTTTTGACATCCGCCTGGTTCTATCCCTATCCTGAGTTGCTAGAAGGCCGTCTGGTCAAGCGCTACAAGCGATTTTTTGCCGATATTGAGTTAGCCAACGATCGGCTGATTACGGCGCACTGTCCCAACACCGGCCCGATGACGGGCGTTTGTCACGTGGGGGGCCGAGTGATGGTTTCCCCATCCAATAATCCCAAGCGCAAGCTGGCCTACACCTGGGAACTGGCCGATGTCGGGCCTGCCACAATGGCCGGTGAGGCGGACGCACCGCCGGTCTGGGCCGGGGTGAATACGGCCTTGCCTAACCGGGTGATCCGCTCAGTGCTGGAGGCCCACCTGCTGCCTGAGCTGGGGGATTACGCCAAAATTCAGGCAGAGGTGGTGTACGGGTGCGATCGCAAAAGCCGGATCGATTTTTTCCTACCGGATGCCGACCCCCCGATTTACATCGAAGTCAAAAACACGACCTGGTCAGACGGTCCGCTGGCGCTGTTTCCAGACACCGTGACCACACGGGGGCAAAAGCACCTGCGCGAGCTGACGGCGCTGCGGCCTGAGGCCCGCGCCGTCATGCTGTATTTCATCAATCGGGGAGATTGCGATCGCTTTAGTCCCGGTGACGCCGCCGATCCGACCTACGGTCAGCTACTGCGGGACGCGGTGGCTGCCGGGGTCGAAGTATTGCCCTGCCGATTTGACATCAGCCCAGCGGGCATTGCCTACCAGGGACTGGCCCAGGTCGTTTTGTAATCGAACTGTTCGTAATCAAACCACGACAGCGTCAGTCCTAAGCGTTGGGAGAGGACAGTGAGATCGTGAATCGTCATTCGTGAAGCCAATGGCTGGTTTTGACGAGTGGGTCAGCCTGCAAAGATTACAAAAAGTGAGGAATTCCTAGTCTGCTCCGGGCCTGACCAATTCTTATTTTCTAAATTGTTTTCCCCAGCTTTTCCTGCAACTTTCCACAATCTCCCCAGAGTTTTCCACAGGTTATTCACAGCCCCCGACGAAAGATTCAGCCTCTGCCCCCGTTTTTGTCAGACTGGCTACAGTCGAGAGAATTATGAGAGCGCCACATAATTATGTAACGAAAATGTAATGAAAACACCCTCAAACCCTGATAAATCGTTCTCAGCAAATTCGGAACGAGGACTGTTTTCTGAACGGATGCGTTGACAAGCTGTGGGTTCGATGGCGAAGATATAGCTCCACCACCGAGCAGCGGTTTCCAAAACGGCAAATATTTAGGCTCTCGGACTGATTTTTTAACCAAAATTACAAACAAGCCTGCGACTGCTTCTGCAGTCTCCGTTTTTCCTGGCTAAACGCTGCTAAGAGGCCTTTAAGCGAATCCGTAAATTCACTCACAGATGCATCAGTTCATGTACTACATCTATTGAGGTCCCCCATGCAAATAACAGTCAGTATCCTGGCCGAAATTCCAGAAGAGCTGCATGAGTCGCTCAAGCACTATCTAGAAGCGCACTCCGCCTGGGATCAAGATCGGGTATTCTCAGCCGCACTCTCACTGTTTCTACTGCAAAATGGCGAGGGCGATCGACGGACGTCTCGGGTCTACTTAGATTCGTTGTTTAATCGCAACTGTGCGGCATAGCGGTTGTTTAGAACAAACCCATTCGGCACAATCACGTTTGACTCAATGTGATTTGAGTCAAATCTATTGACTTAGTTGGCTGCACTAACATAGCCAGGCTGGTTTTTCCACGAGTTTGGCTATGTTGGGTATATTAGAACAGATAGAATCATGATAAATCTGCTGGATGCCGACGATGGCCGCTTACTCTGCTCAAGAGTCTGCTTCTCGGGCGGTAACGCAGGAGGCGAAAGCACTTAAAAAGGTCTTTCAGTCTGTTGAAATAGATAGCTGCCCGCAGACTTATAACTTCCATATGCACACCCTGTGCTCCGACGGTAAGCTCACCCCGGAGGACTTAATGACCCAAGCGCTAGAGCTGGGCCTGCAGGGGTTGGCTGTCACGGATCATCACACCGTTAAGGGCTACAGTCGGGCGCGACAATGGCTTGAAGATTGGCGCTGGCGACACCCAGCGGCCTGGCGCTCAGCCCGAAGCGGCAAGCGACTACCCCGACTTTGGCCCGGTGTTGAGATTACGGCTTCTTTACTAGATACCGAAGTTCACATCCTGGGCTACGCCTTTTATACCGATCACCCGGCCATTGAACCCTACCTTGAGCACGGTCCTCCTCAGGGTGGCGCGAAAGCTGCTGCCCGTGTCATTGCCGCGATTCAAGCCGCGGGTGGATTGGCCGTACTGGCACATCCGGCCCGCTATCGCGTGTCCGCAGAACAGCTGATTCCTGCCGCAGCGGATATGGGCATTGACGGTGTTGAGGTCTACTATGCCTATGACAACCCGCGCCCGTGGCGACCGACGCCCGAAAAAACGGCTCGGGTTCAGCTCATGGCTGAGCAGCTACGATTGCTCGGCACCTGCGGCACCGATACCCACGGCCTCAATTTAACGCGGCGGCTGTAGGCTATCCGTTGCGCTCGACCCGTTGCAAGCTGCGACTAAGGCCGCATGGTGTCGGGGTTAATACAGCTGGAGTCGTCATACCCAACGGCGACGTTGACTCGATAGGCAACCGGCGTCTCCGCCGCTGAAACGGCGGCTACGGCAGCGTTGAGGGCGGCCTGATCGGTGGTCGCGTAGCCAGTGCGCTGCAATAGGGTGGGCTCAGAAATCGTGCCGTCAGGCTGAACTACGATACCCACAACGCCATTGGCTGGAGGATTATCCACACAGACGCGAATGTTCGAGTCTATGTTCTCAGCGACTTCAGCGGCTGCGACGGTCTCGTCTTCGGCCTGTAGCTGGGCCAGCCAGTCGCTGGCAGTCGTGTCACCACCTTCGGTTCCGGCCCCATCCCAAACCAGGCTATCCCTGAGCTGCTGCAGCCGTATCTGCTCTGGATCGAGGTCATTGGCGGCCACATTGGGAGCCTCCTCAGGAGGGGGGCCTTCACTCGGCTCAATTGGGCCTTCACTGCTCGCAGGCTGCTCTGAATCCGACCCAACGCCTTGAGGATTTTGCAAACCCGCCAAATCGAGATCCTGCGCGCCCGCAGGGGTTTGGGGCGAGTCGGGAGAATCGGGCTGCTCGTTCGCTGCCGGATCGGGGCCAGTTGTGGGGGTACTGGGCGTTTCACTCGCCGGGTCACGCTGGGGGCGCTTAACGCTCGGATCTTCGTCAGGTAGGGGCGGCAACCCCTGACCGGCGATGTTCCCTGGTAGCGGTATCCGCGAGATTCGGGTGCTGCCGTTCCAAACGTAGGGAGTCCCGGTGGGTGGATTGGCTGAAGTTCCGGGCCTGACTCCGGAGACCGAAGGCCGCGTTCGGTTAGGCGTCGTGCGCTGTAGCCCGGTCGAGCGCTGCGGGCGAATGCTAGCGCGCGATCGCTGGGGCGTTCGCTGAATCGATAGGGAGGACGGGGGCGCACTGGGCACCGGGACCCGACCGCTGAACGAGCGGCGGGCTGAAAAATCAGGTAGTCGATTTTGTTCGCTGGCGGATAGCTCGACCAGCGGTACTGTCCGTTCACCGTCACCGCCGCCTTCCCCTTCACCAAAGGCCGCTATCGAGACGCCAGAAAAACTGGGGCCGAGCGCAAACACAACACCGTGAAAGCTGAGCGATGCGATCGCAGCGACGCCGTAGGGGCCCTTAAGCACCTGGCCCACAGGTCGCAAGACTTGCCTGACCCGCTTCAGCACCGTGTTCGATTGAGCCTTGCCCTTAGATTTAGCCATGATCATAAAAAAGCCGGTTGCACGACAGCAGGGCCATCACGAGATCCTGCCAAGGCCGTTCTGGTCGAAAAGTTCCCATCACTTCAATCACCTTATGACTGAATTGAGTGTGATCGCGTTCCCTTGCTGCCAGATTGGCAGCTGGTTACCCTAGCTCAACTGGGCGCACCTGAGTTACCAAGATCGAGAAGTAGGGTAGCGATAGCTCGGGTAAATCACCTAGACCAGCATAGACAATTTGATCGGCAGTTGTCGCCCGTTGCACAACATAGCTGCGCTCCAGTAGTCCCAATCGGGCCAGCACCTGCCATACCTGCGCGTACACCGAACTCAGTTTGAGTAGCACGACGACATCTGCCCAATCCATGACTGATTCGAGTTCGTCGGCGAGTTCGTTGGCGCTATAGACCGCTGGCAGCACTGCCAACCGCTGATGCTGGCAGGTCAACGGTTGACCTACAGCGGCGGCGGCAGCCAGCGGTGAACACACGCCTGGAATCGCGCAGACCTTGGCCACAGGCTGCTGCCGCAGCAAAGTCTGGGCTAGATAGGCAAACGTACTGTAAAACCCAATGTCGCCTTCCGACGCGAATGCCACATCTTGCCCGGACTGCAAATGTTGCCATACCTGCTGAGCTGCCGTCTGCCAGGCATCTGATAGGGTCGCGGCGTCAAATACGTAGGGAAACTGCAGGGGCAGTCGCTGCTGGTAGGGCTGTAGCCAAGGCTCGACAATCTGCTCTGCGATGCCTGGTTGACCGTAACGCCCGGCTGGAAAAGCGACGACAGGCGCGCTCTGCAGCCGACGCAGGGCCTTGATGGTGATCAAAGCAGGATCGCCAGGACCAACGCCCATGCCGGTCAGGGTACCTGTGGAATCAATGCTTGAGTTTGAATTCAAAAAAATAGGATACGACGGCTGGTCAATTGTACAAATTGTACAAAAAATGAATACTGAGAATTCGCTTTTGAGGTTTCCGGCAAAGGTCTCTGATGAATCCGTATTTTTATTATTTTTATCAAAAATCGAAAAATAGGCTCGCCATGCAAGCTTCGAACCCCATTGGTTAATCGGCTGATTGGCGAGCCTTAAGGCACCTATCGACTGTAAGCGACTCTAAGCCTGCTGAAACGTTGCTGTCAGCTTGGTGCCCGCCCAAATGCTAGGGCAAGGTGAAGGTTTAAAGATTCACAAAAGCGCAAGCCAATTTGTCAACCGCCATGTGTGCTTCAAGCCCTCATTAAAATCTCGGTTTTTGGATATTCGGGAAAGCTACTTAGGTAAAAACTATGAAACAATTGTTGCGCTGGCTAAGCAATTTAGCGATTGTCTAGATATTTAATAATAGGCTTAATAGATATCAGGTGCCAGAATCATATCTGCATGAAAGAGCCTCCAATAACTATTTAAACTGCTATCGGATTTTCTTCGCGCAGGTGTACTCCGACAGCCTTTGATGATAAAAATGTCGATTCTTATGGCTATTTTATCGAACGTTTTTCGTCGATGAGATGATTCTGGTTCTGTGCCTTTAAAGGGTTGGTTCGTGCGGTTGAGCAGCTCCTTACCTATCTTTTAGGGGCAATGGCGGTCTATTAGGCGGTGTGTTTCCCGTTTCCTTTTGAGAACAAATTAAATGTGAGCTGACTGTCCTGTAGCCGCTCAAGGATGGGCAGGACACGGCTCTCGTGAGAGCCTGCTTTACGACAGCCAACGATCACTCTGATCACCAGGGGCATTATGAGTTACGTACTACTGATGGATGACTGTAATTTACATCGAGAAATGCTCGCGAACGAGCTGCAGTCCCACGGCATTCCTTGTGCCTGTGTGTCGACTGTTGAAGAGGGGCTGCAATATGTCACCGACCTACCGCCTGAGCTGATCATTCTTGAACCCCTGGCCCTGGGTCGGCGGGCCTATGGGTTCTATCAGCAGCTACAGAACCACCCCCACACCCGGCGAATCCCCACCCTGATGATTACGGCTGCGTCGCGGGGTGAAATCAAGCGGTTTACCAAAAGTGGTCGCGGTAGCGTCACTTGTATGAGTAAGCCTTACAAGCTGAGTGCGGTCCTATCCGCCGTGTCTCAGCTGGCGGCGTAAACCCGGTGTGGTGTGTATCTTGGTCGCGGATCTTGGTCGCGGATCTCTGTCGCGGGTCAGGTCTCTTTCATGGGGCGATTGGTTGCAGGTCCGTCGGGCGCTGAGTCGGCGGCAGCGGGCAGACCCTCGGGCGTCGCCAGCTCAGCCGCTGTTAGGGTGGTTGGCAGGGTCCCGCTGGACGTGGGCGGCGGCAGTTTCTGAGCCGCAAGCCGTGACGTACGCTTTCCTCCGGACAGGCGCTTCAATAGTTGGGGGGCTGGATCATGAATCAGGTAAGCAATAATGTCGTCGGCCTGCCAGTCTTCCTGATTGAAGGCCAGCTCTAGCTTGCCGCCGCGCTGCACCGTCAATGGCAAAATGTCGCCGCTGTTGACCAGCTTATTGAGCTGATCTTGCTGTGCCGCTAAATCGCTAGACTGGAGCTGGGTGGTTTGCAGTTCAGCTGCGTTGTCCTTTAGATAGGTGTTCCAAGTCTTGATCGGTAGCTTGGGGCGGAGAACGCGATTGCCGCCTGCCGGTTCCCGCTTTGCCGCTTCGCCGGACTCATTGCCCGGTTGGATGGCCAGTACGCGCGGCGGCTGAAACTCTTCTGCAGCCCGTTCGGCGATGACGGCATTGACTTCGCCGTTCGTGGTAATTGCCAAAAATGTGCCCATGCCGCTGAGGCCTGCCGCTTCCAGCACGTCTGCATCCAGCGCGCTGCTGAGGTAGACCGGCAGCCCGACCGCTTCCGCTTGGCGGCAGGCTTCCTCATCCGTGTCGATGATGACCACGGACTCGCCCTGGGCCTGGAATAGGCGACCCAGCAAGCGACCCAGCGGATGCCCACCGACAATGACCACGCCTGTTGCATCATCAACGGTGAGCCCTAAAAACTGAGCGACTTTACGGGCCGAGACGCCCTGCACAAACACCGTCATGATGATGGTCAAAAATACCAGCGCCTTAATGGCATCGCCCCCGTTGATGCCCCGATCGGTCAACAAAATCGCAAATAGGGAGGCAACCGAGGCGGAAACGATGCCTCGGGGGGCAATCCAGCTGAGGAAGGCTTTCTGCCGCCAGCCCAGATTGCTGTTGAGGGTACAGGCGTAAATGTTGATGGGGCGCACGACCAACATCAGTGCCAGTACCGTTAGTACCGAGCCTTGCCCGAGGGCAAATAGACTGGCAATGGATAGGTCGGCGGCCAGCAAGATGAACAACACTGAGACCGAGAAAACTGTCAGCTGGCCTTTGAATCGCCGCAGCAGCCGTTCGTCGGGGACTGACAGTGCCCGCAGGACGATGCCTGCCGTCACGGCGGCCATCAGCCCCGACTCGTCTCGCACCGTTTGAGCCAGCCCAAACAGGCCCCAAATGCTGGCCAAAACCACCAGATTGCGCAGCTCCTCACTTAAAAACGTGGCCTGCTTTAAAAACCAGCCCAGCAGCGCGCCGCCCAGACCGCCAATGGCTGCGCCAATGCCCAACCGCAGCGCCAAGCCGCCGATAATCGAGCTAATATTGGCATCGCCGTTGAGAATAATGTCGAGGACGACTACGGCGAGGATGGCTCCTACCGGGTCAATTAGCACGCCTTCGCCCTCTAGCAGTGTGGAAACGTTGCGCTCGACCTTTACCTGTTTAAGCAGGGGGGTCACGACGGTGGGGCCAGTCACGACGACCAATGAGCCGTATAGAAACGCGAGGGGCCAGGGAAACTCGCCCAACCAATGAGCTGCCATACCGCCCCCTGCCAGGGTTATGAAGGTCCCTAGGGTAATCAGGTTTCGCAGGCTGCCGGACACTTTGCCCAGTTCCTTTAGTTCTAGGCTGAGTCCGCCTTCAAATAAAATTAGGGCGACGCACAGTGACACAATGACTTCCAGCCCTACGCCCAGCAGCTTGGGGTTGATTACGGCCAGACCGTCCGGTCCGAGACTGATGCCAAAGATCAGCAAAAAAATGATGCTGGGCAGCTTCAGAAATTCAGCAATGACCTGGGCAGAAATGCCAGCCAGGACAGCTAGGACGATCTGCAGCGTAATTTCGAAGGAAAGGTCCATGAACGCAAAGGGTCCAGATCTGCTGCGCCAGTGCGTCGAGTGGCCTGTCGCTAGGGAGCCGTCGGGGCCAATGGGGCAAGCGCTGGCCAACGGGCTCAAGGCAGGTAAGCCAGACAGATGCTGCCTAGGTTCTGAATAATAGCATCAACTTGACCGCCTGCTTTCTAGCGGGAGGTGTTAAGCGAAGGGTGATGCCTGTGGCCAGGCGAGGCCCGAATACACAGAATCCGTGGCCGCTTTAGGGTCAAGGCTTTACAGATATTTATCGACTCTAAAGCCCTTATTAATATTTTGCTCAGGTAGATTGAGGAGGGTTAGCGTTATTAAAGGGAGGTCTTAATTGGCTGACTTCCCAGCGCCCGCTCGCCAGATCGTGAGTCCCAACCGAGGGGGAGTAAGGGGGCACGGTTTGGGTCGCAACTGCTTAACTAATTCAACCTAAATTTCTTCTGGGCAGCCGCCTGTGCGTTCTCGAAAAAGTCAAAAGCTAGATATCAATGAAGCCTATCCCTGTCCCTGCCGACGACGGGGAACGCTCAAGCCTATTCTGCTGACGGAGGCGTTTGGTTGCGATCGCTGTCAGCAAATTTTTGTGCTTAAGGATGAGGGCTACAGCATTGAGCAGCTGTCGAGCCACTATCCCTACCGACGCGCCTGGCGATGGACGGGGCATCAGTGGCTGGTCAATCGTCCGCTCTCGCCCCACCACTATTTGCTGCTGCTTTCGATTGCATTCTTTGCTATTTTCGTCTTTCTGCTGCTGTGGACGACGCTGCAGCCGCCTGCCAATGCCAGCGCGGCCCTACGATTTGGGGTGCTGCTGGCCATTCTGATCCTGCTTCTAGTGGTATTAGTGATGGCAGTTCGGCGCTAGCAGGTGCTCCCTGAGCGTTCCCTCTGACGAGATTCCTCTATGCAAAATCCCCAGGCAGCTGCAACTTCCGTGGACGGAACGGTCGACTCTGACCGACTCGCGACGGTGCTGGATCAAACCCGCTCAGCGGCTAGGGTGCTGTCACTCACTTCAGCCGTTCAGCGCAATCAGGTTCTACAGGCAATGGGTGAGGCGATTTTGAGCCGCCGAGATCAGATTTTGGAGGCCAACACGCTGGATCTTGAAATTAGTCGTGAAATGGCCGTACCGGAGACGGTGACTGACTGGCTCAAGCTGACACCGGAGCGGATTGATCGAGCGGCCCAGATATTTCATCGGTTGGGGGAGCTGGG
Source organism: Cyanobacteria bacterium J06648_16 (assembly GCA_039817185.1). GTDB lineage: Bacteria > Cyanobacteriota > Cyanobacteriia > Phormidesmidales > Phormidesmidaceae > CAWUKV01. Next base: position 164,219 of record JBCBWI010000003.1, on the reverse strand, counting down.
GGATCTGCCCAGTCTCGGTGGCGCTAATGCTGTTGCTGTGCGACCTCGGCCAGTGGGCGTGGTTGCCTTGGTGTATGAGTCTTTTCCTGATCTGGCGGCGATTGCGGCGGGTCTGTGTCTGCGCACGGGGAACGGGTTGATACTCAAGGGGGGGAGTGAGTCTAGTCAAACGAATCAGACGCTGGTGACGGTTTTGCACGATGCGATCGCAACGACCGATTTACCGCCGGACAGCTTGCAGCTGATTCCCCAGGATTGGAACGAGGTGACCCGAGCCGTCCTGGTTCAGCAGCCCGCCCTTGATCTAGTGATTCCTTACGGTCGTCCCAAACTGGTGAGGCAGGTGGTAGAGCAGGCAACGGTGCCGGTGCTGCCGACCTACATTGGCAACTGCTGTCTGTGCGTTTGTCCGAGCGCGGCCATGGATACCGTCGTTCAAGTGATTCTAGACAGCCATCGCGGGGATCCGGATGCGGTCAATCGGATTGAAACGGTGATTTTAGCAGGCGAGTTCGAACCCGTCTGGCTGTCGCAGCTCTGGCAGCGGTTGGCGTCGGTGCTGACGCTCAAAGGCACGCCCTCGCTGGTCCGACTATTCAATGAACTGACCGAGGCAGACGAAGACGAATGGGCCTGCCCGTCTTTTAGTCCGACGGTCGCTTTCCGGCTGACGGCGACGCTGTCCGCTGCCCTCGACTGGATGAACCAGCAGGGCGATCATCGAGCGGCCAGCCTTTGTACCAATCTGCAGACCGATGTTCAGCAGTTTGTGACGGCCGCTCGGGGGACGGTGCTGTATGTCAACGCGTCGCCCCGGTTCTATCGCAACCCATCGGCGGCCGCAGATATTGCTTTAGGTATGTCAGCTCAGCTCGGGCCGGTCGGGCTGAGCGCGCTAACCTATCCCCAGCAGTTGGTCTATCCACACTAGGTTGACGGGCTGACCTTGCCCTTAGGCAGCTTCACGTGGGTCGCTAGGCCTGCCCAGTTCAGGGCACGAATAACCATCCAGGTTAGATCGATTTCCCACCAGCGCAGGCCGTGACGGGCTGAGTACTGGAAGGCGTGGTGATTGTTGTGCCAGCCTTCGCCGTAGGTGACGAGCGCCACCCACCAGCAGTTGGTCGAGCTGTCGCCGGCATCGTAGGTGCGATAGCCAAATTTGTGGGTGGCGCTGTTGACAAACCAGGTGCAGTGGTAGACCACTACCAGCCGCACAAAGATGCCCCAGACGACGAACGGCCAGCCGCCTAGCCAGTAAAGCAGCGCCGCTAGGGCAACCTGCAGGGGAAAAAAGAAGCGCTCGAAAAAGAGGTAAACCGGGTCGTTGGCAATGTCCCTCGTCAGCCGAGGCACCTCGTCTTCGGCGGGCACCTCATGGAAAATCCAGCCCATGTGACTCCACCAGAAGCCGCGCTTGGAGTTGTGATGATCGTCCGGCTGATCGGAAAAGGCGTGGTGGTGACGGTGTAGGCCAATCCATTCAATCGGTCCGTGCTGACAGGCCATGCTGCCGCAAAATACAAAAAAGTACTCTAGCCACTTGGGCGTCTGAAAGCTGCGGTGCGCAATCAGGCGATGCCAGCCCAGGGTGATGCCTAAACAGCCTGTAAACCAATGCAGGAAGAGTGCGATCGCAACCGCTGTCCAACTAAAGTTGCTCGGTAAAAAGGCCAGTAGCGCGCCAATATGGACCAGCACCATAAAAATTGCTGTCGGCCAGTTGATCGGGGGATTGATAGATTTAGCAACAGTCATGTAAAAATCTCAGCATGAATAGCGGGGCAATGGTGAGCGCTATCAAAAGAGCGGTGGTCTCTACCCCTGGATAACCGTAACCGCTACAGTAAAAAGCTGCAGATAATAGCGTTCCCCAGGGCCGACCGCTCGTCAATCTCGCCATTCACGGCGAATGACAGCAGCGATCCGTTAGGCGAACTGCCTCACCAATGCTTCTAGAGTCACAACACGCACCGTTCACAATTTTTTACGCAATCGACGCCCAGGTCAAGAAAAATCTTGCTCGGGTCCTGACTGCTTTCCGCCGTCACCGGGTTGGGACCCACCACTTTTCAAGCGTTTCGGGTTACGGCCACGACGATCTGGGGCGAGAAACGCTTGATCGGGTGTTTGCTGAAGTGATGCAGGCTGAAGCCGCCGCCGTGCGGATTCAGCTGATGTCAGGAACCCACGCCATTGCCTGTGCCCTGTTTGGCGTGCTGCGTCCGGGAGATGAGCTGCTGGCGGTGGCAGGTTCGCCCTACGACACGCTAGAAGAGGTCATTGGTCTCCGAGGTCAGGGCCAGGGATCGCTGCGCGACTTTGGCATTACCTACCGAGAGCTGGGGCTGACCCCGCAGCATCAGGTGGACTGGGAGGCGCTGGCCACTGCCGTCCAACCCCAGACCCGAATGGTCCTGATTCAGCGCTCTTGCGGCTACAGCTGGCGTGCCAGTCTAAGCATTGCTGATATCGAGCGGATCGTGGCGATGGTCAAGCAACAACAGCCTCAAACGGTCTGTTTCGTCGACAACTGTTATGGCGAATTTGTCGAAACCTGTGAGCCGACGGCAGTCGGCGCCGATCTGATGGCGGGCTCGCTGATTAAAAATCCGGGCGGTACGATTGCACCGACGGGCGGTTACCTGGCTGGCCGGGCCGATTTGGTGGAAGCGGCCCTGTACCGTCTAAGCGCCCCCGGTATTGGCAGCTCGGGCGGTGCCACTCTCGATCAAAACCGATTGCTCTATCAGGGATTGTTTTTAGCGCCTCAGATGGTCGGCGAAGCCCTGAAAAGCAACGCGCTGATTGCCCAAACCTTTGCTCAGCTGGGCTACTCGGTGAGCCCGGCAGCAGCAGCGCCCCAGCGAGACGTGATTCAGGCCATTCAGCTGGGTTCAGCTGAGAAACTGATGGCCTTTTGCCGCGCGATCCAGCAGTGGTCGCCTGTAGAAGCCTATGTGGATCCCGTTCCTGCCGAAATGCCAGGCTACGACAGCGCGCTGGTGATGGCAGGGGGAACGTTTATTGACGGCAGCACAGCCGAGCTATCAGCAGACGGCCCCTTGCGGGAGCCCTACATCGTCTACTGTCAGGGGGGCACTCACTGGACCCATGCAGCGCTGGCCATCGAGGCCGCCGCCGCTGTCATCGGTCCTAACCTGGATTGAACCCTAGATTAAAATTGCTCGAATCACTCAGCGGAGCTAGCCTATCGCTAGGCTGGCTGGGCCAGATTCACTGGGGAAAATAGGGTGGCTGCGATCGCAGGTCGATAGGCAAAAATGGTCTGACCGTTAACCCTAATCAGAGAAACGCTGTGTTCTGTGATTTCTAAAATACGGTAGTGCTGCCCCGCGTCTGAAGCAACGATATCCCCGATCTGGAGTTGGAGTTTCATAAAAATCTCAAAGGTGACGACTGAACACACAACGCACGAAATATTTTTAGTTATTTCGTACTAATCATGAACTTTCTTTGGGGCTAGCCTTTGAAAAACAGAGCTGAAAACGGCGACTAGTTGTGAATCGTCAAAAGTATGAAAATTCGCTAGATTGCCCGTCTGTATTTCCGTAGAGCTTTGCCTGGATCAGAGAAAGCTGTTTGGAAAACCGCACTTTAGTCATTAGGACAAAAACAATTCTGTATACCTTAAGTAGGTATAAAAATCTTGCCTAAAACATGGCAATCATACTAACGGACAATTATTTGGAAAACAATACTCTTCCCAATTTATTTAGAAGTGTATTTACTTGTTAAGTAGAAAATAAGTAGAGGCTACTTCAATTATTAAATCAATTGCCATTTGTAAGAGTTTTTTAGAAAACTAAAACAATGGTTCAGATAGAAAGGTTAGGGGGATAGCCCTCACTCATTTATCCCTCTGTTAAGCGGGCAAGCTCGCCTTCTGCTTAGGACTGGGTTGAGTAGCGACTGCGACCATGACGTGTCAAGATCGTCATCGGATGCCGGTCAAATAGCGTCAGGAGGTGACGATGCTGACAATTGCGATTCCAAAAGGTTCACTGCTAACAGACAGCATTCGACTACTGAGAGCTATCGGGCTGGACTTTAGCGCTTTTCAGGACGCGGGCAATCGCCAGCTGCAGGTGGTTGACCCGACCGGTCAGGCCAGGGCACTGCTGGTCAGAGCCTGGGATGTGCCAGTCTATGTGGAGTATGGTCAGGCCCAGCTCGGTATCGTGGGCTACGACGTTCTGCAGGAAAAGCAGCCCCAGGTCGCCAATTTGGCCGATCTGCAGTTTGGCGGGTGTCGCCTGTCGGTGGCGGTTAAGGCGGCGAGTCCTTACCGCTCGGCGCTCGATCTGCCACCCCACTGCCGGGTCGCTTCGAAGTTTGTCAAGTCAGCCCAGCGCTATTTTCAAAATTTAGACCTGCCGGTCGAGATTGTGCCGCTTTACGGCTCGGTTGAGCTGGGGCCAATTACAGGCATGTCTGAGGCCATTGTGGATCTGGTTTCCAGTGGTCGTACCCTCCAGCAAAACGATCTGATTGAGCTAGAGATGCTTTATCAGAGTACGGCGCGGCTAGTCGCCCATCCCCTGAGCTACCGGCTCAATGCCTTCAACCTCAGCCACCCCATCGAGCAGATTCGACAGCAGATCATGGCTGGGGTGAGCTGAGCGGCCGAGGTTTGGAAGCGGTTGGGGAACGGTGGGGACTGGGGGTAAGGCGGCTTAATCGTCTGGATTGTTTAGAATAACTAGGGCTAATCGCTGGCTGCCGGTGCGAAGTCTCCGGTCGGATTGCTCGCGAGGAATGGCTATCCAGGGGCGCGATTAGGGCTGCTTGTGACGTTTCGGTGCTTATGATTTCTACTGCAGATGCCTCGACGGCGACCCAGCGTGACTGGCGGCTGTTTCAAAAGCTTTGGCCCTATATCGCTAAAAATCGACGGCGGCTGGTGCTGCCGATGATCTTGCTGGTGCCGCTGTCCATCGCCCAGGCGATGCAGCCGGTGCTGATCGGTCAGGCCATTTCGCTGATCAACCAGGAGGCGGGCATCTGGTCAATATTTGACGGGATGACGCTGCAGGGCAGTCTGAACGTGCTCATCGTGTTGCTGCTGCTGGCGATTTTTACCCGTCTGGGGCTCGATGGCTGGCAGAGCTATCTGGTGCAGGAGGTGGGGCAGGACATCACCTATTCGATTCGAAATGACCTGTTTCGCCATGTCAGTTCCCTGGCCATGCGGTTCTTCGACCGGACCCCGGTTGGCAAGCTGATTACTCGCCTGACCAGCGATGTGAATGCGCTGGGCGACGTGTTTTCGACCGGGGCGGTGGGCATTTTCAGCGACATGTTTACCATCGCCGTATCGGCGGTCACCATGCTGGTGCTGGAGTGGCGGCTGGGGCTGCTGCTGATTTTCTTGCTGTTGCCGATTACCGGGCTGATTGTTTACTTTCAGCAGCAGTATCGCAAGGCGAACTATCAGGCCCGAGAAGAGCTGTCTCAGCTCAACGCCAACCTGCAGGAAAATATTTCGGGCATTGAGGTGGTGCAGCTCTTCCGTCGAGAGCGGTTTAACGCGGAGCTGTATCGCACCACTAACCAGCGCTACATCGGTGCGGTAGACAAGACCATCTTCCACGATTCGGCGGTGTCGGCCACGCTGGAGTGGATTGCTCTGGTTGCGATCGCAGCGGTGCTTGCCCTAGGCGGCTGGCTCGTCATGGGCGAAGGACTGGAAATTGGTAAACTGACGACCTTCATTTTGTTTGCCCAGCGTCTGTTTGACCCCCTGCGCCAGTTTGCCGACAAGTTCACTGCGATTCAGGCTGGGTTCACTGCGATTGAGCGCATCAATGACCTGCTCAGCGAACCGATCGATATCCGCGATCCGGCCCAGCCCGTGGCGCTGCCCTATCGTACCGATGCTCAGGACGAGCCCCTGCCCGGCGAAATTTGCTTTAACCACGTCTGGTTCGGCTACAAGCCCGATGAGTACGTGCTCAAAGATTTGGACTTCACCATTCGCCCCGGTGAAAAGGTCGCGCTGGTTGGGCCGACGGGCGCGGGCAAAAGCTCGATCATTCGGCTGCTGTGCCGCCTCTACGAGGTCAGTCAGGGGCAGATTTTGCTCGACGGGGTCGATATTCGCGACCTGACCCAGGCCGACCTGCGCCAGCGCATGGCGATCATTCTGCAGGATGGCTTTCTATTTTCGGGCGATGTCAAAAGCAACATTAGCCTGGGTGAGACCTACTCGATGGCCCAGGTGCAGCGGGCCGCAGAGCGTACTAACATTGCACCCTTTATTGAGGCCTTGCCCCACGGCTACGAAACCCAACTGCGAGAGCGGGGGACCAACCTTTCGGGCGGGCAGAAACAGCTTCTAGCCTTTGCCCGCGCGGCTATTCGCAACCCTGGCATCTTGGTCTTGGATGAAGCGACGGCCAACCTCGACGTGGGCACAGAGGCTTCGATTCAGCAGGCGCTCAATACTTTGCTAGAAAAGCGCACGGCGATAGTCATTGCCCACCGACTTTCAACCATTCGTAACGTGGATCGAATTTTGGTGCTCAAGCAAGGGCAGCTGGTTGAGCAGGGCAACCATGACCAGCTGTTGGCCGCCAACGGCCTCTACGCTAGCCTCTATCAGCTGCAGATGCTGGGCCAGTAAGGCTGATCACTGCCTGGGAGTCGGCCCTTGCACCCGGCGAACTTATACCTGGCGGACTCACACCTGGCGAACGGGCACCTGGCTAGAAAGTAGGATCGTGCTCGTGGTCGATACATTCATCATCGCGCCATTCTCGACCGCTGGTTTCGCATTCTTCCTGGTTGCGTTTGAAAGGCACGGCGGTAGGGTGGGCCGATTGCTCCGTAGCGAAGCTTCTACGGTAGGCGCTAGTCGAGTAGATCTGACGGAGTTTGACCAAGCCCAAAATACTGCTGCAGCCAACGGCTACCAAAGCGGCCATGATCAGACGAGCCTTGAGGGCGCGTTTGAGTGTGGTACGGGGTTGAGTTCTGCAATCGCGACCGATCATAAACACGGCGTAGAGCCGACCGCCTATAAATGGAATCGTCAAGCGTTGGTCAATCAGGGCTGAGTTACTGCGGCCTAGGTTAGAGTACATGCTCCGGATCGCTGTCAGCTGCGCTTCAGTAAAGCTGTGGCGCAGGTGCGTGGGCAGGCGCTGGCGCAAATAGTGATTGAGTTCGCTGTCGGATTTCGGATTTCCCATAGGTAGATGACGGATGCGGCAGTAAAGATGCTGAGGACGTCATCTCAGGATGCCCAATCTTGAGCGAGGGGTCCCGGCCCCTTACTGAATCTGTCTGCTTGACCTGTCTTAATGTGAACAGACCGGCAGGGGTTCACAAAAGCTGGGTCAACATAGGAAAGTTTCCATCCCCGTTAGCCTATCTATGATTGACCTTCGCAGTGACACCGTAACCCAGCCGACGCCTGATATGCGGCGCGCCATTGCCCAGGCCTCCGTCGGCGATGATGTGCTAGGTGATGACCCGACCGTTGCCAAGTTAGAGGCTCGTGTGGCAGACCTGCTGGGCAAAGCAGCGGCTGTTTACATGCCGTCTGGCACCATGACCAATCAGGTCGCCCTGCGGGTGCATACCGAGCCGGGCGACGAGATCGTGCTGGAATCGGAAGCCCACATCTACTACTACGAAGGGGGCGGACCTGCCGCATTATCAGGTGCATCCTGTCGGCTCGTACCGGGCGATCGAGGTATTTTTAAAGCCGAGACCCTGCAGCAGTACCTGCGCCATGACAATCCCCACTATCCCCGAACGCGATTGGTCTGCCTCGAAAACACCCACAATCGAGGCGGGGGGGCAATTTTTCCGCTAGAGACCATTCGAGAGATTGCCAATGTTTGCCAGGCGCGTGACCTGCGGCTGCATATGGACGGTGCTCGCTTGTGGAATGCCTGCATCGCCACGGGCATTCGCGAGGCCGACTACGCAGCCCCGTTTGATACCGTCAGCGTGTGCTTTTCGAAGGGGTTGGGTGCCCCGGTGGGCTCCGCGTTGGTGGGGTCAGCCGAGCAGATGCAGCGAGCCCGCCGCTTTCGCAAAATGTTCGGCGGTGGCATGCGACAGGCTGGCATCATTGCGGCTGGAGCGCTCTACGCCCTAGACCATCACCGCGAGCGACTGCACGAGGACCACGACAATGCCCGGTTGCTTGCAGCTGGGCTGGCTGAGCTGGAGGGTATCGAGATCGAACCAGCGACGGTTCAAACCAACATTGTCACCTTCGGTACCCGGCAACCTGCGGCTGAGTTTGTTCAGCAGCTGACCGATCGGGGCGTGGCCATGCTGCCGACGGGACCTCACACAGTTCGAGCCGTGACGAGTTTGATGGTTTCGTCGATGCAGATTGCTGAGGCCCTGGATGCGGTCAAAGCCCTGCTGCAACCGTCTACTGTGCTTGCATAAGTGTGCTTGGGTTAGGTCGCTGATGAATTCGACGCCGCTGCCAATTCCGCTGATTGCCCGATTGTCTGAGGCAGAACAAGCGGCCTGGCTGCAGGCGCTGCAGGCGGCGATGCCTGAATTGCCGGTTTGTTGGGCGGTGGATGTAGCGTGGGAAGTGCGATCGCACATTCCGGTGGCGATTGTTGCCAATCCCGACCCGGCTGAGCTAGCCCTATTTCCCAATCTACAGTGGGTCCAGAGCCTTTGGGCAGGGGTTGAAGGATTGGTGGCAACCCCCGCTAAGTTTGCCATTGTCCGCATGACCGATCCGCAATTGGCTCGCTCAATGGCCGAGGCCGTACTGGCTTGGACGCTGTATCTACACCGCGATATGCCCCGCTACCGTGCCCAGCAGGCCATGCGCGTTTGGCGGCCGCATCCGCTACCGGCTCAGCGAACGGTGGGCATTTTGGGGCTCGGCCATCTTGGCCGAGCGGCTGCCCAAAGCCTGGTTCAGCAAGGCTTCACTGTCTGTGGTTGGAGTCGTTCGCCGACGGCGATCGACCGTGTTGATACCTGGACCGGACCCACAGGGCTCAAGGCCGTGCTTAGCCGCAGTCAAATTTTAGTTTGTCTACTGCCCCTGACCGAATCAACCCAAGGCCTCTTGAATACGGATACGCTGGCCTGGTTGCCAGCAGGCGCGGCGCTGATCAACTTCGCTCGCGGCCCCATTCTGATTACAGAGGCTCTATTGCCCCATCTAGAGACTGGACATCTTTCGCATGCCGTTCTCGATGTGTTTGACTCAGAACCGTTACCCGCTAGCAGTCCCCTGTGGCTGCATCCGCGCGTGACAGTGTTGCCACATATTGCCGCACCTACCCATAAACAAACGGCAGCTCAGATTGCTGCTGAGAACATTCGACAGTTTTTGTCTGCTGGGACGATTCCGCCCAGCGTAGACAGACGGCGGAGCTACTGATGGGTTCTGGGCATCGTAAGGTTTAATACGGCTAGAAACCGGCACAACTAATTGGCTTGAGAGGCATCATGACAGAGACAACTGTTGTAAACGTGGCCGAGAAACTCGCACTGTTCTCCGATCATTGGAGTCCCAAGATCGTGGGCGAACTCAACGGTCAGCAGGTCAAGCTCGTCAAACTACAGGGCGAGTTTGTCTGGCATCACCATGACGATGTCGACGAACTGTTTTGGGTTCTGAAGGGGCAGATGCAGATGCGATTTCGAGACCGTATCGAGGTGGTTAATCCGGGTGAGTTCATTATCGTGCCACGGGGTGTAGAGCATCAGCCAGCCGCCGATGAAGAGGTTCACATTCTGTTGTTGGAGCCTTCAGGAACCCTCAACACGGGCAACGTTCTTAACGACGAGAAGACAGTTGTTTCTCCTGGCTACCTGTAAACGGTTCCTCAAGTGGACATCAACAAAGTCAATATCAGCCAAAGTCGCGGGCTCCGTTATGAAATCTCAGCAGTTTTGGATCAACATTCTCCTGACGCTGCTTGGCTATATTCCTGGGATTATTCACGTCGTATGGATTATTCTGAAGCGCTCAATATTCTCTAGACTGCGCCCGCTCGGTCTATCGCTGCTGGGCTGCACAGCTGTTCTGGAGGTCTGGGGCAGCGTCAGCATTGGTCTCCAAATAGTGCCGAATAACGATGCATCCATAGGTTTGGAGCTGTTCCATCGACTGAAACACCGAGAGTCGCCACAGCATAATCGAGCGGTCTTCGCTGACGCTCATCAGCGTATTTCTGCCTGGAACGTATTCGATCTCCCAGACGGCGCCGCTGTGACCCCTGAGAGTTTCAAGCGGGCTCCCGTCTAAGGACCAGAACATTAGCTGGCCGTCACCGATAGCAGCAGCAATGGTATCTCCGTCCGTGTTGAAGGCGACGCTACGAATCTCTTGTTGGGCACCGGTCAGGCTGACAATATGTTCGCCGTCGCGCCGCCACACTTCTACTGTCTGGTCGAGTCCTCCGGCTGCGATCAGCTCCCCATCGGGGCTAATCGCTACGTCAATGTATCCCCGTCGGCTGGAGCGGCGTAGACGACGCAGATGAATGCCGTCTGCACGCCAGAGTCTGACCTCGCCGTCTAGCCCGGCAGAGGCAAACCACTGCCCATCGGGGCTAAACTCAATTGAGCGCACGCCATAGCGGTGAGCCGAGATCAAGCGATAATGCCCGGTTTTGAGATCCCAGAGCCCAATCGTATGGTCTTCGCTGGCGCTCACCAATGTCTGCCCGTCAGGGCTAAATACGACATCCCACACCGGGCCAATGTGCTGATTCAGCTGGTGCTTTAGCTCGCCTGATAACGACCAGATACGGATATGGGTGTCCCAGCTGCCGGTGGCGATTGTTTGTCCGTCAGGGCTAAAGTCGATGCCCAATATCGAATCTGGATGGGGGAGCGATCTCAACAAGCCTCCCCGTCGGTTCCATAGCTTGAGCGTATTATCATCACCACCCGAGGCCAGCGTTTGCGTATTCGGTGAAATGGCCAGATCGACGACATCAGCCTGATGCCCGTACAGCGACTGGATCGCAAACTTGTCCAGCTGCCAGACACGGACGGTTTTGTCGATCGAGGCCGATAGCAGCTGATAGTCGCCGGGGGCAAACGCCACTGACTGGACTCGATTACTATGGCCTGCCAAGGTCGTGAGTAGCGAACCTTGGTTGCTCCAAAGGCGGACCGTACGATCCCAGCTGACGGAAGCAATGCGGCTGCCGTCGCCGCTAAACGTGACGGCTGTGACGGCTGCCCCATGACCGCGGAGCGTTTTCAGCGGGTTGCCCTGCTGGTCCCACAGCCGCACCGTGCGGTCGTAGCTGGCCGTGCCTATTTGCGTGCCGTCGGGGCTAAAGCTCACATGCGACGCAAAGTCATCGTGGGCCTGGATCATGCGGATAAGCTCACCGTCCACTGTCCAGAGTGCGAGTTGTCCAGCGGCATCGACCGAAGCAATCTGCTGTCCGTCTGGGCTAAAAGCAATGCTGTTGATGCCCGCCTGGTGTCCCTTAAGGCTGGTGACACGTTCGCCGTCCGTCGTCCATAGTCGAATCAGCCGGTCGTTACCCGCTGATGCAATCAGGGGCGCTTTACCGGGGCCGATCGCCACTGACTTAACGTCCCCAGCATGGCCTTCGATTGTGTTGAGCAGTTTTCCCTCTGGGGTCCAGAGCTTCACTGAGGTGTCGTCGCTGGCTGAGGCAATCAGCTGGCTGTCTTCGCTGAAGACAACCTGGTTAACTCTAGCCGAGTGCCCCGCCATTACCGATAGCCGTTCGCCCTTACGGTTCCATAAACGAATCGTCCCAATATCGCCAGCCGAAGCCACCAGGCGGGCATCCGGGCTGACCGCGACCGTCAATAGGCCACCCTCATGACCTGACAGGCGATTGACCTCGGTCAGGCCAAAAACGGCCTGCTGTAGCGTCGCGGCCACATCCGCTGCGATGGCAGTGTCGTCCAGGTTGTAGCTTTGCAGAAGCTGGGCTGCGCTGAGTGCCTGGAGCAGACTATCCAGCCGTTGGTTAGAGGCAAACAAGGCATCGGCTGAGGCCGTTACTGCTTCGACTGCTTTAACGCGGACCTGCCGCCGCTGTCTCACAATCTCGAATCCCAAGGTTAGCAGTACGACTAAGGCTGCTGCCAGAATGCCGCTGAGGGTTGCTAGCCGTTGATAGGACAGCTTCTGAATCGCTAACTGCTTCTGAACGGCCTCGGTTTTCGCGGCTTCTAGCTCGTTTTTGACTAGGGTTTGCTCGTAACGTTCACTGGCCGCCAAGAACTGATAGTCAGCATCGCTCAGGCTTTTGCCCCGGCTCCAGTCATGAGCTTCCTGCAGGGCAGTTCCTTGTAAGAGGCGAGAGCTGTCGGTTTGATGGCTGTTTTGCCAAGCGATTAGGGCTTTGGAGTAAGGGCGTAGGGCGTCCAACTGCTGAGTCACCCAGTGCTGATTAAATATAGTTTGATAGATGCGGTTTTTGACCCGCAGCCGACCCTGACAATTTTCGACTAGGCCAGACAGCAGCAGGTCAACCTGCTCTGGGCTGTCGTTGTACAACAGGGTATTGTCTGCCGAGTGGCGCAGTACCTGCTGGTATAGGCCCAAAAGCCGACCGGCTTTTTGTTCGTCTCGGAGAATGCGATCGCGAATGGTTCGCAAATGCTCTGGATTATCCTGCGATTGCCAGTTCGTCACAATTCGCTGCTGCACGATGTCATCAACTAGCTGCGTCGATGATTGTTTTGCAGAAGGGCTCGTTAAAGGCGGGCTAGATTTTAGCTGCTCAACGACCAAATCGCAGAGCTTCTGGGTCAGAAAAGGCTGGCCGCTCGTCCAGCTGAGGATGGCAGCCAGTACGGCAGTCGGGTCCGTAACGAAGGGAGCCAACCCCGCTTTCAGCGGCAGAACCTCGTCTAGCTGAAATCCGCAGAGTGAGATGGCCTGGCCCACGTTAAACGGCGTCCGTTGATGATTGACAATCAGATCGGCGGGGGTGACCACCCCAAACAGCGCCCAGGTTAGCCGCTGGTAAGCAGGATCTTCGGCGCGCTGGTTATAGCAGTAGCGCACTAGGGCAAAAAAGTCGTCCACTGCAAACGGCAGCGCCAGGGCACTATCGATTTCGTCTACAAAAATGTACAGCTGCTCGTTTGGATAGTAGGGCAGCAGGAGCGTTTCTAAAAATAGTCGCAGTCGCTGCACGTCCGAGAATGCGGCTCGCTCTGCCCACCATTGCTTAAAGCTCACCCGACCCTGCAGGTCAAACTTAGTCAGCAGATCGAGAATAATGCCCTTGTACCATTGCCCAGGGGTAACCTGTTCGCTACCAATGCTGGTCAAATCGAGCGACACACAGCGATGTCCATCGGCCTGTAGCTGCCGCTGCATATGAACGCGCAGACTTGATTTTCCCATCTGTCGCGCGTTGAACACACAGCAAAACTCTCCTGCCGTTAGTGCCTGATAGAGTCGTCGATCGGCCTGACGCACGACATAGCTATGAGCGTTGAGCTGTAAGCTTCCGCCGACCTGATATTGATAGGGTGATGACGGTTGAACGAGCAACGGTCTTACCGCGTTGGGCGGCCATCTTACGTTCCCTACATGATGCCGCGTTTGTGGTCGGTTGGCATGTAGGTCGAGGCGCGATGGCTGGGCGTGCTGGCCAGATGAGGGCTTAAATTTGCAGCAGTGACTTAAAGTATTGCCGATACAGTTCGCAGCTGACAGTCGCACGATTGCCCTGCAGGGTTACGAGTCCCATGCTTTCTAGTCGATAGGCAGATATGGCATCTAGTTGGGCACCGTCTGCTGCGGACAATACCTGGGTCAATGCCTCTACTAGTGGAGGCTGGCGCTGTAGCACTAACCAATGTTGGCGTAAGTGTCCGCTGTATATACCCGACTGAGTCGGCGCGGCTGCCAGCAGCTCAGGGAGCTCGACGCCGCGTTGCGAGAGCCAGTACAGGGCCAGCTGCACCAGGTAGGGATGGCCGCCGACCAGTCCGTAAAGCCTATCGATAGCCTCATCACCCGCTTCGTTTTGCCAGGGTAGGCCGTACTGCAGCGCCAGCGTTTGAATATCGGCTTTGGAAAATTTAGGCAGCTGTAGGGCTATCCCTACGTTGAAGGGGGATTGGCTCAGCTTGAGAGGAACGTATACTTCGGTGTTATAGGACAAGATCATGCGAAGGTTTTGCCATACCGATAGCTCCATCCCTTCCTCATGCCAAACCCGCAACATGGGGAAAAACTCCTGGACGATCTCGGGATATTCGAAAATTTGGTCGACTTCGTCTAGCGCCATAACAATCGGCTGATCGATCTGCTTGAGCAGATATTCTCGAAAGTAGATTTTGCAGCTGACCTTGTGCCCGATTTCATCGTCCCAGTAGTCGTCTAGTGCCGGTTCTAGCCCCAGCTGTTGCGTGACGTTGAGGCTAAACCAGCGCAGAAACCGTCCCAGGTCACTGAGGATAGCGGCTTCCGCCTCTTGAAAGTTGAGCAAGACCGTTCGCATCTCTTCTTGACGGGCATAGTCAAGTAGCCGCAGAACCAGGGAGGTTTTGCCCATGTTACCCGCTGCCCGGAGGCGCAGTAGCCCGCTGGGGCTTGAGATCTCTTCGCAGGCCTGGTTTTCGACCGCCCTGGGCGGTATGTAGAAATTGGACTGTAGGGGTACCGCAACGCTAGGGAAAGCAACAGTGACCATGTCATTAGAGGCATTGGTAGGCTGGGCACCTCCGCTGTCAGCGGTGTCTGATCTTGGCGGGAGGTGGGTAAGCACGTAGCGAACGTTCTTTTTGGTGACTTTTTGATTGAGCGCCGTGCTCAACGCCCGCCAAAGCTGGGCTCCAACATCTCGAATGTATTCGGGATGGTAGCCAGCGTCCTTAGCAATCTGGGGGTATAGCCGCCCCTCCCAGGAGTATCGGAAAACTATTTCTTGAACATGGGAGATATCGTCAGGTGACAGAATCTTTTTGACCATGTTCAAGGCTTCTGTGTCTGTCATCTCTAACCAGGGTTTAGGGAATTGCGAGTATTCCCCAATCCTACACGGACAGTCTATGGAATGAATGTGGTAAGCGTGCCCAATCGGGCCGCGCTGGTCAATGGTGCGCCCTACCTAGAAACGCCTTACAAAAGGTCGTAGAAACCCGAACTAAAACCTATATGGGTAACAGCCAAAAACCGTACCTTTGGCTAAATTAGTTCCTAATGAGTGCCTCCTGACTCCTTTATGATTGCTATTGAAATTCTGCCTTTTTGACTGAGAAGACAGCGATCTCCTTCACTTGGGCTAAGCAGCTAGTGAATTTAGAATAGCGATGTGCGATGCTTTCTAAGTTAAGCATAGCGGCTTAGATAAAGCCTGGCAGGGCTATAAAAGTAAGACATTTTGCTGATTTACTTTAGCGGCGCTATCGGCATCTTTATTTTTTAGCAAGATAGATTTTGCCTGCGGCGGCTTTTGAGTGTTGGCGTAGGGATCTAGACAGCAGTTAATTGATGGTTTCTTGATCAACTGACTGCGGTGAATTGATTGAGTGAATTTGTCTAGAACAATGCTGAAGGTAGAAAACGGGTAAATACCGCTCAGTCCGTCTGCAGCTGAACGGTGACTGAGCCAAAGCGCAGATCGTGCTGGCGGGCCAGCCATGCCCGCTGAACTATCGGCAGGCGACCCAGGATGGGCGCAAGGTATTGGGCCAGTGTGAGCTTCCAGGTCGCGTTACGAATGTCGTTGAGGCTTTCCGATTCGCGTAGCTGTAGGGTTTGCGATCGCACCACCTCTGGCAGACGCTCGTCCTGCACCTGTTGGGCGGCCCTATCCACCGCCGCGCTATTCTTCCGCAGTGCAGGAATCAGGTGATTCGCCGCTACAATCGCATCCCGCAGGGCCAGATTGACCCCCTGCGCCCGCACGGGTGACATGGGGTGGGCTGCATCGCCCAGTAGCAACAGTCCAGGAACGGTCCAGGTATGGCAACGCCCCACTATCACATTCAGACGAATCGGCTCACTCACCTGTTCTTGATGGGTCATTACATGATCGGCCAGCCAGTCAGGCGCAGGTGCCACCGCCGCCGCTAACCAGTCTTGCTCACCTAGCTGACCGAGCCCCCCCTTCGGCAAAATCAGACCATACTGCAAGCGCCCATCCCAAGAGGTATAGCAGGCGGCCGGGTGGGCCTGGGCCCGTGCCATGAGCAGAAACTGACAGCGATCCTGTAGCCGAGCGGGCGCAGGCAACTTAAACCACAGCACGTCGTACTGATCGGGTAAAAGATTCAGCTTGAGCCCGGCCCGGCGCCGCACAATCGAGCCCCGCCCATCGCAGCCAATCACCAAATCTGCCGTTAATTCGCTGATCTGTTTGTGATGACGAATCTGGACACCCATCACGCGCTGATTGTCGTCCGTTAACAGATCCTGAACCGCTGTTCCCGGCAAAAAACGAAAGGATGGAAACGCCTGTGCCCTTTCCACCACGCCCTCTAAAAAAGCCGTTTGGGGAATGATGCTAAGCGCCCGATTGCCCAGCTTCTCCAGCGGCTCAGGGACAACGAAAATCTCTTTGCCTTCCAGGTAAATATTCCACGATTCTAAGTAGCGGGACGGAATCGTGTGGAGTAGGTCACCCAGCCCCATCTGAAACAGCGCATCGACCCCGGCGGGCATGAGGCCCTCGCCCCGAAAAACCCGATCGAAGTCATGGGCCTGCTCCACCAGCGTGACCTGAACATTCGCCCGTGCCAGCAATAGTGCCAGCGTCGCCCCCGCCGGACCTGCCCCTACAATAATGACCTTCACGCTGACCTCGTTGGGCTGACTGCCCTCAACCTACCGCATTCCTTCTATCTGTCCCACTGCTTAGGCTATCGAGTATCGGTCTCTCTCAAGCCTAGAGCGCGTCGTGGTCCGCGCTCGCGCGCAAACCCCAAGCAAAGGGCCTTTGTGGCGAGCACCATAACCTTAAAAGACATCAACGAAAGTATCTGAGGCCATCAACTTGTGCCATCGTGGGTAGTGCAATCAAGCCCTCTAGGCTGCTCCAAAGCCCTCTTCAAAGACCCCCTCAAAGATCC
This sequence comes from Cyanobacteria bacterium J06648_16, assembly GCA_039817185.1. Taxonomy (GTDB): domain Bacteria; phylum Cyanobacteriota; class Cyanobacteriia; order Phormidesmidales; family Phormidesmidaceae; genus CAWUKV01. The sequence goes on along the minus strand of JBCBWI010000003.1, from coordinate 147,167 downwards.
ATGAATAACGACAAGGCAATGTTGATGATTCCTGGCCCAACGCCAGTTCCTGAGTCGGTGCTGCTGGCCATGGCAAAGCATCCCATCGGGCATCGCAGTGGTGAATTCAGCCAGCTCACGGGCGAAATCAACGCGGGTCTAAAGTGGCTGTTTCAGACACAGCAGCCGGTCCTGACCTTGGCCGCCAGCGGCACCGGGGCAATGGAAGCGGGCATTATTAACTTCCTGAGTGCCGGAGATCGGGTGCTGGTCGGCAGTAATGGTAAGTTTGGTCAGCGCTGGGCCGACATGGCCAAGGCTTTCGGGCTCGACGTTGAGGTGATTTCGGCTGAGTGGGGTAAGCCGCTTGAACCTGAAGCGTTTCGCACGGTGCTTGAGGCCGATACCGAGAAAGCGATCAAAGCGGTAGTGATCACCCACAGCGAGACATCGGCGGCGGTATTGAACGATCTAGAAACCATCAACCGACACGTCAAAGCCCACGGCGAAGCGCTGATCATTGTCGATGCGGTAACTAGTCTGGGTGCCTACGACCTGAAGGTCGATGAGCTGGGTCTAGATGTGGTGGGCTCGGGCTCCCAGAAGGGTTTTATGATTCCGCCTGGGCTGGGTTTTCTCACAGTCAGCGAAAGAGCCTGGGCTGCCTATGAGCAAGCGACCCTGCCGCGCTTTTACTTTGACCTGGGCAGGTATCGCAAAGCTGAAACCAAAAACAGCACGCCTTTCACCCCCCCGGTCAACCTCTACTTTGCGCTGCATGCGGCGCTGCAGATGATGCAGGCAGAGGGGCTAGAGGCGATCTTTGCTCGACATCGTCGTCACACCGAGGCAACCCGTGCCGCAATGAAGGCATTGAGTTTACCACTGCTAGCTGCCGACGACTGCGCTAGCACCGCAGCAACAGCCGTCATGCCTACCGGCGTTGAGGCAGAGCAGATCCGGTCGGTGATGAAAAAACAGTTTGGGATTGCGCTGGCGGGCGGGCAGGACCACCTCAAGGGCAAAATCTTTCGGATCGGCCACCTGGGGTTCATTTGCGATCGCGATATCCTCACCACCGTTGCCGCCCTCGAAACCACGCTGCAGTCCCTCGGTGATGACAACTTTACCCCTGGTAGCGGCGTGGCCGCTGCCAGTCAGTACCTGATGCCGCAGGGCTAGGCTAAGCCGCCTCTAGCCAATCGTAGATGCGCTCAAGCTGATCTAGCGAGACCAGGCCGTATTGCCACAGCACCATAGGCAACGGACCCGGGTCTTGCTGATAATATTTGAGCGCCAGATTAATGGAATCGGGCGAAATCAGGAGTTCGTCTTTTAAGAATTTGATCAGTCTTGCAGACCGTTCAGACAGGGTAAAATTCATTTTTTATCTTGGGCCGTGAGTTGGGGCAGCGTGCTAGCGGACTTCTGAGAACAGACCACAGCCGTGGCGGATGGGTTTCCCAAAAAATGAATGAATTGATAATGTCCGCTAAGCAAATGTCGGATCGAGCCAGCCGTCGGCCTCATTCTGAGGAACGAGAATCTAGCACATAGTGCGTTGAGGAGCGCGACCCGACTTGGACGATTTTATTAAAGGAATCGTAACGTTTCGTGAGCTCTATTATTATTCAGACAGATAATCAGACAGATAACTATTGACTCTACCGATCCGTAGATGTGATGGTATACATCACTAACCATATTGTTAGCAGACGAAATATTTCTTGACCTAAATTAATCTTCCCTCAGGCTGGGAGCGGATCTCGCTCTCATCTAAAGAAATACGCGGTGATTGAGGGACGGCATCTGTTGGCGAACCTGACTGATGCGAGACGGGTTAATTTCGGCGATGGCCATGCCCACATCTTGCCCTGCATCAGCTAGCACAATGCCCCACGGGTCAATAATTAGCGCATGCCCGTGAGACTGACGGCGGTTGTTGTGAAAGCCTGTTTGTGCGGGGGCTATGACATAGCAGGTATTCTCAATAGCGCGGGCCTGCAGCAAAATCTGCCAGTGGTCTTTGCCGGTGTAGGCGGTAAATGCAGCGGGAATCATCAGAACTTCTGCCCCCATCTGCGAAAGATGGCGATACAGTTCTGGAAAACGAACATCATAGCAAACTGACAGGCCCAGATTCCCGAGGGTTTTGGAAGGATAGACACTGGGAAGCTGCTGCCCTGATAGAACGGTTTGCGACTCCTGGTAAGTATTACCGTCAGGCAGGTTAACGTCGAAAAGATGGACTTTGTCGTAGCGGGTGAGGATATCGCCGTCTGCCCCCATCAGCAGCGCTGTATTAGTGACTTTACCTGCCGTTGTCGGCACCGGATAGCCGCCCCCCAGCAGCGTGACCTGATATCGCAGCGCCATGGTTTTGAGAAACTTTTCGCTGGCCTCGCAGAGGCTCTCTGCCTGCTCGACTTTGGCTGCCTCATCGCCCAAAAAAGAGAAATTTTCAGGCAGCGTAATCAGCTCGGCGCCTCGGCGTACCGCCAAATCGATCAGCTCTTCGGCCTGGGTCAAATTAGCCTGCAGGTCGGGAACGCTGGTCATTTGTAACGCGGCGGCCAAATACGGTTTCATAGCAGCTGGAAGGTGGGTGGAGACTGACCCCATCATATTAGAGGTCTAGGCCTCCATAGCGTTCCCCCTCAGATCTTCAAACGGCACTTCAAGTTGGGGCCCGTTCCAGGTTTACCCACTTACAGGGCCAGCATCGCTATCTGCCAGACCTGATAGCCTAGACGGCTGAGGTGAATACCGTCGGTGGTCAGTTCGTAGCGGAGGTCGCCAATATCGTCGGTAAAGCTAGGGTGCAGGTCCAGATAGACCACCTGCTGTCCCTGGGACTTCTGCTCGATTTGGCGGTTGAGGTTCCGAATACGATCGCTAGGAATGCTGGCCAGGCGGGTAGGCAAAATCGAATGCACAATAATCCGCGCATCTGGATGCTGCTGGCGCAGGCGCTGCATAATCTGTTCTAAGTTGGCCAAGACCTGCGCATCGCTAGCGCCATTTTTCAGGTCGTTAACCCCGGCCATCACGTGAATTGTGTCCGGTCGCGTATTGGCAAAGGTATGGATGCGGTTGAGGACGCCCTGGGTGGTATCGCCAGAGATGCCCTGGTTGAGCCAGAACCGATCTTGGGGCAGCATGTCGGGCGGCAGCCACTGACTGAGAGAATCGCCCACGACAATGGTGAGCGAGTTGTTACCCTGTCCGTTTGCGATCGCACTTGCCTCGTGTGCGAGTAGGGCCTGCCATTGCTCATAGGTCGGATGGGCACTGGCATTGACCCACTGTTCATAAAAGCTGTCAGGCGACAGACGCGTATAGAGCGTCCCGGCGTTGAGCGCGGCCTGTCGCTGCTGGTACATCTGGCTACCCGAACCGGGGCGAGGCCCCTGCAGAGGCTGTAGCTGCTGCTCGGCCAGGGCTAGCGCGCTCGGTGTAGTGGCATAGCTGAGAATGGTCTCGTCTCTTGGTACCGTGAATGTAGGGGCGGCAGGCGTATCAGCCTGCGGTGCAGTTCTCGCTTTTTCAGTCTCTGCAGGGACGCTGATGGCGGACGTTTCCTGCTCCGAAGACGTTGCCTCTGGTGCAGGCACTGCAGGCTCAAAGGCATCTGCCGGGAACGCCCATTCCTGATTGTCTGCAACATCATCAAAGTCAAATGCCACCGCTGGTGAGGGTTCGGATGCGGTGGGGATGGCCCCCTCAAAGAGGCGTTCGCCCGCTGCGGCTTCAAAGACAAACTCTAGATTGCCGCTGGGGTTCAATCCGGCCTGTAGGTCATCCACCGTAATGCTGGAGTCCGTTGCAGTCGAGAGCAGTCGCTCCAGCGATAGTGTCTCTGTTTGCTGCGGGAGGGTCTCCTGCAATCGCTGCAGCTTAGTGCTCGATGCCGAAATCGCGGCAAATTGGGGAACCCCGACGAGGGTTTCGGCGACCTGGGGCTGGGGGATATTGTTTGCGGCTGCATCCTCGATGTGCTGGCTGATCACGTCAGGAATGTCGGGGTCAGGCTGCCAGTGAGTATTGGGCTCTTGAGTCAGCAGCTGTGACACACCTAGCAACAAATCCGCCATCGCGCTTTTCTCCTTACACAGGGGTCTACTCTCTATGACAGCGGTCAGCAACAGGTGTCAGGACAGTATCCGTTGTTCAGTCGAGTAACTTTTGTGTCTGACTTTGGCTATCTAGCCGTAGGACTCTTTGAACCGCCAAAGATTTTGATTTGACAGTGAGCGCCTGGGGTTGCCATAATCAGAGCCTGTGCAAAAATCTGTTCGGACCAGGTTAGAAGCTCATTAGCAGCACCTGTACGGCAAGGAATAGAACGATGGCTTACGCAATTATTGAAGCGGGCGGCACTCAGCTAAGGGTTGAGCCCGGTCGGTTTTACGACATCAACCGGCTGCCCGTTGAGCAAGACGAAAAAGTCACCTTGGATAAAGTCCTGCTGGTATCGAACGATGGGGATGTCTCCATCGGCCAGCCTTTGGTGGATGGGGCCAGCGTCAGCGCTACCGTGATGGAGCACCGCCGGGGCAAGAAAATCATCGTCTATAAGATGAAGCCCAAGAAGCACACCCGCAAAAAGCGGGGGCACCGCCAGGAGCTGACCCGGCTGATGATTAACGCCATCAATGTGGGCGGTCAGGTGCTGAGCAGTGAAGCAGCCAGTGCTGAGCCTGAAGTAGAAGCCTCGGCGGCTACCGAAGAAGAATAGAAATCAGCTAGGATATGTAAAGTACGGAGACTGAATCATGGCTCATAAGAAAGGTACGGGCAGTACGCGTAACGGTCGCGACTCGAACGCTAAGCGCCTCGGCGTCAAGAAGTACGGTGGCGAAGCCGTCCGCGCCGGTAACATCATCATTCGTCAGCGGGGCACCAAGTACCACGTTGGTGAAAACGTTGGCCGCGGCAGCGATGACACCCTGTTTGCGCTAATCGACGGTGTTGTTAAGTTCGAGCGCAAAGGCAAGAATCGCAAGAAGATTAGCGTTTATACGGCTGAGGCAGCGGCTGTCTAACAGTGGTTTACTTACACCCTTTGATCTTCAAAAACCCAGCTTCCTAGAGGGCAGCTGGGTTTTTCATAGCTTGCAATTATTCTGCAGTTTACTATGCGTTTTCTTTGGAACGCTCCTTTTGACGCTTGCGGAGGGTGGCGATGCCCATGCCTACCAACCCAGGTAGTAATGCTGGTGTCGGTACCTGCTTGTACTGGAGCGTATCAAAGTGGACAAGTGCTCTTTGCGGCTGGTCATTATTGATGAAATTTTCCCCAGCCCTAACGACATCAAATTCGACAAATCGAAATGGGCTATCGGATTTGACGCCGAAAAATGTTGGTGATGTGGATACGCCACCAGGTGAGTTTGTGTTGTCGAATCCTGCAATCAAATCGTTGCCAGAGGGAATAGTGACGTTAAAAATGTCGTTGCTACCATCATCGACGCCGCGTATATTTATTTGAAAGTCTGTTTCTGCGCTGAAGTCAATCCCAAAGGCTGTGATGGGAGTATCAAATGTAAAGCGAGCCACAGGGTTAGCTTTATCAGCGTCGTTCTGAGGCGCATTGCCGGCATGATCGCCCCAATCGGTGTACCAGAGGACTACGCCTGTTCCACTATCCACACCGCCGGTTTGCCAAGGCTGGTTAGTCAGTCCCGGATCCGTCGAAGTGAGCCCGCCCGTCTGGGTATCTGAGGTCCCCTCAAGGGTTACCTTGTAGCCAGGACGCTGCAGTTCCGTAAGCGTACTGCTGTCATTGTAGGGAGGAAAATCTAAATCATCAAAACTGTCTGTAACTAGGCCAGGATGCCCCGCACTAAAGCTCGAGCGCGTGTCTGAGAACGTTAATGCCTGGGCGGATGGGGCGGAAAGTGCTAAGCAAGCGGTTAAACCTGCGGAAAGACCAATAACGAAGGATTGCTGCGTAGAGAACCGGTGGTTAGGGGGCCTTTGGGTTAGTGAGTTCATATCAAATCGCGAGGGCATTGCTATTATTTTCTTGATAAGGAGAAGCTGTTGAAAGCAACCGCTACACTTTCAGCTCAGAATATAGATAGCCTTTACCGCTTTACTTAAACGCCTTTCTGACAGCACTAAGTAGCGCTGTTCTGAAAGCATAAAATGCTCTGTGACCTGCACAAGGCTTTGTGGCGGCGGCTATACGTTTAAGCACCCTCAAAAATCCGACTGCGATGCACCATCCTCCCTCAGTAGATAGGTAGATAATTAGGAGGTATGTGTTGATACAGACTGCCGAGTAACTGTAGCTACTTGTCTGTGGTGACTAGTTATAAGGGGAGTATTCCAGACATCAGCGTCCTAATCCTAGGATGCAGTGCTGAACATATCAAACAGACTGTGCATGCCTTTACGGTCTATTCAAAAAAACTGCCTTCCTTATAAATGCTTAGTCTTTTTCAGTGTTCTATGGCCTACGATGCCTGCTGGATTACTAGATGCTCTGAACCATCGGCATTAGGAGCCTATCCACAAGAGAGTTGGCATCGGTGTGAAAAGAGCTTGAGCTATTCAGGCTGCCAGTTGGCCCAGTCTTGAGGCTTGAGGAAGATGTCGTAAAGGCGCTTTTCGGGTGAATCTTCTTCGGGGCTGTAGCTGTATTCCCAACGGACTAGCGGGGGAAGCGACATCAGCACGGACTCAATGCGACCCTTGGTCTGTAGGCCAAAGATGGTGCCCCGGTCATAGACCAGGTTGAATTCGACGTAGCGACCGCGCCGGTAAAGTTGGAACTCACGCTCGCGCTCGCCGTAGGGCGTATCCTGACGCTTTTCGATGATGGGAACGTAAGCGGGGATGAACGCATCGCCGCAGTCGAGGGCGAACTTGAAGATGGATTCCCAGTCGCGGGGGGGCACTTCGCCCACCTGCTTGCTGTACTGGGCAGCGGGGCCTTCGGGATCGGGACCGCGATAGAGCTCGCCCGGCTGGCCTTCCTGGTAGTCGAAGAAGATGCCGCCGACGCCGCGCGTCTCTTGACGGTGCTTAAGGTAAAAGTATTCGTCGCACCAGCGCTTGAAGGTGGGGTAGTAGTCGGGGTGGTTGCGATCGCACGCCGCCTTGATCGTCCGGTGGAAGTTCACCACGTCTTCTTCGAACGGGTAGTAAGGCGTCAGGTCGATGCCACCACCAAACCACCACACCGGCCCGGCCTCAAAGTAACGATAGTTGAGGTGGACCGTAGGTACGTAGGGATTGCCTGGATGGAGCACCAGTGACGTGCCCGTCGCAAAGAAGCCGTGACCGTCTGCTTCGGGGCGCTGGCGCAGAATTGACGGCGGCAGTCGGTCGCCCCAAACTTCAGAAAAGTTGACGCCGCCCTGTTCAAATACGCGGCCCTGTTTCATCACGCGAGAGCGACCGCCGCCGCCTTCGGGACGGGTCCAGGCATCCTCATGAAAAGAACCGACGCCATCGACTTCGACCAGTCGGTCACAGATGCGATCCTGTAGTGCCTGGAAGGCTGCGCTCACGCGCTCACGGGAGTCGCTGGGACAAGTCGTGGACTGAGACGCGATTGACGCCGACTCTAGGGTTGAACCGTTTGGGGTGGAAGCGTTTGAGGTTGAAACCTGAGATGCAGAAGCAAGCGTCATAGAGAATCTAAATCGAATTACGTCTAAATCTTGAGACTTGTTTGAACCCGGCTATATCAGCCTAGCTGTGTCAACCACTGCTATGGCAGTCGTCAGTCACGTCAGGACGCAACGGTTAGCCAGGTCGCAGCCTGTACTTGAGGCGTAACCGTAATCGGTGCCCTCAGCAAGGTGACAAAGAGGATATATCAGGATCTAAACAGGTGCTGAATACTATCGAATCATGATTTCCACCGCTTTGTTATTCTCCGTACACACTGTGTGACAAAGGTTGACAATGGCGGGAGCGTGTGGATCGAATAATCTTTCTTTGGAGCCTATTCCAGGTGTTTCCTTACTCTAAGAGGTCGGTTGCTGCGCTGTGGCCTGAGGGGATAGACCTTAGCAAACGTTAATACGCGGTTAAAAAGCCCGATCAACCTTGCTATCCTTTTGAAAAGTATCCATCGGCTCGTCTTAGATGGCGATGCTCAGCCTGAGTCAGGTGGCTCTGACCCACTCCATTCGGCTTTCGGAGGAGGATGTGGGCCTGGGCAAGCTGTCAAACATTTCTCGAAGGAGTTCCTCATGGTCGGTGATTGGATGCGGTCGGGTTGGCAACAGCTGTGGCAGCGGTTTTGGCAAATTGTCGAGGGAATTCCTGTACTGAATAACGGGCGGCGGGTCAAGCGCCCGCTGGAGCGGACCTATGAGGTGCTCAGTACGGCTTCGGTCGAGGTGCTGTGGCAGAAAATTGTGGACTTGGCTGATGTGGCGTCTTGGCATCCGATGATCACTGCAACCAATGCGCCGAATGGCCTGGTGGCCAAGCCAGGGCTTATTTATCGAGTGTTTACGCGATGGACCCCTCTGCCGATTCAGATCTTTGTTGAGAACGTGCTGCCGGGAGAGTTACTCAGCGTCCGCATTTTGCCCGTCCCTGGTCTAGAGGAGCGGGTGGTATATCGGATTGAATCGACCGTATGCGGCACGCGGGTGACCTACACGGTGCGGCTACGGGGGTGGTTGTCGCCGCTGGCCTGGTCATTTTTGCGTCCCTATGCGGCGCGAGTTGCGATCGCACTGGCCCAGGCAGCCGAACAGCCACAGTCCCTGACGCGACGACCCTATCAAGATATTTTCAGCGTGCTGCTGATTGGTGGACTGCTGGTCAGACTGCCGGGCGCGATGGGCTGAGGCGGTTTGACTGGACAGCGAGATGCTGGGCTTGACCGCTGAAAGTGTCAGTCAACCGCTAGTATTTGATCAGGTTTCTTTACGATTGTAGAAGTCCCTGCTCGCCTCACTTTGGCTGAGGCGTTCTCGATCTAAAGATATAAACCTACCGAACTTAAAATTTCATTCCCACGCCGATACCCATGACGCCGACCCCCGCGACGCCAACATCGTTAACCGCTGAGGCCGTTCTAGACATCCTGCGCCCGGTGCAAGACCCAGAGCTACAGAAAAGCCTGGTCGAGCTGAACATGATTCGCAATGTCATGATCGAGGACGGTACAGTCAGCTTTACCCTAGTGCTCACGACGCCCGCCTGTCCGCTGCGCGAGTTTATCGTCGAAGACTGCGAGAAGGCCGTCAAGACGCTGCCGGGGGTGCAGGCGGTCTCGGTCGAGGTCACTGCAGAAACGCCCCAGCAGAAGAATACGCTGCCCGACCAGCAGGGCATCCAGGGCGTGAAGAACATCATTGCGGTCTCCAGCGGTAAGGGCGGTGTGGGTAAGAGTACCGTTGCGGTGAATCTGGCCGTGGCACTGGCACAGGCTGGGGCGAAGGTAGGATTAATCGATGCCGATATTTACGGGCCGAACGCGCCGATCATGATGGGGCTCAAGGATGCCAGCGTGATCGTGCAGGATGGTGCGGACGGGCAGCAGGTGCTGGAGCCCGCGTTTAACCACGGGGTGAGCCTGGTATCGATGGGCTTTTTGATTGACCCAGACCAGCCGGTGATCTGGCGAGGGCCCATGCTGAACGGGATTATTCGTCAATTTCTGTACCAGACGACCTGGAACGCGCTGGACTACATGGTCGTCGATCTGCCGCCGGGCACAGGGGATGCGCAGCTGACCCTGGCCCAGGCCGTGCCGATGGCCGGTGTGGTGATTGTGACCACGCCGCAGGATGTGGCCCTATCTGATGCGCGGCGCGGGCTGAAGATGTTCACTCAGCTCAATGTGAACGTGCTGGGCATTGTCGAGAACATGAGCTATTTCGTGCCGCCGGATGCGCCCGAAAAAAAATACGACATTTTTGGCTCGGGGGGCGGTGAAAAGGCGGCAAAAGCGCTAAACGTGCCGCTGTTGGGCTGCGTGCCCTTGGAGATGCCGGTGCGGGAAGGCGGCGATGCGGGCATGCCGATTGTGGTGAGCGAGCCGGAGTCGGCCTCGGCCCAGGCGCTGGTTGCGATCGCAAAGCAGGTCGCTGCCAAAGTCTCGGTCGCTGCATTAAGCTAGTAAAAATTTGGACCCGTAGAAAATTTGGGCCCGTAAAATTGGTCCCGTAAAAACCTGGTGGCAACCCGCTAGCCATCCTTGAGTTAACCCCGACCGCCATTAGACTGCAATGAGCCAAGCGTCCTACTTTCAACGTCGTGTGCAAAGCTGGCTACAGCCCTGGCAGTCGGTTGACTGGCTGCTGTTTTTGTTGCCGGTCGGCATGACGCTGTTCTCCGCCGTGCTGATTGCCAGTACCCAGCAGCATCTGGGCGACTACAGCTTTGCTGTTAACCATATCGTGACTGGCGTAATCGGTATTGTGATTGCGCTCTTGCTCGCTCGGGGACGCTACGAAAATCTGCTCAGCTGGCGCTGGATTATCTATGCGGCAACTAACCTATCGCTGATTGCCGTGATGTTTATCGGCGTTGTTGGCAACGGTGCCCAGAGTTGGATTCAGGTGGGGAGCCTGACCATCCAGCCTTCGGAGTTTGCCAAGATCGGCGTGATCATTACCCTGGCGGCGGCGCTGAAAGATCGCGAATCGACGACGTTGTTTGGGCTGGTTAAAGCGCTGGCAATTACCGCCGTCCCTTGGGCGCTGGTTTTCTTGCAGCCCGACTTAGGAACCTCCCTCGTTTTCGGGGCGATTACCCTGGGCATGCTCTACTGGAGCAACATGAACCCTGGCTGGCTGGTCTTGCTCGGCTCGCCGCTGGTGGCGGCGGTCCTGTTCAATATTTCGGTCCCGGTATGGATTGGTTGGGTGGTGGTGACCGGTATCATTGCCTGGATTACCCTGCCCTGGTCGCTGTACAGCACCGTTGCGGTCGTCGCAATTAACTCCATTTCTGGCAAGCTGGGTGACATTCTTTGGGGCCTGCTGCAGGACTACCAGAAAAATCGCCTCATTCTGTTTTTAGAACCTGAGAAAGACCCCCTCGGCGGTGGCTATCACCTGATTCAGTCGCGCATCGCCATCGGCTCGGGTCAGCTGACCGGGCGGGGCCTGTTCCACGGTACCCAGACTCAGCTAGGGTTTATTCCCGAACACCATACGGATTTTATCTATTCAGTCGTGGGCGAGGAACTGGGCTTTATTGGTGCGATCGCAGTGATCGTTGTTTTCTGGATGATCTGCCTACGCCTGCTTGTGATTGCGCAGAACGCTAAGGACAATTTCGGGTCGCTGCTGGCCTTTGGCGTGCTGTCGATGATCGTCTTTCAGGTCGTCATCAATATTGGGATGACAGTGGGGGTCGCCCCGATTACGGGTATCCCGCTACCGTGGATGAGCTATGGCCGCTCGGCCCTGCTGACCAACTTTATTGCCCTGGGCATTGTAGAGTCGGTGGCCAACTATCGGCATCGGCTGAAGTTTACGGATTAGGTGGGTCGCTGCGCTTGGTGGGGTGGTGGGGTCGCTGCGCTTGGTAGGGGCGCTACGCTTGGTTTTTGTTATTGAAATTGTGGAAGTTCAGCCACCTCCCCACCCCCTCACCCCCTCACCTCCCCACCTCCTCCCCCTCTTTCCGCTAAGCTAAAAACGTAGCCAAATCCCTTCAACCCCATGATTTTTCCCGGTTCCCCCGTTCGCATTACCAACGTCAACGACACCTACTATGGCTTTCAGGGACTGGTGCAGCGAGTGACCGATGGCAGGGTTGCGGTCCTATTTGAGGGCGGCAATTGGGACAAGCTGATCACTTTTAAGCTGTCTGACCTAGAATTGGTGCAGCCTAAGCGTGGCAAGAAATAAGCAGCACCCATGAGACTTCCCCTGCCGCAGTTTGCTACTCGCGATCGCAACCCGGCCCATATCGCTGAGGTGATCGAAACCTCCACTACTGAATTTTTGGCCCAGTGCCTGGAGCCGGAAGACCTCAGCTTTCCGGCGATGCCTCCCTTCGGCAGCTGGGTTAAGTCCTACGACGAGGAGGCCGGAAACCAGATTTACGGTGTGGTTTACCATGCCACCACCAGCCCAATCGATTCGGTGCATCGGGCGCGGGCGCTGGGCATGTCGCTTGCAGACCTGCGTGAGCAGCAGCCACAGATTTTTGCCATGCTCAAGACCGAGTTCCGCGTGGCGATTGTGGGGTATCAGCTTCAGGGGCAGTCTCAGAGCCAGCCTGGACCGATCTATCAACACCTGCCACCGCGTCCGCCCCAGGTCCACCAGGCGGTGCATTGCTGCGAGGCCGAAGAAGTGGTGGCCTTTACCGAATCGCTAGATTTCCTCAGAATTCTCCTGCAGGTCAGCGGGATTCCTGCCGATAGCCTGGTGGCGGCCTCCGTCAGAGAGGTCTACCAGCTCCGTAAGCTGGACCGGGATTGGCTGGTGCAGGCGGGTCGGATGATTGGCCTACTGCTCAAGGACGACTACGATCGGCTGCGGATGATTCTCAGCCAGATTCACCCCTAGTGGCCCCCTAGCTGCTCTTAGTTCCGCTGTAACCTAGCGCCCTTTCAACCCTGCAAGATCTCCTATGCAAACCACAGACTGGATTGTCGTCGGTAACGGAATTGCCGGGGCGGCGCTCAGCTACGAGTTGGCCAAGCAAGGGCAGTCGGTTCTGTTGATTGACGATGCCAACCCCGACAGTGCAACGCGCTACAGCTACGGTGGCATTGCCTACTGGTCGGGCACGGACGACATTAGCCGGACGCTGATGGCGGCAGGTATCGAGCGTCACCGCACGCTGTCTGAGGAACTGGGTGCAGAGACCGAGTTTAGGGAACTGGATCTGCTGCTAACGATTCCGGCAGGGGCGGATGTGGACGCGGCGAGTCAACCCTATGACAAGTTTGAGATACCGCCCCGATTCGTCTCGCCAGCAGACGCCTGTGAGCTAGAGCCCCAGCTAGACAAAGGTGCCATCGCCGGTGCCCTGACGGTTAAGCACGGTCATGTCCATCCCACCAAGCTAGTTGCTGCCTTCAACCATGCGTTTCGACAGATGGGGGGGCGGCATTTGATTTCGTCGGTGACAGGGCTGGTCCGTGTGGGGGATAAGGTGACAGGGGTGACCACGCCCAGTCAGGCCTACGTTGGGAATCGGGTTGCGATCGCAACCGGCGGCTACACTCGCCGCATTCTGCAATCTATCAATATCCACGTCCCCATATATCACACCCATGCCGAGGTGGTCGATGTGTCCCAGGTCGATCAGGTCGATACCAAGATTCGAGCCCTGATTATGCCTGCGATTGCTGACCGCTTTGAGGCCGAAGCCAAGGCCAGCGATCCAGAAGTGGAACCGCTCTGGCAAGACGGCCCGCATCAGATCTTTCCCCCGATCCTCGATGCCGGCGTTGTCCAATTTCAGGATGGCTTTACGCGCATTGGCCAGATTAGCCGTTTCAATACCGCTGTTGAACTCGAGGTCAACGCAGCCGCAAGCGCAGCCAAAATGAGACAGGCGATTGCCCAACAGATGCCCGTATTGTCAGCGGTCTCCGGTACCTGGCACCGTTGCCTGGTGACCTTTAGCCGCGATGGCCTGCCGCTGTTGGGGCCTGTCCCAGACCTCAGCGGACTTCATCTATTTTCAGGCTTTACCAGCCCCTTCGCGATGTTATTACCCGTAGCCCAGCGCTTTGCAGCCTGGGTGACCGGAACGCCAGATGAGCTAATTGACAAGATGCAGGTCTCCCGATTTGTGTAGTGTAGCCATCGCGCACAAGCCTTGGCCGCGTAGCCGTTGCCAGCCTAGGTAAAGACACTGTGAGCGAGCAATTCCCGGTCCGCCTGGCTCTCAAACGCCTGGACGTAGCGGTAGACCTCTTCAACGCTCAGAATATCTTGAAGCTCCAGTAGGTGTAGCTGAGATTGGATGGAAGAGATTTGGAAGGGCTGAGTCGTCATGGGATAGTCTCTGAGTGGGTTTTCTGTTGTCTTGATATCAAGTTTGTTCGATAACAATGAGCCACACCTGATAGCGGCTTAAGAGAATCTGTGAGGCTCATGTGACATTCGTCACCTGTAGCGCGCGTTGGAAAAGGCGTGGCAGGTGACCAGGGAATGGGAACATAGATGCGGTCGGTTGCGCTCAGCTAGTTTTTAGTTTTATCTATGGTTCTTGCGTATACTATGGATAAAGAGCAATGGTTAACGCCAGCGCTATTCCAGCCACCGATTCTATACAGAGATTGCAGACACCGATATCGCGAGGTACCCACACATGACTGCCGCTGCTTCTAAGCCTTCTACGCCTGCTTCGATGCCCGCTTTCTGTGAGGGGATCCAGCATTTTGCCGAGCCGTCGCCGGAGCTGTCTAAGTACGCCGATCCGGTCATTGGTGAAGGGCAGCAGGCGATCTCGGACCCGACCGACCCGGCAGCCGTTTACCAAACCCTGCTGGCGGCAGACGCGCTGCGTTATCTAACACTGCACACTACGGCCAGCAAGCAGTCGGGGCACCCAGGCGGTTTTGCCAGCACCGCCGATGCGATTGCCGCGCTGGTGATGCTGGGCTACAAAAATATGGTCACTGAGGTCGGTCACCACGCCCCCGGCTTCTACAGCACCGTGTTCATGGATCGATCCCTGGAGCAGATGGGCATTGAGACCGTACAGCAAATGTGCGATCGCTTTCGCGAAACCCACGGTCTGCTGGGGCATCTCTCTGGCCAGATTCCGGGGTTGCTCAGTCCCGCGGGTCCGCTGGGGCAGGGGCAACACTTCGCGATGGCTGGGGCCAAGCTGCACCCCGACAAGCTGTTTCCCGTGACCATTGGCGATGGCGGCCTGGGCGAACCCTACATTATGAGTAGCTTCGGCCACTTCCACACGGCCTACCCTCAAACCACTAATTTCCTGCCCATCCTCGTGTGGAACGGCTTCTCGCAGGAACACCACAGTATGGTTTCCACCCAAAGCAACGAGAAGATGGTGGCCTACTGGCAGGGCAATGGCTTCGATAACGTCATTCTGCTAGATGCCAAAGACTACGACGACGCCAATCAGCCTGGCGACTACGTAGACAGCACTGCTTTTTCGATGAAGCAGCGGCTCGCCTTTACCCAAGCGGTTTTAGCAGCCGTAGATAAGGCTGCTAAGGCGGCGCTCGGCGGTACGTTCACGGTCCTGATCGTCAAACAGCTAAAGGGGGCAGGCGTTCACAAACGGGGTGCCAAGTCTCACAACTTGTACGCGGGCGATAGCCTCGAAAAAGACTACATCGCAGCTGCGCTCAAAGAGAGAGCCCTGGCACCCGCTGCCTGGAATTTGGTCAGGACTAACTTTGCCCGTGCGGGGGGCGGTCCGGCTGCACAGACGGCCGTGACCGAGTCTGAGCTGCCCCTGGCCGATCTAGGAACGCTGCCGCTTAACGAGTTTTCGGTAGGTCCCGACCAAAAGCAGATCGCAACCACGGCGATGGGCGCGCTGGTTGCCCATGTCGGTCAGCAAGACCCCAATTTTGTGGTGACAAACGCGGACGGGAATGCGGCCTCAGGCATCAATAACATCAACCAGGCTCTCAAAATCGTTCACCCAACAACTGATGATCTTTATTTCCAAGGACCCGGCGGTCAGGTCTATGAACCACTGAGCGAAGACGCTTGCGCGGGCTTGGCGGCGGCTCAGGCCCTATTTGGCGGGCGGACACTGTGGTGTTCCTACGAATCGTTTGCAATCAATGGCTTACCGATTTGGCAGACGGTGACCCAGGCCATGGCAGAGCTGCGCCGAAAGACGCCGTCAACGATTTGTCTCTTTACGGCGGGTGCCTTAGAACAAGGCCGCAACGGTTGGACCCACCAGCGTCCCGAGATTGAGAACTACTTTGCAGCGATGATGCGGAATGGCAACGTCTTTCCGCTCTTTCCGATCGATGCGAACAGTATTCAAGTTTGTTATGACTGGGCCGTCACTACCCAAAATAAAGGCATTACGATTACCGCGAGTAAGTCACCCCTGCCCATTCGGACAACGTTTGATCAAACGCGAGAGGCGTTGGCAAAGGGCGCAATTGAGCTACAGACAACGCCGGGTGCCAAGACCGTTGTGTTCGCGGTTGTGGGCGACATGATGCTCATTCCCGTCTTAGATGCCGTGCGGACGCTAGCCGAACAGGGTATCGGCTCTAAAGTGGTGGCGATCGTCAATCCCCGTCGTCTCTATCGTCCCAGCGACGTTGCTTGGGAAACCTGCGCTCAGGCCGCCGATGGTGATTTCTTATCAAAGAGTGAATTCGCTGAGCTGTTCTCAGGCGATGCGCTGGTGGGTGTAACCGGTGGGGCAAGCGCCATGCTAGAGCCCGTCATGCTACGCAGCCCCCTGCCCCGCGACACAATGGCCTGGAAGCGGGGCGAAACCGCTGCTAGCGCGGGTCAGCTATTTGCTCTAAATGGACTCACGGCTGAGAAGCTGACCGATCGGGCGAAAGCACTACTGGGCTAGGATAGGGTCAACCCAATAGTGGAGATTGCCGTATGACAGTTTCGACTAAGCGGCTTACGTTTGCAGAGTACCTGGCCTATGAGGATGAAGCAGACGTTCGATACGAATTGGTTTCAGGTGAACTAATACCCATGAGCTTGGGAACCGCTCTTCACGGCGATATTGATGAAGATACCTATCTTCGACTCAAAGCTGAAATCGAGCGCTTGCAGCTTCCATGGGTCGTTAAACACATGACTGTCGGTGTCCAATCTCCGCGTGGGGGCGCTTGGCAAACCTTACGCATTCCCGATGTGACCGTATTACCAGTAGAGCAGTGGCATACGCTGCGTCAGCAGGCGGCCGTCATTACGTTAGACCAGTCACCGCCGCTGCTAGTGATCGAAGTTGTTAGTCAATCTACTCAGGTGACAGACATCGCGCTAAGCGTACTGAATATGCTGCGATAAGCATTGATGAATACTGGATTGTAGACCCGCTGCTAGAGAAAGTAACGGTTTGCATTTTGATCGATGGGTTTTACGATGCTGAAGCATCAATCGGTAATGAGCCCGTTAATTCACGTCTATTTCCTGAGCTAGCGCTGACGGCGAATCAGATTTTGCTCGCCTAGAGTGGTTGATCGCTCGCACTGGCGGGCCGTTGAGTAATGATGGCTGAAGCGGTGGTGCGAGCGTTTCTCAGTAGCTACGAAGGGGGCCACTTTTTAGTGGGCCGGATCAGGATCATTTCAGCGCATTGGCAAATCCGTAGCCGAGGTTCAGATGCCCGTCTGAGTCGAAATGCACGTTATCTGCTGTGAGACTGTAGCCATCGGTATTGATCCAGTGAGTGAGTGGATCGGCGGCGGCAACGTTGGTCTGGGCTGTTCTGACCACATCGACATGCCCCAGCGGCGTCCAGGGCATCGCGTCGTGGATGCGGCCAATGACGAAGTCGAGATCAGCCCCGTAGCGAACGCGCATGTCAGCAATAAAGTTTGTCAGGTTGGTCGCGTAGGCATTGGCCTGACTCTCGAAGATCGAGTCAGCCTCACCCTGCATCCAAAGCATAGCTTCGATATCGTAGTGGATACCCGCACTATTCAGCTGGGTTAGCGCCGCACTCACTCGACTGACAAAGGCATCGTGTTGGTTGTTGTTGCCGCTAGGATTCCAGTCTACGGCCAGGTCAGTCCCCCCCAACGCGTACTTGATGATATAAACTTCCTCATCGGTATGACCATTGATACCGTAGCCAAACCCGAGTTCTAGGCCAAATCCGTCGCCGTCGCTTGCCCCACCAAAGTACCCGGCAAATCCCGGCTGTAGGTTAACGAATGTGGGAGAGGGGGCGTCTTGCCAGATCTGGACGTCTGGGTGTAAGCCCTGCAGGTTCGCGGGAAGTTCGCTGTTGAGGCTGCCCTCGCCCACAGCGTTTGACTGGCCACCAATTAAAAAGACAGAGACCTGGTTCGCTAGATCAATCGTTAGGGTTTGACTATCGCTTGCGCCGCTGCTATCTGTGGCTTCAACCGTGACGATATACCGATTATCAGCGTTTGCATCCGCTGGGGCTTCGTAATCTGGATTGGCCTTGAAGCTGAGGACGCCGGTGTTGGCATTGATTTTGAAGTGGCTTGCGTCGTCGTTGTTGTTAGTACCGAGGCTGTACTGTATGCCATTGCCACTTGCCTGGACGGTGGTGACGGTTTTGTTGTTTTCAACCGCTGTGACGCTGGCCGTATCACCGCCGCCATCGCTGGTGATGGTAGGGCTAGTGGTGGGATAGTCTACTATGACATTGATAAACTGGACGTCTGCCTGCCAGTCAGAATCGAAGGCAATGACGTTGATTCGATAGAGGTTGTTGCCATCGTGATCGAGGGGATTATTCCAAACGGGTGCTGACTTGAAGTAAATCTCTCCAGTAGTTGAATCAATATCAAACAGGTGGGCGTCTTCACCCGCATTGATTTGATAGAAAATGCCGTTACCTTCTGAATCTCCATCGGGGTCAAAGGTCTGTACGTCGGTTACGAAGGTATCGCCTTCGCTAACGTGAACGGTTGCCGTCGGTCCCTCACCGTTACTGATGATGATAGGGGCCGCATCCACTATGACGTTGATAAATTGAACATCGGCATTCCAGTCGGAATCAAAGGCAAGTATGTTGATTCGGTAGACGTTATTGCCGTCATGGTCCAAGGGATTGTTCCAGGCGGGCGCTTGTTTAAAAGTAATCTCGCCCGTGTACGCATCAATATTGAATAGGTCAATGTCTTCGCCATCGTTAATCATGTAGTAAAGACCGTCTCCCTCGGTATCACCTTGGGGATCGAACGCTTCAACATCGGTTACGGCGATAGTGCCTTCGCTGATGTGAACGACCGTATCTGCTCCGCCGCCATCGCTGGTAATGACTGGATTCTCTAAATTCTCTAATGCCTGAGCTGCTCTGTTTAGGGATATAACGCTTCCCAACGCTGTGACAGCCGATGCTTCTGTCCGAGCCAAGGGCGATAGGCCGTCCAGCGGTAATGCTCCGGTTAGGGCACTATCCCCAGCGGGTAGAAAGATTTCGGGTGCGGAGAACATGGTATCGGCAGATGACTGTGTAGGTTCGTAAAATAGACAAAATGCAGAAGGCCTACCTGATAGTGGATTCGTACGTACGGAATATAGGCTGACAGTCTGCCTCAGCTTTTCAGAAGCAGTTTGCGCTGAGGTTGTTCCTGGAGAAGGCGTTTCTGAGCAACCAGTGATGTTGTATAGCAGTCGCCAGTCACGTTAGGACGCGACTGCGAGCCACGGAGCGCTCTGCGCTTTAGGGATACTGCTACTCGGTGTCCTAAGCAAAGTGGCCAAGGCTATATATGAGGTTACCGATCGGATCAACTGACTAAAATGGCTCTACTATTGAAAAACTCTGGTAGGAGGCATCCCATGGTGAAATCGTCTGAGCGGCCCGTTGAGGCGCAGAATCCGTTTCAAACGCTGTTTAGCCAGTACCGGCGGCAGGGGCAGCTGCGGGATGAGGCCTTTCAGACCTCCCTAACGGCATTTCGGACGCGGATGCAGCGACTGCGTCGGCTTGAGCCGCAGATTGGTATTTTGGATTACGTAAAGGGAATGGCGCTGTTGCGATCGCAATTCGACGCCTATATTCAGACTCTCCGCCAGCTTGGCCTACTCGAATTCACCCTGCCGATCAATCTGGCGCTGGCCTGGGTGCGGATCCAGTGGTTCTGGCAGTACCAGGGGCCGCAAGTTCGCCATGGCTGGCAGCAGGCCTTCAACCAAGGCGGGCTTGATCAAGAAAATCCATAAAAAATGCCCCCGCTGGGCAGAGGCATTTTGCATGAAGCGGAGATCTGTGTAGGGCAGAGACCTAAGCTTCTTGCTCAGGGTGCAGTCGGTCAGGCAGTACCCACAGCAGCACGGGCATCAGTACGATGGAGGTAATACTAACCACCAGTACGATTTCGAGTCCTTGAAACAGTGCGACATCCATAGTTAACCCCAGCCAAAGGCAGATACGTTGATTTGTGATTCTGAGGTTGCCCCAAAAGATCACAAACATTTCTGTATCTATTTTGACAGTTTCTGAGAAACAAAGGGGTGAATGACAAGGAACTGTTACTTAATGAAGAAGCATTGCAGTTGTGCTCCCTATCCGACTCATTTTAGAGATTAGATTCAGAGATTAGAGAAAGGTCCGCGCGGGGGCAAGGACTCAATTGGAAATGCGCGTTAGCAGCACCGGACAGGGTGCATACACGCGCACATAATCGGACAGAGATTCGCCCAGCAGCCGATCCAGGTCGGGCATTCCTTTCGCAATAGTGGGGCGGCGATCGGGAGAGCCCAGAATCATGAGGTGGACGTTCAGGTCTGCAGCCAGCTCGCACAGTCGAGCACCGGGTTTGCCCTCGGGCGCCAGACAGCGATACTTCACTCCATACTTTTTGGCTTCGGCAATGGCAGGTGCCAGTACAGGATCCGTCTCAGGACGCTCAGAGATAGTATCCTGAATGCTCTTGCGCAGGTTTGAGATCGAATGAACAAAAATCAGTTCGCTGTCTTTGATGTCCCGGGCAAGGGTTATGGCCACGTCAAGATTGGCTTTGGCCGAGTCTGATTTGTCAATTGCCACGAGAATGCGACGGATAGCCCGAATGCTGTACAGATCGTCCTTGACCAGCAGCATCGGATGGGAGGACAGCTGAAACACGTACTGGCTGACCGAATTTCCTAGGATGGCCTGGAGCCCTTGCAGCCCGCGCGACCCCATGACAATCAGGTCAGTATTGGTTTCGTCAGCGACTTTGCAGACGACGCTTTTGGGATCGCCTTCTCGGAGGACCGCATTAACTTTACTCGGGTCCAACTCTAGGGTGCTGATCGCCGATGCTAGCTTTTCGCCGCCTTCAGCCCAGCTCTTCGCCATTTTCTCCGCGCCTGCTTGGGGTTTTACGACGTGTAAGACAGTGACTTGAGAGCGCTGGATAGCAGGAATCTCCATCAGCGCTTTGACCATCGCCTGGGTATTCCCCGATCCAGAGTCCGCAAGAAGAATCTTTTCGATCATAGGTCCAATCCGGTTAATACTGTTCTCGTTCAGAATGCGTCGACAGCTTGGCTGCTCCTTAATAATAGGCAAGCGGGTTTAGCTAACTTTGTACGAGTTCATGAATTGAAATTAACTGTCATACTGTTTCGCGTGTCATACTGCTTCGCGCGTCATACGGCTTCGCGACTTTATCACTATGCCCTACTGGTTTGACTATCCGTTTCGGGTTCAGCCGCACCACACTGATTACAGTGGCGTTGTCTGGCACGGCACCTATATTCAATGGATGGAGTCGGCGCGGGTGGACTGCCTTCGCGAGCATGGCATGAGCTTTGAGTCCTTCGTTGCCGCTGGCTACGATCTGCCTGTAGTGGATCTACAGCTGCGCTACCATCAGCCGCTCAGGTTAGGTATGGCAGGCGTCGTCAAAGCCCGAGCTGAGGCCAGTAAAGGCGTGCGCCTCACCTGGATCTACGAAATTCATGCGATCAGTTCCGACGCGCCGAGTTACGATCGGGTTTGTATTACAGGGCAGACTACGCTCGTTCCGGTGGAAATGGCTAAGGGTAAAATCGCAAGACGGCTGCCCGACGAACTTCAGTCGATGTTAGATGCGGTCAGTCGTTACTTTACGACGTGAAATCCCTGGCGACGTGAGATCCTTGGCAAGGTGAACCTGCCTGGTTAAACAAGATTTTTGTTACTTGGGCGGATGCTGTTTCAACACCTGCTTCAGATACTTGCCTGTATAGGACTGTTTGTTCTTCGCGACTTCTTCAGGGCGTCCCTGGGCAACAATCTCACCGCCCCGATTGCCACCCTCCGGTCCCAGGTCGATGAGCCAGTCGGAACAGCGGATGACGTCCAGATTGTGTTCAATCATAATCACTGAATTGCCTTTGTCTACCAGCCGCTGAACGACGTCCAGCAGCTTATGGACATCGTAAAAAGAGAGTCCGGTGGTGGGCTCGTCGATCAGGTAGAGCGTTTTCCCGGTTGAGCGACGGGCCAGTTCTGACGCCAGCTTCATCCGTTGGGCCTCACCGCCGGAGAGCGTCGGCGCGGTCTGCCCCAGGCGAATGTAGCCCAGACCCACATCTACCATCGTCTGCAGGCGAGCCTGAGCTTTGGGAATATTCTCGAAGAAGTTCAACGCTTCTTCTGCAGTCATGTTGAGGACATCGGAAATGTTTTTCCCTTTGTATTTCACCTGCAAAGTCTCACGGTTGTAGCGGGCCCCCTTACATACCTCACACTGTACGTATACGTCAGGCAAAAAGTTCATCTCGATCACGTTGACGCCCTGCCCGCCGCAGCCTTCGCAGCGGCCACCCTTAACGTTGAAAGAGAACTGACCCCGCTTGTAGCCTCGGGCCTTAGCCTCAATGGTCTCTGAATACAGGTCGCGAATCACGTCAAACACGCCTGTGTAGGTGGCTGGATTGGATCGGGGGGTACGGCCAATGGGCGACTGGTCGATCACAATCGCCTTATCAAGCGCCTGCAGCCCCTTGATCGGTTCCATCTCTCTCGGTTCAGGAATCTTGCTGCCAAAGTGGTTCTGCAGCGCTGGATACAGCAGCTCATTCACCAATGTAGACTTACCGGATCCCGATACGCCCGTCACGCAAACAAACTGGCCCAGGGGAATATCGAGATCGATATTTTTGAGGTTGTTGCGGTGGGCGTCGCGAATGAGGAGCTTGCGGTTGTTGCCCTGACGCCGCTCAGGCGGTGTGTCAATCTTTCTTCGGCCCGAGAGATAGGCCCCTGTGAGCGAGTCTTCTGCCGCAAACAGGTCGTCTAGCTGTCCCTCAGCCACAATCGCGCCGCCATGAATGCCCGCGCCGGGACCAATGTCAACGATGTAGTCCGCCGCCCGAATGGTGTCTTCGTCGTGCTCGACCACGATCAGGGTGTTGCCCAAGCCACGCAGTCGATTCAGCGTTTGCAGCAGGCGGTCGTTGTCGCGCTGGTGTAGGCCAATGCTGGGCTCGTCGAGCACGTACAGTACGCCGGTTAGCCCTGCGCCGATCTGGGTCGCCAGGCGAATGCGTTGGGCCTCACCGCCCGACAGGGTCATCGCGGTGCGGTCGAGGGTCAGGTAATCTAGACCGACATCCAGTAGAAAGGAAAGCCGTGCCTTAATCTCTTTGAGCACCAGTTCACCGATTTGGAGCTGCTTGGCAGACAGCAGCGGGGGACCTTGGTGCTCGCCCACCAGGGTATTAATGCTATTCAGACAATCGCGAATGGACACGCTAGTCAGCTCGACAATGCGATAGGGGCCGATGCGGACGGCCAGCGACTCGGGCTTGAGCCGAGCCCCGTGGCAAACCTCACAGGGCTGGTCAACCAGATATTTTTCGAGCTTTTGCTTATAGGTGTCAGACGTACTTTCGCGATACTGGCGATCGAGAATTGGTAGCACGCCTTCGTAGCGGCGGTGATAGCCTTTTTGTGCCCGGTAGCGAGAGTCGGTCTCGATGTAAATTTTGTCTTCGGACCCATGCAGGACCACGTGTTTCTGCTCGTCGGTCAGGCTTTCCCACGCGGTCTGGATTTCGAAGCCGTAGGCCTGCCCGACGCTGTAGAGCAAGGAAAAGTAGTAGGTGTTGTCTTTCTCTGACCAGGGTGAGATCGCAGCATAGACCGGCAAGCTCGGATCGGGCACTACCAGCTCTGCCGAGAAGGTTTTCAGACTGCCCAGCCCGTGGCAGTGGGGGCAGGCCCCGTAGGGCGAGTTAAACGAAAACAGCCGGGGCGACAGCTCATCCATCACCGCGCCGTGTTCCGGGCAGGCAAAGTTCTCAGAAAAGACCAGCTCAGACGGCAGTTCGGGGTCGCCGTACCGACCGCCCTGCTCTGCCGCCATCGGCAGGTCCTGGCCGTTCTGCCCGAAACGACCTTGAATGACGTTACTTTTTTCGCCACTCTGTTCGCCGTCGGCTGCGCTCGGCGCTTTGGCGGCAGCACCGGCTTTTTTGTCTGCCAGGATGTCGATCACGGCAATCCCGTCCGACCGCTTCAGGCAGGTGCTCAACGAGTCCGCCAACCGCTCCTGCAGCCCGTCTTTTTTGACGAGGCGGTCCACCACGACTTCAATATCGTGCTTTTTGTTTTTGTCTAGCTCGATGTTGTCGCTGAGTTCCCGAATTTCGCCGTCGATGCGAACCCGGACAAACCCTTCTGCTGCTAGGGCCGACAGCATCTTCTTGTGGGTGCCCTTTTTACCCCGGACAACGGGGCCGAGGATCTGAAAGCGGGTGCGATCGGGCAGCGCCATCACCTGGTCGATCATCTGATCGATGGCCTGGGGAGAGATACTGCGATCGCACACCGGGCAGTGGGGCTCGCCCGCCCGACCGTAGAGCAGTCGCAGATAGTCGTAAATCTCAGTCACCGTCCCCACCGTCGAGCGGGGGTTGTGGGAAGTGGACTTTTGGTCGATGGAGATGGCCGGACTCAGGCCCTCGATCGAATCGACATCGGGCTTGTCTACCTGACCGAGAAACTGACGGGCATACGCGCTCAGCGACTCGACGTAGCGGCGCTGCCCCTCGGCAAAAATGGTGTCAAACGCCAGGGAGGACTTACCCGAACCCGATACGCCCGTCAGCACAATCAGCTGATTGCGGGGAATATCCAGGTCGATGTTTTTGAGGTTGTGCTGGCGCGCGCCGCGAATCCGAATCAGGTCATCCGAGAGGTTAACGGGGGCTGCTCCATTGGGATGGGTACCGGGATGCGTCTTACGGGCCTTGGTGGCTGCCTTAGACCGGGGGGAAGACTGGGACTGGCGGGGACCTGCGCCGTTCGACTTTGCCCGAGCCGGGGCCTGATCGGGGGATTCGGTCTTGGAGGCTTTGGATTTGGGCATGGGACGCCGTCAATAACTGCTGCAGGCGGGCAAGGCAACAGGCCAGCACTAATACATTAGCACTAGCTCTGCCTCCCCCTTGACGCGATGCCGGGAGAGTTGGACACATTTCTTAATAATAAGGGACCGATCCCAAAATCGGGGAAACCCCGGAAAAGGAGATCGGTGATGGCGACATCCCCAGCCGGGGCTACTGCTGATTGGCCTTGGTATCTTTGACGGCGACCACAAAGAAGACGATCGTTAAGGGCACGCACAGCGCCAGAATCAGCCCGGTCAGGCCAACGCCCAGATCAGGGTCGCCGTAGGCCAGCTCGAATACGCAACCGACAGCGGCGATAGCGGTCACACAGGTGCCAGCCAGAAACAGGCCGCTCTTGGGGGTCATCATCATAAGCGCTATGGGGAAGGCATCAGTTGGAAGGCTGAGATCAGTCTACCTTCTTTACATCCTTGGCCGAAAAACCATTTTTCTGTAGTTCTTGATTGAGTGCGATCGCATTCTCGACCCGATCAACGAACATCACCCCGTTGAGATGGTCCATTTCATGCTGAATGACGCGGGCAAGCAAGTCGTTGGCCTTCAGCTTTTGGGGGCGACCGTTTTCGTCTTTATAGGTGACTTCGATGGCTTCGGGGCGCACAACGTCCAAATACACGCCAGGAATGCTGAGACAGCCTTCCTGCCCCGTGCACTGGGTCTGGCTGAATTTGGTGATTTTGGGATTAATCAGCACAAAGGGGCGGTTGGCCGCATCTTCGGGGTCCGTATCTACCACAATGACCTGCTTATTGACCGCTACCTGCGGGGCCGCCAGGCCAATGCCGTCTTCGCTGTACATGGTCTGTAGCATCTCGGTAACCAGCTGACGCAGGCTCTGGTCAACCTTCGAGACCCGCTTGGCAGGCTGACGCAGTACCCTGTCACCCAAATGATGAACGGCGAGGGGCGGCTTTTTGAGCTTTTTCTTTTCGACTTCGATTACGGCGGCCATGCGGGTGTGGTGAATAAATCCTGTGAACTGACTGGGGAGGCATACTCCCTAATCCATCCTAGCAATAGAGCCTCGGTAATTGGGGGTGATATATGAATGGCGGTAAATCACGCTAAACTATGGCGCGCAACCAGGAATGTGTGGCGCGCAACCAGGAATGCGCAGTTTTTCAATGTGGGAATTACTATTGAACTGTTCCTAACCGTATGGGTAGCCTCTCTACGGATCGTTTAGCCGCGAGAGCGTTAGAAGCGGTGCCCCGAAACGGTCATCAATCCCCCAGTTGCTGTTCCCTCTATTCCTGACCGTCGAGTTCCCCTCTTTACCTAAGGCGTCGTCATGTTTAAGTTGCTAACCAAAGCAGACTACCTGCTGCGGGAAACCCTGCTAGGGCTGCAGCGGGGCGGCTGGATGAACTGGGCTGCCGTCAGTACGATGACGGTACTGCTCTTTTTATTTGGCGTCAGCCTGCAGGCGACCTGGCAGGTCGAAGCGCTGGTGAACCAGTTCGGGAGTCAGCTTGAGATTTCGGCTTACCTCAATAGCGGCGTGTCTGCTGTCACCATTGTCGAGGAAGTCCGCCAGCTGCCCCACGTGGTGCAGGTGACCCCCATTGCCAAAGAGGACGCCTGGCAACAGCTGGCGGACGAACTGAGTATTTCTGACATTACGAGCGCCACCGACCAGCTCAACGGTAATCCGCTGGTCGATGCGATCAAAGTTAAAGTAGACAGCTCTGAAGCGGTGCCTGCGGTGGCCGACCGCCTGAACCAGCTCTCGACGGTGGACGAAGTGCTGTACGTGAGCGAGGCCGTGCAGCGGCTGGCTGAGCTCAATCAGGGGCTGCAGTGGGCCAGCCTGTTTGTGATTGGCATTTTGAGCCTGACTGCGATCGCAGTGACCACTACCACTATTCGCCTGATTGTGATGGCCCGCCGCCGCGAGATTGAGGTGATGCAGCTGGTGGGTGCCACCTCTGTTTGGATTTATCTGCCGTTCATCCTGCAGGGGGCGACCTTTGGCGTGGTGGGGGCGCTGGTTGCCTGGGGGATGCTGCTGGGCCTGCACGAATTTTTGCGGCAGGTGACTGCCCAGCAGGCTGACTTTGTCCAGTTTCTAGCAGCAGGCCTGCGGCTCAGCCCCGATCATGCCATTTTGCTGCCGACCTCGCTGCTGGCGCTAGGGAGCGGCGTGGGGCTAGTCGGCAGTCTGTTTGCCGTCCGCAAGTTTGCCGCCCGTTCTTGATGACCCCATGCTGAATGCCCCAACCTGACAAAAACTGATGACCTAAAAAAATCCCCGCCATCGCTGACGGGGAGACTGAATCGTTTCGAGAGCTGACAAAAAATATCCAATAGGCGGCCACCTATTAGCTGGGTGAGAATCTAGTAGGCCAGACCCATACTGCGCGTGGTTTCAGCGCCTAGATACACTCGGATGCTTAGAAAGTCAGTGGGGCAAGCGGTTTCGCAACGCTTGCAACCAACGCAGTCTTCAGTTCGGGGAGAAGAGGCAATCTGACCCGCTTTGCACCCATCCCAGGGCACCATTTCTAGTACGTCAGTAGGGCAAGCGCGAACGCACTGGGTGCAGCCAATGCAGGTGTCGTAAATCTTGACCGAGTGAGACATCGAGAGAAGGCTCCAATTTTTAAAGGTTTTGGCTATAGGTAACCCGGCTCACATAGCTTGTCTGCTGACGACTGCTGGCAGGGCAATCCCACCCAGCAACTGCCACCAGAGAGATGACTTAAGAATAAGCGCAGATCGAGCAGGGTCAGGGTTCTCCAATTACAGGACAGTCTATCAGCGAGGTTTTCCGCGATTTTGAGTTCGACCACAAAAAGTTATGGATTGTAATAATAGCCCCGTTTAGCAGATCGGTTAGGCCGCTTCCTAAGTAAGGCGACCGCTTTCCAGTAAGATGAATCATGTTTACAGGAAGTTACTTAGTGTGGGTAGCGCTGCCTCGGTAGCGTTGAGTGGCCTGACCGTCAGCGAATGTGCCGCTTGTCTACAGGTTAGGCGCTGGCGGATGGGGTCAACGCTTTGCGTTTAAGCGCTTCTCAGCTAGATAATTGTCTCCGCTGTTTGAAAGGAAAGCGATCGAATCATGAGTCAAGACGACATTTTTGAAAAAGTTCAAAAGATTGTTGCTGAGCAACTGGGTGTAGAAGAGGCTGAAGTCAAGCCCGAGGCAAGCTTTGCCAATGACCTCGGTGCTGACTCCCTGGACACCGTTGAGCTGGTAATGGCTCTGGAAGAAGAATTTGACATTGAAATCCCGGATGAGGCGGCAGAAGGGATTGGGACTGTGCAGGCTGCGGTTGATTTTATCAAAGAGAAGTCGGCGGCCTAATGGGTTGGACCTGGCTGGGCTTTGCTGATTTGATTCTGCCCTAACTCTGTTTTGTCTACCCGCATCATTGTCTACCCGCATCAGCTTTTGCTGCGCTGGTAGGCCATCGACCAAGCGTCATTCCTGTCCTTGGGTGGCATGGCTTCTAACTCTGTCCCTGGGCGGCGCTGCTCTCAATTGTTTGTATCACCATGACTCAACTGGAAAGAAAACGCGTTGTCATTACCGGTTTAGGCGCAATTACGCCGATTGGGAATACCCTGGCTGACTATTGGCACGGCCTGCAGACAGGTCAAAATGGTATTGGTCGCATTACCGCGTTTGACGCCAGTCGCCATGCGTGTCAGATCGCAGGCGAGGTCAAGGGGTTCGACCCGCTGGCCTATCTCGACCGTAAAGACGCCAAACGCACCGATCGGTTTGCCCAATTTGCGATCGCAGCCAGCAAGCAGGCCCTGTCCGACGCCAAGCTTGAAATTAGCGATCTGAACGCTGAGCAAATCGGGGTGATGATCGGCTCTGGGGTCGGCGGTATCAAAGTCTTGGAGGATCAGCAGGAAGTCTACCTGACCAAGGGGCCCAGCCGCTGCAGTCCGTTCATGGTGCCGATGATGATTGCCAACATGGCCGCTGGTCTGACGGCCATTCATACCGGGGCTAAGGGACCCAACTCCTGTGCGGTCACGGCCTGTGCGGCGGGCTCTAACGCGATTGGAGATGCCTTTCGGATTATTCAGCAGGGGTATGCCCAGGCGATGATCTGCGGCGGTACCGAGTCGGCGGTGACGCCCCTGACCCTGGCCGGGTTTGCCTCGGCGCGGGCCATGTCAACCCGCAACGACGACCCCGAGCATGCCAGTCGTCCGTTCGACAAAGACCGCGATGGGTTCGTCCTCGGCGAGGGTTGCGGCATTCTGGTCCTAGAGTCGTTGGACCACGCGCTGAGCCGGGGGGCTCGCATCTACGCTGAAATTTCTGGCTACGGGATGACCTGCGACGCTTACCACATGACCT
This sequence comes from Cyanobacteria bacterium J06648_16, assembly GCA_039817185.1. GTDB lineage: Bacteria > Cyanobacteriota > Cyanobacteriia > Phormidesmidales > Phormidesmidaceae > CAWUKV01. The sequence continues at coordinate 117,905 of JBCBWI010000003.1, read as the reverse complement.
CCCCTGTTCCCGGTGGGGCTGGGGCAGCCCGGGCGATGCAGCTGGCGCTGAAGGATGCGGGCATCAATGCCGACCAGGTGAGCTACGTCAACGCCCATGGCACTAGTACGCCGGTCAATGACCCTACCGAGACCGCCGCAATTAAAAAGGCGCTGGGCGATGCCGCTTACTCGGTGGCGATTAGCTCTACCAAGTCCATGACCGGTCACTTGCTGGGTGGGTCCGGCGGTATCGAAGGGGTTGCTGCTGCGATGGCCGTGGCCAATGACTTTATGCCACCGACGATCAACCTTGAGACATCCGATGAGGGCTGCGATCTCAACTATCTGCCCAACCAGGGTAAACAGGCTCCGGTCGAGGTGGCGCTGTCAAACTCCTTCGGCTTTGGCGGGCATAACGTTACGCTCGTTTTCCAAAAGTACTGGGCAGAGACGGCTAAATAACGGCTGAGTAACGGAGGGCGCTTGGTCATCAAGCTGCCAGGAACGAAAATACGCGACAAACAATAGTAGGTATTATGACCTATTATAAATTCTAATAGAAAGTTTAGATTTGCTCGATCGTCTGGCTGATTGCCAGACTGGACAAGGGTTCATGGCTTGTTGATTCAGAATTTTCAGGTTCGAAACTTCGGTTTAGAGCCTGACCAGGGGCCGGTGCTGGCCCATTCCCACTTTCAATTATCTTTGGCGTTCACCTTCGGATAAAACTCATGGCTGTTGCAACCCAATCGCTGGAAGCGCTTTGTGTTAACTCGATTCGATTTTTAGCTATTGACGCGGTCGAAAAGGCCAAGTCAGGTCACCCCGGTCTGCCCATGGGGGCCGCCCCCATGGCGTTTGTGCTCTATGACCAGTTCATGAAGCACAATCCTAAGAATCCCCAGTGGTTTAACCGCGATCGCTTTGTCCTGTCTGCTGGTCACGGCTGCATGCTGCAGTACGCCCTGCTGCACCTGACGGGCTACGACAGCGTCTCGATGGACGACATCAAGAACTTCCGGCAGTGGGGCTCGACCACGCCGGGTCACCCTGAGAACTTTGAGACTGCGGGCATCGAGGTGACGACCGGTCCTCTTGGTCAGGGCATCTGTAATGGGGTGGGGCTGGCCATGGCCGAGGCGCACCTGGCGGCTCGCTTCAACAAGCCCGATGCCACCCTGGTCGACCACTACACCTACGTCATTCTGGGCGACGGCTGCAATATGGAAGGCGTGTCGGGTGAGGCTTGTTCTCTGGCGGGTCACCTGGGGCTGGGCAAGCTGATTGCGCTGTATGACGATAACCATATTTCCATTGACGGCACCACCGAGGTGGCGTTCACCGAGGATGTGAGTAAGCGGTTTGAGGCCTATGGCTGGCATGTGCTGCACGTGGAAGACGGCAATGAGGATCTAGATGCGATCGCAACCGCCATTGCTGAAGCCAAAAAGGTGACCGACAAGCCGACCATGATTAAGGTGACCACCACCATTGGCTACGGCTCCCCCAACATGGCCGACACCTCCGGCGTTCACGGTGCGGCCCTGGGCGACGCTGAAATCAAGCTGACTCGCGAGAATCTGGGCTGGGAGCACGCACCCTTCGTCATCCCTGAAGATGCGCTCAACCGTTATCGGCAGGCTGTCGACAAGGGTGCCAGCGCTGAGGCGGAGTGGAACCAGGTACTGGCGACCTACCGCACGAAGTATGCCGACGAAGCGGCTGAATTTGAGCGCATGCTGGCAGGCAAGCTGCCTGAGAACTGGGCCGATGCGCTACCCACCTATAGCCCCGAAGACAAGGCAATTGCCACCCGTAAGACCTCCGAGGCCACGCTCAACGCGCTGGCGCCGGTGATTCCTGAAATGATTGGCGGCTCGGCGGACCTGTCCAAGTCAAACAACACCAAGCTGAAGCTATCGGGCGAGTTCCAGAAAGGCCAGTACGCGAATCGCAACCTCTGCTTCGGTGTGCGTGAGCACGGCATGGGTGCGATCTGCAACGGCATTGCCCTACACAGCTCGGGCCTGATTCCCTACTGCGCCACCTTCCTGGTGTTTGCCGACTACATGCGGGCGGCGATTCGCCTATCGGCGCTGTCTCAGGCGGGGGTGATGTACGTCATGACCCACGACTCCGTGGGGCTGGGCGAAGACGGCCCTACTCACCAGCCGGTGGAAACCATTGCCTCTCTGCGGGCGATTCCCAACCTGACCGTGATCCGTCCCGCTGACGGTAACGAGACCTCCGGCGCGTACAAGGTTGCCATTGCCAGCCGCAAGACGCCGACGCTGATGGCCTTCTCCCGCCAGGGGCTGCCCCAGTTGACCGGGAGCTCGATTGACGCGGTGGCCAAGGGAGCATATATCCTTTCCGACGATGACGGCGCGGAACTCATCCTGATCGGCACCGGCAGCGAAGTGAAGCTGTGCGTCGAAGCGGCTGAGCGGCTGCGGGGCGAAGGTAAGAAGGTCCGGGTGGTTTCCATGCCCTCCTGGGAGCTGTTCGAGGCCCAGGATGACGCCTATAAGACATCGGTACTGCCCAAGTCCATTGCCAAGCGCCTGGTGGTCGAAGCCGGGATTAGCCAGGGTTGGTGCCGCTACTACGGTACTGAGGGCGACATGATTAGCATCGAGCGCTTTGGGGCATCGGCTCCTGGCGGTACGGTGCTCGAAAAGTTTGGCTACACCGTTGACAACGTCGTCAGTCGGGCGAAGGCGCTCTAGTTCATAACGCGTCTCATTCGCAAAGCGGTGATTCGCAAAGAATAATGTTCACTTAGAAGGATGCCTTCGGATTCGGAGGCATCCTTTTTGTGGATAAGCATGTATGGCTTCGGCCCACGCTTACAAGCAGCCTAATTTTATAAAAAACGCATATGAGTAAATCCAGCAAAATTTTGTGGGCTCAGGTGACGGGTCTGGCAGCGGTGCAGGGTGCGCTCGCACTGACCTGGGTCATCTATAACCTCTACCTGATTCAGCTACTGACCGGCCTGGGTTTTCCGGAAGCGCTGGGGGCTGTCCTGCTCATCATTGAAAATGTGTTAGCGGCTGTGATGGAGCCGCTGATGGGGTCCCTGTCCGACCAGACCCAGCGCTGGGTGGGGAGCCGGTTTCCGCAGGTGGCCTTGGGCATGATCCTAGCGGCGGTCTGCTTCGTGGGTATCCCGCTGGCGTTCTGGCTCGGCGGGCAGACGTTTCGAATTTTGCTGCCAGCCGTTGCGGTCCTTTGGGCGCTGTCAATGACGGTCTTTCGAAGTCCGGCGCTGTCGCTGCTGGGACGGTACGCCTTTGAGAGCAAGCTGCCCCAGGCGGCCAGTTTGCTGACTCTGGTCGGCGGCGTGACCGGAGCAATGGCGCCCCTAGCGGGGGAATGGATTTTGAGTCTGGGGCCGGGCATTACCTTTTTGATTGGCTCGGGGGTGCTGCTCGGGGCGGCGCTGGTACTGCGGCAGCTGAACCCTGCCAAAAGCGTGCGCACTTCCCAGGTACAGCAGCTCGGGCAGCCCTTGGGACAGCGAGTCAATTGGCGACGGCTGCTCCCCAACCTGGTGCTGATCTTTGGCGTGGGCGTGGGGGTTGCCCTGGGGCTGCGACTGCTGCTGCAGTTTGTGCCCCTGCAGTACGGTGAATTGGGCACCGCACCGGGCACAACTGCGCTGGCGATTGTCTTCGTGACTGTAGCGCTGACGGCTCTGCCCTGCGGGACCCTGGCGACGCGTCTGGGTAACCGACCGGCGATGGGGTTGGGGCTGGTGGGGCTGGCAATGGCCTGTGGGCTATTACTGACAGCTGGGACCGCGCATCAGGTGCTGCTTCTGGCCGTCTTGGTAGGGGTGGCCTTTAGCCTGGTCTCAAACGGTACCCTGCCCTTCGCGCTGTCTATGGTCCCGGCGCACAAAAGTGGTCTGGGGACGGGGCTATATTTCAGCGGCGGGGCGGTGGCGATGAGTCTGTTTGGCACGGTCACCCAGCGGTTGGGGACTGTGCCACCGGGGCTGGGGTTGAGTGTGGCAGCCATTGGCTTCGGCTTGGCGGGTGGGTGTCTGGCGCTATCAGCTTCTGCAGCCTCTGCGGCCAAGTCTTAGGGTGCATATGGTTAGGGTGCATATTGGTAGAATTCGCGGCGGTCAATACGCGCCAGTAAATATCAATAAATATACGGAGAGAGTCGCTTGTCTCACTGTTGCTTTTACTGACGCAGCATTCTCAGAAGATCCGGTGTTTTGCGAATTCAGAGGATACCGTGCATTCTGTAAGCTGTACGTTGGTCAGTAAGCCATCGTGATTAGAACCGGTCTGGCACTGAATTGTCGAATATTGGAGCCCAGTGGTCTGCTGTTGTGCACAAACCTTGGTGGCGGCTATAGCCTGTGTCACCTTGCTAGAGAACTATGCAGGCGTCGAACCCATTGACTCTGGAGCCCCATGATGCGCAGTCGTGCTTCGCTTCGATTGCTACATACAAGCGTGAACATGACTGACCAGACTTTCGCAGAACGCTACCAGACTGGCCTTAGCCAATATTTGCGGACGCCTGGCCCGATTCCTATCAAGCTGGTGGAGCAGCTCAACCAGCAGGCCCAGCAGCAGTGCATGCTGCCGTCGGATTGGCTATCGGTCCACCAGCATGCGATGACTCAGCTGTTAGCTCAGCCGTCGCTAGATGCGATCGCAGCGTCTGGCTATCCGTTTTTACAGTCTTGCCTGCGCTACTGGGAGCGCCAATCCCAGTTGGGGGCGACCGCCGCTGACACCCACCAACAGCTCAACGATCTGCATCAGCGGCTCCAGCGAGAAACCCTGTACCGTGAGCGGGTAGAGGCGGTGCTGCAGCAGCGTGAAGCCCGTCTGTTGACCCTGGCCAATAACATTCCCGGCATGCTGTTTCAATGCGTGCAGCAGCCCGATGCCCAGCTACTGATGACCCACATCAGCACGCGCTGCCGTTCGATCCTCGAAATGGAGCCGGGTGAAATCTATTCTTTTGAAACTGTCCTGAGCTACATTCCAAACGACGACCTGAGTCGCCTTAGAGCCGCGATGGCCCACTCGGCTCAGACCCTGTCTTCCCTCAGCTGGGAGGGCATGTTTGTGACCCGCTCGGGGCTGCATAAGTGGTTACAGATTGCGGCCCAGCCGTCCTGTACGGTGGAGGGCGAAACCATTTGGGACGGGGTGCTATTCGACTGTACACCGCGGCGCCAGGCTGAGATTGCCCGCGATTTGCAGGTGCAGCAGTTTCAAAATCTGGTGTTGAATGTCCCTGGCGTGATTTTTCGCTTTCGGTTGGAGCCCGGCTGGTCGGTTGAGTTCATCAGCGAAGAGATTGCGGCGATTACCGGTCATGACATTGATGCTTTCAGACATCAGGGGCGGCGACAGCTGAGCGACATTACCGAACCGGACGACCAGCTGATGCTGCAGACGGTGATGAGTGCTGCCTATGCGGTGGGCCAGCCGTATCAGGTCGAGTACCGCATCTTTACCCCGGCGGGGCAGCAGCGTTGGATTTTAGAGCGGGGTCGTTGGGGGACAGATGCCCAGGCGCGCATTTGCTATCTAGATGGTGTCATTACTGACATCACCGATCTCAAACAGGCCGAGGCCAAGATCAAAACTTCGCTGGCCGAAAAAGAAGTGCTGCTCAGAGAAGTTCACCATCGGGTCAAGAACAACCTGAATGTGGTGCACAGCATGCTAGAGATGCATACCCGTCAGCTGCGCAATCCGCAGCTGCGCGAGAGCCTGCTGGACAGTCAGCGTCGGCTGCAGGTCATGGCCTTGATTCATGAACAGCTGTACCGTTCAGAGCAGCTCTCGCAGATTCGGTTTTCAGACTATGTGCAGACGTTGGTGAGTCACTTTTTTTCGATGACGGATGCGCCCGCCAGTCGGGTTCGAGTTGTCCTAGAGAGCGAGCCCATTTTGGTCAGCTTGGAGTTGGCCATTCCGCTGGGGCTGGTGGTCAATGAGCTGCTGACCAATGCGCTTAAGCACGCCTTTCCAGGGACGCAGCGGGGGACGGTCACGGTTGGGTTCAAACGTCAGCGCCATCAGGTATGTTTGTCGGTTTGCGATGACGGGGTGGGGCTGCCCGATAGCTTTCAGACGATGAGTCAATCGTCATTAGGGTTACGGCTGGTAACCATTCTGGCTGAGCAGCTCGATGGGCATCTGTCGGTCACCTCTCCCCCGGGGACGCAGGTACACCTGACGTTTCAATCGACGGAACCACCGCTGGCTACCTTTTTGCAGTCATCATAGTCGGGTGACTCAGTTTCTGGTGGGATTTTGGCGTATGGGTAAGGATGTTGACGATGACTGAACTTGCAACCCCTGTTCGAGTAGCCGAGACGACGTCGGCCAAAATTCTCATCGTTGAAGATGAGCTGATCAGCGCGCACAATCTGGCCGACAACCTTAAGCAGCTGGGTTACACCATCACCCAGATTGTCAAAAATGCTGAGGCGGCGATGGCGGCCGTGCAGCAACAGCCGCCCGATTTGGTCCTGATGGACATTCATTTGAAGGGGCCTACCAGCGGCATTGATGCGGCCCGGCTAATGCTGCAGTATCGCATCCCGGTCATTTATCTGACGGCGTTTAGTGACGACAGTACGGTGGCCAAGGCCGCCGCGACCCGACCCTATGGCTATCTGACCAAGCCTGCCAAGCTGGAAGACATCAAATCGGCGTTGGAGATGGCGCTAGCCCGAAAGGAGGAAGACGAGCGCTGGCGGGCATTGATGGTCGAAGAGAAGCGGCTCAATGACCTCAAATCCCAGTGTTATGCCATGCTGGCTCACGATTTACGCACGCCCCTGAGTGTGATGTTGGCCTCCCTAGAGATCGTTCGTCAATATGGCGAGCGACTCACAGAAGCCCGTAAGCAAAAGCACTTTCAGCAGATTCGGTCGTCAATTCAGCAGATGACTAACCAGCTTGAGCAGGTGATGACCACTGAGCAGATCGCCCGTGATGAGCTGCCGTTTCAGCCTGAAAGGGTTGAAGTAGTCGAGGCGATGCGTGAGCGCGTTGAGGCGTTTCAGTCAGTACTGGCCGACGGCCAGGCGCTGACCTTTACGCCGAATGGCGGGGCGAGCCACCGCTGGCTGGACTTGCGCCTGATTGACCATGTGGTCAATAACCTGATCTCTAATGCCATCAAGTATTCGCGGCAGGCCGAAGGGGGTGGAAAAATAGCGGTCCAGCTCGACTGTCAGTGCGATCGCATTTGCCTGACCGTCAAAGACAACGGCATTGGCATGCCGCCTGCCTTTATTGAGCATATTTTCGATCCCTTCTCACGGGCAACCAACGTGGGGGCAATTGGCGGTCTGGGGCTGGGCATGCATATCGTGCTCAAGGCCGTAAAGGGGCACCGAGGGACCATTGACGTCACCAGTCAGCCCGGGCGGGGCAGCTGCTTTACCGTGATGCTGCCCTGCCTTGAGCACAGGGATGAAGCCCGTCAAGGGCAAGCAGGTGGGGGTGAGCAAGGCGGCGCACTCCCCTGACCCAGGCAGAAATGCGATAATAAAAAGCCCCCTTTGGAGACTGCCCCTGCCCATGAGCTGGATTGCCATCAAACGCGCTGCCCTATCGATTATTACAGCGCTGGTGCTGGTGGTGATGGGCACCTCACTGGTTAGCAGCTGGCAGCAGCCCCAGGTAACCGGCGAGTTGCAGCTCTACCAAAGCAACCTGCTGCTGCAGGCTAGCGAGTGGCAGGGCGAGGGCCTGTCCGAAACCGATCAGCAGCGGGTCCGAGCGGCGCTGTTAGGGCAGACGCCGCTGTCGTCGGTGATGGAAGACTATGAAGCGCTCAAGGATGAAGCGACGCAAACGCTGGTGCGATCGCAATCCACCTTGACCACCCGCGAAGCGGCTCCCGACCCCAAATCAACCAGCCAGATCCGGCAAGTTATCAGCCAGCAACAGGCATTGCTGGCCCGAATGGAGATTCGCTTAGGACTGCTGGCCGCCGAACAGTCTGATGTTGAGGCTGCCCTAGCGCGCTGGCAGGCCGTGGCGGACAGCGCTGATACCCCCTCAGCCCTAGCGGCGACTGCGACCATCCTCAGTTCGACCTGGCAGGGCAACCCCCTCCCTGAAGCCGAAACCGTACTGCAAAAAAATTTGGATGGCTGGTTTCGTAATCGCGCTTTAGAGCAGCTGTACACTCAGCAAAGTCAGACGCCGGACCTCAAGCAGCTGGCTCAGCAAGAGCAGGTGACCGCTCAAACCACCCTGCTCAAGCTGGTGGCCATTAGTCTGCTGCCGTCGATTGGGGGCGTCATTGGCGTTGTGCTGCTGCTGCTTTTAGCCGTGCAATGGTTCTCCCAGCGTAAGCAATCGCTGCTGGCCCAAAAGCTTGAAGCCTGGCGGGTGCCGTGGGGTGGGGAGACGACCTGGCAGGTCATGATGGTAGGGTTCTTCTTTGTAGGGCAGTTTTTACTACCGCTGGTGCTGGGCGGATTGGGCGTCAGCGCACTGGCGACCACCAGCCGAGGACGGGCGCTCTTCTCCATGTCCTACTATGTGCTGATGGCCGCCAGCGGCATTGCGGTTCTGTTCTTTTCGATTCGGGCGTTTCGCCCGCTACCTGAGGGCTGGTTTCGGTTCAAGCTATTTGACCGCTGGCCGCTGTGGGGCATTGGTGGTTACCTGACAGCGCTGCCCATTATGCTCGGCGTTTCGTTTCTCAACCAGCAGTTCTGGCAGGGGCAGGGCGGCAGTAATCCCCTTTTGCAAACCGTTGTCGAAGAAAGCGATCCCATCGCGCTGATTATCTTTTTTCTGACTGCCGCTGTCGCCGCACCGTTGTTTGAAGAGTTTCTCTTTCGGGGCTTTCTGCTGCCGTCGCTAACGCGCTACATGCCCGTTTGGGGGGCGATGCTGTTGAGTAGTTTCATCTTTGCAGCAGCGCATCTGAGCCTATCTGAGGTGGTGCCGCTGATGACCCTAGGGTTTATCTTGGCATTTGTCTACGTACGGTCTCGTAACCTGTTAGCGCCGATGCTGTTACACAGCGCCTGGAACAGTGTAACGATGTTAGGCTTGTTCTTATTGGGTAGCTGAGCCTTAATGATTTAGAGATTGGCAATAGTCAAAAGCGCTATGGGATATCCTCTGTTACGCCACTTGGGCTGAACTGGCAGTCATCCTGAGCGCGACGGCCTCCGCCACTCGGATGCCGTCTACGCCTGCCGAGAGAATGCCACCCGCGTAGCCAGCCCCCTCCCCTGCCGGATAGAGACCCCTGGTATTTAAACTCTGGCAGTCATCACCGCGTTTGATTCGGATGGGGGATGAGGTGCGGGTTTCGACGCCGGTTAGTACCGCGTCGGGCATTGCAAACCCAGGAATCTTTTGATTGAACTCGGGAATGGCTTCGCGAATGGCATCAATGGCGTAGTCTGGCAGGCTAGGGCTCAGATCGCAGAGATGCACCCCCGGTCGGTAGGTGGGTTTAACGCTGCCCAGTTTAGTCGAAGGCTTCCCTGCTAGGAAATCTCCCACCAGCTGTCCTGGGGCCTCATAGGTACCACCACCCAGGGTAAAGGCGCGTTCTTCTAGTTCTCTTTGCAGGGCAATCCCTGCCAGGGGATGGTCAGGATAGTCTGCCGGGGTGATGCCGACGACAATGCCGCTGTTGGCATTCTTGCCGCTGCGCTCGTACTGACTCATGCCGTTGGTCACGACCCGCCCGGTCTCTGACGTGGCCGCCACCACCTGTCCGCCTGGACACATACAAAAGCTGTAGACCGACCGGCCATTGCTGCAGTGGTGCACCAGTTTGTAGTCGGCTGCGCCGAGAATGGGATGGCCCGCCTGGTCGCCAAAGCGAGACGCGTCAATCAGCGGTTGGGGATGCTCAATCCGAAAGCCGATGGAGAAAGGCTTGGGCTCAATGTAAACGCCGCGCTCATGCAGCATCTCAAAGGTGTCGCGGGCGCTGTGTCCGACGGCAAGTACCACATGGTCGCTGCGCAGGTATTCTCCATTGTCGAGGGTGACCCCGCGCACCCTCTGTTGTTCAGGGCCCACCTTTGCTACGTCTAGATCGACCACCCGTTGCTGAAAGCGAATCTCACCGCCTAACTGGGTAATCGTGTTGCGCATGTTCTCTACAATCTTGACCAGGCGATAGGTGCCGATGTGGGGTTTGTTGATGTAGAGAATCTCAGGGACAGCACCGGCTTCAACTAGCTCGGTCAGCACTTTCCGACCGCGATAGTCGGTATCTTTGATGCGGCTATACAGCTTACCGTCGGAGAAGGTTCCTGCGCCACCCTCGCCAAACTGGGCGTTTGACTCGGGATTGAACTTGCGTTTGCTCCAGAATCCGAACGTATCGACCGAGCGCTCGTGTACCGGTTTGCCTCGTTCAATAACGATGGGGCGAAACCCCATCTGCGCTAGCAGCAATCCGGCGAACATACCGCAGGGACCCAAGCCGATGACGATAGGCCGGTGTTCTAAGTACTCAGGTGCGCTAGCGACGAAGCGGTAGCGGATGTCCGGTGTGGGATAGATATGGGGATCTTTTTTGAAGTGTTTGAGCAGCGGTTTCTCTTTAGGCGTGTCTACATCAACGATGTAGACCAACGCAATGGCTCCCCGCTTGCGGGCGTCATAGCTGCGCTTAAAGACGGTATAGCTGTTCAGGTCCGATGCCTCAATCCGCAGCTTTTTGAGAATAGCGGTTTGTAGATCGGCGTCGGTATGGTCGAGCGGGAGCTTGATTTCAGTGAGGCGAAGCATGGATTTAGCCTAGCAAACACGCCGCTGGAAAAATCAGGTACTCAACAAAAAACAGCTTCCAGATGAACTGATAAAAATCGGGGTAAGACATTGTACCCGTACTGCCGTCGAGGTGGACGCGATGGCTCTGCTGCCAGAAGACGATGAGCGCTGCAGCGTGGGTAACCAGTAAGACGATGGGATTCGTTCCGGTCAAAAAGGGGATGGCCGCAATCATGCCCAGGTAGCAAGCGGTTAATACCCAGCGAGCCAGGTTAAAGACGCTTTGCTGCCCCAGCTGCAGGCTAAAGGTTTTGATGCCGTAGAGGCGATCGCCCTCAATGTCGGGAATGTCTTTGAAAATGGCGATGGCGAAACTGAATATCAGTACAAACAGCGACAGTGCCCATACGCGTAACGGGACTACAGGCAGCAGCCCCAGCTGGTGCGAAGCATGTAGATAGATGCCCAAGTTCACCACCGCACCGCGCACGGCCAGGATGCAGATTGAGGCCCATAGGGGAAACCGCTTGAGTCGAATCGGCGGTAGCGAGTAGGCGGTACCGATCGCGACGCTAATCCAAATAGTGGCGATCAGATAGAGGCTCTGGGAAAGACCGGCCAGGGTCATGGCAGCCGTCAGGGCGAGTGCTACGAGTAGGACACCTTGCGATCGCGAAAATTCGCCCGAGGCGATGGGCAGATGGGGCTTATTAACCCGATCGATGTCCACATCTTCGAGCTGGTTGAGCCCAACGATGTAAACGTTACCGCACAGGCAGGCCAGCCAGGTCAGCAGCATGGCGGCCACGCCCCGCCAGATATGCAGCGTACCGGGATTCGCCCCAAACGGATGCCGGGCGGCCCAGGCCATCACAAATAGCCCCACTACGCTGAGGCTGGTGCCGACAATGGTATGGGGCCGAGAAAATTTCCAAAAAGCCTGCAGCCAAGGCAGCGGATTTTGGATGAGGCTCAGCGAATTAGTGGGCAATCTAGCCGGGGCGTCGGAGGGCCGGAGACTGTCAGATTTAGCCATATTCAGCGATACGGTATGACTTATTGTCGGGGGCGTTTATTTTAAACTGGCCATCGTACTGTTGTACGGACCGAGTGCTCGATGTACCGGGCTTTGCAAAGCTGAGGAGATGCTCAGTCTGCATGGGCCTTCCTTGCCATTAAAGATGCCGATTGATTTGAATCAGGTCAACTTTACGATTGTGATTTGTTTCATTTGATAAAGAAAAATGTCCAATTTTGGGCAGTGGTCAGTATCCCCTGACGTTGAGGGTGTAGGGAAGCTACGGAGTCGGTGGGTGAGATAAGTGCCTATAATTGGGGCGCTTGCGGGCTGTGATATGCCCAGCTCAGTTTAGTCAGATGTTAGTCAGATAGTTTTTTGGGTGCGATTCTCCTTGTGAGAGGCTACACCAACACAACGCCATGACCGCCGAATCGATAGCTGTTGAATCCGTCCAAAATTCGACCCTGGGTTGGCAGGTGCGGCTGATGACGCAGCGACTGGGCGAGTGGATTGAGCTGTTGCTGTCAGGCCAGGAACCCTCAAACGAGCCACCCCCCGATTTTGCCCTACCCGCGTGGGTGGGGACATTGCTGCTATGGTTCGCGGTCACGGCAACGGCGCTGTTTCTGGCGTGGATTATTTATCAGGTGATTGTTTATCTGCTGGCAAACCGCGTAGATCCCGTTCCTGCCGCGACCCTCACGCCCATCACGGCGACCGAGCCGGAGCGAACCGTCGCCGAATGGCTACGTGAGGCCAAACGCCTAGAGCAGGCTGGCGACTGGCCTGGGGCCTGCCGTGCCCTGTATATGGCAGCCCTGCAAAAGCTCAGCGATCGCGGCTGGATTCCGGCCTTGTCTAGCCGTACCGACCGCGAATATCTTGATCGGCTCGATCAGGTCAGCCAGCCCCGCCCCTACCAACTCCTCATTCGTACCCACGAACGGAGCCACTTTAGCGACGACCGCCTTACCGCTGAAAATCTGCAGCGCTGTCGTCGGGCCTACCAGGAGATTGATAACGCATGACCCGGCGTAGCGTCTGGATAGGACTGATGGCGCTGGGTGTCCTGTGCCTGCTGCTAATGGTGCTGGCCCCCGAAAGCGGTCGTAAGACCAGCGGCTCTACCTACAGCCGCGCGCCGGAAGGGTATCTAGGCTGGTACGAAACGGCAATTGAGCAGGGAATCACTCTACAGCGCTGGCAGCGCCCCATCGAGGAAATTTTGCCTGAGGGTGAAGCCGGGGGGCAAACGCTGCTGCGCATTTTCTCGGGTAACGTATCTCGCATTGTGGCTGAGGGCGTGTACTCAGACGAAGACTGGCTGGACGAGTGGTTGGCTGCGGGCAACCGAGTCATTTCTCTAGGTGTCCGTCAGCCCGTCAGCGAAGCCAAGTTTAAAACCCTACAGGATAGCCCCCAGGGCAAGGTCGAGATTCATACCCGTCGCCGCCAGCGTGATTTGACCGGCAATCGCGCTCGGTTGCTTAATGACGCGTATGGGGCTGTCGTTTGGCGAGAAAACACCGACCCCGGTACCCTTGTTTTCGCCACCACGCCGCACCTGGCGGCCAATGCCTATCGAGATGCGCCTGGTAACTACGATTTCTTCACTGCGCTGATCGCTGAGAGCCCATCCGGCACGGTCTGGATCGACGAATACCTGCACGGCTACAAAGATGCTGACGTGGTCATTGAAGAAGTGGCGGGTAGCTGGGGCCAGTACCTGTCTAGTACGCCAGTGGCGGTAGTCGTGATTCAGTCGAGCGTACTGCTGGTTGTCTTTTTACTCGCGCAAAATCGGCGAGCGGGCACGCTGGCCACGCTCAAAGCGCCTAAGGTCGATAACAGTCAGGCCTACATCGACGCTCTGGCAGGCGTACTGCGTAAGGCCAATAGCTATGCCTTTGTCGCTAATCTGATTGCCCGCGCCGAACGGCAAAAGCTGCAGCGTGAGCTGGGCCTGGGGCAGACGCCAATTGACGATAAAACGCTGACGACAGCCTGGATTCAGCAAACAGGGCAAAGCGGAGCCGCACTGAAACCGTTACTCAGACCGCCCCAGGTCCAGCGTCAGGCAGCTGACAAATCGTTTAGTACCTGGCTAGGCCAGCTCCGAGCCATTCGTCAACAGATGGCCAAATCGTAAGATGGCTAAATCATAACTGTGTCCGTGTTCTGCCTGATTCGTGTCCACCCTTCATCAAAAAAATTGGCTCTCCGCAGCTCGTACACCCATGAGTGAACTCCAGAATCGTATTCAACAAATTGGCAAAACGCTTAACCAGGTCGTCGTCGGTCAATCAGATGTCATCGAACAGCTGCTGATTGCCCTACTATCCGGTGGTCATGTCATTCTAGAGGGCGTCCCTGGCACAGGCAAAACGCTGACCGTCAAGGCCCTGGCAAAGCTAATACAGGCTGAGTTCTGTCGCATTCAGCTAACGCCGGATATCCTGCCCTCGGACATTTTGGGGACTAACGTTTTCGATCTCAACACCCGTAGCTTTACGCTTAAGAAAGGGCCTATTTTTACTCAGGTCTTGCTCGCTGACGAGATCAATCGCACCCCGCCCAAAACCCAGGCTGCGCTGCTCGAAGCGATGGAAGAACAGCAGGTCACTTTAGATGGTACAGGCTATAGTCTCTCGGATTTTTTCTGGGTCATCGCAACCCAGAATTCGCTTGAGTTTGAGGGCACCTATCCGCTTCCCGAAGCCCAGCTCGATCGCTTTCTCTTTAAGCTGGTGGTTGAGTATCCGGCCCTGACGGCAGAGAAACAAATGCTGCTTAACGCCCAGGCGGGCTTTAGTGCGAAGCGGCTCAATATCAAGCAGCTGCAGGCCTTTGCTCAGGTCGAAGAGATTTTGGCAGCGCGTCAGTCAGTAAATGAGATCACGATAAAAGAGAATATTCTCGATTACCTGTTAGCGCTGGTGCGCAAAACGCGACAGTCTCCGGATTTATCGCTGGGGGCGTCGCCCCGATCTGCGGTGAGTTGGCTACAGGCCTGCAAGGCCCACGCCTGGCTGCAAGGTCAAGGCTACGTGACCCCTGATAATGTCAAGGCAGTGGCGTTGCCCCTGCTGCGTCATCGGCTGATGCTAGGGCCCGAGGCCCAGCTGGATGGGCTGACCACCGACGCAGTCATTGCCTCAGTCCTTGAACAGGTCCCCGTTCCTCGCTAGAGAGCCAGAGAGATAACTGTAATGACGCCAACTTCACGCGTTTATGGATTGCTAGCGATGGGTGGCCTGATCGCCGCTGCCCTCAACGGGCTGTCGCCGGAGGCGGCTTCGCTGGGGACTGTGCTGTGGCCGATGTTGCTGTTTGACGGCGGCGTTCTTCTGCTGATGCTGGTCGATGGGCTGCGGGTCGCTCCGTCCCGCCGTCCCGAGATTATCCGAGAGCCCCTGCAGCGGCTGTCCATCGGGCGAGACAATTTGGTTAGCCTTACTCTACGGGCTCACGATGCTCCGGCAGACCTGCAGATCTATGACCGTCTTCCCGCCGAGTTCGATAACTTCGACACCACGGCCATGCCACTACGGGCACTGAGCCCCGCCAATACCGCCCAGACCTTGACCTACACGGTGCATCCCCAGCAGCGGGGCGAGTTTAAGTGGGGTGATTTGCAGGTCCGGCAGCGCGGCCCGCTGGGTTTGGCCTGGCGTGGCTGGACCGTGCCCCAAGCGCAAACGGTCGCGGTGTATCCGGACCTGGTGGGGTTGCGATCGCTATCGGTCAAGCTCGCTATCCAATCCACCGGCAGCGTCCGGCAACGGCAGCGTCTAGGCGTTGGTACCGAGTTTGCAGAGCTGCGGGAGTACGGCATCGGCGACGATCCTCGCTTTATCGACTGGAAGGCGACCGCTCGTCGCAGCGCTCCCCTGGTGAGGGTGTTAGAACCGGAGCGAGAGCAAACGCTGATCGTGTTGCTCGATCGGGGCCGTCTGATGACCGCCCAGGTGAAGGACTTGGCTCGGTTTGACTGGGGGCTGAATGCCACCCTTTCGCTGGCGCTGGCTGGGCTGCACCGGGGCGACAAGGTGGGCGTGGGGGTATTCGACCGGCAGATGCACACCTGGATACCGCCGGTTGGGGGCAAACAACATCTGCAAAAGCTGATTGAAAAGCTCACGCCGATTCAGCCGACGCTGCTAGAGTCGGATTACTTGGGAGCGGTTACCACTGTTGCTACCCAGCAGACCCGCCGGGCACTGGTCGTGGTCATCACCGATGTTGTCGATCAGACGGCCTCTGCCGAGCTGCTGACAGCGCTGACTCGACTCAAATCTCGCCACCTGCCCTTCTGCGTGACCTTGCGCGACCCGAAAGTCGACCAAAGCGCCAACCACTTTGAAACTGAGGTGGCCGCCGCCTACAGCCGTGCCGTTGCCTTAGACCTGCTCAGCCAACGCCAGGCTGCTTTTTTAAAGCTCAAACAGAGCGGCGTGCTGGTGCTAGACGCGCCAGCTGATCAGATTACCGAACCGCTGATCGAGGACTACCTGCGAGTAAAAGCGCGAAATCGTTTGTGAAGTGCGGTTGCAAAGTGTGGTAGCCGCTATCCATCAGGCCGCGTAGGCAGCGTCATGTACGATGGTCAGCCGATCTGTCGATTCGGACGACTCTACATTGTCGTCTTCTGTGAGTAAGGAGGGATCGAAAGCAATGGCCTCGTCATAGGGTAGCCGCTCAAGCAGACGTGGCTCTAGCGCATGCCAGTGTTCTTGAGTCAGCAGCTGCGATAGGAGCAGCAAAATTGACTCGTCTCGCTCGTGAATCAGGCTTGCCAGCGTACGCAGGACAAAGGGCTCAAAGGTGTTGTCGGTTTCCAGCACCTGGGTCAGCCCGTAGGTGAGTGCGTAGGGTGGAATCTTTTCGATGCTTTGTAGTGCCAGCAGCCGTAGCTCGGTCGGTAGCTGATGCTGGTGCAAAATTTTAACCAGCGACAGCACTGTGCGACTACCAAACTTAGGCAGTACCTGCGCTAGCTGCCGCCGAGTATGAGACGACTCGGTGGTGACGAACAGGTACACCGCTAACCCAAAAAACTGCTCAAAGCTCCAGCTGTCAATCTGATTTTCAATGCCGTCCACATTGGCCAGCTCACAAATGAGTAGCAGATCATCACTTTGGAGCGTGTGCTGACTAAGGAGTGCAGTGAGATGAGTATCTGGCATCGTCATGGTAAAAGACCAGCCACGGGCTGGTAACAGGGGGTTGGCACAGGTGCAGTTGGCAGTGATAAGCGCAGAATGGGAGCAATACCTCGGCCCTAAGTGCTCAAGGTGGCAGCGATGTAGGGAAGTGCTTTTTCAAAGGAATTTGAGCGCTGTGTCGTGACTGCTATAAACGGCCCCTGATATCGATTAGCGGTCAAATCCCGAGCATTAAAATCTGTTTTGTTCTGATCTGTTGGTAAGAAGCTGAGATGCTCTCGGCTCCTTGGGGATGCAACTACTAATGTTTTACAGTTTTACGAATCGTATTGCAAGCTACAGATTGAAATAAACAGATATGTTGATGAATATTCCCTGACATAGGGTGAATGGGAGGGCTGATAGGAGCGCTGAGGTGGCCTGCTCAGATGGCTTTTGGATAGGGTGAGCAGCGCATACAGTAGCTGCAGGAAATGCTGAAAAACCTGCCTGGATGCTGTCGAAGCGGTGAATGGAGGCTCCCCCTGGGTGAAGTGTACTTACGGCTTCTGATCGGTCGAGGCTCTGGACGTTTGCCACGCCTTTGCCCATTCAAGAGCGGCGGCTGCCGATGTCAGGGTTCCCTTGGCCTGCTGTTGTTCTATTGCAGCCAGTAGCTGGCCAATCTCGGGGCCAGGCTTCAAGGTGAGCTGCTGCATTAGCTCCCGTCCGGTCAGCAGGGGTTTGGGGTGTGCTAAGGGATCGCTCGGTGTTTGATAGCGTTTGACCAGCGGCAGCAGCGTTTCAAAAGAACAGCCTTGAGCGGCCGCAACCAGAGACACTGCAGCAAAACTGAGCCCTACCGATTTAAAGAAGAAGAACAGCTGTTCACGGGTTGGAGTCGCTTTTAACAACAGATCGATAGAGGGCTGAGCCTGCAGCACCTTGAGGACGGCCTGGGTTTCGTTGCGGCTGTATTTGAGCTGAGCCAGACACGTTTCCGCTGTGGCCTCATCAGCGGGCAGCAGCTGTGAGAGTTTAGCGATTTTGACCCAGCTCCGGTAGTGACCGGGTGGAACGGTTTGAGGCCAGCTGTGCAGATGCTGCCAATAGTCGGCATAGGGGGCAAACGCGTTTAAGGCCTTGTCTATTGCTGTGAGGTGGCTAAAGTGCACTGCGCTCAGATGGGGCAACCAGTCGGCTAGTAGCCCGTCTTGGTAGGCCATCTGTAGGCAGCGGGTACCGGTAGGCTTACTAATCAGGGCATCTAACTCGTGGCGGACGCGTTCGGCTGCCATGGTTTTGAGCAGCGGGGCCAGTTCTCGAATGGTGGCCCGGGTGGTGTCGTCAATGCGAAAGCCCAGCTGAGCGGCCTGTCGGTAGGCCCGCAGCAGT
This sequence comes from Cyanobacteria bacterium J06648_16, assembly GCA_039817185.1. Lineage (GTDB taxonomy): Bacteria > Cyanobacteriota > Cyanobacteriia > Phormidesmidales > Phormidesmidaceae > CAWUKV01. The sequence continues at coordinate 99,607 of JBCBWI010000003.1, read as the reverse complement.
CGTAGGGGGTCTTCGGCCAGGTTCTCGTGGCAGACCATGCGCAGGGTCTGCTGCTTGAGATCGGCGATGCCGCCCAGGGGATCGATGAGCCGATCGGTTGAAGGATGGTAGGCAATGGCATTGATGGTAAAGTCACGCCGCCGCAGGTCGGTTTCGAGGGTGGGGCCGACCTGCTGAGCAAAGTCGATGGTGGCCTGGTCAAAGACCGCGCGGGCAATTTGGTTTTGGGCGTCTAGCACGACAAACCCGGCGCGATAGCACTTGGCAATACGGCTGGCCGTTTCAATCGCCTGGGCCGGTAGTACGAAGTCAAGATCTAGGTAGTCGGCCTGGCGGTGCAGCAGCGCATCGCGGACGCTGCCACCGACAAGGTGGGCCGTGGGGGGTAGCAAGTCCGCGTCGAAGGGCCAGCTTTGGGGTCTGAGCGGATGGGCGGTGGCGGGCAACGGTTGGGGATAGGACAAAGCAGGTTGCTTAACAAGGGGTAGGCAGTTTCCGTTCCCCTATCCCATTTCTAGAAGAGGTGGGGGCGGGCGCAGGCGCAGCTTTTCATTTTGCAACATTGACCGAACCCCTGAGAAGGGCTCATAGAAAGTTGCGTTAGAGTTGAAAAAAGCATTTCGGGACTGGGCTTATGTGTATTTGCATAAACTGTCACTATGTTGACCGCTGTATGACCTACCACGAGGTGGAAACGAATCATCAGCAGCTGCACCTGACCGAACAGCCCGACTTTATGCCCGAGAACCCGACCATTAATGCCAACATCATGCTGCCGGAGGTCGGTGTCGAGGCCAACCGCATCGTGCAGTCGGGCGAGTTTGGCTTCGAGTATGACGTGGTAGGCTGCGATAGCTTTGCTGAAGAAATGGGCAAATGGGCCAGATTAAGACCGGGTGAGGCCGTTCCCACATGAGGTCGTGATTTTGTGAGGCAGTGCTTAAACTGGCGCTGCCCGCAGCCAGTGAATGCAGACAATGCGAAGGTGTGTGCTGGCTGTGGGCGTTCGCTATGGATTTTGGGCCGATATTGCGGTCTGCGGGTACTGGGCCAGGGCGGATTTGGGCGTACGGTTCTGGGAGAGGACCCACACCAGCAGCGGGTGGTGCTAAAGCAGCTGCTGGGGGATGCTGCGACGGGGGCGCTGGCGCGTTTTCAGCAAGAGGCGACGCAGCTGGAAAAGCTGGGGCGGCATCCGCAGATTCCGCATTTAGTTGAGTTTATTGAGGATGCCGGAGAGGGCTACGGGCCGCTGCTGGTGCAGGAATACGTGGCCGGGCCGACTCTGGCGCAGGTGCTTGAACAGGTAGGGCCGCTGGGGGCCGACCGGGTCGAGGGGCTACTGCGAGATTTGTTGCCCGTCTTAGAATATGTCCACAGCTTTCGGATCATTCACCGGGATATCAAACCCGAGAATATTGTGATGCCGAGGGGCGGGCTACCGGTGCTGGTCGATTTTGGGGCGGCGAAGGTCGCGGTGCGCCGGTCAGTGACGGTGATCGGCAGTGCTGAGTATGTAGCCCCCGAGCAAGCGATGGGGAAGGCCGGGTTTTCCAGCGACTTGTACAGTCTGGGGGTGACTTGTTTGCACGTGCTGACGGGGATGCCGCCGTTTGATTTGTACTCGGTCAGCGAAGATCAGTGGGTCTGGCGTAACTTTTTGACCGAGCCAGTGGGGGATCGGCTGGGCGCAGTTTTAGATGGCTTGGTTGTGCGTTCTCCTCGCGATCGCATTGCCACGGCTGCCGCCGCCCTTGAAGTGCTGAACCGACCGACGAACCCGCTACTGCGGCTGCCGCCGCTGGCTCGCAAACCACAACCGGATGCGCTACCCAAGCAGTCGGAGCAGCCCTGGCAGCGGCAGTATCAAATCGCGAACCTGGGCATTGCTCACGCGTTGGCGGTCAGCAACGGCGGGCTCATTGCCACGGGGAATGCGGCGGGTGCGGTTTCGCTATGGCGATTGGCGGATGGGGCATCGGTTTACACCTTTAAGCCCCGCCGGGGATGGCATCTGTGGGGACAGGGCCACTGTGACCAGGTGAGTGGGCTGTGTTTTGCCCCGAACGGTCGGCAGCTTTACAGCACTAGCTACGATGGCACCACCAAGATATGGGATGCCAAAAGCTGCACCCTACAAAGAACGCTGCCTCGCCAGAGCTGGCTGCCGTCAGCGGTTGCGATCGCACCTTCCCGACTCATCGTCGCTGGCGGCGAGGGCATCATCACCCTGTGGGATACCCAAACATTAAAGCGACAGGCGACGCTAACCCAGCACCAGGACCGCGTCAGTGCCCTCGGACTCACCGCAACGGGGCAGCGGTTTGCCAGCGCTAGCTGGGATGGCACCCTACGGCTGTGGCAGTTACCCGGTGGTGAATTGATAGAGACAATTCCAGCGGGGCAAGGACGGATAACGGCATTGGCTATGCACCCGGCGGGGTTACATATCGTGAGCGGTGGGGAAGACGGTGCAGTCAAAGTGTGGGCCCTCGACCGGTCCATCACGACAGATACGATCTATCAGAGCCCCGATGCGATTACGGCCCTAGCGCTCAGCCCGGATGCGAGGCTGCTAGCGGTAGGCACCGAGGGCAACACGCTGAGCCTGTGGGACGGAGCCACCGGGCGGTGCGTATCACAGCTGGAGCAGGGGTGGGGAGTCGTGGCCGTTGCATTCTCTCCTGACGGGCAGCGTCTGCTGGTCAGCAGTCGAGATGAAAGGGTGACGATGTGGATGAAAGCTTGAGATTTCTTGACAGGAACGAGGTCTACGGGAGCCGTATGTAAGGATAAACACTGAGTTCCTAGGGCTGGGCCTATGGCAACCCGAAAAATCCTGATATTAGCGGTCAATCCTAAGGATACGGCTCAGCTGCGCCTGGACGAAGAAATTCGTCAGGTGAAAGAGGCGCTGAAGCTGGCCGATGGACGTGATCGGCACGATCACTTTGACGTCACCTCTGAACTAGCCGTGCGCACAGGCGACCTACACCGCCACCTAGCTGCATCACAAGCCCCACATTGTCCATTTCTCGGGTCACGGCACAGGCGAACGGGGGCTGGCCTTCGAGGACAAAAACGGGACAGCCAAACTCATTAGCACCGCCACCCTGGACCGACTGTTTCGCCTCTGCCGTGGGGTTGAGTGTGTCCTCCTCAATGCCTGCCACTCTGCCGCGCAGATAGACGCCATTGCCCAGTACGTGGGTCACGTCATCGGCATGAACCAGGCCATCGGTGACACCGCCGCGATCAAGTTCGCCGAAGGCTTCTACGATGGTCTCGGCTATGGACGCAGCTACGCCGAAGCCTTTGAGTTTGGCCTGCTGTCGATTGAGGCCGAAGGCATCCCCGAAGCACAAACCCCAGAATTGCGCGTCAACGGCGACCCCCCCGTAGGGTGGGTTAAGCCGCCAGCCCCAGATGATCACCGTCAACCCCCACCAGTCGGCGAACCCACCACCCCGAATAATCATCCTGTTCAAACGCCACCTGCGATCAAACAACAGCGCGTTTTCATCAGCTACAAACGCGACACCGCCCCAGACGAACCCGTCGCCCTGCAGCTCCACGATGCCCTTCGCCAGGACAGCACCGTTTTTATCGACCAGCGCATGCTCGTCGGCACCCGCTGGGCCGAGCAGATCGAAGCCGAAATCCGCCAGGCCGATGCCCTGGTTGTGCTGCTGTCGGCCCAGGCCGTTGCTAGCGAAATGGTGCAGCAAGAGATTGCCCTGGCCCACAAGATTGCTGAAGAAAATGGCGGTACCCCGCGCATTTTGCCCGTGCGGGTCGCCTACCGGGCACCGTTTCAGTACCCGCTGAGCGTGTATTTAGACCCAATCAACTGGGCGGTTTGGGACAGCGACGCGGATACGCCGGGCCTAATTGACGAACTGAGGCAGGCCATTGCCGGGGGCACGCTCTCGGTTGGGGACCCCCAGCGTAAGGCCGAAGTGGTAGAAGTGCCAGAACCGACCCCGCTGCCGCCCCCCCAGCCTGCGGCCCAGCCCATCAAAGCCGCGCCCCCAGTCGGCATTCTAGAGCTGCCCGAGGGCACGATGGATACTGAATCGGCCTTTTATATTGAGCGGGACTGCGACGCCATCGCCCTCAGCACCATTCAGCGGCAGGGCGTCACCATAACAATTAAAGGCCCCCGACAAATGGGCAAAAGCTCTTTGCTCAACCGCACCATGACCGCCGCCGCCGATGCGGGCAAGCAGGTGGCCTTTCTCGACTTTCAGCTGTTTGACCGGGCCGCCCTGCAAGATGCAGACGAGTTTTACCAGCAGTTTTGCTTTTGGCTGACGGATGAGCTAGAGATTGAAGATCGAGTAGAAGAATACTGGAACAGGCCCCTAGGTAACTCCCAGCGGTGCAGTCGCTATGTCAGTCGGCATATTCTGAAATCGCTGGATCAGCCGCTGGTGCTGGCAATGGATGAGGTCGAACGCATCTTTGATACACCCTTTCGCAACGACTTTTTTAGTATGTTGCGCAGCTGGCACAACCAGCGCGCTACCAAGAAAATCTGGAAACGGCTTGACCTGACCCTGGTCACCTCCACCGAGCCTTACCAGCTGATCGCCGATCTCAACCAGTCCCCGTTTAACGTGGGCGAAAACCTGCGGCTAGAAGACTTTAGCCCAGCCCAGGTCCACACCCTGAACGAAAAACACGGCCAACCCCTGAATAGGCTTGAAGAACAGCGCCTGATGCAGCTGGTTAACGGCCACCCTTACCTGGTTCGTAAGGCGCTGTACCTGGTTGCCAGCGGTCGCCTCACCGCGCAGGAACTGTTTGCCTCCGCCCGTGAGGAAACCGGCCCCTTCGGTGACCATCTGAAGTACCACCTGTTTCGCATGTATGGGAATAAAGCCCTGGTGCAGGGCTTTCTGCGCATTCTTAAGGACCAGACCTGTGAGGACGAAGTCCTGTATTTTCGCCTGCACGGGGCGGGGCTAGTGTGCCGCGAGGGACAGAGTGTGTTTCCTCGGTGTCAGCTCTATGCCGATTATTTTAAGGAGCATCTTTTGTAATGGGAAAAGGGGAAAGGGGGAAAGGTTCGGACTGCAATATTTTTAAATGCCAAATGGTTTCTATCTCGATACCCTTTCCCCTTTCCCCTTAACCTTTTCCCCTCATCACCCCTTACCCCTTAACCTTTTCCCTCTACCCCCTTCATCTGCGCCGCCAACATTCGACTAATCTGAACCGCCTGATCATGCAAAATCTCATAACTTGACGAATCCAAATATCCGACTTCGAGCGCCACCCGAAGCAGGCTACGAACCTCACCCACCGATCCCTTAGCAATATTCAAGAACTGTAGATACTCTTTCCTCGACCGCCGCTCAAACCCTTCTGCAATATTCGTTGGTACCGAAACCGCCGCCCGCCGCATCTGGTCTCGTAAGCCAAAATCTCGCGCCAGCTTCCCCTGACCCGTCACCCCATAAACCTGCTTAACCAACTCAATCCCCTGCCGCCAAACCCGTAAATCCTCAAACCGCTCAACCTTCCCCATGCACCCATCCCAAATCCCTAGCCTCCTAAGCTTTCCCTCTAAAGCGGTAAAGGGGAAAAGGTGAAGGGGTAAGGGCATTGCACAAGAAAGCATCTAACCACAAAACTACCTACGGCCAAACCCTTCCCCTTTTCCCTTTAACCTTTGCCCCTTTAATCTTTCCCTCCCTTTCCCCATGTCCCCCTCTATCTACACCACTGGCGGCACCGTCCAAGCAGGCGGCGGCATCTACCTCAGCCGCAGGGCCGATGACGAACTGCTGCAGCTCTGCCGCGAGGGTCAGTTTGCCTATGTGCTGACCTCTCGGCAAATGGGTAAGTCTAGCCTGATGGTGCAAACGGCGGAACGGCTAGAGGAAGAAAACGTTACCTCGATCATTATTGACCTGACGAAGATTGGCACTAACGTCACGGCGGAGCAGTGGTACCTGGGGCTGCTGACGGAGATAGACGAGAGTGTTGATCTAGATACGGATATCTTTGACTGGTGGGAGGCGCATAGTCACCTGGGCCTGACCCAAAGACTCACGCGCTTTTTTGAGGCGGTGCTGCTGACGGAGGTAGCGGGTCGGATTGTTATTTTTGTCGATGAGATTGACACGACGCTGAGTCTAGACTTTACCGACGACTTTTTTATTGCGATGCGCTACTTTTACGTGGCGCGAGCGCAAAAAGAGACGATGGGGCGGCTGTCGGTGGTGCTGATTGGCGTGGCGACACCGGGAGACCTGATTCGGGACCCGCAGCGGACGCCGTTTAACGTGGGTCAGCGGGTAGACCTGACAGATTTTACCTGGGATGAGGCCCAGGGATTTGCGCAGGGGCTGGCGGCGGAACCGAGCGAGGCGCAGCAGGTGCTGCACTGGGTGATGCAGTGGACCGGGGGGCACCCGTACCTGACCCAGCGGCTGTGTCAGGGCATTGCGGAGGAGGGGCGAGAGACTTGGACGGCGGCGGCAGTGGGGCAGCTGGTAGAGAAGCTGTTTTTGTCGGCGGGGGTGCGGAACGATAACAACCTGCTGTTTGTGCGGGATATGTTGACCCAGCGGACGCCGGATGGGAATGGGATGGTGTACGACGTGCTGAGTACGTATAAGGAGGTGTGGCGAGAGAAGTGGCCAGAGCTGGATGAGGAACAGTCGCTGGTGAAGTCGCATTTAAAGCTGTCGGGGGTGGTGCGGCGGGAGGAGAAAACCGGGGCGCTGTATGTGAGTAATAAGGTTTATCGGGGGGTGTTTGATGAGGGGTGGGTGAAGGAACACCTGCCCGAAAACTGGGTCAAACGCTTGCAAAGGGCGCGGGCGGCAATTGCTGCTTTGTTTGCGATAGCGGCGGTATCAGTGCCGTTAGGGGTCCTGGTTGAAATCAGGCGAGTAGAGGCAAATCGCCAAAAGGCAGAAGCCGTTAGAAATGAGCTGTTGGCAGAAGAAAATGCGAGTGAAGCAGAAAGGCAGGCCCAAATCGCAGCTGAAAAGGCAGAAGAAGCGCTGCAAAATGCAACAGAGGCAGAACAACAGCGGAGACTAGCGGAAAAGCAAACTCAGCTAGCTGAGGAGAATGCAATAGAGGCTGAAAAGCAGACAGAGATTGCCCAACAGCAGGCCGAGCGGGCGCAGCAACAAACGGTAGTGGCCAACGAGGCCACCCAGCGGGCAGAGCAAGCCCGAGTCCTAGAGGCTGAGCAACGGCGGCAGGCAGAAGCGGCCAGGGCTGCTGAGGCCGAGCAGCGAGTTAGGGCAGAAGAACAAACTCAAGAAGCTAATGCCCAACGGATCCGGGCAGAGAAACAAACCATCTGGGCGCAGGCGAATGCGTCAAAGGCGTTTTTACTAGCGAATCAGCCCCTGGATGGGCTAATTTCAGCGGTGACAGCATGGCAGACCATCAAAACAGAGAATATTCAAGATATTGAAACGGCTTTGCCTGCCCAGGCTGCGTTGATGCAGGTGGCCTACAACAACCGCGATTTCAATCTCAACAACCCCGCGCTGGACAGCGAACCGTACTCTCCTCGGGGCTTTTATGAAAAAAATCAGCTAAAGTCCCATACCGGGAGGGTCTGGAGTGTGGCCTTTAGCGCCGATGGCAACACCATTGCCTCGGCCAGTGAGGACAGCACCGTGAAACTGTGGGATCGAAACGGCACCCTGCTCAACACCCTAGAAGGCCATACCGGGAGGGTCTGGAGTGTGGCCTTTAGCGCCGATGGCAACACCATTGCCTCCGCCAGTGATGACCGCACCGTGAAACTGTGGGATCGAAACGGCACCCTGCTCAACACCCTAGAAGGCCATACCGGCATTGTCAGGAGTGTGGCCGTTAGCGCCGATGGCAACACCATTGCCTCCGCCAGTGCTGACAGCACCGTGAAACTGTGGGATCGAAACCCAGAGAGTCTGATGGCCTGGAGCTGTAACTGGCTGCGAGATTATTTGTTGAACAACCCGGATGGGCAAAGGGCGGCGGAAGAGGGGGTCTGTCAGGAATATTTGCCTCGGCGGGCGGGGGTGGTTGAGTGGGTGGTGGGGTGGTTTAGATAGACAAGAGAAGAGGAGAAGGGGGAAGGGAATGAGTGCTGAAGATGCAATGATTGCCAAAATCATTCTCCATCGGGATATCAAACTGCTTATTATGCAGGTGCTGCAGCAATCGGGCCTTGACTGCCAAGAAATCCAGTTCACCGATCCCAATGGGGATATCATTTTGGTAAACCCTGATCAGGCTGAGCAAGCCAGAGCCATCATTCGAGAAATACGGCAAGCCGCCAACCATGAGTAGCCCGCATATCGAAATCAAAACGCGATATGTCGATTCGGGTGACGCAAAAGCTTTTATTGAGAAAGGGGCAATCATTGCCGTGGTTACAACCGATAAAATTTCGAAGCCAGCTAAGCAGCTCCTCGACGCGGCGAACATTGCCTGGGCGGAAAAGGTTTCTGAAGCACTGCTCAAAAAATACCTAGCAGGAGGCGATTAACCGTGTTGGATATTGGCTTTTTTAGTGATAAAAAGCACCCCTTACATCGGGTAGCCGTTGCCGAAGACTTTCTCCTGTGGCTAGCCAAGACAGACTTCTCAGCCATCGGCGAAGATAAAACGGCTGAAGCACAGATCGACGGGGATATGGTGAGCTTGTCGCTAGTATCACTGCATCAGTCCGTCAGACAGGCTTTTATCCAATTCTTTAACGAAGCGATTGTCACAGAAACGCGGCAGGTGCTTCATCAGCTCGAAAGCGCGATGCCGCCTGAGCGGGTCTATCGGCTCAAAAAGCTGATAGAGCTACTGGACTGTCTGAAAAATGATGAGTATCAGTATCTACGGCGATTGTAGGGGGAAAGGGTAGACATAGGCCACACCACATGGGTTTGCTATCCTGGCTCCAACACAATCCGCCCCCCACTGCTATGATTGCGGCCCAATCGCCCTTCCCACAGCTCACCCCCGACGAATACCTCGCCTGGGAAGCGCAACAGCCCGAAAAGCACGAATACATCGACGGTCAAATCTACGCCATGGGCGGCGGCACCGTGAGTCGTGGCCGCATTGCCATTCGGCTCACATCTTTAGTTGACGGTCACCTGAGCGGTACCAAGTGCATTCCCGGCAACTCGGATATCAAAATCAGCATCCCCGGTACCGGCAACTATACCTACTCCGACGCCAGCGTCACCTGCGATGACCGTGACCAAACCGCAACTCAGTTTTTTACCCACCCCTGCTTGATTGTAGAAGTACTGTCGGACAGTACTGAAGCCTATGACCGGGGCGGCAAGTTCAGGCTGTATCGCCTTAACCCAGTGCTACAGGAATACTTACTGGTCAGCTCGACCCGCCTAGAGATAGACCTGTATCGCAAGAACGACGCAGGTGAGTGGGTGATTGTGAACTACCAGCCAGGCGATACGGTAGCGCTGAGGAGTATCAACCTGAGTTTTCCGATTGAGCAGGTGTATGAGGGATTGACGCTGACCTCACCGCAGCAATCGTAGGGTTGACATAGACAGTGATACCCTTTTACCGCAACTGCCCACTAACTCACCCTTGAAACCGTCACTGTCACTCCCCCCTACCCTACAACCGGGCGACACCCTTCAAGTTGTTGCGCTTAGCGGAGCCCTGAGAGAAAAGATCGCCTTCAACGCAGGTGTTGAGATCTGGCGGCAGCGGGGCTATAGGGTGCAGCTCAGCCCCGGTTACGACCAGCGCTGGGGGTACCTGGCGGGCGAGGATGACCTGCGCCGCCACCAGCTACTGACCGCACTTAAAGACCCCGATTGCAAAGGTATTCTCTGTGCCCGTGGCGGCTATGGCGGCACGCGTCTGCTCGAAGACTGGCAGTGGCCCCCGCTGAGTTCAAACCTTCAACCTAAATGGCTGATTGGCTTTTCTGATGTTACTAGCCTGCTGTGGAGTTGGAGTCGGGAGGGCGTTGTCGGGGTGCATGGTCCGCTGCTGACGACGTTGGGGAAAGAGCCCGAATGGTCGGTGACGCGACTGTTTGACTGGGTGGAGCGGCACCGACTGCCGCCGCTGCAGGGCGAAGCCTGGGTGCCGGGTACGGCAACGGGCCGTCTGCTGCCTGCCAATTTGACCGTGGCGACCTGCCTGTTGGGGACTCGGCATGAGCCAGAGCTAAACGGCACCATTCTGGCCTTTGAGGATGTGACTGAAGCGCCCTACCGGCTGGACCGGATGCTGACCCACTGGCGCATGATGGGCAAGTTTGACGGGGTGAAGGGGATTGCCGTGGGTCGATTTAGCCAGTGTGAGCCGCCTGCGGGTATTCCTAGCTTTACGGCGCTGGAGGTGCTGAAGGAGCGGCTGGGGGATTTGGACATTCCCGTGGTGGCAAATCTGCCCTTTGGGCATGATGGCGAAAACGGGGCGCTGCCGGTGGGGATTCGGGCCGTTGTGAATGGTGATACGGGGATGCTGTCGTTTCCGGATTACGATGGGGGTTGAATGGGGTGTCCGGTGGTGGATGATATCCAAAGACGGTGGGCACTGCCCACCCTACGGGGTTTTCCTTGCCCCTTGCCCCTTGTCCCTTGCCCCTTGCCCCTGCTAACCCGTGGTTCCCTTAAGCGATAACAACCCCATTCGGATTACGCCCTACGTTGTCTACGCGCTGGTCGCCATCAATATTGCCATCTTTATCTACGAGCTAACGCTGCAGACGGGGGCGACCGATGTGGCGCTGCAGCAGTTTTTTAATACCTGGGCGATTGTGCCTCGGGAACTCACCGAAAGCTTTACCGGCCAGTCGGCGGTGCCCGTCAGCGAGTGGTTTACGCTGGTGAGTTCGCAGTTTTTACACGGGGGCTTTTTGCACATTGCGGGCAATATGCTCTACCTGTGGGTCTTTGGCAACAACATCGAAGACCAGTTGGGCCACGCTAAGTTTATTGTGTTTTACCTGGTGTGCGGCGTGCTGGCGGGGCTCTGTCAGTGGATTTTTGATCCGCTATCGACGGTGCCGACACTGGGGGCGAGTGGTGCGATCGCAGGTGTGATGGGGGCCTACATTATCCGCTTCCCCAAGGCCCAAATTCTGACCTTTCTGCCCCTGTTCTTTATTTTCACCACTGTCCGCATCCCGGCCATTTTCTTCCTGGGCTGGTGGTTTGTACAGCAGGCGTTCTACAGCATTGCTAGCCTGGGCGCCCAGGCGGATATGGGTACTGGCGGCGTTGCCTACCTGGCCCACGCTGGCGGATTTGTCTTTGGCGTGATTCTAGGGCCGTTGTTGGGGCTGTTTCCACCAGGGACTGGGCCGTTCAAGCGGCGATAGCTACTGCAAAGTAAAGACGTAGGGTGAGTTGATGGCGCCGGTTCCGACCGTGCCCTGGTAAGTTTGGCTGTCACCCTGGTTCAGAATAGTCAGGCTATAGTCCACCGTTGTGGTCCGCTCAGCACAGGGAATCGACAGCACGACCGTGGCCGAATATTCGCCGCCGGGGGCGCCGCCTGTGGGCCAGAAGATGTTCTCGACCGGGGAGAAGCCAGGCGATTCACAGTAGGCGTTGGCGTCGACGTCTAGCTGCCCGCCGGAGGGAACAGACGGGTTGAAATAGCTGACGGTGTCTCCCGACGGATCAACGACAATCAGGTCTAAATCATCCTCGGTTTGCCACCGGAGCGTGACCTGAATGTCGCCCGTTTGGAGGACCGGCTCTGCGCCGAAGGAAGACGAGCCGCACAGGGCGGCTAGATCGTAGAGTTGACCGTCGTTTTCGATATAGCAGCCGCTGTGGTTCTGGGCAAAGGCGGGCTGGGGTGCGGCGACGATCCCAGTCGTGACGCCAATGGCCATGGCGACGGCAGCAGAGAGGGACAGACGAAGACCGTTCATAAGCATTCCAGGAATAGGCCGCGAACGTCCCTAGTTTGCCCGGTTCAAGTTAAAGTTCTTCAGCGTGAACAGCAGGCGCTCTGCGATGGCCCACCATAAGGGGGCAATTTTGCCATAATACATAGAACGTCTGATCTAGCTGGTGGCTGTGAGTGCGTGAGTTGCGATCGCAACCCGTCCGCGCGCCCGAAAGGCCCAGATTAAAGGTTCAGATCAGTAGACAGACGCTCTATCAATGTGCTATCAAGGGGCACACTCAGCGCTAACCGCCGATTCACACTAGGATCAACACCTATGGGGCCTTCCATTCTCGCGATTTTATCGCTGCTTATCATCAGCTACAGCGTGGGCTCGGTACGGGTGGTCAACGAGTCTGAGGCGGCCCTGGTAGAGCGGCTCGGCAAGTATCGCATGACCCTGCGACCAGGGCTCAACTTCATCGTTCCCCTGCTTGACCGGGTGGTGCTGAGAGAAAATCTGCGGGAACAGACGCTTGATATTGATCCTAAAACGGCGATTACGCGAGATAACGTGACGCTGGAAGTCGATTCGATTGTTTACTGGCGCATTCTCGATCTAGAAAAAACCTACTACTCCATTGAGGATGTGGAGTTTGCCATTCAGGAGTTAGTAACCACCACGCTCCGCTCCGAAATCGGCAAACTGGAACTGCAAAGCACCTTTTCTTCTCGCGAGCGCATCAACAAGGCGCTGCTGGACGAGCTAGACGAAGCCACCGAGCCCTGGGGAGTCAAGGTCAACCGGGTTGAAGTGCAAGAAATCAAGCCGCCGCCCGAAGTGGTGGAGTCGATGCAGCGCGAGCAGGCGGCGATGATCGAGCGCAATGCCGAAATTCTCAAAGCCGAAGGTCAGAAAAAGGCCAAAATTCTAGAAGCAGAAGGCACCGTGCAGTCGATGCAGCTGCTGGCCCAGGCGTTTGACGGGGCCGAAAATCGCAAAGACATTCTCAAATTCTTGATTGCCCAGCGCTACGTCGAGGCCAACCAGAAACTAGGCGAGAGCGACAACTCTAAGGTGGTGTTCATGAACCCCCGCGACCTGACCGAAGGGCTGGTTGACCTGATTGACAGCGAGGTGAATGTGCGAGACCTCAAGGGTAATTAAGGGGCAATTAAGGAATGAACACGCAATCATCGCGTTCGCCCCTTTGCTCATCAGGCTAGCTTCGTTTCGTCCCCTTGTATCTTAAATACCAGGACGGTAGACCGATGCCCCCACCCCCACTAGGCGATAAGCGGGCAACAGTGAGTAAGATAGAGGGCGGTGCTAACTCAGCATCCGCTCCTATTACAGTCGCCTCCCATGTCTGAACTTCCCGTTTCTCCTGAGCTGAGTGAAACGTCTTTTGCCAGTGCTACGGCAGCGTCGCCCAGGATGGTTCGCCCACTTCTAGGACAGTCTCAGCAGGCGATGACCGACTGGGTACAGCGGCAGGGACAGCCCGCCTACCGGGGCAAACAGCTCTATCAATGGATTTATGAAAAAGGGGTGCGGTCGTTTGAAGACATTACCGTCTTCCCCAAACGGTGGCGGGCCGAGGTAGATAGCAACATTATTGGACGGGCCGAGATTCATCACCGCTCGGTTGCGCCGGATGGGACCGTTAAGTTTTTACTCCGCTTAGCCGACGGTAACATCATCGAAACGGTCGGCATGCCCACAGACAAGCGTCTAACAGTCTGCGTTTCATCCCAGGTAGGCTGTCCGATGGCCTGTGACTTTTGCGCCACGGGTAAGGGTGGCTTTATCCGTAATCTAGAGATGCACGAGATTGTTGATCAGGTGCTGACCGTGCAAACCGACTTCGAGCAGCGCGTTAGCAATATTGTATTTATGGGGATGGGGGAACCCCTATTGAATACCGACGCAGTCGTTGCCGCCGTTCGCTGCCTCAATCAAGACGTGGGTATCGGCCAGCGCATGATGACGATCTCGACCGTAGGCATTCCTGGGCGGATTCGCCAGCTAGCCCAGCAGAAACTGCAGGTGACGCTGGCGGTGAGCTTGCATGCGTCTAACCAAACGCTGCGTGAGCAGCTGATCCCCAGCGCTAAACGCTATCCCCTTGCAGCCCTGCTGGCCGAGTGCCGAGAATACGTGCAGGTAACGGGCAGACGCGTCACGTTTGAGTACATTTTGCTGGCTGGGCTGAACGACAATCCTGAACAGGCCCAGGAACTTGCCCAGCACCTGCGAGGCTTTCAGAGCCATGTCAACCTGATCCCCTACAATCCCATCGTTGAGGTTGACTACCAGCGCCCTAGTAGAAAGCGAGTCCAGGCATTTGCCGATGCCCTGGACTCGCTTGGGGTCGCGGTAAGTGTACGCTACTCGCGTGGACTTGAAGAAGATGCTGCCTGCGGTCAGCTCAGGGCGTCTAAAGTGGCTGCCTAGTGGGTGCAGACGGCGGGTAAACCCGGCGCGTAGGCTTCAACCACTGCGCCCGTCTTTTGGCAGGTGATCATCAAATAATCGCAGCTGGCGCACTGAGTTCTAATCAATTTTTGCGGCCCTAAATAGTGCCGCTCGGCATGATTTCCGCAGTTGGGGCAGTGAACTTTTTGGGTGGTGTTGGACATTATCAATGGCTCCGCGAGATACCTTCTATTATGGCCAATGCAGCCCGGTTCATCAATCATCCACAAGGCCCAGAAAAAACGCGGGGATCACCATCTGAAGGGCGATCCCCGGCAAGCTGAAAACCAGTCCTGTCAATGCCTATAGGTACAAAAGCCTAGCCGACTAGCGTCAACTAACCGAAAAAATCGGCAACAAAAATTATTCACAACCTTAAAACATTTTTTAGATTTCGTTTTTCGTAATCCTAAAAAACGGTAGCTATTAATACTTTTTAATGTTTAATATTTTTTTACTTGTCGGGTGCGTCAAATGAAGTCACGGGGTTGACTGGCAAGTGACGCTCTTTGAAGTGACGCTCTTTGATCTGTCTACTGCGATACCTTTTGGCTTTGAGGACTGGTCAGCATGGGTCTGCATGGATTGAGGAAACTGTGATGGGATTGATCCGCCACCCTGGTCAGCGGTGCTCAGCTATTATGGGCCTGATTGCGATCTCAACTGCCAGTCTGGGCTATCCGGCTCTTGCAAGGGCCGCAACGCCGCTGTTTAATTCGGCCCCGCAGACGCTCGCGCAAGCTCCTGATGCCGATGAGCTGCTGCGGCTGACCAACGCAGAACGCGAGGCGGTTGGACTGGCCCCGCTACGTCTGTCGGCTGAGCTGGGCGACGCGGCGCAAGCGCACGCCGAAGACATGGCCCGCCGAAGTGAGCTGAGCCACACCGGCGGTGACGGTAGCAGCATGGGCGATCGCATCGCTGCCACGGGTTACCGCTATCGTGCCGCCGGTGAAAATGTTGCCTGTGGCAGTGCCCGCGCCTCGGCGACGCTGCAGCAGTGGATGGGCAGCCCAGGACATCGGCAGAACATCTGGAATCCAGACTTTACCGAAATTGGCTTCGGTCAGGCCGACGGTCAGGGTAACTGTTCGCCCTATTGGGTACAGGTGTTTGGCACGCCCCTCACGCCTAGCGCTAGCGTTCCCGAGTCAACCCCTGCCCCCGAGTCAGCCGAGCCAGCCGCCGCAATCGACCCTGTTTTGCTGTCGAGGCAAGGCCGTTTAGACGAGAACGATCCGACCCTCAATGACGGTAGCTACATTGACGAGTACCGCTTTGAAGGGCAGGCCGGGCAGGTGGTCACTATCCAGCTGAGCAGTACCGAGTTCGATACCTATCTCATCGTGATCGATGGGGATGGGGCTGTGCTGGCCCAAAACGATGATGTTAGCCAGGACGATACCAACTCGGCTGTGACGCTGACGCTGCCGACGACCAGCACCTATACCGTGCTGGCAAATGCCTACGATGCCACTGGCAGGGGGCGTTACCAGCTGACGGTCGCGTCAGAGTAGGGGGTGTCAGCTCTGGGGTCAGCCCTGCGGATGAAAGTATTCGTAAATCTGCTGGGCCATCTGCGGCCCAATGCCGGGGACTTCGGTGAGCTGCTCGGGCTTGGCTTCGCGGATGTAGTCGATCGAGCGGAACGTGGCCAGCAGCTGCTTTTGTCGATGGTGGCCCAGTCCCGGAATTTCGCTCAGGCGGGAGCGACGCATGCGATCGCTGCGTTTCTTGCGGTGGAAGGTGATGGCAAAACGGTGGGCCTCGTCCCGCAGGCGACGCAGTAGCTGTACCCCAGGCTGCTCGGCTTCGGTGTCCAGGGGGGCGGTCTCACCGGGTAGAAAAATCTCTTCTCGCTTTTTGGCCAAACTGACCACGTTCAGTTCTGATAGGAGGCTGAGTTCGCGCAGCACCTCGACCACTGCCGACAGCTGCCCCTTGCCCCCGTCGATCATCACCAGGTCGGGCCAGTCGGGGTTACCTACCCGCTCCCGGCTCGGGTCTTCGGCGTATTTGCGAAAGCGGCGGCGAATCACTTCGGCCATACTGGCGAAGTCGTCGGAGTGACCGGCGGTAACGGCGGGATTCTTGATTTTGTAGTGGCGGTAGTGCTGCTTAGCGGGCAGACCGTCCACAAACACGACCTGGGAGGCGACGGCGTCTGAGCCTTGAATATGGGAGATATCGTAGCCCTCGATGCGTTTGGGGACGTCGGGCAGGTCCAGAATCTCGGCGAGATCTTGCTGGGCCTGGGCGTTGCGGTCGGCAAAGCGCTGGGTGCGGGCCAGTTCGTACTGGGCGTTGCGCTCGACCATTTCCACCAGCTCAGCCTTGACCTGGCGCTGGGGCACTTCGATGGAGACCTTGCGGCCTTTTCGGGTAGTCAGGAATTCGGCCAGCATATCGGCCTCGGGCAGCTCGTGCTGCACCATCACCTCAGTGGGAATCTCGATCGGGTCCACGCCGCCGTAATGTTCCTCCAGGACACGCTGCAGGATTTCACCGCCGGTGCCAGACTGGGCGTCGGCCAAGAATCCCAGCCGACCGACCAGGCGACCCGCGCGAATTTGAAAAAGCTGGATGCTGGCGTGCTGATCGTCGGCGGAAAGTGCGATCGCATCTCTTGAAATCGTATCGTCGGGCATCGCCACCTTCTGGTGGGCGCTCAGCTTTTCTAGCCCCTGGAGCTGGTCGCGCAACCGGGCCGCATGCTCGTAGTTGAGCTTTTCCGCCGCCGCCCCCATTTGCTTGGTCAAAATCTTGACCAGTTCGTGGCTGCGCCCCTGAAAGACCATCGCCACTTTGTGAATAATCTTGTGGTAATCCTCGGGTGAGATCAGCTGCTGGCAAACGCCAGGGCATTGCCCAATGTCGTAATTTAGACAGGGGCGGTCTTTGAACAACGGCTGTCGGCGCTGCCGCAGCGGAAAGACTTTTTTCACAATTTGCAGCGTGCGCCGTAGCAGTCCAGCATCCACATAGGGGCCGTAGTACCGGTCCTTAGCATTCTTGCGCCGCTTGCGAGTGATGAAAATGCGCGGATAGTCGTGAGACCAGGTAATGCAGAGAAACGGGTATTTCTTGTCATCTTTGAGCAGCACGTTGAAGTGGGGCTGGTGCTGCTTGATCAGGTTGGCCTCTAGGGCCAGGGCCTCGGCTTCAGTATCGGTGACGATGAACTCAATCTCGGCCACCTGGGTGACCATGATGCTGATGCGCGGCGTGTGGTGGTAGCCCTCTCGAAAGTAAGACCGCACCCGATTGCGCAGGCTTTTGGATTTGCCGATGTAGAGAATCTGGTCAGTCGCGTCCCGCATAAAGTAGACGCCCGGTTCCTGGGGAATCTCCTTGAGGCGGGCCTCAAGTCGGTCGGGTGTTTTGACCAGCGGCTGGGTTGTAGATGTTGTGGGCGACGTGGACAAGCCCCTGCTCCTAATCGCTTTCAGCCCTCAGTGTAGCGCTCTGATTCGGCCCGAACAGCGGCTGCACCGAAATGTAACGAGTTCGGATTCCCCGCCGCGGAGACCCTCGGTATGAAGTATCTTTTAAGGTGCTTAAAAATACATCAATTTTCTGCGTGTAAGCCTGCAAATGTCCGCATCTCCCAATTTCCTGTAGGAGAGTATAAATAGCTACTCCCATTTTCCCAGCCGTCACGATTAACCTGCCCTATGTCCATCGATGAATTTGAGCTTCGCTACCGTGAATCCATGCGCGAAGTGCTAGACCAACTGCAGTATGCGGTGATGCTATCTGCCCAGCTACAGGAGACTGTCAGTACTATCGGGACGTCCTTGCACACGCTCAACCAAACCACCGAGCGGTTTATCGCAGACCAGCGAGATCTCTCTGAGCCGTCGGCCAGTGCCCGCAACTAGAGCCCGCTCAGGCGATTGAATCGGCGTAGGCAGGTCTGATTGCGCCCAAACTCAGACCCAGATGCAGATGGCTGCCTGTCGGGAGTCATCCGACTGGGAGAAGCGCTGCCTGAATGGCGGTCTGCAGGTGGGCAGGCTGCACAGGTTTGGTTAGATAGCCCACCGCGCCGAGTGCAAGCGCCTTCTGACGATCGGATTGAAACGCATAGCCGCTGACGACCAGAATGGGAATCGTCTTGAATTGATGGTGGTTTTGCAGAGTTTCTAGGATGGACAGACCGCTCATTCGCGGCAGCTTAATGTCCAGCAGGATCAGATGCGGCTGAAACGCTGCGATCGCATCCATATAGTCAGTCCCGTCAGCCAAGGGCAGCACCTTGTAGCCGCAGTACTTGAGAAAGTCGGTGAACAGAACGCGGTTACCGTAATCGTCTTCGATCAAGAGAATTCGGCTGCCGGTCTGCTCGTCAAAAGCCATCATGATTGCTTTCCCGCCACTTTACTTCTCCATTACTCCACATAACGGAGATTACCGATGGATACCCGGACACTTGTATAAAAGATCGGTTTAAGTGTGATGAATATACTGAATTTTACTGAAATGTTTCTCCCTAAACGTGAAAAAGCATCAGGATACGATGAAGTTACTGCAAATTTAGGCCATTGCACTGAGGGGCGTGGGCGGGGCTAGCCTCGTCCGTCCTCCTGGGATTGCACAAATTCGGCAATGCGCGCGACAGCGGTCACCAGCCGCTCAGGTGCATGCACCAGCGCAAACCGAACATAGCCTTCGCCGGTTTTGCCAAACCCGCGTCCGGGCGCCAGGGCGACGCCGGTTTGCTCAACCAGCTGGGTGCAAAAGCCAACAGAGTCCTGCTGCCACCGAGCGGGGAGCTGGGCCCAGAGGTACATGGTGGCTGCGGGTGTGGGTACCGCCCAACCCATAGCCTGCAGTGCCGTTAGGGTGGCATCGCGCCGCTGTTGAAAGGTCTGCACCATTCTGTGTACGCTGGCTTGAGGGCCTTCGAGGGCGGCTATCGCTCCCCTTAGAATCCCCGCATACTGGTTGAAATCCACAGTGGCCTTGACCTGACGTAGGGCTTTGACGAGCTCGGCATTGCCAATGGCGTAGGCGATGCGAAAGCCGCCCATGTTGTAGGACTTGGAAAAGCTAAAGAATTCAATTGAGCAGGTTTTGTTCCGGTCTGCCTGCAAGATCGACGGGGCCGCATCACCGGCAAATACCAAATCGCTGTAAGGAAAGTCGTGAGCCAGTACCAGGTCATGCTGCTGACAGAAGGCCACGGCTTCTTCAAAAAAGGCCAAAGTGGCCGTGGCTGCGGTTGGGTTGTGAGGGTAGCTCAGCACCATGAGTCGGGCCTGATTGAGCACGGCGGGGGGAATATCGGCCAGTACCGGCAAGAAATCATTCTCTGCCAGCAGGGGCATGGGGTAAATCTGGCCGCCTGCCAGGTGAACGCCGCCAGCATGGGAGGGGTAGCCCGGATCCTGCAGCAGGGCAAAGTCGCCGGGGTCCAGTAACGCCAGTGGGAGGTGCGCCGTTCCCTCCTGGGAGCCAATCAGCTGCAGGACTTCCGTGTCTGGGTCAACCGGGATGCCGTACTTCTGGGTGTAGGCTTTGGCTGCCGTGGCCCGGAAGGGCCGGGTGCTGTGAAATAGGGGGTAGCCGTGGGTTGTGGGGTCGGGCAGGGCCGCTGCGATCGCAGCTAGCACATGTGGCGGCGTGGGCAAATCCGACGAGCCCAAAGACAGATCGATAATGTCCTGTCCCGTTGCCCGGGCCCGGGCCTTGGCCGTATCCATATCGGCAAAAACGTTCGTTTGCAGTTGGGCAAGACGGGCGGCAAGTTTCATGGTGGGCGAAGACCGAGAGGATGGGCGCGAATGATCCTTTTATTCTAACGGGAGCGGCTGGGCTGCGGCCCGGTATCCTGCGCCGTCTCGTGGGCTTAGCGCTAACCCAAAAACAACAAAAATACGCCGCCCAGCGCTATCAGTGCGCCCCCAACTGCTCGCATTGAAATCCGGTCTCCGGCAACCCCTGCCATCGGCAGCACAAACACCGGACTGGTGGCCAGCAGCGCCTGGGCAATGCCCGTCTCGGCAAACTTGAAGGCGGTCTGCTGTAGCCAAATCGCCAGGTACGTGCCAAAAAAGGCTGCGATCGCAACGCCCAGTACCAGCCGCCCGGAGCGCAGCTGCCCCACCCCCTTACCCCAGCTCGGGCGAATGCCTAGGATTAGCCCCAAACAGGCCAGCCCTGCTGCCAGCCGCAGCAGCGCACTCCACAGCGGATCGACCCCCGTGTCCGCCAGCGCCGCCCGCGACAGCACGGCCCCGGTGGCCTGTCCGGTCGCCGCCAGTACCCCCAGCCCGATGCCTCGACCCCAATGCTGCACGTCTCCAGCCGCCGCTCGTTCGCTAATCACCCAGGCCACCCCTGCTAGGGTCACGCCAATGCCCAGCCAGGCCACGATTGACAGCTGCTCTCGCAAAAATAATAGGGCCAGCAATGCTGACAGGGGTGGGGCCAGGGTCTCCATCAGCAGGGCGCGGCGGGGACCCAATTCGTTGACGGTGGCGAAGTAGGCCGTGTCTCCCAAGCCAATGCCCACCACCCCGCTGACCAGCAGGAGTAGGGTTGCCGCTGTCGGCAGCGCGGTTAACAGCTGCTGGCGCAGGACTAGCGTGAGACAGATTAGTGCGATCGCAATGCTGCCCTTCACCAGGTTCAACACCAGCGGGGATAGCCGTTTTCCCAACCGCCCAAACAGCAACGTTGCAAACGCCCATAGTGCTGCCGCCATCAAGGCCGCCAATTCACCCCGAAATCCCATTTCGCCTCCCTGCCAATTTCCTCACAATGACATACTGATAGGGCGCGCCCGTATTCACAGATCGGATGGGCTAGGACAGAGAGATTAGATAAATGGTCAACACCGTCAGCGCCGACACGCTAGAGGAAACAATCGGTCGCGCCGAGGCCGATGCTTTTCTAACGCTACCGACCGATTTGCGGCAAGCGCTCTCGACACCGCTACAGGTCGGCTCGGTCACTGTCCACAGCCGGGTACTGCAGTCTCCCCTATCGGGCGTCACCGATTGGGTGTTTCGTCGTTTGGTGCGTCGCTATGCGCCCCAGTCGATGATGTATACCGAAATGGTCAGCGCCGCCGAGCTGCATCACGTGCGCCAGCTGCCCAAAATTATGGAGGTGGACCCGGACGAGCGGCCTATCAGCATTCAGCTGTTTGACTGCCGCCCCCGCTTCCTGGCTGAGGCTGCGCGTAAAGCCGTCGATCAGGGGGCCGACACCATCGACATCAATATGGGCTGCCCGGTGAACAAAATCACCAAAAACGGGGGTGGTTCGTCGCTGCTGCGCGACCCCGAAACGGCCATCCAGATTGTTGAGGCGGTCACCGCCGCTGTTGAGGTGCCCGTCACTGTCAAAACTCGCATCGGTTGGTCCGCCGCACAGATCAACGCGGTCGAGTTCGCCCGTCACATGGAAGCCGCCGGGGCTCAAATGCTGACCCTCCACGGTCGTACCCGTGACCAGGGGTATAACGGGTCTGCCAGCTGGCAGTGGATTGCCAGGGTCAAAGCCGCGCTTACCATTCCGGTCATCGCCAACGGTGATATCTTTTCGGTTGAGGCGGCGGTTCGCTGTCTGCAGGAAACTGGCGCAGACGGCGTAATGTGCTCTCGGGGGACGCTGGGCTATCCCTTTTTGGTGGGCGAAATTGACCACTTTCTCAAGACCGGCCAGCGCCGCTCGCTGCCCACGGTGGTCGAGCGTCTACAGTGCGCCCGAGAACACCTGATCATGCTGGCTGACTACAAGGGGCTCAGCGGCATTCGTCAGGCCCGAAAGCACCTGACCTGGTACGCAAAGGGTTTCAGCGGTGCGGCAGAGCTGCGGGACCAGCTATGTCGCGTCGAGTCGGTCGCGGTTGGGTGCCAGCTGTTGGATGAAGCCATCGGTCGGTTATCCCAACCCAGCCCGTCCGCAAATTTTCTCTAACAGTTCGCTAGAGTATAGTAACCCGCTATACTCCAAAAAAAGATTTCGCTGGAGCCGCCTATGACTTCTTCCTACGCTACCTATAGTTCTCGGGCAGATATGGGTGAGCTCCGTCGGCTGAGGAGCCTGCTCCCGCCCGAGCTGCAGAGCTGGGTAACGGTAGAGCCCGCAACGGATGTGGCACCGCCCCTGATCACCTGTGAAGAGCTGGGAAAGGATCAGGTAGAGGTCCAGATAGACCTGATCAAGTGGGAGCAGTTGGCTATTGATCAGCGCAATCTGCTGTTCTGGCACGAAGTTGCCCGCGTACAGAACGACACGATTCCTCGCGATGGGTGGGAAATGGCGGCCCTGGCCATTGGTTTAGGCGGGGCCGTCGGTGAGCTGTGGGTTCAAGATGGGCTGCTGCTACTGCTAGCCCTGGGCCTCTGCGGCATTTCTGGCTGGCGGCTGTATAAGCGCAATAATGCCTCCAAGACCTTGCAGGAAGCGATTGACGCAGACGAAAAGGCGATTGCCCTGGCGACCCGGTTTGGCTACACCCTGCCCAACGCTTACAAAAGCCTGGGGAGTGCCCTAAAGACGCTGATTGAGCAAACGCCCAAGAAAAAGCAGCGAGATCGCTATATCAAGCGGCTAGAGGCGCTCAAAAAGAGCGCTAATCGCGCCAAAGAAAGAACACGCGGTGACCGGGGCCCCTCTCGCGCCTACTAGGGCCGTTGGTATTATTAAAAACTCAGTAGAAAGCCCCTGTGAGCTGTGCTCGCTGGGGCTTTTTGTTGGTTGAGCCGATTCGATCGAGTCGCTTGATCGACCGATTTTGCGAGTATATGGTGTCTTTTTTCCCAACATCCGCAGTTTCCCTCAGCCGTTTCGCCCAGTCGGTCTTTAATCTGGAGACAGGTTCACTTCCGTATAAAGCCGGTTTTTCTTGTCTAAACGCGCACATTGGCTGACTTCGATTACGGTCAACGCGGCCTTGCTTTTTTGTAACTTCAAGAAGTGGGCAAGATTCTCTGAAGGCAAGAATATCAAGCGTCATACATCCGTAAGGTGCCGCTACTGTAATGAGGTAGTAGGCATCGGGTTGTGTTCATCTTTCTACAAATACAATTAAGAACTTTCGTTCATGCGTATTCTCGTCTACTCATACAACTATCACCCTGAACCGATTGGGATTGCTCCCCTGATGACGGAGCTAGCAGAAGGCCTGGTCGCTAGGGGCCACGAGGTGCGGGTGGTCACGGCCATGCCCAACTACCCTGAGCGCAAAATCTACCCCGACTACCGAGGTAAGCTGTTTTCTGAAGAAATACGTAACGGGGTTCACATCCAGCGCTGCTACGTAGCGATTCGGCCCAATCCTGGGCTGGTGACGCGCGTACTGCTGGACGGCAGCTTTTCGCTCCTCAGCTTTTTCCAGGCCCTTAGGGGTTGGCGACCCGACGTCATTCTGTCGACGAGCCCCTCACTGCCCGCGTCTGTTCCGGTTGCCCTGGTTAAGAGCCTGTTTTCTTGCCCGGTCGCACTGAGTCTACAAGATATTTTGCCAGAAGCAGCTGTACAGACAGGGCTGATTACTAACAAGATTGCGATTCGGGCTTTCGAGCTACTCGAGAAGTTTGCCTATGCCAGTGTTGATCGCATTGCCGTAATTACGCCTTGCTTTGCCGACAATCTGGCTAGCAAAGGGGTCGGTCGGCAGAAGATGGACTGTATCTCTAATTGGGTTGACGTTAATTTCATTCGCCCTAAGTCCAAGACTGACAACACATTCAGGAAGAAGCACGGTCTTCAAGACAAGTTTGTTGTTCTGTACGCAGGTAACATTGCCCGGACCCAGGGAGTCCGCACCATTGTTCGGGCGGCGGAGCAGCTTAAGGACTATCCCAACGTTCAGTTTGTGATTGTGGGTGAAGAGAGCCAGTTGACCGAGCTTGAGGATCTGCGTCAGGAACTGGGGGTTAACAACCTCAAGCTTTTGCCCTTTGCGCCTCGTCGCGAGTTGCCAGAGATGCTGGCAGCTGCAGATGTGTCGCTGATTATGCAAAAGAAAAACGTGGTGGGCTTCAACATGCCTTCCAAGACGATGGTTCTGCTGGCAAGCGGACGTCCTGTGATTGCCTCCGTCCCTCGTGATGGTGCAGCGGCGCGAGCCATTCGCGACAGCAAGGGCGGCATCGTCACGCCGCCTGAGAATCCTTCGCTGCTGGCTAAGGCCATTTTGAACCTGAGCAAGGATCCGGCGCGGGCAGAGCGGTTAGGTCAGCAGGGTCGGCAGTTTGCGATCGCAAACTACTCCTTCGATCAGGCTATCGATGCCTATGAGTCGCTGCTCAAGCGGCTGGCGGCAGCCCCTGCTGAAAATCGCCAGTCACTTGAGACGGCACCGCTTGGGCCTGTTGAAGAAGCCACAGGGCTCTAACCCGGAACCCACCGGCCCATAGACCAGTGGCTGAGCCAGTAGGTTCAGCCTTTGATTCGACTGCGATGGGAGGGCTATGGGCAGTCAGGGCTGTGAGCAGTCAGGGCCGTGAGCACATCTCCCGAAGCCGATTATTCGTCGTCGTTCAGAGACTCTAGCAGCTCACCCAGTCGCTGCTGCGCTTCTCCGTAGGCTTCCCAATCACCCGATTGCAGAGCGGCCTGACTGTCTTCGTAGGCCTTGAGCGCAGCTTCTACCTGTTGGGCTGTGGTGGCAGACGGCGTCGCGGGTTGGACGGGAGCCGTCCTTGCACTTTCAGCTGCAGCACTGCTGACCTCAGGTGCAGCGGACGGTGTGACGGTTTGCTCTTCTCCGAAGATGCGGCTAAGCGCACTCTCTAAGGTCGGCTCCATCACAATCGCGTCGTCATAGGAGACAATTACCCGCTTCAGTTCAGGAATGCCGCCGTTACGATTGCCCTCGCCGCTCCTGGCCTGCAGATAGATCGGCTCCACGTACAGCAGTGACTGATCTACCGGGATGACCAGCAGATCGCCTCGAAATACTTCCGAGCCCTCTTGGTTCCACAGCGTCAGCTGCTGGGAGATATCGGGATTTTGATCGATCCGCGTGTCGATTTGGCGGGGGCCATAAATGAGTGCCTGACGCGAAAACTCGTACAGCACCAGTTCGCCATAGCTGTCGCCGTCGCAGCGGGCCGCCATCCAGGCCACCATATTGTTCTTCCCGATGGGCGTATAGGGCAAAATCAGCAAAAATTCCTCAACCTCACTCCCCGGCAGCTTCATAATCACGTAATAGGGTTCGACCACCTCGGCATTTTCTTCGCGTGAGACCTGGGTGGGGAAGGCCCACAGGTCTTCCTGGTTGTAGAACACGGCGGGCCGCTCCATGTGATAAGCCAGGTACATCTGCGCCTGAATTTTGAACAGGTTGAGCGGATAGCGGAAGTGGGCCTTGAGCTGGTCGGAGGCCCTGTCCATCGGTGTGAACAATTCTGGAAAGATGCGCTGGTACGAGGCCAGAATGGGATCGTCGGCATCTGCTGTATACAGCGTGACCGAGCCGTCATAGGCATCGACGACCACCTTGACCGCATCGCGAATGTAGTTCGTCCCGGCATTCGCAATCCGGCGGATGGCCTCGTTTGGCGGCGCCCCTTCTCCTCGGCTGCGCTGCAACGGCTGGGCGTAGGGGTAACGGTTACTAGTGGTATAGGCATCAATAATCCACTGCATGCGCCCATCAATCAGCGCCAGGTAGGGGTCGCTATCGAGCGATAAAAACGGCGCCAGCTGAGCGACCCGCTCGCGGATCGAGCGGTGGTACTGAATACGAGAATCGGCGGTGACGTAGTTGGAGAGCAGCAGCGGCATCGCCCCCAGATCGTAAGCATAGGCCAAGCGACGCAGTCCTTGTAGGCCTACGCCCCCGGTTCCGTCGTACTGAAAGCTGGCGTTCTCGTCACCCAGGGGATAGTCAAATTCGGGCTGGCGGGTACCGGTGACAATGTATTCGCGGGTTTCTTCGCCGTAGTAAATACGGGGTTGGTCAACGGCAATATCGACGCTAATTTGGGGGGGCAGGTCTTTGATCCACAGCTGGGGCAGGCCCTCGCGGGTTACCTGATTGACCGGGCTCATGGCCAGCCCGTAGCCGTGGGTATAGATCAGGTGCTGGTTGACCCAGGTGCGGGCGCTTTCGGGGAGGGCATCGGTCCGTAGTTCGCGGGGTGAGAGCATTACCTGGCGATAGTCACCCTCAACGGTATAGCGGTCGATATCAACATCGCGAAAGCGGTAGTAAGGGCGCAGGGTCTGCAGGCTGCTGTAGGTAGTGCGCAGTGGTCGATAGTCCCACAGACGAATATTGTCGATGGTGGCGGCGTTGCTGGTGATGGCCGCTCTGTCTAACCCGGCTTCAACCACAAAATCTTCTTGCTGCACCTCGCTCAATCCGTAGGCGGCACGGGTAAAGGCAATGCTGTGTTCGATGTAGGGCGTTTCTTTTGTGAGTTCAGTGGGCTCGACCACAAACGATTGCTGAAACCAGGGATAGAGGCCGGCCAGCACTAGGGCCGCAGCGGCGTAGACCCCGATGGCCGCTAGCGGCAGCGAAAAGCCGCCCCGACGCACCGACACTAGAAATAGGAGACCCACCGCCACCGTGATAAAGCCCAGAATGCCGTAGGCGGGCATCCGGGCATGGACGTCGGTGTAACCAGCGCCGTAGACAACGCCAGTGGGCGAGTACAGCAGCTCATAGCGGGCCACCCAAAACCCCAGGGCGGCCACCACGGCCAGGATGGCCAGAATCACACACAGGTGCGTTTTGACCTCGCCGGTCAAAAAGTATTTCCAGCCCCGCTCTGGACGGATTTCCCCTTTGAGTGAGTAAATCGTCACTGCCACAATTAGCGACCAGATCAGCAGCTCCAGGGCGCTGTTTCGCAGCATTTCGTAGAGCGGCAGTTTGAAAATATAGAAGCTCACGTCCTGTCCATACAGCGGATCGGCTGTGCCAAACGCCACTGGGTTGAGAAATTTGAGGACCGTCTCCCATTGGGCTGTGCCGCCAATCGCCGCCCCAATCGCTAGCATCGTGATCAGGGCCAGGCTGATGCCCTGCACCAGCCCTGGCAGGTACGGATCCCACTCGCGATTCTGGCTGATCGTCATCAGCCGATGTCGGGTCAGATACTGAGCAATCCGGTAGTTGGCAAACAGGACGGCCCACCAGACAGCGAAACAGAGCAGTGCGATCGCACCTTGCCATCGCAGCCGCGTCCAAAATACTTTGCCATAGCCCACTGCCTGAAACCACCAGGATTCAGTCAGGATATGCACCAGCGTCTCAGAGAACAGCAGTAGCAGTAGCGCGACGGCCAGGACAACGAGCCAGCGGGAACGAAAGACGGTTTTAGACATGGATGAAGCGTAGCAATGATTACAAAGCTTAGCGTTTTGTCGCAGCTGTCGAAGGGATGGGGATAGGCCTGCAAAGAACTGATACATCTGTGGGAGAAAATCTGTCGGCCATGACACCCACCCGCCTTCCATGATGCAGTCTTTCTCCGTCGATGCCCTCACGGTCGAAATTTATCCCTCTGCCGCCGCTCTATCGGAAGCGGCTGCCGACCAGGTGCTAAAAATGCTGCAGCCGATCGTGGCCGTTCGTCTGGCTACCGTCGTATTTGCGACGGGCCGCTCGCCGCTTGGCCTGCTACAGCAGCTGCGGGATCGCGTTTCGGCGCTCGACTGGTCTCGAGTCATCGGCCTGCACTTAGATGAGTATTTGGACATTGACCCCAGTCATGCCGCTAGCTTTCAGCACTATCTGCAAGAACAGGTCGCAACAGCGCTGCCGCTCCACGCCTTTCACTATCTCAATAGCCAGGCGCTCGAACCGATCAAAGAGTGCAATCGCTATGCCGATCTGCTCGACGCTCATCCGCCCGACCTTTGTCTATTAGGCGTGGGAAACAACGGGCATTTGGCCTTTAACGACCCTGCAGTTGCTAACATTCATGACCGCTACCCGGTCAAACTGGTCCGACTGGACCCATCCAATCGTCAGCAGCAGCTCAGTTCGGGAACATTTACCCATCTTGAGCAGGTTCCTGGCTATGCTTACACCCTCACCCTGCCCACAATTTTCAGCGCCCAGCACCGGCTGTGTTTGGCCCTGGGTGAGGGCAAGGCCCCGATCATTCGCCAGTTACTGCGGGGCGAGATTGGTCCCGCCTGTCCGGCGAGCTTTTTGAGGACGCAGGTGAGATCGTGCCTACTGCTCGACGCGGCCGCAGCCTCGGCGCTTTAGTTCCAGCCTTTTGCGGCTGACCCAACAGACTTGCCCAGCGTCAGTCGGTAGCGTGGCTCATGCTGCCGTTACCGGTCCATCCCTCCTTCCCCTGATAAATAGGTATAGTCCCCCATACTCGTTTCGTAGTGCTGCAGGAGTCGCCGCGCTTCCGCCAGCGTAATTTGGCCGTCCTGTAGCGCCGTCTCGGAGCGGCGACGAATCTGCTCGGTCAGGTCATCGGCGTCGTATTGCACGTAACTCAGTACCTCCTGCATGGTATCGCCTTTGACGACATGCTCAACCTGGTAACCCCGAGGCGTTAGGTGGATGTGCACCGTATGGGTATCGCCAAACAGGTTGTGCAAATTGCCCATGGTCTCTTGATAGGCCCCATTGAGGAACATGCCCAGGTAATACGGTTGCTCTGGCTGGAAAGCGTGCAGCTCTAGGGTGGACTTTACGTCATGCAGGTCAATGAACCGATCAATCTTGCCGTCGCTGTCACAGGTCAGGTCGGCCAGGATGCCGCGACAGGTCGGCGCTTCGTCAAGTCGGTGAATGGGCATGATCGGAAACAACTGGTCAATTGCCCAGCTGTCGGGGGCCGACTGAAACACCGACAGATTCGCGGTGTAAGTCAGGGCCATGATCTGCTGCAGCTCCTCAAGATCGTCGGGGACGTAGTCTTCTTGGCGGATGACGTCTACAATTCGGTCGCAGCAGGCCCAAAACAGGGTTTCGACCTGAGCGCGTTCGGTCAGGCTGAGGTAGCCGAAGTTAAATAGGCTGGCGGCCTCTTCTTTAAACTGCTCAGCATCGTGAAAGGCTTCCTGATAAGACTGGCGACTGATCGACTGATAGGTTTCGTACAGCTCTCGCACAATGGCGTGGGCATCGGGTTCGGGGGGGGTGGGCGTTTGTGGTCGGACGCCGCTGACGCCCAACACGTCAAATACGAGGACCGACTGATGGGAGGCCACGGCTCGCCCGCTTTCACTCACCAGCGTAGGCATGGGCAGCCCGCGCGCCTGGCAGGCTTCCTTGACTTCGGCGACGACATCGTTGGCGTAGTTTTGCGTACTGTAGTTTTTCGACGCGTGAAAGTTCGTTTTAGAACCGTCGTAATCGACGCCCAGACCCCCACCCACGTCTAGATAGCCCATCGCTGCCCCCAGTTTGGCCAGCTCGACGTAGACCTGACAGGCTTCTCTCAGGGCGTCTTTGATGACGCTAATTGAGGAGATTTGGGACCCGATATGAAAATGCAGCATCTGCAGGCAGGGCAGCATCTCGGCTCGTTTTAGTCGCTGCACTACGGTCAAAATTTCAGGAATGGTCAGGCCAAACTTGGCCCGGTCTCCGGCTGAACTGCCCCAGCGGCCGCTGCCGCGCGTGTTGAGCTTGACCCGTATGCCCAAAACGGGCTGGATGTTGAGCGCCTGACTCGTCTCAATCACCAGCTCGACTTCTTCGAGTTGCTCTAGCACGATTACCGGCTGCTGGCCCAATCGCTGCCCCAGCATCGCGGTCTCTATGTAGGCCCGGTCCTTGTAGCCGTTGCACACGAGCAATGCCCCTGGTGTGTTGAGTGTGGCCAGCGCAATCAGCAGTTCTGGCTTGGAACCGGCTTCGAGTCCGAACTGGTGGGCCTGGCCAAACCGCACCAGATCTTCTATGAGATGGCGTTGCTGGTTACACTTGATCGGAAATACCCCTCGGTAGTCGCCTTCATAGCCATAGCGGGCGATGGCCTTGGCAAAGCAGGCGGTAAGGCGTTCGAGCCGGTCTTCGAGAATGTCGGAAAATCGAATCAGCAGGGGCAAGCTCAGGCTGCGCTGCTGTAGCGCCTGGACAAGCTTGAACAGATCGAGCGATCCACCGCGCTCGCCCTTGGGCGAGACCGTCACATGCCCGGCTGCGTTGATCGAAAAGTAGGGATGTCCCCAGCCGTCAATGCGGTAGAGGGCCTCACTATCGGCAACGGTCCAGTTGGTGATGGTAGGTGAGGTCAATGTCTCAGAGGCCTGACCGGACGCCCGCGACAGCTGACCAGACGCAACGGGTCGGTGAATCGGTAAGGGAGTTGGATTGCTCATGTTGAGGTCAGAGGGACGGTTCCATAGGATTTCGATAGTGCGATCGCAATTGGGTGAGCCTGCCGATCTCGCCAGATTTTTGGACGCTCAGGCCAAATGTTCTAACAGCTGAAAAATAATTTTTCAATGACTAATTTAGACAATCGTCAATATTGCTGAGGTAATATCATCTAGCCCAAGGACGGTTTAGTCAGGTTTCAAGGCGGGTTTACGACATTTTGATAAGCCAACGATTAAGCAAATGGCTGATTTTGTGGGGAACCTTCATAGAGACTACAAAGTCTAAAAATGGTTCATTTGTGATCAGGGGGTTAAACTTTGGTATGACAAACTGCATCTACCGTTAGATTACAGAGAACTGGCTAAGCCTTTCATAAATGCCTAAATCTCCTTCGTCTCGGTAATTTTTCTGATAGTCTCTACACGGATGGCCCCCAGCAATTTGAGTGTTTTCGGACCCCATGAACTGACGCAAGCAACTGGGTGACCGATCGAATCAGCCGTTTCAGCTGTTGTAAAGATGTCCGTTGCATTGTACCCATGGTGGTATTTGAAAATCGGTTGTTCGAAGGTTTAACCAGAGTTGGAGATTCGCTACCGGTTGAGTGAGCCTTTGCGAAGGAACGGTCTAAAACAGTAGCTGCGGCAATTTGACTGCTTTTGAGAACTTTGGTGATTTAAATCAGGTAGATTGGGGCTTAATTCGGGTAAAGTCCTCACCAATTCGAGTTGGTTTGACCAGCCTTTCTTACATTTATTCTGCTTATAACCGCTTTAAATCATGTCAAAAATTGCCTTTGATTCCTATACAGTAAACGAATATGAAAAACTGCCAGCGGTTGGGGAGAGGGCTCATCGAATGACGCGTAGTACCTCATCATTAGTCTTTCCGTCTATTGCTATTAACTTGCTAGTTCTGGCGGTGGCGGTGGTGGCGGCGGTGCTGTTTGGCCGCACGATTAGCGCGGCTGAATCTTCTGCCGCCCTGAGCCAGACTCTGGTTGCGCCGCCGCAGTGGATTGTCTTGGCCAGTTTGCTGATTGTGCCAGTGTGGCACCTGACGCTCGACGGGCTTAGCACCATGGGCAATCGGCTGCGGCTCCCCTTTGCGGGGAGTCAGCAGCGGGCCAAACGCATTTATGCGGGGCGTGTTCACCTGGTTCTGCTGGCGTTCTACTTCAACGCGATCCTGGTGGCGCTGTGCTGGTCAGCAGCGGCGATGCCCCTATTCTCTAAGCTGTTTCTGGCGGCGGTGTTTGCGATCGCAATCTACGCCCTGGGTCAGAGCGTGCCGTCGACCCGTCTCAGCTACCTGCTATCTGGCGTTCTGTTCGTGATTGTCCTGATTGCGACCCAGACGTTTATCATCTTTAAGACGCAGGTTGAGGCCGAGTCGACCGAAGAGCAGCTGCGTCAACAGTTTGAGGAGCCTGAAGAGGAACCCTTCCGATAGGCGGCAATGGGGTGCGGGATACGCTAGCTTAGCTGAACGACTGCCGTATTCTCCAGCAGTCGCTCGCCGGTGAGCAGGTCTTCGACCGTCAGGCGCAGCAGTCGAGTTTCATCTATCTGGAACTCCACTCGGATGCGATCGCTTCCTGGGAACCCGGGGGGCGTGAGGTTGGCAATGTTGCGCGCGCCTGCCCGGTCATTTAGGGGCTTGACTGCCTGCTCCCCGGTTCGCTGTCGGGTGACCAGCTGGCCGTTCTCAAAAAAGACCTCAGTGGATTGCTCACTGTCGCCCAGTTCACCCAGAATGAGCTCGATGCTGGGCTGGTTGTCTACAGACGCGCCCAATAATAGCTCGACTGGCTCACGCATAGGGTAGGGCTGCCCAGCTGGGATGATGGCATGCCAGCTATGACGGTTTTGCCTGCGGTCCCAGTAGCGCACCCCGTAGCTGTGGTAGAGAAAGTCACGCAGCTCTACTCCTTGCTGCAGCTGGAGTGCGCCCTCGGCCACGGCGGTAAAGGGTCGGTCTAGCCGAATCTTGTCAGCGTCAAATCGCTGGCCTAGCCACGTCTGAACCGCTGGAATTTGAGCGCTACCACCTACCATCAGGACCGCGTCAATCTCAGTCATGCCGATGCCCTGACGCCGCGCTTGCTGAAGCACCTGCTCCAAACGGGTGTCTAACCGCTCAAACAATCCGTGCTGCTTCAGAATGGTGTCTAGCTGTGAACGCTCCAGGGCCAGATCGAAGCTGTCTAACGAGTCATCGTCAAAGTAGCTTTCGCGAGCCTTGAACTCGGATGAGAGGCGAATCTTTAGCCGTTCGACCAGCCGCAAGGTGAGGGGCGTGATCGGTAGGGACTGGGCCTCAGCAAAGTGATCAGCGAGCCAGTTGTCGATATCGGCGCCGCCGATGGCTTCGCCTGCCTTGGCTAACACTTGGGCAGTCTGCAGTCGCTGGTTGGCCTGCAGAGGGGCTTGACCCCACTTCAGCACGAAACCCAGGGGCTTACGTTTGGCGGTTCCCGTCAGCTGCACCAGGGAAAAATCTAGCGTACCCCCGCCAAAATCGATGACCAAGACGGTTTCGCTGCCCTCAAGACCGTAGCCTAGGGCCGCCGCTGTCGGCTCATCTAATAGCCGCACCTGATCCACCGCTAGGGTCTGGGAAACTTGGGCCAGCCAGCTCCGGTAGGCTTCAAAACTATCGACCGGCACAGTCAGGATGAGCGAGTTGAGGTCGGGTTCTTGCTGCCTGGCCTGCTCAACTAGCCGAGCTAGGAACCATTGACCAATGGTTTCAAAGCTCAGGGCGCGTCCATCTAGCTCAGGCAGAAACCCCTGGATCGCGCTACCAATGCCGCGCTTGAAGTGCTTGAAGTAGCGGGGGTCGCCATCGATGGCCCGGCCCTGATCACGAACCGGCTGCCCGATGTCGGCCATCGCCGCTGCGGCATCTTTGACGTAAACCAGACTCGGTACGAGGGGCGGCGTCTCGCCGAGCTGCCAGCTCAATGCCCCCAAAGACAAGACCTCAGGCTGCTGCGTCGCGCTGTTCCAGCGGGTGACGACAGTATTGCTGGTGCCAAAATCGATGGCTAGCGTGACGACCCCCATGTACCCTCTCTACCCTTGGGGAATGGCGGCGATACCGATGAGCCCACCGACGAAGAGTCCCAAAAAGCAAACGCCGGTCAACATCAGGCCGCTGCGCCCGCGCCCGAACAAGGCAACGAGCTGGTCCCCTGTCCGTGCCCCTGCAAACGTGCAGGCAAACACCAGCACAATCGACCCGAGGGAAACCCCTACGATATTAAAGGCTGTCTGCCTGAGTTCGATAGTGTCGATATCATTGGTGCCGCCAAAGCCGGTTGCGATCGCAACCGCCACCAGCAGTGCAGCCGAGCCCACGCAGCTCACCCGGACAGCCCACCAGGCCTTCCACCGCGAGAGCAGCAGTAGTGACTGGGGACCGGCTAGGGTCAGGCACTGTAACAACGTGCCGACCAGCGCCAGCGGCCAAACCCAGTAAGGCGGCGAAAACGCAGCTAGCAGCAACCCGGCGATCGCGTACAGCAGCAGCGAAAGTCCCATCATCCGCCAAGGCATTGCCGATTCGTTACGTCGCCGCCGAGGACGAGCGGTGGGCACAGTATTGGGTTTGGGATTGGGTTTGGACGGCTGAGAGTTTACCAAAGCGGGCCGGACAGCAAAAGTTGAAGTAGCAAGACGAGTATACCGGTCCGCGGTCAGCCAAGGGAACGGTTAGCTCGTACCAGCAGCCAGCCCGAACTCGGTCAGCGCTGGCATAAAGTTACGATTCTCGTGGCTGGGTCGGCTGAGCTTAATCAGCGCAAACCGCTGTGGTACCGTCAGCGACTGCCACTGCGATGAGGTCAGATTCAGACCGTGGCTTTGGGCCTGTGTCTTGACCGGGGCAGGGATGTCTTCAGACTGCCAGGGCGGGTGCGGATCGACGGCTAGCTCTCCAGCGGGTTGTCCGGTGTGTTGCACCACCAGGGACTGTAAGCACTGCCGATAGGTCGCTGCGGTATCGGCATCGTAGCAGGGGCGCTCAACCAGGGTTTGGCGTTCGGTCTGAGTGAACTGATGCCAATGGGCCAGCTTCAGCTTGACGCCGCAGGTATCCAATTTAAGCCGCACCCCCATCGGAATGCACCGTAGTGAAGCGACAAAATCCTGCTCAAACTCAAAGAAGGGGGAAGCCGTCATGGTGGTTCAGGCGAGTCCAAAAGTCCAGCATATCGCCTAGTTAGGCATGGCGATCGATCTCTGCTCACGTCTGGATAGGCCCCTCTGAAGCCATTACCTGTTTTAAGCGTTTCAGCTAGCGTTTCAGAATGTAACCAGAACGCCAAATCATGTGCCAGTAATGGGCGTCCAACTTGACGTAGGCAGTTACTTACGCGACACTACAGACAGCCTGAGCAGCCGCTCTCATTCCTGACTCTTTTTGTAAACGTATTTGTAGAAGTATTCGCAATCTTTTCAGATCGGTCACAATGGGTTTGACCGGATGCCGATGGCTGGTTAGTCAGCGATGGATTGAATCGGTAGCTGGGCCACTTAAAGAGCTGTTTCGAAGTTGAGGAGCCTCCTATCCGAATGGAAACGTTGGAGTTTGTTATTTACCCAGATGGGCGGGTCAAGGAGCTGGTAACCGGTATCGTGGGTGCATCGTGCGCCGAGGTTACAGCGGCCATTGAGGCCCAGCTGGGTGAGGTTATGACCCAGCAGAAAACATCGGATTTTTACACCCAGCCTGCTCAGCAGTCTGGGGTCATAACGCAGCCTACCTATACCAGTTGGTAGTGCTGCACTTCGCTTCGCCGACTTGATTTTCTAGTTCGATTTCTCTGTTCTGCTCCATTGCCGCTCCGATCTCTTCGACTGATGGCCAAGGACTGCTTGATTTACTCGTTTTTCTTAGGTTCGATAGATTCGATCGCCGAGCCCATTTGCTTGGATCCTTTACGTCAACGTTAGTTCGTTAAAATTCCATGTCTCACTTTAGCCAAATCAAGACTAAGATCCGTAACCTGCCTGCGCTTCAGGCAGCACTCAGCGACCTCAACGCCGATTGGTCACTCGGGCCGAAGACTGTGAGGGGGTATCGGGGCAAGACTGAGACGGCAGACGTCGTCATTGAGCAAGATAATGGCTACGATGTTGGCTTCAAGCGCAACTCTGATACGGGCGAGTATGAGCTGGTTGCCGACCTGCAGTATTGGCAGCAGCCCCTGTCTGTCGAGGGATTCATCAGCGGGCTGACCCAGCGCTATGCTTACCACACCGTTTTGAGCGAGACTGCTAATCAAGGTTTTCAAGTCTCTGAGCAGCAGCAGCAGGCAGACGGTTCGATTCGTCTGGTACTGCAACGCTGGAGTGCCTAGTGCCCGTTTAGCGCTCAAATGACCTAACCGTAGCTGACTTAGACTTGGGAGCTGTGCGAATGACTGGACCTGACTCCGAGCGTCCTGTCGGTATTTCTAAGGTCTCTCGGGAGGCTGGAGCATTGCCTGCCTCGACTTCTGAATCATCTTTGACGCAGCAACCGTCTTTGGAACAGTCGGATCAGACTGGTCGCTCGAACCTGGAGCCAGAGTTGGGAGGTCGTCTGCGCGAGTCGGATTCGCGGTCGGGGCTGGAGCCCGAGTTGGGCGGACAGCTGCGCCAGCGGGGGGTGTACGTAGACGAGCTGACCTGTATCGGCTGTACCCACTGCGCTCATGTTGCGCGCAACACCTTCTACATCGAAGAGGACCACGGGCGGGCGCGCGTGTTTCGTCAGAGCGGCGACACTGAGGCGCTTATCCAAGAAGCGATTGATACTTGCCCGGTCGATTGCATTCACTGGCTTGACTACACCGAACTCAAGCAAAAGGAACGCGATCGCAAGTTTCAGGTCATTCCCGTGGCGGGTTTCCCGGTGTCGAAAGCACTGATTGCTCGGCAGCAGCACCAGGCCAAGCGCAATGCTAAAAACGCTGAGCAAAGCCGCCAGTGAGTTATTGCTCTGGCAACCTTGCTGAGGATCCTGAGTCGGGTTACGGCGCCGAGTAAAGATCAAATGGCCTCACAGCCTTGCGAGTCAGGAACGGCCCCTATTCAACGACCCTCAGTTCAATGTTTCCTGAGCCTTCAATGGTAACCTGCAGGATTACTGGCCTCTCGGCTTCGGTCAGCGCATCCGCCGGTAAGGGAATGGGATGTTCTAAAGCCGCCGGGTTTAGGGGTGCGATCGCACTGATGTGCCCGTCATTTTCGACCGTTACGCGATAGCGCAGCGGCGTTGAAATCGCTACCCCCGCTAGCTGCGTTTTGAAGTACTCGACTACGCTGGGATAAGGACGATCGCTGTCTGAAAAGGGTGGGGCAGCTTGTGTTTCGGTTGCGGGCGGCACGGTTGTGGCCGGGGCAGGCGAACGGCCAGTACTAAACGTATCTTCGCTGCCTCGGGAGGCTCCTCCCCGTTCCAAGACTGGCGGTGAGGTTGGCGGTTCGAAGCGCTCGTCAGCTGGGGGTGGACTCTGCTGGGGAGGAACGGGGCGGCTATTCTCAACCTCTGCGTCTGTGGTCGGACGATTGGTTTCAGGCTCCGCCGCTGACGACTCGGGCTGTGGCGATGGAGTCGGCGTATTGCTGCCGGGGCTATCGGTGGCCACGGCATCGCTTTCCCGTCGATCCTGCGAATCAGTGCTCCTATTGGGTGAACGGGGGGCCGCCGGAGGGGGGGCGCTGCTCCCAGGAGCGCTTGGTCGCGCCCGACTAGGGTCGCGCGCGACCTCAGCCGGGACACGTTCGGTTGCGGCGGCGGGGGGAGTGCTGGCCGTTCCACTAGGGGCTTCGGTCGCGTCTGTCTGTGGAGACGCTGTTGCTGGCGATGCCTCAGCTGCGCGCGAGGCATCGGCTGCTGCCCCGATGTCCTGATCAATATCTGGTTCAGTATCCGCTTCGAATTCTGTCTCGCCTACTGGGTCACCAATAGCCGTGTCGGTTGAGGCCAGTTCTGGCTGGTTCCGTAGCGTTGCAGTTACGCTGATGGCCACGACAAAAGCGGCCGCTGCCGAACCGGCCCACAATAATCGCTGGTTGCGTCGAGCTCTTCGTGCGGGTCGCTGAACCGGTTGGGTGAGGGCAGGGAGCGTCACGGTTGACTGTTCATACTGGTCAAGCGCTTCTGCCACGTCAAATAAATTGAGCGTACTCAGCTGTAGCGGTCCGGTCTGGGTTGGGAGGGGCAGCTGATGCTGGATCACCCAGGGCGATGCCCGTCGCTGGCTCAGCCCTTGGTGAACGTAGTCCTGAATGCTGTTGGTGAGTTCGGTGAGCTGGGCCTGATCGCCCTGGGCCAGCAGCCGCGCTGTCTCACCTTCTTGCAGCCAAAGACGAAACCGAGCCTGCTTGAGCAGCGGCTGACGGTTCCATCGTGACAGCGGTGAAGGTGCCGCCGTCACCTCAAGCGTGCAAGCGTTGGCGATATAGCGCTGGGTAGTAAGCTGCCGAGCCGGTGCCATAAAGAACGAATTCGAAAGGAAGGCGCTAGCTGCGCCGGGTGC
The DNA here is from genome assembly GCA_039817185.1 of Cyanobacteria bacterium J06648_16. Lineage (GTDB taxonomy): Bacteria > Cyanobacteriota > Cyanobacteriia > Phormidesmidales > Phormidesmidaceae > CAWUKV01. The sequence goes on along the minus strand of JBCBWI010000003.1, from coordinate 61,480 downwards.
CCTTCTACAGCATAACGACGAACGCTATTAATTCAGTCCGGTTGCAGATACCGAAACATGATGCCCGTACCGTAGCAACGGTCATGCTGATGGTTGACGTAGACGTGTGCCGTAGGTTTATATCACTCAGCTGCCTAGGTTAAAGCGTTGGAGCTTGGCCTCTAACAGCTTAGGCAATTCTTTTTTGAGCTCTGTTTTGTTCTTGAAGGGGAGCCTGTGCTGGACGGCCAAATCAAACGGAAACTGCCCGAAGACGTCGCTACGCTCCTGCTGAATTAAAAGAATTTGTTCTGGGCGCTTGGTACTCAATGCATAGCCCATTTCAACGCAGGCGCTAGGATTGGGGACGAGCAGTGGCGGACTGCTGTCTACTGAGAGGATGGGGGTGCCGTCAACAACAAACATCAGGCTGCGACGAATCTTTCTCATTAAATTGCTATTAAGTCGAATGGGGCCCTGGCTAAGGCGGTGAGATTCGACTAAGGAGAGCGGAATACGCGACTTGTTATTGAATTTTTCAATGAAGGCTTCAATCTCGCTCCTGATTAAATCACTTGAATCAGGGTACTCGTCTTGGTAGCACAAAAAGATCGTGGGTTCCAGGTTCGCTAAGGAGTCGGCTTTGGTGAAGTAGATTTCGTGACTGATCAGGTCAATATTGGCAATGGAGTAGGTTCCGCTGCCCTCAATATAAAACTCGACCAGCTCACCTTCGAGGTAACGCTGAAACCAGTCTGCCTGCTTAACATCGTCGATGTCTTCTAAAAAGTCGGCCCGCAGGGCTGACTTTAGCAAGCTGTTTTTGGCCAGACGCAGATCGTGAGGTCGGTTCTCTAGTGATTTGATCGGTTCATAATCCTGCAAATACCAGGCTTTTAGCGCGATAATTGCCATACGGCCTCAGCTTGCCTCCCGATGAGGGGTACTCTTGTATTAGACCATCGTATACCAGCAGACGACGGGTGGTGGTATAAGTTTGAGGCGGGCGTCTGTGACGATGGCTAACGTTAGGAATGGGTGGCCGGACCTCTAGCCTAAGGGAGATGCGCTACTTGCTAGATCAGGTTAGCCTTGTACAAAGCTTGGCGGTGCTGAAACATCAATATTTTATTCATATTTCAGGGCACTGTAACCTTTTAAGTCGCTTACACATTCATACATGGCTATCGTTTCAACCGATCTGGTAAAAACCTACTTGGAGGAGATTGGTCAAATTCCACTGCTAACCCACGAAGAAGAAATCATGCTGGGTAAAGCTGTGCAAACTTGGCAATCGCTCGAAGAAGCTAAGACGTCTCTAGAGGCGTCGGTCGATCCGCTGACTGACCGTCAATGGGCTGAACTCGTGGGGATGGACGTTGACGAGCTGAGGAAGGCTGTTTCGACGGGCAAACATGCCCACAAGCGCATGCTAAAGTCCAACTTGCGCCTAGTCGTTTCCATTGCCAAGAAATACGTCAATAAGACGAACATTGACTTCCTCGATCTCATTCAGGAGGGCTCGGTTGGCCTCGATCAGGGGGTCAGAAAGTTTGACCCATCCAAGGGCTATCGCTTCAGCACCTATGCCTACTGGTGGATTCGTCAGGCCATTACCCGTGTGATCGCAAGTCAGGGCCGCACTATCCGGCTGCCGATTCACATCAACGAAAAGCTCAGCAAACTGCGTAAAGCTCAACGCCAGGCCATCCAGAAGACCGGACGGCCCGCCAAGATTAAGGACCTGGCTGCCACGCTGGATGAGACACCCGAGCGCATTCGTGAGCTGCTGGAGTATGCCCGTCGTCCCCTGTCACTAGACATGCGTATGGGTGAAGATAGGAGCACCGAGCTCAGCGACCTGCTCGAAGACGAAGACGCCCAGACCCCTGAGGATTATGCTATTGGGCAGTCGTTGCGGGATAGTCTGGTACGGATGCTGGGTGACCTGACCCCCAAGCAGAGACGTGTGCTTGAGTTGCGCTATGGCCTCACCGACAGTGCGGACCGCATGACTCTGGCGAAGATTGGCGACATCCTCAACATTAGCCGCGAGCGCGTGCGCCAACTTGAGCGTCAGGCCTTGCGTCACCTACGCAAGAACGGTCAGGAGCTAGAGGGCTTCCTGCAGTCTGCATAGATAGGTATTGCTATGCGTGGACTAGCGTAGCCACCGTTTCTGCGCCGCCGGGAGTGCTGTGTACCGGCAAAGTAATGACAAACTCGGTCCCCTGTCCCACTGCAGTATTGACTTCGATGCTGCCCTGGTGCTGCTCAATAATTTTGAAGCAGATGCCCATGCCCAGGCCAGTTCCTTTGCCAACGGTCTTGGTGGTAAAGAAGGGGTCAAAAATCTTGGCTTTGATTGCAGGCGTCATACCTGGTCCGGTGTCTCGAAAGCTGACTTGGACCTGATCCTCTGATAGCGCTCGGGTGGCAATCGTTAATCGCTTGGGCTCACTGTCTGCATCGAACATGGCGTCCAGCGCGTTAGCAATGATGTTGGTGAACACCTGATTGAGCTGGGATGGCGAGCACTGAATCATTGGTAGTGTGCCGTAATCTTTGATGACTTCTACACCTTGCTTGATACGGTGGTTGAGGATTAGGAGCGTACTGTTAATGCCGTCATGCAGGTCGACTGCTTTGACGGTAGATTCGTCCAATCTTGAGTAATTTCTGAGCGAGACAACGATGTCTCGCACGCGCTCGGTGCCCAGTTTCATTGATTTTAGAGTCTTTTCCGCGTCTTCCAACAAGAACTCTAGATCAATCTCTGTCTGCTTTTCTGAGATGACTTCAGAGCCTTGTGGATACTCTGCCTGATAAGTTTCAATTAATTCGATTAGATCTTGGAAGTAATCTTGTAAAGGTTCTAGATTACCCTGAATAAAATTAATTGGATTGTTGATTTCGTGGGCAATGCCTGCCACCATCTGGCCCAGACTCGACATCTTTTCTGTCTGGATTAGCTGACTTTGGGTTTCTTGTAGCTGAGCAATGGTATCAGAAAGCTTCTGAGTCCTGGCCTCGACTCTTGATTCCAGCGTTTGCGCAGCATCCTCCAGTTCATCGGTATATTCACCAACCCATTGAATCAGCTGGTTGAGCGCTTCGGCCAACGCACCGATTTCGTCTTTGCTCTTGGCGGCTGTTCGCAGTTCAAAGTTTTCTTCTTGAACAACCTGCTGTGCTAGCTGCGTGATTTTTTGAATAGGCTGAGCAACAATGCGGGCTATAACGGTGGCGAGCAGCGTCATTAGCACAGTGCCCAGAGTTGCGATCGCACCAATGACAAGCCAGGTAGTGCGCTTTGCCTGGTGCAAGGATGCCTTCGAGATCAGCAGAATCAGATGAAAATGCTCGTCCTCCAGACTGTCAAGGTGGATGTCTTGAACCAGGTAATCTTTATCCCTGACGGTCTCAAGGGTCTCCTCATCATCGATCAGATCAGCCAGCCATGATAGTTCTGATGGGATCTCGTCAAATGTAGACGCGATGATTTCTCCTTCCCCGTTCCTGTCCTTGTCAGAGACAATAACGAGCTGCTCGTTAATAATCTCATTGATTTGAGCCAGGCGGTCGTTGCCCAAAACGATGCCGACAAAGATACCGCCTGCGATACCTTCGTCTGTTTTGATAGGTGCCGTCCCGAGTAGGATCGGGGGACCCTGATTGCTGCTACCCACGACGGTTGACAGGTCGGAGCCGGTTAACAGTAGTTTTTTGACCTGTTCTGCTTCGATTTGCCGGTTTTCCATCGTGGGCTGCCGGGCATCGAGAATGGTCTCTCCAGTCGCATCAACAACAGAAATTAGATCGGTATCTAGGATGCCCTTGAGCGGGAGAACAAGCTGCCGTAGTCGAACGATATCGGCAGCAGCCGTACTCTGAACGACGCTTGTTTTTATTGACAATAGCCGGGCTTCTGTCCGTAGGTAGTCCAGCTCCTTTTCAATCTCTCGCTCGACCAGGGCTGAAAGCTCCTCTGCGCGAACCGCTTGCTTTCTTTCTAGCCGGTTGGTGAAGTACTCGCCCAGGGCAAAGGTTCCGGCAGTCCAGCAACCGACAAACAGCAGAATAAACGGCAGGCTGATCTTAATCGGCAGCGAAGCCTGCCTGTAGTAGCGGAAAAAATGTTTGCCAAGCATAAAGCCTTGTCCAATCGAGAGGGCAGGTACTGCCTTATTTGCAAGTACTGCCTTATTTAGCTAAAACGTAGTCTGCCTCGGTGAGAACTGCTTGACCCGCCTCACTTTCGACAAATTCGATGAAAGATTCGGTTTGGTCAGAGGGCGTAGCGGGAAGAACTACCCCTAGGGACAGTGCCATTGGGTAGACGCCAGACTGCAGGTTTTCAGTGGTGGGTTCTACACCATCAATGCTCAAGATCGCCATCGGCAGCTCATTCAGGTCTTCCTCAAGGGGCAGGGCAGCGATGCTAAATTCGGTGATAGCAGCCGTTTCCAGCAGCTCGTCGTCCTCTGCAAAGGCAACGGCGTTGGGTGTAATTTCTAAATCTGCGCCCAGGTAGGTCTCTCGCAGCACCCGCTTTTCGTTTTCGTCTTCCGCAAGGTCAAAGACGATGATCTCGGCATCGGGACCTCCCAAAGTTTGCCAGTTGCTAACCTCGCCACTATAGATCGCTTTTATTTGCTCAGCACTGATGTTGGTAACGCCAGTGACGCTTTCGTGGACGGCGATGACCAGCGGTGTCTTGACCAGTGGCTGGTAGACGAGGGTCTCGCCTGTTTCGACTGAGTCGATCTCCCGGCTAACAGCACCAATGTCTACGGCGGCGGCCTTCACACTTTCGATGCCACCGTCGGTCTGACTGGGGGGGAAATATTCAAACTCGACATCGGTCACGGTTGTAGTGTAAGCCTCCGTTAGCAGCTCTAGTACTTCGTAGCCCTCTGACGAGCCGCCGATTTTAATAGTGTCTTCTGTGGCTGATGTCGTCTCAGTCGCTTGGGGCACTGAGCAACTGGCCAGAACCAGTAGCATGGCGCTAGGAATGACATGACGGAGCGTAGAAAAATTCATAGCTTAGGAGGATAGAGGAGTAAGTCGGCATTACGTACAGGTCGAAGTTTGGTAGCCTCAATAGCCTTAAAATTCCCGAATATGGTCCAAGATACTCAATCTAAAGCCTTGATAAGTTGCTCGTTTGCTGACTCTTCTTTACACGTCACTGACGTCCTTTTGTTAGAATAGCTGGGGGAATTCAATCATTGAGCTGCATGCTATCTGGTCCTAGATTGCGTCATACCAAAAGCGACTGTTGATTTCAAACATGAGCAGCTTTCGACTGTTTCTGAGTTGTTGTCTGGGTGCTGTCTACTGGCAGAGTAATGGTGATGCAGGTTCCCTCTCCAAGCTGCGTTTCGACATCAATGCCGCCCTGGTGTTGCTCAACAATTTTCATGCAAATGCCCATGCCCAATCCGGTCCCTTTCCCTACAGCTTTGGTGGTAAAGAAAGGATCGAAGATCTTGGCCTTAACCGCAGGAGACATGCCCGGACCGCTATCTCGAAAGCTGATTTGAACCTGGTTATCCGACCGCTTGTGGGTAGTAATGGCTAGCCGTTTTAGCGCACTATCTGCGTCGAGCATGGCATCTAGTGCATTGGCAATAATTTGGGTGAAGACCTGATTGAGCTGCGAGGGCGAGCAGCGCACCAGCGGCAGCGTGCCATAGTCTTTGACGACTTCGACGACTGGCCCGATGCGGTGATTGAAAATCAGCAGGGTGTTGTTGATGCCTTCGTGCAGGTCGGCATCTTTGATAACGGCCTCATCCAGCCGAGAATAATTGCGTAGCGAGACCACGATATCGCGTACGCGTTCGGTCCCCGAGTGGATTGAGGTTAGCGTTTTTTTCGCATCGGTGAACACAAATGCCAGGTCGATGTCTTCTTGCAGCTCTGATATTGCACTGCTGGGTTCTGGATATTCAGTCTGGTAGGCCTTGAGCAGCTCGATCAAATCTTGAAAGTAGGTTGTCAGGGGAGCAATGTTGCCTTTGATGAAGCCAATGGGGTTGTTGATTTCGTGGGCGATGCCTGCCACCATCTGGCCCAGGCTCGACATCTTGGCCGCTTGGATGATCTGTGCCTGGGCTGCTCTCAAATCCTGCAACGTATTCTCCAGCACAGCGCTTTGCTGCCGATAGCGATCTTCTGATTCGACAACCTGCTGGTACTGCTGGGTAATTAAGCGATTTGCCTGAAATACAAAGTACACCAGCGCCGCATAAAGGCCGCTCAAAATTAATAGGCTACTGACCAAAATCTGGCGCTGGGTCCCCTGGATGCGGCCTATCAGCGGGGTCACATCGGTATAGACTTCAAAAACACCGACGATATTGCCCCGGTCCCCATTTTCTCGAATGGGAATATAGCTGGAGAGGAGATGACGATTCTCCAAGAGATCTTGAACAGCCTGAAAGGTGTCTCGGTGTCCTAGCTGACTGGTGATCTGCCCCTTTTTAGCGCCTAGAAAACCGCTGGAGCCGCTCTTGTCGTCGCCAATTTGTTCCGCATCGGTAGAGTAGACGGTGCGCCCCTCAAGGTCGTAAATTTTTACCTTAAGAACGGGCAGTCCGGCGAGTTGGTCGATGACCTCTTGATTGAGGTTTTGAATCGTGGGGGATTGGGCCAGTGCCCGATCGGTTAGGGATTGGGTGGATGATAGGAATGGCCCGTAGCTGGGCCACAGCGTGTTAGAGAGAATTTGGGTGAGCGCAAAATTGCTGGTTTCTGTCGAGACAACAATATCGCGAGTTGCCTGCTGGCGATATAGTCCGGTCATCAGGCCAGCGGTGAGTAGACAGCCCCCCAGGCTCACCAGCGAAAAATTTCGCAGGAGCTGAAAACGCGGTTTGGAACTCGCATTCCCCAGTGGTGGGTGGTTTTCTAACATCGGTTTACGATCTACATTTGTGATTTTGTGATTTGCGCTTTTACGAATCTGAGATCTAGAATCTGAGACCTATTCCGAAGCAGGCTAGCGTGAGGCGGGCTAAGCGTAAGGCAGGTTCATAGAAAGCCCTGCTTTTTAATTAGTTTTCCCAGGAAGAGTGGGAATTATCTGATTTTTTTCGATGAGATAATAGTTAACAAAGCATCGATAGCCTAACGATTGAGGCGCACGTGGATACGGGCCGATGTCTCACCTTCAGCGGACAGCGCGATACACTGAAGACGGTATCTGGCTACGTGGTTTATGGCGCTTGTTACAGTTCGTGACCTCAAGAAGGACTTTGGTATCAAAGAAATTCTGCGGGAGGCAACCTTCAGTATTGACGAGAGCGACCGGGTGGGGTTAATCGGCACAAACGGGTCCGGTAAATCTACGCTGCTCAAAATTTTGGCTGGGACAGAGCCTAGCGACGGTGGTGAAATCTGGCGTAATTCGGGTGCAAAAATCGTCTACTTACCCCAGCAGCCGGATCTGGACGACAGCCGTACGGTGCTAGAGCAGGTGTTTGCCGATGCGGGCGAGCAGATGAACCTGATTCGTGACTATGAGGCCATCTCAGCGCAGCTGGCAACAGGCAAGGGCGATACAGATGCGCTGATGGGGCAGCTGTCGCGGGTGTCGCAGCAGATTGAGGCGGCCAATGCCTGGGAATTAGAGACCAATGCCAAGACGGTGCTGAGTAAGCTAGGCATTCAGGATGTGAATGCGAAAATTGAGACGCTGTCGGGGGGGTATCGAAAGCGGATTGCGATCGCAACTGCTCTCCTATCCCAGCCCGATCTGTTGCTCATGGACGAGCCCACCAACCACCTGGATGCCCTTTCGGTTGAGTGGCTGCAGAGCTACCTAAAGCGTTATGGCGGCGCGCTGCTGCTGATTACCCACGACCGCTACTTTCTCGACCAGGTCACCAACCGCATCATCGAAATCGACCGGGGCGATCTGTACACCTACGGCGGCAACTACGCCTACTTTCTGCAGAAAAAGGCCGAGGCCGAAGAAGTGGCCGAAAGCAGTCAGAAAAAGCACGCCGGGGTGCTCCGCCGTGAACTCAAATGGCTCCAGCGGGGCGCAAAGGCCCGCAGCACTAAGCAAAAGGCCCGAATTGACCGCATTCTTGACATGCAGGCTCAGGAGTTCAAGCAAGCCAACGGTAAGGTGGACATTACCACCGTCGGTCGCCGCATCGGCAAGAAGGTGATTGAACTGGATCACGTGACCAAGGGCTACGACGGTCGCACGCTGATCCAAGACTTTACCTATATTTTTAACCCAGAAGATCGCGTGGGCGTGATCGGCCCCAACGGCGTCGGCAAGTCTACGCTGATGAACCTGATCACCGAGCAGGAGCGGCCCGATAGCGGTACGGTCGAAGTGGGTTCGACGATTCACATTGGCTACTTCGACCAATACTCTGAAGATGTATTGATCAACGAAAACCAGCGCGTCATTGAATACCTAAAGAACGTAGCGGAGCTGGTTAAAACGGTAGACGGCAGCGTGATTACCGCCTCCCAGATGCTAGAGCGCTTTTTGTTTCCGCCCAATCAGCAGTACTCGCCGATTCACAAACTCTCGGGGGGCGAAAAGCGCAGGTTGTTTTTGCTACGGGTGCTGATGCAGGCCCCTAATGTGCTTATTCTCGATGAGCCTACGAACGATCTAGATGTGCAAACGCTGGCAGTACTGGAAGAATATCTGGAAGATTTTAACGGCTGTGTGATAGTGGTTTCTCACGATCGCTATTTCCTTGACCGCACGGTAGATAAGATTTTTGCTTTCGAAGGCAACGGCGTCATTCAAGAATATCCGGGTAACTATTCTGTTTATCTAGAAAGGGCAGAGAAGCGATCAGGCGAAGCAAAAGCAGCTGAGTCCTGGGCAGAGTCAGCAAAGGCACCGAGGGGCACCGAAAAGAAAACTGATGTCAAATCTAAAAAGCTCTCTTACAAAGAAAAGCGGGAGTACGAGTCTTTAGAAGACCAGATCCCGACACTAGAAGAAGAAAAAGAACAGCTCGAAAAACAGCTCTACAACGACCCGCCCAGTGACTATGCTGAAATGCAAACACTCTCACAGAAGCTAGCCGACTTAGGTAACCAGATAGAAACGGCGACAGAACGCTGGATGGAGTTGGCTGAACGGGTTGGTTAGGCTGACTACTGGCTACATTTCTGAGGCGTCAGGAGCGTTTTGATTGAACGGGTAATGTCCGTGACGTGGGTTTGAATCAGGTCATGCTCTGCATCGGTTAGGGTGACGATACTGGCCTTGGGTATTCGTTCTGCATAGGCCTGGCAGTGCCATAAGGGAATGGTTGAATCCTCAACGCCTGCAACCACCAGGGTCGGTACCTGAATAGCGTGAATGTCTTTCTCAACCGTGTCGATGGCGTCTTCGGGACGCAGGCGATCGACCAGAAAAGATTTGGCTACCGGCTGTTGCGTCAGGGCCTGACGGACTTCATAAATGCGCTCATAGAAGTCGCGCTGGCCGATTAGGGCGGAGATAGGTTTAAGGAGAGCGACACCCAGGTCTACAAGCGGGCTCTCCCACAGCAGCGGCTTGAGATGGTTGTAGCGACCCACAAAGCTATCATCGCGGATGCCTGCTGGCGCGATCAGAATCAATGACTTTGGCTGCTGTGATGGGGCATAGCGCACAGCAAACGCTGCTGAGGTCCAACCACCGTAGGAGTGGCCGAGCAAGGTGATGTCTTCTAACCCCAGTGCGGCAATAAACTCGGTCAGAAAATCAACCTGATGCCAGATATTGTATTTGAGCCAGGGCTTAGACGAGTCGCCAAAGCCCAACAGGTCTAGCGCGACGCAGCGGTAATTTTGGGAGAGTGGTTCGATCAGTGCCTGCCAGTTAGCGCTGCTGCCAAAAAAACCGTGTAAGAACAGCAGCGTTGGACCCGAGCCACAGTCTACGTAACCTGCTGTGTATTCAGAGAGTTGAATCTGTTGTTTCTGCACGGGCTATGCGGGAAGGAATTGGTTAAGTGCGATCGCAACCTCTGGGAACGCGGCTGGCGAGATCGTGCCGCTACTGAAAATCTGCTCCGTCTGATAAACGGCCAATCGCGGGTCGCGAAACACGATCAGCCGCCGCTGCTGCAGATTGACCACCCAGTACTCCTGAATCCCCGCCTCAGCGTAGATAGCTTGTTTCAGATCTAAATCTTTCTTGAGCGATGAGTTTGAATATTCGACCAGCCAAAAAATATCTTCTGGGTAGGGATGATGCTGTAGATAAACCCTATTCAGCGGTTTAACAACGGCAATGTCTGGCTCGGGTTCAGAGTTATTCGGGAGGGTAATGGGCTTAGCATCCCTGATTTGGACCCGGGCCCCCAGCAAACGCCGCAGGTAGTCTGCGCCGCAGGTGTTGTAGTAAGCGTGGGGTTCTCCTTCAGGTGGCATAACAACGATTTCCCCTCTCAGCAGCTCGACCGGCTGGTCGTCGAAAACGCCCGCATCGACGGCATGATGATACCGCTCTAGCGTCCATCGGTAGGTCGTAACCGTCATTGCCTGCTATCCAAGTCCTACGGCTCTAGTGTATCTTCTCTCTCTACCATCAGCACCGACTTCACTGGTCGCTGGATGCGGTCGCCGGCACCGCTGAGCCGCCCGTATTGGGCCACGCCTCGAAACACGAGGGCAGACGAGCTGCCCCCGTCCAGGTTGAGGGCCTGCTCGACACCCAGGCGGTCTAAAAAGGTGGCCAGTTCTTCTAGCGTCAGCCCCGAGGTGGGCGTCTTTTGGGCGACCATCGACAGTACGACGGTGCCGTCTGCCTTGATGCCGACGGCGCTGCGAGCGTTGCGCTGCTGGCTGCCGATTGCATCTCTCACCAGCTCGCCGTCTGCGCTGCGGGCGGTGAACCCCTCCGGCTCAGACGTATCCTCGGGCAGCAGTTGCGGGCCTGCCCCGACCGCATCGACTTGCGTGCAGGCTTCTGGGACGGGGGCGGCATGAAGCACAATGTCATAGCGAACCCCATCCGTACAGTCGTAGCGACGAAACTCAGAGCGGTTCAAAATCTGGGGCAGATACGCCGTCAGGTCTGGGTTGTTGACCAGGCGCTCATTTTCCGCCGGGTCGGCCACCACTGCGCCGTCAATCATTACGTGGGAGGTGGTTTTGCCGTTGTTGGGGTCAAAAAAACCCGCATTTAGGACTGCGATCGCACCGTCTGCAAACGCCTCAACGGTCTGTAGCGGATCGCTGGCGGCTACCTCAACCCGATAACCTGTGGGCACCGTCACCACATACACCGTTGCCTGGGGTAGGTCGTAGGCTGTGAACGATACTTCTGGCATAGAATCCGGCTCGTGAGGCTGAGCCCGTTCTGGCACAGCAGTCACCGTTGGGCTGCAGCCAGTTCCGACCAGTATTGCGCCGACTAAAAAGAGTCGAACCCGCTGGGTTAATAGTGGCCCACTGTCAAGGTCATCCTGCCGCATTCCGAACGCGTTCGCTGTAGTCCTGGGTTCGCACCTGTCGGAAACCCTGGAATACCCGCTGACGCAACCACATCGGTAAGTACGATAGCACCCGACCGACCTTTGCCCGAGACGACAGCGAACCCGACTGCTGCAGCTCCTGGATTAGCTGACGACCGCGCTGATTTTCGCCTTTCTCAATCAGGCGCATGGCCAGCACTTGTTTGAGGCCATGCATTTTGGATAGGCGCTGCTGCTCAATTTCGGGTCGGTCTTTGAAGGCATAGCTGTTGAGACAGAACAGTTTTGCCGACAAAAAGTGAATGTCTTGCTTGAGGCTGGTTTGGCCGCCGTGAAAGCGGTACTCCATTAGCCGCTTGGGGATAAAGTAGCCCGTCTTGCCCAGCAGGGCCAGCCGTACCAGCAGGTCAAAGTCTTCGCAGCCGTCGGCTTCGAATCGCATAAAGTCTGCCTCAACCAGCGCCGCCCGCCGAAATAGGGTCGAACCGACCTGCAGGCTTTGATTGACAAAGGTCTCTCGTACCAGGTCGTCGATCATGCCCGCTTTGAGCTGGTCTTTGCCCCACTTGGCCGAGTTGGCATCTGTGGCGGCTTTGTCGCGCTCGTTGCGGGCGTTGATTACCCAATGATCCGTACACACAAAGTCTGCGTCAGGGTGCTGCGCTAGCACTGCCACCGTCTTTTCAAGAAAGGTGGGGGTTAGTGCGTCGTCATCGTCGAATTTAATGAAGTATTCACCCGTAGCCGCGTCAAAGCCGGAGCGCATGTTGCGGCTGCGTTGGATGTTTTGGGGGTGGCGAATGTAGCGAATGCGAGGGTCGTCCCACTGGGCCACGATCTCAGCCGTGTTGTCTGGGGAGGCGTCATCGCAGATCAGCAGCTCAAAATCGCCGTAGGTCTGGTTTAGAACGCTATTGACCGCGTAGGGCAGGATCTTGGCACGGTTGTAGGTGGGGATGCAGATGCTGACTTTCGGCATGGTGTTTCGAGTAAGTCCTCTTGAGTATTCACCTCTGGGGCGAACTTCTCAGCATGGGGGGCGGAATTTGTGGCGGGCGATGCAACTATTGTGCGGATGGGCACGCTTGATGTGGGTAAGGATTGATTAAAGATCCGACCTTCTGACTTATCAAGTTCATCAAACTTGACGCAAGTTGGATACAGTATTGGCGACCCTGTTAATGACTTCGACGCTCACACATCCGATGGTGGACGCTAGCCCATCAGACGCGCCTCAGTTTAATGCTGGCTATCGGCCAACGGTTTCGGTGATTGTGCCGATTTACAACGGCGAGCGCGATCTGCCGGGGCTGATTGACTGTCTGTTGGAACAGACCTATCCAGCGGCTCGGGTGGAATATTTGATGGTCGATAACGGGAGTTGCGATCGCACTCCCCATCTCCTCACGACCGCCGCCGAAACGGCCAAAGCCAAGGGGCTTACGCTCACCCCCCTTACCGAAACCGACATCCAAAGCGCCTACGCGGCCCGCAACACTGGCATCCGCGCCGCCACGGGCGAAATTCTCGCTTTTACCGACGCTGACTGCTACCCCCAGCCCACCTGGCTGGCAGAGCTCGTGCAGGGCTTTCAGGACGAATCGGTGGGGCTAGTGGTGGGCGAAGTGGTTGCCTTTCCCGGTCGTACCTGGCTAGAACAGTTTGCCGAGCGTAAAAATCTGCTCTCGCAAAAGGACACCCTGGCTCACACCTTCTGCCCCTACGGTCAGACCGCTAACATCGCCGTTCGCGCCAGCGCCTTTGAGAAAGTCGGCCTGTTTCGGCCCTACATGACCACGGGCGGTGACGCAGACATGTGCTGGCGATTACAAAAAGAGGGCGGTTGGCAGCTGCACTTCGCCGAGTCAGCCCAGGTGCAGCACCGCCACCGCACCAATTTCAAGGACCTCAAAAGTCAGTGGTACCGCTACGGCAAATCCAGCCGTTATCTGCACCAGCTGCACGGGGTCAATCTACCCCGCACGCTCTACCCCAAAGAACTGCGGCACAGCCTGGTCCGCTGGGTTCTCAAGGAGATTCCCCTGGGGCTAGTCGATATGGTACGGGGCAAGGCGGACCTGCTGGATTTGATCACCACACCGATTGACCTGTATTGCTTTAATGCGCGGAGTCAGGGGCAGCGAGAATCGCGGCTGCCCGACGAGGCCAGAGAAATTGATTGGTTAGAATCCCAGCCTGTCTGTCAGGACGCCGACGCCTGATCTTCATCGTTTTGCTGTTGGGGTGAGCTCGCGAAACCTAACTGACCTCTCCTGACTCCTATCTCCTGACTCCTTGATTCCTCTCCATGCGTCTACTGGTTCTCTCACTCAACACGTTTCCTTACCCGCCCAACCACGGTGCAGCGGAGGGGCGCACCTTTAATCTGCTGAAATACCTGGGCACTCACCACGACGTGATGCTAGTCGCGCACAAAACCCAAAACGCGACAGACGACAACATTCAGGCGCTGAAGGACTGGGTCACGGATATCCAGCTGTTTCCCTGGCCGAATCGGGCCGATCCGCAGCAAAGCGGCACAAACAAGCTAGAGCAGGCGCTGCGGTTTGCTCAGTTTCTCGTCACCGCCACGCCACCCAACGTTTCCCATCGCTTCTCACCTGAGGTATATGCCTGGGTCAACCAGTACATTGATGACGGCAAGTGCGATGCGGTGATTTGCGAGCACGGTGTCAACGAGATGTACCTGAGCCCCGAGGCCCGCCAAAAGGTCAAAACCGTGGTGGACATCCACAGCTCAGTCTACGGCTGGGTCAAAAACCACCTCGAGGCAGACGCTAGCGAGAACGCCCTGCGGGATCGGCTGTACCTGCCGATGCTGGCCCGGTACGAAAAGCGCTACTGCCGTAAGTTTACCAACCTGATTGCCACCACCCCTGACGATCGCAGCCAACTCCAGGCGCTGCTGCCCGACCGCGAGATTACTATCGTCCCCAACGGAGTAGACCTGCAGACCTTTCAATACCGCTCAGGTGACCCTGGCGGGCAGCGCCTCATCTTTATTGGCGCAATGGACTCCTCCCACAATATCGATGCGGCCTGCTACTTCGCTAAAGCGGTCTTTCCCATCGTGCAGCAGCGCTACCCTGAGGCCCAGCTGAGCTTAGTGGGTGCCAGACCCGTGCAGGACGTCAAAGCGTTGGACGCGCTGCCCGGCGTCACCGTTACCGGGCGGGTTCCGTCGATTACTGACTATATTCACCAGTCCACGGTGGGCGTGGTGCCGCTGCGGGTGGGGTTAGGCATTAAGACTAAAACGCTGGAGTCGATGGCCTCGGGCATTCCCATCGTGGCCAGCGATCGCGGTCTGGAAGGGCTCGCGGTAGACACCCCAGCGGTACCGCTGCGGGCACTGCGAGCCAACACACCCGACGAATACGTCAACGCCATCAGCCGCCTGTTTGAAGATCCGGCCCTGCGGCAGACCCTATCCGAAAATGCCAGGGCGATGATTGAATCTGAATATACCTGGGAGATCGCAGGTCAGCGATACGAGTGCATACTATCCTCCGAGCCTTGATTCTCGTCACCTTGCCCCGACATGGCCTCGTCTTCTAACCAACGGCCCCCTGCTAACCCACCTGATGGTAAATCGCCCGGCGTCAAGCTCATGGTTCAGCCAAGCAAAAGCTCGCTGCTGTCGCGGATGGCGGTATGGTTGCTGATCGCCGGAACCTCAATCTTGGCAGGTTCCTTGGTGGTGTCGGGCGTGCGCCTGATTGTGGATCCCTACAGCGAGAACTGGCTGAAGACGACCTTTCCAGCATTGGGGCCCACGGACGCTGCGCCAGTGCAGAGCCTGCAGGCAATTCGCGATGAGCTACAGGGAGAAGGGCTGACGCTGGGCACTGCGGTGCGTTGGCCTGTCGACAATGACCGCACAGACTGGATCTTTCCGGTGCTGAAGCGACCTAGCAGCTGTGGCCTGGGTGAGACTGCCTGCGCCACCACCGTGGCCCTGCGGATTTACCGGCCCGAGACCGGGCCCGCGGGCGAAGATCTGTTCAAGCTGATCAACACCATCAACGTTCAGGGACCGGAGGAGTCATTTGTGACGGCGCCCCTGTTGGGTACCGCCTCCCAGGTGGCCAGCGTAGACCGGCCAGCGGCCATCTCTCAGCTAACCCTGTTTGAAACGCCCTACGACGAACGCCCCTGGCTAATGCTCGAAGGGCGGCAAAAGTTTGGCACGACGAATATTCGCTATGGGCAGGTCTTTGCTTACAACCCCCGCTCGGCCAGGGTGACCACGGTATTGAGCTGGACTAGCCCCACTCACAAAGCCCCGTACTTTAAGGATCTCGATGGGACAGGCAAGCCGGAAGTGGTGGTGGATCAGACGGTAGGGCTTGAGCCCAGGCTGCAAGGGTATACCTTCATCGACAACCAGCCGCCCCAGCTGCGAGAAATTTCGCTGTTTACATCTGTCTACGCTGAGCCACCGGCTACGTCCGTCTACGAAAAGTCGCTGCAGCTCGCCCGCAGCGGCGTGTGGTCCCACGCGCTGCAGATGATGAAAACGGCCCGTGAGACCCTGGGAAAGGATTGGACGCCTGCGGCTGAGAGCCAGCTCAACCTGATTGCGGCCCATGCCCAGGTGGCCCACGACCAAACCGAACGCAACTGGTCGAGTCGTCGTCAGCAAACCCTGGCCTATTTAATCGACGGGCAGTGGGAGCGGGCGCTGGCGGACCTGGAAGAAAAGCCGATTTCTTACCAGCGGATGCTCGACCAGTTCAAGACCGACTTCAGTCGGCTGTGGCGGCGGGTGCAGGCGCATTTAGAGATTCACCCTACCGACGAGGCGGCCCAGGTGTGGGGAGCACTGCTGGTCACGGCTCGGCAAAACCCAGAAGCTGCCGAGGACTGGCTCAAGGAGCAGCGCCGCTCGAAATCGGCCCAGGAGCGGTTTGACGAGCTGCTGATTATGGCAAAGGGCGGCCCGAGCGTGCTGGAGAATCTGGCCCTGGGCGGTGAGACGGACCCCGCTGCTGATGTTGAGCGGGTGGCCAATATTCCTGCCCGCTACCGGCGGCTGTTGGGCGAAGTCCAGAGGATTGCAGACCCCGGCCCTGGCTGGCAGCGATTAGGCGACGACGACCCTGAGCTGATTGGCGATCAGGCCTGGTACCAGGTGCGGATACAGATGGTCGGTGATGAGCGCGGTTGGTTACCGGCTAACAGCGCTGACCTGTCGGGGATGGGGCAGAACGCACTGCCGCTATTGGGTCTACAGACCTTTTCGCAACTGCAGCTGATTGCCTGGAATACAGATGCGCAGGCGGCCCCCACCAGCGTGACAGTGCAGGGGGCACGACTAGAGGGCGGTCAGCTGGTACTGCTGGCCTCTGGTGGTGCGATCGCAAACTTTGACCAGTCCGGCATCCCAGCCCTGGCCCTCTCCCCCAATGCCCTCCAGTGGCTCGCGTTGGGCACCCCGCTGCCCCAGTTCGTCCAAACCCAGAGCAGCTGGAATACGGCGCTGAGTAGTGCGACCAGCGGCCCCCTCGGCCCTTACTACACCTACCTCAAAGCCTCAACGCTCGATGTCACCGGCGATAGTATCCCTGAGCTGCTCCTCAGACTGGACCCCAGCGAACTCCCCGCCGACCTGGCCGCGCGCTTTGCCAGCAGCCGCTGGCCCCGGACGATCATTCTCTCTGCCACAGGCGAGACGCTGTACAACGACTTTGATCGATCTCAGAGCGTCGTTTCCCTACTCCCCAACTCACCTGCCAGCCCCGTGAGTCTGCTGATTCATGATGGTCCGGGCTACCGACTGCAGCGACTCTGACGGCTCAATTCTGATGCCTTAATTCTGTGCCTCAATAGCGCCGCTCAATAGCGCCGCAGCCGTACCTTGGTTGAGACGTACCACGGCCACTGGTAATGCTCGGCTACCAGCCACAGCACCATCCCGCCGTGAACCAGCAGGGCTAGCCCGGCCCACAGGGTCGAAAAGCGAATACCCGTTGGCGGGTTCAAGGGTGGAAACAGGAAGCTCGACAGCGCAATCAGTAGCGCCGGTAGACAGGACAACATCAGCGCCACGCAGCACACTATCAGCGTGATCTGGGTGTTGCCCCGGCGGGCATTACGCCACCGATCCCCCGTCCAGAACCAGGCCATCGGCTGGGTGGTATCAATCACCTGCACTGACTGATTCGGTAGGTTGGCCGTAAAGATATGGCGGCAAAAGTCACAGGCAAAGGCGTCAGTCAGCACCAGGACCGATAGTTCACCGCTGGCACAGATCGGACAGCGGTAACGGTCGTCATAGTTGAGCGATCGCGTTCCACTGACTGAGTGATGAAGCTGGGAGGATAGGTCGTTCGACCCCATAGCACATGGTCAAGAGTAGGTTATCTACCCCAAAAATAGACTGACCAACCGGCCTCTATCCACAAACGATCCAAAACTTTTCTTTGGACCTTTTTCGCGAGTTTAGCGAGCACAGCGGGTGAGCGCAGTGGCTGGACTCTGCCGATCCGACATGCCCACCAGCAGTTCTACGAGCTTGCCGCTAAGACTCTGTTAGCTGTCGCTTCTGGCTCAGGGCCTGGAGCTGGAGCAGCAGCGCATCGGCCTCGGCCTGCAGGTGTAATAGCTCAACCTGCTGACTGGGCCGGTAGGGAGACTGCTTTACCTCGATCCAGCAAACGGTGCTGTCATCGGCGGGTGCGGCTGTCGGTTGAGCCGTAGAGACTTGTGACGATAAAACGTTTGACACGGTAGGTATCTTTCCCCTCTTCACCAACAAAATCCAACGGTTCGGTCGCTGCCGCGGTTCGGCTAGCGAATGTGGACCGCTCCATTAGTTTATCCACTAGTAATAATTACTTAGCGGAATAGCACAGGCATTGTACCCTAAAACTTCCGGCCTGCATTCTAACGCCCCGTCCGCGATTTTATTGGTATCGGATGGGACGCTTCAGAGAGTGGTTGGCAGGCAGGTTTGGGCACTGTCTAGTACTTACCATAGAGCGGCTCGGTCAGACATCTAACGGCGGATAGGGTCGTTAAGGCTACGATTCACTGAGAGGTTCACTGACGGGCTTGTTTACTGCAGGCTCTACAGGCTTACGCTCAGACTGCTCCTTCGCCAGCAGGTCGATAGCGTCGCCCAGGGCGGTGGTCAGGCTTTGACGGGTCTGTTCGTGGCTGTATTGCTCGTTTTTCAGGCGACGGGCGAGCTGGTCGCAGAGTTTGAGGGCGTCAATCAGTTGCGATCGCAACTCCGCCACCTCCTCAATCTGATTCACCCGGTCGATCACGTCCTGCAGCTCCGACTCATCTGCCGCCTCACCCTGATAGGAATTCAGCGTCTGCGTCAGCGCCTGAATCCGAGTTTGTGCCTGCGCGGCCGAATCCCGCCGCTGCTCTGCTTCCGACTCGTACAGCTTGCGCCAGTTGGTGGCACTGGCATAGGCCTGATCCCGCTCCTGCCGCACCTCGGCCAGCTGTCGCTGCAGCGTCTTGATCTCGGCTAGCCACTGGCTTACTTCATTAGTCATGGCGGGTGCAGTGAAGAATTTTGCGTCCAGGTTTCCCGATACGCCAACTTCGTTACGTGGCGTTGATGAATAACACCTTATACGCTAGCGTCGCTGAGAGGACAAGTGTGATTGCGTCTATTCGTTTGCGTTAGCTGATACGCCGACCCATGCAAATGATGTGGGCCCCAGCGCTTAGACAAATCTGAAGGGCAGTCAGGATGGCCCACTCACAACCTTGCTAACCCAGCGTCTTGGGTGCAAACCCCAGTACCTGGGTCAAAAACGCCCACTTGTCTGCCACCTCTTCGATGACTTTTACCGTAGGCTTACCCGCTCCGTGCCCTGCCTTCGTCTCAATCCGAATCAGTACCGGATTCTCCCCTTTGTGAGCCGCCTGCAAAGCCGCTGCAAACTTGAAGCTGTGGGCTGGCACTACCCGGTCATCATGGTCCGCCGTGGTAATCATCGTCGCCGGATACGTCGTCCCCGATTTCAGGTTATGCAGCGGCGAGTAGGCATGCAGTGCCTTGAACTCGTCCTCATTCTGCGGTGAGCCATAGTCCGACTCCCAGGCCCAGCCGATAGTGAACTGGTTGAACCGCAGCATGTCCAATACGCCCACCGCCGGTAGCACCGCCGCAAACAGATCGGGGCGTTGGGTCATGCAGGCCCCCACCAGCAGGCCGCCATTGCTGCCGCCCATGATCGCGAGCTGGTCAGAAGCCGTGTAGCTGTTGTCGATCAGGTACTCCGCTGCGGCGATGAAGTCGTCGAACACGTTCTGCTTCTGGGTTTTTGTGCCAGCCACATGCCAATCTTCGCCGTACTCGCCGCCGCCTCGCAGGTTGGGTACGGCATAAATGCCACCCATTTCCAGCCAGACCAGATTTCCTACAGAGAAACCCGGCGTTAGCGAGATGCTAAAGCCGCCGTAGCCGTATAGCAGCGTGGGATTCTGCCCGTTGCGCTCAACCCCCTTTTTGTGGGTGATAAACATGGGAATGCGGGTGCCGTCTTTGCTGGTGTAAAAAACCTGATGGGTCTCGTACTGGCTAGGGTCAAAGGCAACCTGGGCCTCGCGAAACAGGGTACTCTTGCCCGTAGTCATGTCGTAGCGATAGATGCGATTGGGGACGGTATAGCTGGTAAAGCTGTAGAAGGTGTCGGTGTCGTCTTTTTTGCCGCCGAAGCCGCCTGCGGAGCCGATGCCGGGCAGTTCCACGTTGCGAATGAACTGACCTTCTAGGTTGTAGACCTTGATAGTGGTGTAGGCGTCTTTGAGGTAGTCAGTCACAAACTGATGGTTCAGCAGGCTGACGGACTGAAGCGTCTCCTCAGCTTCTGGCAGAATCTCTTTCCAGTTCTCTTTCTCAGGCTGGCTGATGTCGATGGCGACTAGGCGGCCCTTCGGTGCATCTAAATCGGTTTGGAACCAGAAAGTTGTTCCCTCATTGTCTACCAGCCCGTACTCCGCTTCGAATTCAGAGATGAGTTCAACAACGTCTGCATCCGTAGCCTGCAGGTCTTTGTAAAACACTAAATTCTTTGGGTCGGTGCCTCGCCAGACGGAAATCACCAGATATTGCCCATCGTCGGTAACGCTGCCGCTAAAGCCCCACTCTTTCTGGTCCTGGCGCTCATAGATTAGCTGATCTTCAGATTGGGGCGTGCCGAGACGGTGATAGAACAGCTTCTGGTAGTAGTTGACGTCTTCGAACTGGCTTTCTTCTTTAGGTTCGTCGTAGCGGCTGTAGAAAAAACCTTGGCTATCGTGGGTCCAGGCCGCGCCCGAGAATTTGCTCCACTTCAGATGGTCTTCCAGGTCTGTGCCGGTCTCGATATCTCGCACCTTCCACTCCACCCAGTCCGACCCGGAGGCGGAGAGACCGTAGGCGAGGTACTGGCCGTCTTCGCTGACGGCAATTGAGCGTAGGGCGACGGTGCCGTCCTCTGACAGGGTGTTGGGGTCCAACAGAACTTTGGCCTCATCTTCCAGCGTCGGCTGGGTATAGAGCACGCTCTGGTTCTGCAGACCGTCGTTTTTGTAGTAAAAATAGCGTCCGCCGCGCTTAAAGGGGCTGCTGTAGCGTTCGTAGTTCCACAGCTCGGTCAGCCGAGTTTTAATTTTCTCGGTCTGTTCTATTTTCCCTAGGTACCTAAACGTCACCTCATTTTGGGCCTCTACCCAGGCTTTGGTGTCGTCGGCGTTAGGGTCTTCGAGCCAGCGATAGGGATCTGCGATTTCAATGCCGTGGTAGGTGTCGGTCTGGTCATCGCGGCGGCTGGTGGGGTAGGTGAGGGACATGGTTTTTGGGGAATAGGGGCAGGGGAATAATACGGGCACAACATGTTGTGCCCGTACAGAGGAATGGGAATTTAGCTTACTGCTTCCATAATTAAATCTGCCATCTTTTCGGCTGCGCCGGAGGGGCCGCGCAGCTGGCGCAGCTGGTCGCTCACCTGCCGTAGTCGCTCGGGATGCTCTAGATAGTCCAGCACCCGATTGCCGACGCTTTCGCCACTGAGATGATCGAGCAGTTCGGGGACGATTGCGCGCTGCGCCCAGATATTGGGCCAGGAGAAGTATTTGCCCTGCCGCATCAGCACGCGCAACACCACGCCATTGATCAGGCTGCGGGCTGCAGGGCCGATTCCTGGCAGTTTTGAGACGAGGCTAGGTAGACCGTCTAGATAGTCGAACTCTTGAGCGATCTGTCGGGCGGGTAACAGCACAATCATGGGCACAGCCAGGGCGCCAAGCTGGGCCGTGTTGGCTCCGGCGGTGGTGATGCAGAGCTGGCAGCGGCTGAGCAGATCGAATGCTGGAAAGGGTTTCCACAGATACATGCGGGTACCGTTGTCGGTTTGCAGATAAGGAAGCAGGCCGGACTCAGATGGGATGATCAGTTCCAGTCTGGGTCCGTCGAACACTCGTACGAAGGAATTTTGGACGGGGTCGGTATAGCTGGCTAGGGCCTTGATATCTAGCGTGGGGGCGACGGGGATGACGAAGTGCAGATTAGGGCGGATCGGGTGAAGGTAGGTTGCGATCGCACTGACCAGCGGCACCCCCATCTTTAGCTTCAGCGGCTTCGAACCCGGCATCAGCCCCACTAGCTCGGTCTCTGGCCCAATCCCCAGCCGAGATTCAATCGCGGTCCGATCTTGGCTGCCAGAGACATCGGCCATCAGATCGCCAACGATGGTGAACTTATCCCGATATTTGGGGCTAGCCTTTTCGACCACCCGAGACTGCATAGCGCCATAGGCATGGATCCACGATTGCCAGCGCCCTTCCCACTCGGCGTAGATCACAGGCGGATACCCCAGCCGCTTGCCCACCAGCACCGGGTATAGCTGGTCGCCGCCCAAAAAGACCACCACCCCGCGCTCGTACCAGTCCCAGCCGTTTGCCGTCTGACCCGTGAGCAAAAATCGAAAAAAATGCACGGCTGCCTGTACCCGGTCAACCTCTGGATAGCTGAGTGCCGTCACGTGCTCGTTACCCGATGCGTGGGGACAGGGGCTGAGCAGAACCGAAATGCGCTGTCGGGGTCCGGTGGGATGGGCCTTCAGTGCCTGCACAATCGGCTTGACCCAGGTAGAGATTTCGCCGGGCCCGTTAGAAAGAATAACAATATCAATAGCTGAGTCATCAATAGCCGAGTCGGTCGCCGCTTTGACCATGCACGCAGAAACCCCTGTTGGATTGAGAACGATACCCTCGATTCTAGTGCGTCACGGAAGCTGGGGGATTGCCTGCTACGAGGTGCGATCTCATCCTATTCTGCAAACCGCGCTCGCTAAAGACATCGCCTAATACTTAGCGCAGATGCCCAAGGCAAAGGAATCAAAGTTATAGAATAGAGCGGTTGTCTTCCGTTCAAGCCTTGACCCATCCCAACGCGATACAAGACTTACTGCAGGCCGTGTCCGCCGGGCAAGTATCGCCCGAGACGGCCTTAGATAAGCTTAAACATCTGAACTACCAGCCGGTCGAAGACTTTGCCAAAATCGACCACCACCGCGCCCTGCGGACGGGCTTTCCAGAGGTGATCTGGGGGCAGGATAAGACGGTGGAACAGCTGACCAAGATTTTTGAGGCAATGCGACCTCATCACCCGGTCGTTATGGCCACCCGCATCCAGCCAGCCAGCTATGACGCTTTGCAGGCGCACGTTCCTGACCTTAAGTACTACGCCACTGCGAAGATTGCCGCTCTGCAAGCCGAGCCAGTCACCCCTGTTCACCTCGGTACGATGGGCATTCTCACGGCAGGGACGGCAGACCTTCCCGTGGCTGAGGAAGCGGCAGTAACGGCGGAACTGTCCGGCTTTAACGTCTCGCGCCTTTGGGACGTGGGTGTGGCGGGCATTCATCGGCTGCTAAACAACCGCCAGGTGATTGACGAGTCAGATGTGCTGGTGGTCGTTGCAGGCATGGAAGGGGCGCTGCCCAGCGTGGTCGCGGGACTGGCCGACTGCCCGGTGATCGCGGTCCCCACGAGTATTGGCTACGGGGCTAGCTTTGGCGGGCTCTCAGCGCTGCTGACGATGCTCAACTCCTGTGCCACAGGCATCGGTGTGGTTAACATTGACAACGGCTTTGGCGCGGCGGTATTGGCCGGGCAAATTCTAAGGACGGCTGCACGGGTGCAGTCCAAACCCTCCGCAGGGAGCGCCTAAGCAAGGCGGTTCATCACCTGATTAGCAGCCCGATGGAGGAGGGAATGGCGATAGATCAGGGCGGCCATATCGTCACCGTACCCGCCCCCAATCACGCAAGCGACCGGATAGCCCGCCCTCAAGCAGGTGTCAAAAACGTACCAGTCGCGCTGGAAGAGGCCGGTGTTGCTGATGGCCAGCTTGCCCAACCGATCGTCTTTGTGAATATCGGCTCCGGCATCGTAGAGCACCAGATCGGGGCGAACCTGGCTCAGTAAATCGGGCAGGTGAGCGGTCAGCTGACGGAGGTAGCCATCGTCCTCCAGTCCTTCTGCTAGCGGGATGTCCAGGTCGCTGACCTGTTTACGTCCCGGAAAGTTGACCGCGCAGTGCATCGAGAATGTAAACACGCTCGGATCGTCCTGAAAAATCCAGGCGGTGCCGTCGCCCTGGTGGACGTCCAAATCCAGCACCAGAATTCTCTCAACCAGCCCCTGACGCTTGAGCACGCGGGCTGCAATCGCCAGGTCATTAAAGATGCAAAAGCCCGAGCCGTAGTCAGGAAAGGCGTGGTGGGTGCCGCCTGCCGTGTTGCAGGCAATGCCGTTTTGCAAGGCCAGCTTGGCAGTGAGAATTGTGCCGCCGACGGCGGTGCAGGTGCGCTGTACTAAGCCTGGGCTCCAGGGCAGGCCAATCCGACGCTGGGCGCGAGGGTCTAGCGTCCCCTGCTGGTAGGCGCTGACATAATTGGGCGTATGCACCAGTTCCAGCCAGTTTTGGGGTGGGATGCCGGGCGGATAGATCTGCTGCTCGGTAATGACGCCATCGCGCAGCAGCAAATCTTTCAGCAGGCGAAACTTGGGCATGGGAAACCGATGCCCGCCGGGAAGCGGGGTGACGTAATCCTCGTGGTAGACAATTGGCAGCCCTGGCAAAGCTTCAGACGACTGCGCCTACAGAAAGGACTTGAGCGAGCGGTTTTGACGAACGTCTAGCCGGTGGGCTAGGCTCCCGTCCTGCCAATCGAGGGCATGGGTTTCGTCCGCCGGAATCACCGCAACGTCAGGATGATTTTGGCGGACGTCAAAGGAAACCAGCTTGCTGGCAGACTGGCTAGACGGCGTGGGGACGACCTGCTGAATAGCGCCTTGGGTCGAGACCGCCATCACCTGACCTTGGGGGTAGTTGGGCTTGAGCTGCGGCCGAGCGCGCGGGGTAGGTGCCTGCGCGGCTGAGCCTGCCTTTGCCGTGCGGGCAAGCTTACTGCTGGCTTTGATGGGGCGACGGCGACGCTCGCTGGCTCCCAGGGCTATGAGCTCTGGGCGCGATAGCATGATGCAGCCTGCCGCACAGGCCCCAACCATAACCCACAGTGACCATACCGGCAGTGGCTGCGATACGCCACTGTTGAGGTTACTGGTGCCGCCATTTAAGGCCACCGGCGACTCCGCTAGGCGAGAGGTGACTGCCGTATCGGGGGCAACACCCAGGGGCTGCATCGGCTTTACTCGGGCGTCCGTTGACTCGGTGACAGTGGGCTTGCCCGGATCCGCCAGGCCGCTGAGTGCGATCGCACTGGTCCCCACCAGCAGCACCCAAAATCCGCAGACCAAAATCCACGGTCTGACCAGCACTAGGTTAAATAGCAGCTTCGACCCCCAAAGGGTTTCGTGAGTAGCCGCTGCAGGCTGAGTCGCCTGATTGTCAGCCGTAGTATCGCCCTTAAACAGCACATCCAGGCGACGAGGCTTGGGCGTTTTTTCGGCTTTCTTACGGTTTGACAGAAAGGCAAACAGCGGCTTACGGCGCTTGCCGATACTGGCGCCCGGTCCCTTTGCGCCCGGTTCCTTTCCGCCAGGGCCCTTTGATCCAGGTGAGCCAGGCACCTTGGCGCTAGAAACTTTTCTGCTCCGCAGTGACTTAGCCACTGCAGACTTGCGCTTGGCGGCCCGTCGAGTGCTCCCTTTGGCGAGTGGCGGCGTCTGGCTGGAAAACTTGGCCTTGGCACGCTGGGAGGCCTTGGTGCTCTGAGCGGTCTTTGATCCTGGGGGAATCGCACCCTCGGGCGGCTGACTGACGTTCGCTTGCACGGGTTTTTTTACAGGTTTGGTAGCGGACTGTGGCTTGGCCATGGCACAGAGTATTCCAGAAATTCCCCAAAAAATGCGCGGCTGGCTCGAAATATCGGCATGAATGCGGAGACTACAGGCGCAGGCTGCCCAGTTGTCTAAGTGTATCCATCAGGGATTGTGTACAAACCCTGATGGGCCATCACTCGTGGGCCGCAGATACTAGTCCAGATATTTAGTCCAGCGATAGTGCGGGTACATACTGGTTGGGATCGCGGGCAACCCACCCCTGCTGAGAGCGGGTACGCACTTCAAAATACAGAAAAGTCTCTGATTCTGGCTGATTATTTCCTACTCTACCTAAGGTGTTTCCTGAACGCACCTGTTCTCCGACAGAAACTGATATTTCTTCTAAATTGGCGTAGCGGGTCTGCAGTCCGTCGGCATGGTTGACCACCACCAGATTGCCGTAGCTGCCCTGCTCTCCGGCAAAGGCCACCGTGCCATCCGCGACCGCAATCACCTCCGCGCCGCTGGACGGGGCCAGGGCCACGCCGCTGTTAAACACCATCTCATCGCGCTCAGGGTGGGGGTGCCAGCCATAGCTCAAAATCTGGGGCGCGGTTTCGGCCAGGGGGTAGCCGCTGAGCTGCGTGGGGTTGCTGGTGGTACTGCCCGCACTGTACCAACGCGTCCCCGGAATAAACACCTGGCGAGGCACCGCCGTCGGGCAGCCGTTGACCTCAAAGATCAGGTCGGCGGCGACCCGGTGTTGGGTTGCCAGCGTCTGCCAGGTACTACCTGACCCAGCGCTGACGACAATCCCGTTGAAGGGGGGAATGCGCAGGGTCTGACCGGCGGTGACTCGAACCGACGGGTTGAGCCGGGATAGGGTCGCTGGCAGCAGGTCGTAGGCGGCGGCAATACTTTCCAGGGTCTCGCCTTGGCTGACCCGATGGGTTTCAAACCGCTCCATTGCCGGGGCCGGGCAGAGTGAATCGGACTGCGCTGCCGCTGGGGACAAAATCAGGATCAGGGGACTGGTTAAAATCAGAGGGCGGGTTAGCAGTGTGATAGCCTTCGGCATAGCGACGCTTACCGCACTTATAACCCCGATAGTCGTGCCCCGAAGCTCCAGCCATCGCTGAACTATGTTTTTGTTTTTTTGCAAAGACATAAAATATTGAACAAGCAATGGTATGAATTCAGCTAAGCCCACCCGAGGGCTCCCGTCATCAGCGCCCAACCGCAATTACATTGTAGTCAGATTCGTCAGTTGTTCTAACGTCAGACAGATCTGGTGATGACTGCCCAGGAATCACCCCTACAGACTGGGGTCAGCACGCTTAGCCGCGCCAGATTCGCTAGAGTAGGGACAGTTTAGTGATATATCCTGTCTACACCGCTTTTACAGCACTAGGCGAATTAGATGGGCCAAATAGCAGTAGGCGAATAGCATCGGGCGAACGCACCAAAATCATGGGTAAGCGCCACATTTGGCGGCCAACCTACAGCAGACCATCAAAAGGGGCAATAAGGGATCGTGGTTTCATCAAGGCAAGTTGGACTGGGACTAGCGCTCGTAACGCTGGGGGCAGGAGCAGGCTGGGCCAGCAATACGCTGCTCTCCCGTCAGGATGCCTCTTCTGTTGGCTCCGGTGACCGGGTCATCTCGGCCCTCGATTCCCGGGCCCTGGCCCAGGCCGAAGCGCCCGTTGCCGCTGCCACCAACCCCAACTTCATTGCCGATGCCGTTCAAAAGGTCGGCCCGGCGGTCGTCCGTATTGATGCGTCCCGCTCGGTACGGGGCGTTCCCGATGCCTTCGAGCATCCTCTCTTCAGACGCTTCTTTGGCGACGAAGAGATGCCCAACGCGCCCCAGATGCCCGAACGCCAGGAGCAGGGCACAGGCTCCGGCTTTATCCTCACGGCGGATGGGCAGGTGATGACCAACGCCCACGTTGTCGAAGGGGCCGATACGGTTACGGTGACGCTGCGGGACGGGCGTACCTTTGAGGCTGAGGTGGTGGGCGCAGACTCGGTGACGGACGTTGCCGTGGTCAAAATCAGCGCGGATGGCGACCTACCTACCGCGCCGCTGGGCAGTACCGAACGACTGGCCCCCGGCGAGTGGGCCATTGCCATTGGTAACCCGCTGGGCCTAGACAGCACGGTCACCGCAGGCATTATCAGCGCCTTAGGCCGCACCAGTTCCCAGGTGGGCATTTCTGATAAGCGCGTACAGTTCATCCAAACTGACGCAGCGATCAACCCCGGCAACTCGGGCGGGCCACTGCTCAATGCCCAGGGTCAGGTCATCGGTATGAACACGGCCATTCGGGCTAACGCCCAGGGGCTGGGGTTTGCCATCCCCATTGAAACGGCCAAGCGCATTGCCGACCAGCTGTTTGAGACGGGTGAAGTGCAGCACCCCTATCTCGGCATTCAGATGGTCAACCTGACACCTGAGATGCGCGACACCATCAATGCTGACCCCGATCTGAACCTGGCCATTGAGGCTGATTCTGGCGTCATCATTGTGCGAGTGATGGAAGGCACCCCCGCCCAGGCCGCTGGGCTTAAGCGCGGTGACGTGATTAAAAAAGTAAATGAGACCGAAGTCACCGATGCGGCTGAGGTACAGGCCCAGGTTGAAGGCAGTCAGATTGGCGAGTCACTGTCGGTCGAGATTAGTCGAGCGGGCGAGACTGAGGTAATTCAGGTGGAGCCAACCTCGCTACCGCCAGAGCTGCAATAGAGCTAGCACCTCGGCCAGCTAAGCCAACAGCTTTAAAGCATCGTCGAGCTTGAAGTATTGGGTGCCGCTTAGATCGCCAGACAGTAGCTCGAAGGTCTGTCCAGGCTCGCCCAAGTGATTGACGACGGCTTTGGCCAGTCGGAAGTTTTGACCGAGGGTGTAGTCGTTGACCGTTACCAGCGTGCGGATGCCGGCGCGGGTTGCGGCGACCAGGCCGTGGTGAGTGTCTTCGATGGCGAGGCAGTTGGTGGCCGGTAGGCCCAAATGCTTAAGCGCGTAATGGTAGATGTCGGGGGAGGGCTTTTTGTAGGGGACGACGTCGCCTGCGGCGATGATGTCGAACCAGTTGGGGCTGTCGGGGTCGAGGACAGTGGTGAGTAACGCTAGGGTGCTTTTGAGGGAGCTGGTGGTTGCGATCGCAAGTCGCACCCCTGCCGCTCTCGCTTCATCAATCAGTCGCCGCACCCCAGGCCGCAGCGGAACCGTACCGATTAACTCTAGATAAAACTCGCCTTTGGCCCGGTGCAGCTGTTTGACAAAACCATCTAGGTCTGATGTCTCGAAGCCACTGGGCCGCACCGTTTCGATGTAGTGACGAATGCGCTCTTTGCCCCCCGAAATATTCAGCAGCTGGCCGTACTCAGCCACCGACCACTGCCACGGGAGCCCTGCTGCCTCAAAGGCACGATTAAACGCGACCCGATGACCGTCCCGCTCCGTTTCCGCCAGTGTACCGTCCACGTCAAAAATCAGCGCCTGCAGGTCAGCCATGTAGGATGTCGAGAGAGTAAAAGGACTTGTTGAACTGGCACACTAAAGCTGCCGTAATGCTTGCTGCGACTGGTTAAAGGCAACTTCTTCTTCTGATAGCATATCCGGCTCGATGGGCGCTCGCATGTCCCACTGAGCACAGGCGAACAGAATCAAGCTGCCCGACATCACCAGCGCCGTCGTCAAAAACTGCCAGGCCGGTACCAGCGTCAGCGCCGTTAGCCCGTGAATGAGCGCGGCTGCCAGAAAGCTGCGAGATTCCATCCCCAACCCCATGACCAGATAGCCCACTGCACACAGCAGCAGCCACAGCGGGCACAGGTTAATCAGAAGGAAGCCGACGCCGTGGAAAATGCCGTAGGCCGTGGCGGCCACCCCAGCCAGCATCAGTCCGCTCCACAGGTAGATCAGCCAGCGTAGCCGCTCAACCCGC
The DNA here is from genome assembly GCA_039817185.1 of Cyanobacteria bacterium J06648_16. GTDB lineage: Bacteria > Cyanobacteriota > Cyanobacteriia > Phormidesmidales > Phormidesmidaceae > CAWUKV01. The sequence continues at coordinate 31,833 of JBCBWI010000003.1, read as the reverse complement.
ACCCAAAACCAGGCGAGCCGCGTCATGGCCACTGCACCTGCTAGCGTCAGCGCCGACCACAGCACCGTCTGGGTTGTCCAACCGATCGGAAAGAACTGGGCCGTCAAAAAAATGCAGGCCGTCACCCAGCCCCAGACCAAAAAGACCTGATCAATACGTGTGAAGTGGTGCTTGAAAACAGTTCGACCACCGATCTGCCAGTGCAGTGTCAGTAAACCACAGAGATCTTGCACATCAAGCGCCGCTTGCTTTCGGCGCAGAATGGGGCCGCTGCTGGTGAGAAACATGCTGTGACTATGCGTTTGTTGGAATTACGCTTGTTGAAATGCCGTTGTGTAAACTATTGTAACGAAAAATGTCTGCCGATAGGCGGTCCTCCGTCGCCAAGTGGAAATTTTTTGGACCGATCCGAACCGGGTTCGGTCGCTGCCAACGGGTTTACCCGGTTTGATGCCGGTCTGTCCTGCAGCTCGCCATGAACCGCTTTACATTGAAGAGACCCCAGAAAAGCTCTCCACACCCACCATTCATGCCGTCCACCGACGCTACCCTCGTTGCTCACCAGCTCACCAAAGCCTACGGACGCGGTAAGCGACGCTTTGAAGCAGTACGCGGAGTCTCATTGGCGCTAGACGCTGGAGAAGTGCTGGCTTTTCTTGGGCCAAACGGGGCGGGCAAGACCACCACAATCAAGATGATTTGCGGGCTAGTGCGACCTGATACCGGTCACGTCAAGATTGCAGGATTGAATCCGCATCAGAACCCAGCCGCGCTCAGACAGGTCGGGGCGGTGTTAGAAGGCAACCGTAACCTTTACTGGCGGCTGACCCCCGTCGAGAACTTGGAGTACTTTGGCGGACTGCGTCAGGTGCCCAGACGGCTGCTGCGGCAGCGGAGTGAGGCCCTGCTTGAACAGTTTGACCTGACGGCTAAGCGCAAAACGCCTGTGCAAAAGCTCTCGCGGGGCATGCAGCAAAAGCTGGCGATTGCCGTGGCCCTGATTCACCAGCCCAAGCTGCTGCTGCTAGACGAGCCGACACTGGGGCTAGATGTAGAAGCCAGCGAAACCGTCAAACAGCTGGTACGGGATATTGCCGCTTCGGGCTGTGCAATCTTGCTGACGACGCATCAGTTAGACGTCGCCGAAGAGCTCTCGAACCGGGTCGCCGTCATTCGCCAGGGGCAGATTATCGCCGAGCAGCCGACTCAATCCTTGATTCAACAGTTTTCGGGGTCGGCCTATCGCATTGAGCTAGCGCAGCCCCTCGACGACATCCGCAGCGAAAAACTGGCGCAGTTGGATGTCACTATCGATCGTGAGAATCTCCTATTCTCGGGCGATTCCTCTGAGCTGTATCAGATATTTCGCATTCTAGAACCGCTCCCAATCCGCTCAGTCAGCCAGGATCAGGCTGCCCTGACGGATGTTTTTCTCAAACTGGTCCGAGCCGCTGAGTAGAGCCCGGAGATTGGAGTGGGCTGTTTGCCAGCACCTCTCCGGTAAGTTAGACAGTTGCTGAAAGACTAGCGAGAGAGAAACTGTTCAAACTCCCTAATAGCTGTGCTGGATCCTGCAATCCAGGCTCTCTCTACAAACTGTGGAAAAACCTGTCTAATGTCGAAGTTAGGAAAGGTGGGGCTTGTCTCACGGCTTTCGTAGCCCCCAGCCGTGAGGACATAGATCATTAGGCTCGCCCGCCGATAAATCCACAGCTCAGGCACGCCCAGCATTTGATAAATCTCTAAATTTGTCAGCGAAGTCAGGTCCATTTCAATTGCTAGGTCGGGCGGCGGATCCTGACCCAGATCGATTCGCTCTTTTCCTAGGACCGTCTGCCAATTTTGGATGTAAAAACAGGCGTCTGGTTCTGCCCCAGCTGATTGGAGTCGTTTCAACGTCATTGGATGGGAGCTATCCCAATCACGACCTTCGTGTCGTAACAGCGCTTTTACCAGATCTACCAGCGTATCTATCCGCCGACCATGACCGGCCATCGATGCCATGAGAGAAATTTCTTGGGTGGGGGCGTGAAAGCAAATTTTTATCGCGGCATCGTCACGGCGACTGGATAGAAGGGCCTCGTAGTCAGCCCAGGTTTGCGATCGCAACCTGACCTCACTCCCCGGCGGTAGTTCAATGTGTGCTGGACTGATGGTTAACACAGTCGATTCATTCCTAGCCCCGAATGGCTACACGTTATAAAGCTGTTCAAATCCTACCAAATCTCTACCGAGACAAGGGGCAGAGGCCTCACGCGCTTTTGTCAGCTTATACATAGTTTAAGTAATCCCACAAAGCATCACAGTCGTTGACTAGGTCGCCTCTGCCATGCTCTAGCATTGAAGTATGAGGAATCTGTCAAGCCTGGTAACTGTACTGACTTTGACGCTCTGGTTAGGGGCGTGCAACGCGCCGCTAACCGAGGACGTGTCCCCATCGACCGAGCCCGAAGCGCCAACTGCTCGAGCTGACGAACCGACGGTTGCGTTAGACACCTCAACTGAATGCCAGCTCAGTTCGTCGTCAGATGTAGATTTGCCCAATATGCCGTTTGAGCTACCGACGCCACCCGCAGAAGTCAGCTGGCGAGAGGCTGATAGGGAAAACCTGGGTGTGGGCTACATCGGTCCGGTCGAAACAGCACCCACGCCCGATACGCCAGACTACCTGCTAGTGGGATTTGCCAATGCGGACTGGCTGAAGCGAGTGATTTTGCCGATTTATCCAGCCCCGGGTGCTGAAGCCAATGACTGGATGGCGTGCGGTTGGCTGATGCTAGACGCGCAGAGTGACGCCCCTGAGAAGACAGAGATGGAGCCGCCGCTGTTTTACCCCGGCTACAGCGGCTTTGGCTGGATTGTGCAGGCGGAGCAGGGCGACTGGCTACAGTTGGATGAGGGCATGTGGGTGTTGCGATCGCACCTGCAGACCAGCACCCTACCCCTGGGCTACATCCGTTGGGCCGACCGCTACCAGGCAATGATGGCCGAGCATGCCACCTATGCCCAAGACGACCCCGCCGCCGACTGGGGCTACCTGTTTCTCAAAACGCCCGGTACCACGGCTCAGCTTCGCCCATCGCCCGATAGTCAGGCCGATCCTATAGCTCAAATCGACGATAGTGCGTCGATGTTGCCGTTAGAGATGCAGGGTGACTGGATGTGGGTGCGCGTCTACACCCCTGGTAACTTTTGCATTGAAGACTGGCAGGGCGAGGTCAAAGAGGGCTGGATACGGTGGATGGACCCCGCCCAGGGCGGCAATCAGATGGGGGAACCGTATAAGGGGTGCTAAGGCAGTGGGACTAGGGTGGTAAGAACGGACGGCTGAGAAAAGATTCTTTAATCTGTGAGGCGGAGGGGCTACTTGAAGCTAGCTTTGGGGGGTGCGAGTTCAACTCACCGACACAAGGGTAGACCGATGGGGACTTGGATTAAGGAAACCGACAAAGCCGTCTACTGGATGGAGGGTGGCTACTACCGCCAGAAAATCGACAAGACTCCCCGCAATGGTAGTGTCGAAGGCGAAACTTTTTTTCCTACCCAGTCTCTTAAAGACTGGCTCAACAGTAGCGATGCCCCCGGCTTCATGCTGGTGTCGGTGGGCACGGGCACTGACGAACCTCAACCCATTTCTCAGGTACCGACCCCTCAGCCATCCCCTCAACCGAGCCCCCAACCGACTCCCACCCCAACCCCCGCACCGGATCGGCCCAGCATTAAGATCGAGACGGTTCCCAGCCAGGTCAAGATTTATCATCCTTACCAGGTATCTGGGACTGCGGCAAAAAGCCTCGCAGGTAAACAAGTATTGCTCTTTATCGACAACAGCAAGAGTGTAGCGGCCCGCGCGACGATTGGCGACAACGGGCAGTGGTCACTGCGCTCCATCTTTTTAGCGGTGCCTAACCCCCAGGTAAGGCGACTCAAAGTTGTTGTTGATGACCAAAGCGATACGGCTACCCTACGGCTCACGCCCTATATCGAAAATCATCCCGGCGCGGCTAAACTATCCCTCAGCGCCAGCGTCGGTGCTGGAGGCAGCAATCGCCCAAGCGATGTGAAGCTGGTGAGAGATCGGTTTATCTCGTTGGGCTATCGGTTTATTCGAGCCAATTCAATCAACGATCTGATCCATGCAATTCGGTTGTTTCAGTCGATCATCTCTGGTTTTACCACTGTGCGGGGCGATGGCCGGGTTGACGTCAACGGCATGACCCATCGCTTCCTAGAAGCGGCCAATGCCCCCCGCTGGATGAAGATGCCGGGTCAAGGCGTCGGCTTTTACAACTACGAAGTGTTGGATCAACCGGGTGACAGCCACGACTACGGCATCGACTGGATCAGCAACGTCATTCGCGCGGCAGGCATTCACTATGAGCTGGCCTATCGTAAAAAGAACAACAGCATCGCGCCGATCGCGGTTAATGATGTCAGTCTGCCCGCTGGAGGCAGAACACCCGACCATGCTGGGCACCAGAGCGGTAACGCTGGAGATATCATTTTGCCCCGAAAGGGCGGGCGCTTCGGCTTCATCAAGTGGACCAGCTCAGACTACGATCGGGCCGCCACCGAGGCCATCATCAGAGCAATTCGCGCCCAGCCCTGGGTGGATAAGGGCACGCTCTACTTCAACGATCCGACGCTGATCGGCAAAGGACTCTGCCGTCGCGCAGGCGGGCACGATGACCATATTCACTTTGAGATCAACGTCCCCGCTCGGCTTGCTTAGGCTACGCCAGCTGTCGTTTAATCAGCTGGGCAAAGGTGCCGGACTGGGCGGCGAGTTCGTCAAAGCTGCCCTGCTGGACGACGCGCCCCGCCTTAATCACATAGATTTTGTCAGCGTTGCGGATAGTACTAAGGCGGTGAGCCACCACAATACGGGTAACGTTGAGCCGATCCAAACTCTCGCTGACGATGGCCTGGGTGCGGTTGTCGAGGGCGCTGGTGGCTTCGTCTAACAACAGAATTTTAGGATTCAGCGCTAGGGCACGGGCAATAATTAGCCGTTGGCGCTGACCGCCAGAGAGGTTGCCACCCCCTTCGCTAATGACCGTGTGCATCTCCATTGGAAAGCTGCGGACGTCTTCGGCAAACCCTGCCATCTCTGCTGCACGCCAGGCGTCATCCAGGGAGATCAGCGCCCCGCCCGAGATATTCTCAAAAATCGACCCGGCGTTGATGCGCCCGTTCTGCAGGACTACGCCTAGCTGACGGCGTACGGCGGAAACATCCAAACCGCTAAGGTCTTGCCCGTCAAAGTACACCGTGCCTGACTGGGGGGTCTCAAAGCCCAGCAGCAGACGCATCACGGTAGACTTGCCCGAACCAGACGGGCCGACTAAGGCAATGAACTCACCCGGATTGGCTTCGACCGTGACGTCGTCCAAAATCAGCGGACCGTCTTCTCGGTAGCGAAAGGTAACGTGGTCCACGCAGAACGCGCCGGAGAGTTTGCCGGGGTCGGCTTTTTGGGTGGTGATTTCGGGTGTGGCCGTGAGGATGGGTTGCGATCGCATCCACAGCGGCACCACATCTAGCACCTCGATCAGCGTCTGACTCAGGCTGGTGGCCCCGCTAATAAAAATAGCGAAGGCCGCATTAAACGCCAGGAACGTACCGGTGGAGAACTCGCTGACGGTGGTCTGGGTCGGGTCTACCAGGGTGCTAGCCAACCAGAACAGACCGATGGCGGTAAACACCGGCATCACCGTGTTGAACACATCGACCGCATCTTCTAATCGCTGGGTGCTCAGCGTCAGCCGCAGCTGTTGCCGATACTTCTCGCTCCACTGGGCAAAGGCGCGGCCTTCGGCTCCGGCCATGCGTAACTTCGAGACGCCGTTGATCAGCTGCACCATCAGGCCATAAAGTTCGCCATCAAGTTCTAGCAGCGGCCGCTGTTTTTTTAGCAAGAGCGCCCCTGACACCCCCGTCACCACCATGACAATCAGCGCCACAGTCAGCGCCAGCAGTGCCAGCCGCACGCTGTAGTAAAACAACAGCGCCAGGTTGAGTAGCGCAAACCCGCCCGAGAGCAGCGCATCTAGCACCGAACCGCTCAATCGTCTGCGGATGGCAGTAATGCTTGATACCCGCGACTGCAGATCGCCCGTGGCGTACTCCCTAAAAAAGCTGGTGCGCAGCTTCAGCAGCCGGTCCCACACGGCTGCCTGTAGTGCCGCGTCGGAGCCGGACTCTAGCCGCATGGCCGCAATCGCCTGGGCAAACTTAAAGCTAACCCGACCAATTGCCACCCCTAACAGCGCCAGACCGAGCTGAAACAACAATCCCTCACTGCCAAAGGGAATCGCTTGATCGACCAGCACTGCTGTTGCTTGAGGAATGACCATGCCCAGCAGCGTGGTCATGACACCTAGAATGAGGATCGTCCACAGGTCGCGCTGGCGACCGTAGAAGGCAAACTTGAGGAAGCTCCAGGCCTTTAGCTCGCCCTCCGGCAGCGGCCGATAGAACATAAATGCAACGGGATCTAGCGTATCGGCTAGGGCGGCATCCACTGGCCGACGCTGCATCGGCGAGTCCGGATCCAACAGCTCATAGCGGTTGTTTTTAACCGGCAGCAGTGCTATCGGATGATGGTCGGCGCGGGTATAGGCGACCAGGGGACCGCTGTCCTGGGTCCACCACTGACCCCGCAGTAGCACCCGCCGCAGCCGCAGCTGGGAGGCACGGGCAACGGCCTCAAGCGGTTCTTTAATCCGGCCAGGATCTTCTGCCGTACTAGCCGGACGGACTTCGACCCCGAGCGCGTGGGCGACGGCCCCAGCGGCAATCAGCAGCGGCGTTTCGGCGATGAGGTAGGTGCGGTTGTCGGGCTCAAGTAACGAGGCCAGGCCCGAGAGCGCGTCCTGAGTTGTTTTTTGGTTGAGTTGCTGACGTGCCTGAAAGCGTTGGAATTGCCGCTGAGTGTCGGTTTCAGTGAGTTGGTTGATGGCCTGAAGCGTATACCGGTGAAACTGATTGAGCCCGCCTTGGGGGCAGGGGGCTAATTCCGCCGTAGCGCGTGTCTCGATTTCTGCTGGGGTAACTGCCTGCAGACCCGTGCGGGGCGTGAGCGGAAACCAGTCCGATTCGCTGTCGAGCGGCCAGGTCGATTTGCCCAGCCAGTAGGTTTCGCCCTGGCGCACCTTGACCCAGATAGGCTCAGTCGGCTGATAGGACTCTTCGGGGTTCAGTGACCGGTACTGGCGATGTTCGTCCCCGTTAACCGTCGGGGAGGTATCCGGCAGGCTGGGAAAATGCTCAAGCTGGCTAAACCGGCTGATCCACTGATCAAGCTGGGGCTTTGCCAACGTGCAGCCACCGCTGGTCGGGTCAGCCAGGGGCTGTAGCTCGGTCGGCTCAAATGCGATCGCAAGTAGCCCAATCTTCTCAGCCTCGCAGCCCAGCAGCCACTCCCCTGGCAAGACAGTGAACAGGTGACGCCGTGCCCCGACCGGCTCCCCATCCTGCCAGCCCACGCTAAAGACACCTACCATGCCCGACTTCACCTCCCAATCGGTCCCTGGCTGCTCGAGTCTAAGGACTTCGTTTCCGATCAGCGATCGGAGCGATTCGGATTGTCTTGGCTGTAAAGAAACCATAGTTACCCTCCTACCTGGGTCAGCGCGCCGGAGCTTTTAATCAGGTCGGCATACAGTCCTGTCTGCTGCCACAGCTGTTCGTGGTTGCCCCGCTGCGCCACTTGCCCCCGATTGAGCACAATAATCTCATCGGCATCCCGGATTGTGCTCAGCCGGTGCGCCACGATAATGCAGGTACAGCCGCGCCTGCGCAGGTTCTGATCAATAATCTTTTCGGTCTCCGTATCCAGGGCGCTGGTCGCCTCATCCATGATCAGAATTGACGGATTGCCCACCAGCGCCCTGGCAATTTCTAGCCGCTGGCGTTGCCCGCCGCTGAGGTTCTGACCGCCTTCCAGCAGCATGGCATCGTAGCCGTAGGGCATGGAGAGAATCGCGTCCTCGATGGCCGCATCCCGTGCCGCCTGATGAATGACCGCGTCTGGCACCGTCGTATCCCATAGGGTCAGATTGTCGCGGACCGTCCCCGCGAATAAAAGAATATCTTGCTCGACCATTGCGATCGACCCGGTCATCACCGCCCGCGAAATCGCTTCTCGGCGCTGCCCGTCGAACAGAATCTCTCCGGTCCAGGGCTGGTAGAGACCGGCGATCACCCTTGCCAGGGTGGATTTACCGGAGCCGCTACCACCGACCAGCGCCACCCGCTGACCGGGCTGAATATGCAAACTAAAGTTTTCGATGAGCGGCGGATCGAGGGGGCTATAGCCAAAGGAGAGATGGCGAATCTCGATCTCCCCCGAGAGTTTAAAGTCGTCTGGGGAAAACGAGGTGGGCGCAGCTCCGTTCAGATGGACTTTGCCGTTGTGGTTGCGAGTGCCCTTCCCATGGGCATTGCTCGTCGCTGAAGCCGTAGGCGCTGATTTTCCATTTGTTTGCACCCCATGTTTCTGAACGCCGTCCTGCGACACATCAAAGACCGGATCGACTTCGTTCTCTAACACGTCTTCTAGCCGCTCTAGGTTGCCGTCTAGGGTTTGCAGCGTGCTGGCAAACCGCACCAGGTTGTTTACGGGTGACTGAAAGCTTTGCATCAGCAGCTGAAAGGCCACCAGCATACCGATACTCATTTCGCCTTTGATCACGCGCCAGCCACCGATAATTAGCAGCGCCAGGGATGCCAGGGTTGAGAGTAGGCCCGGCAGTAGCCCCAGCAGCCGGTTGACGATACCTAGCTCCTGCTGGGCGTTGATGGCCTTGGTGTAATACCCCGCCCAGCGGGCAAAAAAGTCCGACTCAATCCCCGAGGCCTTGAGCGTTTCCATGCTTTGCAGGCCGGCAATGCCCACCCCAGACGCCTTGCCGTAGGCCTGGATGATGCGGCGATTGGCATCGACCCGCTGGCGAGAAACCCACTGCAGCACAACCACGTTGGTGACGGCAAAGGCGATCACAATCAGCGTCAGGGGAATGTCGTAAAGGGCCATTGCGATCGCATAAAACCCGATCATCACCAGACTGATCATCGTCGTGATCAGACGTCCGGATAGCACATTGGCCACATCATCGTTCAGGCCAATGCGATCGCTAATTTCTCCGGCAAACCGCTGGGCGTAAAACCCGGCTGGCAACCGCAGCACGTGCCACACAAACCGACTGGTCATGCCCACCGATAGCTTGATTTTGAGCTTACGCAGATAGCGCAGCTGCACCCCCGTCAGTAGCCCCTGCACCACCACCGTCAGCGCCATGCCCGCCAGCACGTAGGGCAGCCAGTCGAGGCGCTTGGCCAGCAGGACGTTGTCAATAAACACCCGACTAAAGGCCGGCAGGGCCAGGGTTGGCAGCACCAGCAAAAAGCCAGCGACTAAACAGAAAATGAGTGCCCCCACCGACCCCCGCAGCCGCTGGGTCAGGGCACTGCGAATATCCGACTTTTGACCGCCAGTTTCAAAGTCTTCTCCCGGTTCGGCGGTGAGTACGACCCCGGTGTAGCCTTCATCAAACTCTGCCGCCGTCACCCGCCGAGGGCCGCTAGCTGGGTCGTTCAGGTAGACGTTGCCGCTGCGCTCGTCAAACCCATCGACAACGAGAAAGTGGTTGAAGTTCCAGAAAACGATGAACGGCGGCGGCAGTTCTTTAAGCCGTTCGATGCTCTTTTTAAAGCCTTTGGCGACCAGTCCATAGCGTCGCGCAGCTTTGAGGACATTGGCCGCCGTGACGCCATCGCGCGAGACGCCGCAGTCCTGTCGCAGCACCGCTAGCGGCTCGTAGCGTTTGTAGTAGCGGAGAATAATGCTCAACGCCGCGGCCCCGCATTCGACGGCCTCTATTTGCAGCACGGTCGGAGATTTTACTCGCTGACTCACCTTCACCTCCTGGCACCTCCTGGCGTTGGATTTGGCTAAGCTCAACCCCACCTGGGGTTGTTAACGCTCTGTGCGACGATTGCGCTTTGGCTATTGCGCTTTGGCTATTGCGCTTCTAAAAACGGCAGCACAAACGCAATCGGGGCTTTCTCGTCCAGGGTGACGCGAGCCGCTGCGGGCATCCCAGCCAGGGGAAACATCTGGTTGCTGCTGGCCGACCAGCGATAGCCGGTCCCCGAATCAGGATCTTCTTCGAGTTCGATGATGACCTCAATCGTAGCTGGGGCTGCCGGGTTCTCCAGCGCACGGATGCCTTCCAGCGTCATCACCTCTGGCGACTGCACATAGCTAACCGTGCCGTAGATGCCGCCTGCTGACTGCTTGTTGCCCTCAACATCAGGAATCAACAACACCGGCATGCCAGGCTCAATCTGGGCGATTTCCCCGGCGTCGAAGTGGGCCACCCCAATCAGCTGACTGGCGTCATCTTCCGGGTGTACCAGCACCGCGTGGCTGGTCGTCGTGACGGGAATGCGACCAAAGATACTCCACAGCACCCCGACCCCGATCAGTCCGCCCAACGTAGCCAGGGGGAGCCAGCTGCGCGGCGTTACAATCTGCATCAGCTGATCGAGCTGTTCCGGCGATGACAGCCGCTCTAGGGCCTCTTTGCGAAAAATACCGCTCTCGCTCATGGGGCGCTCACTCCTAGCTGTTTCAGCATCCAGTCAAACTTGGTGCCGCCGTGGCACACCTGCTTCAGGGTATCGAGATCCAGCTCCTCCTGATCGCTGTCGGTGCGGCGCTCTCCCTGCAGTAGCGTCACCGCGCCTAGCAGGTTCGCCATTTGGGTGGCAATCACCCGATAAAACCGGGAGGCGAAGCCCAGATCTTCCTGCAGCTTGATCGCCACCTGCTGGCGGGGAATGGTCAGCACCCGCGCGGACTCGGTCGCCCGAATGGTGACGGGTAAAGGCCGAAAATCGAGGAAGGCAATGATGCCGGGGAGCCCGCCGCGGGAGATGTAGGTGGCTGTCTTAAATGTCTGCTTAGCCGCCTGTTCAGACAGCCCCTGGGAGCATAGTGACAGGGGATCACAGGGCTGATCGGACATTGCGATCGCAAACTGCCCGTCCACCACCGTATACAGCGCGTCTACCGGACGCCCCGCATGGAGCAGGATTTGCCCTGCTGACACCTTTTCAACCGTGCCCCGACGCACCATCCAGTCAATATCGCTGTCGTGCAGCTCGCTAAAGACAAACACCGCCTCTTTGACCGTCTGCTGTGCGCCATAGCGGACCCGCTCCGGGTGCTCAAAGATCCGCCGGATGCGCTCTGACATAATCAGCGCCAGCGCCCGGTAGAAATGTGCCGCAAACTCAACGTCGCTGCTGAGCTTAGCTTCTAACTGCGACTTGGAGACGCTCAACACCGTCGCCTCAGGCGCCGCAACGACCTGAACCACAGGCCGGGTATTAAACAGCCAGGATTCTCCCAACAGCTCACCCCGCGACATCGTGGCCACGGTATTTTTTGCGTTGGTTGGCTTGTCCGCCTGGCTCGGCAGCTTGACCGCCAGCGTCCCTTCCAACAACAAATACATGGCCTCTAGCGACTGCTCGGGGCGGATGAGGACCGCTTCATTGGTCAGCTGCTGACGGGTCCCCGTTGTCACCATCCAGTCAATATCGGCGTTGCTCAGCTCACGCAGCAACATATCGGACATAAAGCCTGCCTTGCCCACCTGGGCGAGTGAGTAACTAACTTAAATTTGAGCGGGATTGAGTGTGGCTAAGCAGCTTGATATAGATGCAGCGGGTGCGGATTGAATGGTTTCCCGCTCAGCTTAAGCGTTACCTGCACCGACGCCAAGAAAAATAATATTAAGCTGAGTATTTGTTGGAGAACCTTTCTAAATGGCGGTTGGCCGCCCCCTTTATTATGAAACGTCATAAAACTTTTCTGCCCTGGCTTCCTGAGTGATGACAGGGGATTTTTATGTTTGTTAGGAATGCCTGAAAAACAAGAAAAGTTAGTTGAATAAGTCAACTTATTTCTAGACAACCAGATTCTGTCTAAAACCTCACTTTCATTCCGTAGATCGTTAACATTATGAGAAAGACAAAAACTATTGTTAATTTTCGCTAATGTGAAGAAATACTTAATCGACAGGGGCAATCAGGAAGAACACGGATATAGTTTGAAGAGGTTAGCTAGGCATGGCTGAATACTATGTCTAGTCATGTCTAGTCATCGACGTCGTTTTCTACAGGAAACAAACCAACAATGGAAGATAGCAAAAAGGCTCCGGAAACCGATCAGCTTTCTGAAGATCAATTGAAGGAAGTTGCTGGTGGTAAAGGTAATGTTCATGCTCAGCGCCTAGAGCACCTAGATAACCAAACTAAGAGCGTTGATAACGTTCAGGAAACTCGTCTAGATCACCTAGACAACCAGACCAAGTAAGACGCTCTGAAATTGCTTTAAATCAACCGGTTTGATTTAAATTTTTGAATTGAGGTGGGATGTCCTCACTTTAATTTTTGATAACGTAAAAGCCCTTCTAGGAAGCAACTTTCTGGAAGGGCTTTTTGTGCAGGCTTGACTGGCTATACTGCTAGGGAAACTGAGGGCCGTTGGGGTGATAGTTGGGTGATGTACGAACTGGTAGTGGCCGCAATCGAAAGCAAGGACTACCGGCGGGCGGCCCAGCTGCTCAAGCAGTGGCAAAAAGCCGCCCCCAAAGACCCGCTGATGCTGTTGCAGATTGCCAAGCTCCAGGCAGAAACGCTGCAGTTCGACGCGGCGGAGAAGACCTATCTCAAGTTTCTCAAGCGGGTCAACAATCCTAAGCTGATGGGTCAGGCCCGCACGGGTCTGAAGCAGGTGCAGCAGCGTCGTGCGGCGGCTCGCCAGCAGGCGCTGGAAGAAGCGACCGCTGTGCTCGGTAGCGAGGAGCCGGGCTTGTTGGTGATTGAGCCACCTGCCGACCGGTCGCAGGCGGCACAGGGCCTGGCTGAGGTCTTGAAGATTGATGCCTACACGGCACGGATGCAGCTTCCCAGTCAGGGGCTACGCCTGCAGCGAATCGGACCGGTAGGCGAACTCAAGTTTTACGGCGAGTCGCTCCAGGCGGTCGGGATTCCGGCTTTTTGGGCCAATGTGGAGCAGATTAAGACCCTGCAGACATTCCGAGTCAATCACTTTCGTCAGCTGCAGCCGACCCCGACGGTCGTTTGTACCAGTCCCGGTGGTCAACTGGGTGCGATTGAGTTTAGCTGGTCCGAGGTGACGCAGCGAGTGGTGGGGCAGCTGCCGATTTTTGAGCAGGTCGCCGACTTGGGTCCCTGGGGGAAGGCAAAGCGCAGGGAGCAAACCCAGGACTATGTACAGGTGCTCGATCTGCACCTGCACAAGCGTCAGCTGATATTGCGAGTGTGCGATCGCACCTATGAATTCACCAAAAGTGCCGCGCTACTCCCGGATCAGCCCATTCAGCAGACCACCACCCGACTTCAGTGGAACGCGCTGCTAACTCACATCCAGAAGTACGTCACCAGCCTTGCTTTCAGCGACTTCACCAGCTTTGGTCGAGGCGCACTAGAGTTCATCGATCTGTTGCCCTACATCAACGCCCACCTCGACATCGACCGGCGTGCGCCCAGCAACTGGGACCCGGCATTTCACCTCTACAGCGCGCTGCTGTTTTTGAAACGGGCGTCTGGGCCAAACGCGTTCTAACGCCGACTCTAGAAAAATAACCCCAGAAACGCTCCCCTACGTTCAATCGGGCGGAGGCATGACGCCGCTGTCCTTGAGCCACTGACTAATCTGACGCAGCAGGGCGAAGTCTGCCTCAGGCAGTCGGCTGTCCCGGTGGAGACCGGATCCCTTCAGGAACTCAAATGCACCTAAGAAGTCAGCCGGGCGCGCCGTCAGCGGGGCATCAAGATGGCAGGGAATGATGCGCTCAAAGGGCCACTCAGCGACGGCCTTGGCCCAGTCTAAAACCACCTGCGGCCCGCGATTGAAAATCAGCGACTGTAGGACCGGCGCAACCATCAGCTGCCCTTCCCCCCGTAGTTGATGAAAGGCCTTCTCCCACCCCGGTTTCCACTTAAACGGAAACAGGCCAAAATAGGCTTTTTTAGACTTATCTTTAGCTTTCCAGGCATTGCTTAGCATCTCTCCCCAGCTGGGGTCTGCTAAAACGCTGGGGCGAAAGTAAAAGGCAAATAGGGCAATTCGCTGCCAGCCCTTGCGTCGGGTCTCGGGCGTATCTGTGGGCGCATCAAACGCGCTGTCTTTGGCGTGGAACAGCAGCGGATAGCTGTCTAGCTGCACGATGTCAGGCGGCATTGCCGGAATTGAAACAATCGCGTCAATCACCAGCAGCGTCCGGGACGATTTGTGGAAGAAGGCGGTTTCCGAGTAGGGGCCAAGGCCCAGCCCCAGCGGCCCGAGAGTCTGATAGTCAAACTCATCGCCAAAGGGCGTCTCGGCGCTATTGGCCGGGAGCTCAAACGTCCGTCCGCGCGGAAACCCCAGCCAGCTGAGCGGCAGGTTGAGGGGAAAGCTCCACTGGTGAGGCGTGACGTAGACCTGAGCGGTCGGAAACTGACGGGCAAACGGGCCGACAAACACCTTGTGCTCGATACCGGTAATCGTGGGCAGGATGATGTATTGGACGTCGCCGTGGGCCTGCACCAAATCCTGCATCAGCTCCAGACATTCGAGCGTGGGGGCCACTGGCGCGTACACCAACAGCCCCCCAGCCGCGAGTCGCACCACCGTCATCCGAACGGGTACCACGACGTAAAGCGTGCCCTGCATCTGGTCGAAGGTCCAGACCGTGTCTTTGACGACTTCCTGGCGCAGCGTCCGGCGCTGTCCGTAGGGGTACAGCGGCACCACCGGCCAAAACGGCCAGGCAAACCGCCTGGATTGACCCTCGGGCATCCTGGTTATCCTTCCGCGTAACTGTTTCAGTATTTTATAGTGTGGGCTCGCGCTATCGGTCTGGCTGCGCTAGCCACTGCCGAAAGTCACGGCGAATCTGGCTAATGGGCATCGTGTTTCCCATGTTGACGTAGTTTGAGATCTGGTCGATGTCGGCAAAGCCGCCTAGCGCTGGGCTGTTAGCGGACTCGACGGAGCCCTGCGAGCTCAACACAAAAACCTTGAGCTGCTGGTTCTGATAGCGCCAAATTTCTGGCACACCTAAGGCTTCATAGGCGCTCACCTGGGTCATCGAGGTCATGTCAACCTCCAGTACCAAATCAGGCGGTGGATCGACCGCCTGATTTAATCGTTTCTTGCCTACGACCGCAGCATAGTTGTGAATGTAGAAACAATCGTCTGGCTCACCCCCCTGCCTGCATCTTTACATTCCGGAAGGTCGAAGATCGGAGCGATTCCCACTCGCCCACCAGAACGTCCAACAAAATTTTGAGCAGGTCGCTAATAATCACGATTGCCCGCTCGTGTTCAGGTAGTGGCATCCTCAGCTCCAAAGTTCGGGCGTAGTAAGCCACACGAGACCGACGAGCCTCACCTAAATCCGTCAGGATCGCCTCGAACTGAGGCCAGTCTACATTCCGTAGGACGACCCGCTGTCCGGGCGCGATCTCTAGCTGATCAATTCGGAGTTGGGTAACCACTTCACACGTTAGGGCTGCACCAGATATTCCGACTCGGTCGGGTCAAGCCGTCCCTGGTAGACCAGCGCCTGGTAGACCATTGCCGCTACCTCGGCGCGTGTGGTCGGTTGATTCGGCGCGAGCTGATTGATCTCTGGATAGTTGACCACCAGTCCGGCCTCAGTGGCCGCCGCGACCTTGCTGACAGCCCAGTCGGGAATCTTGGCCGCATCGGTGTAGCGTTCGACATCTGTCTCGACGTTGCCCGCGTCCTCGGTCTCCAGTCCGGTTACCAGAGCCGTCAGGGTCTGTACGCGCGGCACCGAGATATCCGGCTTGAAGCTTTCGTCGGGAAAGCCATTCATAAAGCCGCCCGTCACCGAATCTTGAATTGCGTCGTACGCCCAGTAGTCGCTGGCGATGTCGGTAAAGTCGATGGTCGATTCTTCGGAGGATAGGTCAAAAGACTGATTAATCACGCGGGCCAGCTGAGCGCGGGTCACCGGATCGTCTGGTTTAAAGGTCCCGTCATCAAATCCAGCAATCAGTCCGCGGGCACTCAGGGCGTCGATGAATGGCTTAGCCCAGTAGCCCTCGGGGACGTCGCGAAAAGAGACCGCTTCCTGACTGGCTTCCAGTGCGGTTGGAGTGACGGGTACGGCGGCCTCAGGCTCAGTCGGTTCTGCCTGAGCAGGCTGGGCGGCCTGTCGAGGAACGGTCGTCGTATTGCCAAACGAGCGGCCCCCAGTTTCGGGCGCGGCCTCACTCTCAACCGTCGGTGTGGTGCTGCGAAGGGTAGGCCCATCGGCCTCAGCAGGTGCCGCCCGCTCGCGCTCAGCCTCGGTAATCTCGTCGCTCTCCAGCAGTCCTAACCCCGCCTCAGTCTCTGCTGACTCGATGCCCAGGCGGGTTTCCGCCTGTTCAGCGGCGCCCAACAGGCGCTCACCTCCGGTTGCCAGAAAATCGTCGCCGCCTGTTAGCCGAAAGCCGCTGCGGGTGAACCCCCAAAAAAGCACGCTGCCCAGGGTGAGGAAGGCAACGAACAGTGCAATCATCTCGTCTGAGTTCAGCGAATAGCGACTGCGCTGATTGGGATCAGGGGTACCTTGCGACACAGCAAACTCCTGGTATTCTTGCTAATAACTAATTAATCACACTACCCACATTAGATCGGTGGTGCATTTATTTCAGCGTTTTTACTGACATTTTTGAAAATTCTGCCTGAATAGACGAATGATTATGGCTCGAAGGCGTGGCCAAGCGTTTGCTGGCTGGCTAGGTTTGCTAGCGGGCGTTGCGGGGCTGGGGTTGTTGAGCGGCTGTCAACGATCTCCCTTGCAATTTCTCAAAGATGACTCATCGCAGGTTGGGGTCGAAACTCTGCCGGTTCAGCAACTGCAGGAAGCGGTTGATGACTCGCTTGAGCCGTCGTTGGTCGAGGCCGCTAAACCCCATCCCCTAGAGCAGGAAACGGTCTCTGTGGCAGGGTTGGGCCCGATTCGATTGGGTATGACGATCGATGAGGCGAGCGAAGCGGCGGCGGTTGACTTTGCGATCGCACCCGGCGATCAGGCTGAGGTCTGTCAGTACTATCTGCCTGGCGGCGGTATCGAAGGACTGGGCCTAATGGCGATCGAGGGCCGGATCATCCGCATCGACATCTGGCCAGGGAGCGCCATTACTACCGTGAGCGGCATTCAAATCGGAGCCACCGAGGCCGAGGTCAAGGCCGAGTATCCGGGCCAAATCGAAGAACTCCCCCACGCCTACTCTGACGGTAAGTACCTGACCTACACCGCTAGCGAAGATGGCCGCAACCTGTACCGCATCGTTTTTGAAACATCGCCAGACGGCAAAGTGACCCAGTACCGAACCGGTCAGTTTCCGGCGGTCACCTGGGTTGAGGGCTGCTCGTAACCGCTATCCTGGCGGTGTGGGCAGCATCTTGGAGAATCGGCAAATGGTGAATCGGCTGGCACATCCTACAAAACCAATGGCTTGACGGGCGGCTGCATTGGATCAGCTACGCAGGTCAACCGGCTGTGCTGGCTCAGTCCGAAGACTATGCGCTGCTGATCAAGGCACTGCTTGACCTGCAGCAGGCCAGTCTGGTGTTCGCGCCTGGGCAGGCAGCAGACTGGCTAGAAAAGACGGTGGCGATTCAGGCCGAGTTTGACCAATGGCTGCGGTGTGACCTAGGCGGATATTACAACACCGCTAAAGATGCCAGCGACAGTCTGCTGATCCGCGAGCGTAGCTACCAGGACAGTGCGACACCGTCAGCCAACGGCATCGCCCTCTGCAATCTTGTTCGACTGGCCCTGCTGAGCGAAAACATGAGCTATCTGAACGCTGTAGAGCGATCGCTGTTGTTGTTTGGTAGCGCGATGGAAGAGATGCCCCGCGCCTGCCCGACCCTGTTTCAGGCGCTTGACTGGTTTCAGCATCCCACCCTCATGCGCACCGCAGTCGAACGGATTTCCCCACTGCTCAAGCAATCCCTGCCGACTGCGGTGGTTGCGATTGAGGAGAACCTTCCGGAGGGCGCGATTGGCCTGGTCTGCCAGGGGCTAAGCTGTCAAGAACCGGCCACCAGCGAAGCTCAGCTAAAGCAACAGATTGCGGCTAGCTGCCGAGCTTAAAGGCTTCAACAAAGAGGCTGTAGGTCAACCCTAGCTTGAGGGCATTGAGCAGTTCAGTTACCAGCGTTCTCTGCGCGGGGATGGCATCGGGTAGGTCGGGCCGCTCGAGAATGCGGGGTCGGCGATAGTACAGCCAGTTGATTAGCTCTACCATGGCCAGCAGCATGGCCGATAGCGTGATGTCCCAGCGGGCGGCCTGACCGGCGGTGGCCGCAATGGCGTTGCCCAAAAAGTGGCCGAACAGCAGACTGATAATAATGACCGAGAGCCGTCGCCAGGGGTTAAACGCCCACTGGCTGAGTCGCCGTGCCGTCGTTGTGGTGAGGGTGCTCAGTCGAGTGCGCTGCATAGTAGGCTGGGTTGACTTCGTGCATTCTACCAACTCATCGAAGTCGTCTATGGGTTGCTGGGTGGCTGTACGCCTCGGCAGGCTGGGTGGATGCCGCCTTGGGCACAGATATAGTTGAGCTGCTGTCCGCTGAGGTTGACTGCACGGCTGAAGTTGACGCCGCGCAGTCGATTGCCAGTTTCGACTTCCTGGGTTTGGGTGATGAAGCTGTTACTTGCGATCGCAGCGTCTCCGCTGAACCGCGTGCCCATAAAATCTGTGCCTTCCAGGTTGGCCCCTGTCAATGTAGCACCCTCCAAATCGGCCTCTCGTAGGTTTGCCCCTTGCAGGTTTGCGCCCGATAGGTCGGCCTGCTTCAGTCGGCTGCCCAGTAGTGAGGCTCGGGTCAGGTCGGCATTGGCAAAGCTGGCACCGCTCAGGTCCGCATCGCGCCACTGCGTCTCAGTCAGGTCTGCCTGATTCCACTGCGTTTCTGCCGCTTCAACCTGGTTCAGCTGAGCACGGGTCAGGTCAGCGCGACTAAAGTCGGCACGGGTCAAATCGGCCCCGACCAGCTTGCTTTCGACCAGGCGACTGCGGCCCATATTCGCCTCCAGCAGCCGAGCACTGCTCAGATTGCTATGGCTCAAATCGGCCTGGCTCACATCACTCCGACTCAGGTCGGCCCTAAGCAAGCTCGTACGGACGAGCTGCGCTGCCCTCAAATGGGTCTGACTGAGATTAGCCCCCTTTAAGTCAGCCCCGCTGAAGTCGCTGGTCAGGTCATCAACGGTGCCCATCTGACCATCGCTGCCCACATGGGAAAAGCGCGTACCGCTAAAGTTGGCATGGGCCAGCCGCGCACCGCGCCAGTGAGTACCGGCCGCATCGATTTCCGTCACTCGTAGCCGAAACGGCGCAGGTGCATCGGGTCGGTAGCTCAGATCGACTTTGTCGAACCGGGCACCGACCAGGTTCCCATCATTCAGCAGCAAAATCTTCGTCATAGCCTGCTGCACGGCCTGCTGCTGGCGGCGGAGGGTGCTGTCAGGGTCACCCGCACTCATGTCTAAATCGCTGGCCAGGATTTGACTCAGCTGTCGTAGGGCGGGCAGGGCCGATACGCCGTGACCTACCAGGGCCTGCTGTAGCGTGTCGAGCACCTCTGGGCTGCGAGTTTGGGTGAGCAAATCGGCCAGATAGTCCACTGCCCGCGGATCGCTAATTTGGGCTAGGGCTAAGATGGCTGCCTGATATTCGGTCGTATTTTCGGGCGCGGCAATCAGCGTTTGCACCGCCGATAGAAACTGCTTGTCCGACTGCCATCCCCCGATTCGCTGGTCAACCTGGGCCTGAATGTAGGTCTGCGTTCCCCAAACGCTACCGACGACTAGTCCTCCTAACCCCACCAGGGAAAGGGTTTTAAGCGGTAGTCGTCGCTGATTAACGGGCGGTACTGTCTGTAGGGATTGGCCAACCGGAGAGAGCACCAGCGAGCTGAGCCCCCCATCATCGCCGCCGACAAAGATGGCCTCATCGATGTCAGCGTCCGCACCGTATAGCAAGGAAACGGGCGGTAGCGCCCGCAGCGCGGGTTCAAAAATATCTTCTGGTGCCACCTGGTAGGTTTGACTGATATCACCTGCGCCTATGCCGACGACTTGGGTCCGGGCCAGGCGGTCGTACCAAGGCTGTCGCTGCCGATTAAACGCAGCCGTTGCACCCAACCCCAGATAGCCTATCCCGACCACCACCGGTAGCCAGGGGCCCAGCATTACCCCGCTAGCCGCGCCCACCGCGTAGGTAAATGCCAGGGGCAGTCCCCATCGGATGCCCTCACGGATGAGTACCTGCGACCTGCCCAACGGCTGCCCTTGATAGTCAACGACTCGTAGACGCAGCCACTGCTTCGGTAACGTCTGCCCAGTCTGTGACAGTCGGATCTCCTGCCAAATGCCAACGCCCACCGGGGCGATCAGGCCTAGGGTCCACAGCAGGTTAGTGAGGGGCGGTACGGTAGACCTGAGGCTACTTTTTGGCAGCCTTAGCAGGTTAGCCACCTGCGTCTGTGTGGTGTTGAGTAAGGGGTTCAACGGTACCGTCGTCATGGAGGTGCGTGTGGCCGCCAGCCCCAGGCCAAAAGGCACCAGCCCGGTCATGGCTAAAAGTCCCGCTTCTGCCAGCCAGGCACCCAGTCGTCTTACCCCTAGCCGTACCGTCACCCTAGGCCTCGCGCTGACCAGGTCAATCGGTTTCTCTGGGCCGGTCTCAGGCTTTGAGGTAACTGACAGTACCATGATTTAAACTCGACTGATTAACAACGAAGGGCGTAGAACGCTTTGTGACAATGGGCGGTCTGTCTGCGAACTGGTGCCAGGTTGCCCTTGTTCTAGCACCCTCAGCGCAGCAACAACGAAAAGTTTGATACGAATTCCAGCCCGCCGGGAGAACTGTCACAGGTTTCGGCGTCACTCGATAATGAGAAAGATATTGTTTGAATATACGAAACACCTGTGGATTAATCAGGTTTTTCAGAGGTTCTCTCAAGAATAGGACAGTTAATCGTGGGCAACTCAACTTTTACTCGATGGTCTACCGCCCTGGCAGTCTCGGCGGCAGCGGTACTCTTGATTGGTCCCCAGGCTCAGGCAGAGACGGTCGAGGTGACCGGTCGAAGCGGGGGCCCCCAGTCAACCGAATGCGGCTATATTAGCCAGTCGCCCAACCACACGGTTCAGGTAACCGATGATGTGGCCTCCCTCGATATTCGAGTCACTAGCAGCGGCCACTACAGTCTGCTGATTCAAGGGGATGACGGCTTCAGCGAATGTGTTATGGCCCACACTTACGACGGGGGGGCTATCCAGTCGATCGGCGCGGTTACGCAGGGCACTTACCGAATCTACGTGGGCGATTTTGACGGCGCCAGTCATCCGTTTACGCTGACGATTGATCAGTAGGGCCAGCCAAACATAGCCAAACATCAAGGCCGGTCAAATCGATTAATCAGTGGCACTAATCAGATTCCGGCAATGCTCGAGCATCGACATCCAAGGTAATGCCATCGTCTGGACGGGACGCATCGTATCGCTCAGCCTCCAGCGTTGACCCCGCTGCTGAAACATCCACCTCAACGGCCTGCACCTCAACCGTGCCGTCGGGGGTGACTCGCTCAAACCCTTGACGAGTCGCTTTCAGCAAAGTTCCGCAGCTGGGGCAGGGCGTCTGCAGCGGGGCCAGCCCGTTGATCTCTTGACCGCAGACGGGGCAGTTACCCGTGACCAGATTACGCCGTAGCCAAAATCGCATCCCTGAGATCGCAACCACCGGCAGTAGAATCATCAGCCCAACCAGGACCAGCGCTGACTTGACCAGCCAGCCGAGGCCGACTGCTCCCAGTAGCCAGGCTCCCAACAAGATGGTTACCCAGCAGCCGAGCCCTGGCACGTTCAGCTGTAAGCTTCTAAATCCATTTTGAGTCACTGTTTCTCAGCCTGCGACGTTCGATTGCATCCATCCTAGCGGACCCGATGCCGAAGGATAGGGCGGACAGCCGTCGTTGGCGGGTAGGGTCTAAGCGCGCTATTGGGACGAGACGACCGAGGTTGAACGACGCAGCAGTTTATCCAGCTGCCGGGTTAAGGCTGGGGCCCCAAATGACTCAAGGGCTTGCGATCGCAACCAGTCACCTTGACAGCGCGGGTCAGTCCCGTTCAGCGCCTCGATGCAGGCAACAGCCACTGCTGCCGGGTCCCGATGGGGCACCTGCCAACCCAGCCGTCCATCCTGCAGAGGGTCCGCCGAGCCATCGTCATCTCCCGCAATCACCGGGACGCCACAGGCCATCGCTTCTAGATACACAATGCCAAAGCCTTCCTTAGACGGCATCACATATACATCGGCCAGCCGGTAGTGATCGACTAATTCATCAGTGGGGACAAATCCAGCAAAAATCACCCGATCGGCCACATCCAGCTCCTTTGCCAGCTGAGCTAGCCGGGGTTGGTCATCGCCCCGACCAATCACCAGATATTTAACATCGGGTACCCGAGCCGCAATTTCAGGCAGGGCCCGAATGGTGACATCGACGCCCTTGTAGGGGTCGCCCTTCCACAGCCGGGCCACGGTCATCAGCACCCTGGCCTCACCCAGCCCGTAGCGCTGTTGCAGCCGTAACTTGGCTGGTGCAGGCGTAAACTGCTGGCCATCGACCACGCAGGGTAATAGCTCAACCTGCTCAGGCGCAATATGATTGGCCGCGCAGGCCAGATCGCGGCTATAGCGGCTGATCGTCCAAATACTCTCAGCCGCCGCCAAGGCCCGCTGTTCGGCCTCGGGCAACGGATACCACACTTCTTTGCCGTAGGTTAGTACGGTGTAGGGAAGATCCAGACGGCGGCATAGCTGGCTCACCATATTAGCCAGGTTGATGTGGCCGCAAAAGACCCGCAACGGTCGACGTCGCCAGAGCGTGTACCCCAACGCCATCGTCATTTGGATGCGGGCCAGCATGGGCTGCCCTGACTTAAACCCGTGAAACCGGAGAGGGCCATCGGCAAATTCTGCCAGACTCTCGGGGGTGACCCGATCTCGCAGCAAAAATACATCGGCAGGGGGCGCACCCGGCAGCTGCATGTAGGCTCTCAAAACGTCTTTGATATAAGACTGAATACCCCCTTCACAGCCCAACACCTCAATAAACACAAAGACATAGCGGCCCCCCTGATGGTTGTTCAGGGGCGGGTCTACGGGGGGATTAATCAAGCGTGTGGGAATCCTTTGATGGGTTGATGGTGCATGCGCAGCCGTACTTTGGCTAATCGAGGAGGTTCCGTCCATTGCTAAACCCCAACGGGCTGAACGGTGCCAGCCTTAAGCCGCTCTAAATCTCTGACGACCATCTTTTCAACCAGGCCCTCAAAGCTGATCGCCGGCTGCCAGCCTAAATTTTGATTGGCCTTGTCAGGACAGGCAACCAGCTGAAAATGCTCATCGGGTCGAAACAGGTTAGGGTCACTCTCGACATATTGCGTCCAGTCGAGATCGACGCAGGCGAAGGCCAACCGCACCAGATCTTCAACACTGTGCAGAATACCCGTACCAATTACATAGTCGTCAGGCGTCTCGGCCTGCAGCATGCGCCACATGGCCTCAACGTGATCGCCCGCGTAGCCCCAGTCCCGCTTAGCTTCTAGGCTACCCATCCTGAGACCCTGCTTAAGGCCCAGCTTAATGGAGGCTGCCGCCAGCGTGACTTTCCGCGTGACGAACCGAGGCGGGCGGCGGGGAGATTCGTGGTTATACAAGATGCCGCTGCAGGCAAACAGACCATAGCGCTCGCGATGGTGCGTCATGCTCCAGTGGGCATGCAGCTTAGCTGCGCCGTAGGGATTCTTGGGGCGGAACGGGGTGGTCTCTGACTGGGGCGAAGACTGAACGTTGCCAAAAATTTCAGAGCTGCTGGCCTGATAAAACCGCGTATCTAACCCCACCTGCCGAACCGCAGCCAGCAGACGCGTAGCGGTCCCCGTAATCAAATCCAGTGTGCCCAGGGGGTCCTCCCAGGAAGCGGGGACAAAGCTAGGCGCGGCCAGGTTGTAAATCTCACTGGGCTGCAGCTGCTCAACGGCGGTCAGCAGATCAGCGCTCTGGGTCAGGTCAACCGAGTAGACTTCAATCTTGTCTGCTAGTTCATCTAGCTTAGCCAGACTGGCCTGACGCTCAGGGGGGACCAGCCCAACGACTCGGTAGCCTTTCTGCAGCAGCAGGCGGCTGAGGTAATAGCCATCCTGGCCGGTAACGCCTGTAATTAGCGCGGTTTGGGTCATCTCTGCGCGTTTCTCCAATTCTCAAAAGCTGCTCAAAGCACCGCCTGCCGCCTATCGTAACAACTGCAGTTGTTGGAAGCCGCAGACGTTCTTAGCGTTCACGAAATCTTTGACTTTTTCACAATCAGCAGGCAATTTCTTTTATCGCTGCGACGATACTGAATATCATCAGCCAGGCGTCTCAGCAAAAACCAGCCATACCCGCCTTCTCGCAAGGTGCCGGGTTGAGGTTCCTGCAGCACGCTCGGGTCAAACGGATCACCCTGATCCCAGATTCGCAGCTCAATATGGTCAGACCAAAGCGCTAAATCAATACAGACGGGCGTTTCAGCCGGTAGATGGGCATGGGCATGGCGAACGGCGTTGGTAAACCCTTCGGCGAGTGCCAGGTTGAGCTGATCGAAAACATCGTTGAGCCAGTCCACCCCAGCTGCCGCACAAAAACTGCGGAACCATTGCTGGACCTGGGGCAATCCCTTGAGCTGGCTTTGAACGGTTAAGTGATCTTGCTTCAGCATGGGTCACCTGGCTGCAGGCAGATAGGCTGCGCTCATAGCATTCCCGAAACGAGGCAGGAGTAAGCAATGGGACAAAACAAAGCTAAGGCAGGAGACCATTCGCTCAAAATCAGTTTTTTTCAATACCTACTATTTATATCGTTAGTTCAGCGGCTGCAGACCCTGAGGTTAATCCCTAGTAACGTTGGGCCCAAAGCAAGCAATCCCCCAAGTGCATTGCACTTGGGGGATTGCTTGCTTTGGGTGAGTTGAGCTGAAAGCTAGAACTCAGCTATCGTCAGCGTCATACGCTTAGAACAGTCCCAGTGTCAGAGAGGTGTCGATGGGGAAGGTTGCACCAATACCCAGCCACAGGGTCACCAGCGTACCGAACAGAAAGACGGTAGTGGCCACCGGACGGCGGAAAGGATTCTGGAACTTGTTGACGTTCTCGATGAACGGTACCAGCATAAGCCCTAGAGGAATTGCAGTTTGCAGCGCAATGCCCAGCAGCTTGTTAGGCACAATCCGCAGAATTTGGAAGGCCGGATACAGATACCACTCGGGCAAGATTTCCAGCGGCGTTGCGAAGGGATTGGCCGGTTCGCCCATCAGCGCCGGATCGAGAACCGCCAGTGCTACGCAGCAGGCAATGGTACCCGCAATTACAACGGGGAAGATATAGAGCAGGTCATTGGGCCAGGCGGGCTCACCGTAGTAGTTGTGGCCCATGCCTTGCTTGAGCTTTTCCCTTAGCTGAGGATCGCTAAGGTCAGGCTTTTTGAGAGTTGCCATCGCTAAAGTGTTCTCCTAGACAGAAACTGAAAGTGTGTTAACTGGGTTGAGCTAACCGGGCTAAAGACCCGGTTTAAAGCGGTCCAGAGATACCCTGCTTACGGATCATGAGGAAGTGAAGCAGCATGAAGACCGCAATCGACCAAGGCAATACGAAGGTGTGCAGGCTGTAGAAGCGAGTCAGAGTCGCTTGGCCCACGCTCTCGCCACCCCGGATGAACTCAACCATCAGACCACCGACCACGGGAATCGCACTGGGGACGCCCGAGACAATTTTCACCGCCCAGTAACCGACCTGATCCCAGGGGAGAGAGTAGCCCGTTACGCCGAAGGAAACGGTGATTACCGCAAGGATAACGCCGGTGACCCAGGTGAGTTCACGGGGCTTTTTGAAGCCGCCAGTCAGATACACGCGGAAGACGTGCAGGATCATCATCAGCACCATCATGCTGGCAGACCAGCGGTGAATGGAGCGGATCAGCCAGCCGAAGTTGACGTCAGTCATCAGATACTGAACCGAGCTGAATGCTTCAGTCACTGTGGGCTTGTAGTAGAACGTCATGGCAAAGCCAGTGGCGAACTGAATGATGAAGCAAGTCAGAGTGATACCACCCAGGCAATAGAAGATGTTGACGTGGGGGGGAACATACTTGCTAGAGATATCATCAGCGAGCGCCTGGATTTCTAGACGCTCGTTAAACCATTGATAGGTCTTAGAGTCGGTAACTTGCTTGGTAAACATGAAGCGCAGATATTATTAGTGAGATCTATCTCGTTACTAAAAAATGTAACACAGGGCTGAGCGATGCACAGCTAGGTAGATTACGGGTTTGGCGGCCCGTTCTACTATCGCTTTGATGGGGCTGTTCAAACTCGTGGGACGGGTCAAAGGCTGAATCGGCGGGAGCCTTAACCCGTCAGTCAGACAGGTTTCTACACTGACCCCTGGCTCATTATCAAAGACCTTAAGCTAATATTGTTAATAATCTTTTACAAATTCGCGGACCGCTCTTTTGTCTGGGCCGCAGCGGATGGCCTGTGATGCAGGCTACAGATATGACAGGTCTCGTTTGGGCTAGCGACACAGAGGGCAATGTTCAACCGTATTTCAAACTGGGGACGTTCAAGCTGGGGACGCTGGGTTGGGCTCGCAGGGCTGGTGCTGGCGCTGTGGGTGATCTCAATGCCTGCAGCCTGGGCGCTGAGCGCTCAACAGCAGTTGGTCATGGAAGCCTGGCGCATCGTCAATCGTGCCTATCTAGATGAAACGTTCAATCATCAAAACTGGTGGTTCGTCCGCCAGCAGGCGCTGAAGCGTCATCTAGACAGCTGGGATGATGCTTACGAGGCAATTCAGCACATGCTGGAGGGGCTGGATGACCCCTACACTCGGTTTTTGCCGCCCGATCAGTATCAGAGCCTGCAGACGAGCACTGCTGGAGAGCTGTTGGGAATCGGGCTCCAGATTGCCAAGGAAGAGGACGGTGCGGTACGGGTCATCGCTCCGATTGAGGGCTCTCCTGCTGAGCAGGCAGGCTTGCAGCCTAAGGACCGGATTCTGGCAATTAATACGTTTTCAACGACGTCTATATCGTTGGATGAGGCCGCTGCTCGCATGCGCGGTCCGTCGGGAACGGTGGTCACGCTGACCGTGGTTCGAGCGGCGGGCGAGCCGTTTGACGTAAACCTAACCCGGCAACGCATCAGCTTAAATCCGGTAGTGGCAGAGCTGCGGACAGTCGCTGCAGAGAGTGAAAACGGGGTGACCAAAAACAAGATTGGCTACATCCGGTTGGGGCAGTTCAACGGCAACGCTACAGCAGAGCTGACTGCTGCGATTGAGGCGTTTGAGTCTGAGTCGGCGGATGCCTACATTTTAGACCTGCGGAACAACCCAGGCGGACTGCTACAGGCTGGCATTGAGATTGCTCAAATGTGGCTGGAAGACAGCACGATTGTTTATACCGTCAATCGTCAGGGGATGTTGGAAAGCTTTGACGCTCGGGTAGGGGCGCTGACGGATCGGCCCCTCGTCCTGCTGGTGAACGAAGGGACGGCGAGCGCCAGCGAAATTCTGGCAGGGGCGCTGCAGGACAACGGGCGGGCACTCTTAGTAGGTGAAAAGACGTTTGGAAAGGGGCTGATTCAGTCGTTGTTTGACCTGGATAACGGGGCTGGGTTGGCGGTGACCGTTGCGAAGTACGAGACGCCCGACCATAAAGACATCAACCGCTTAGGGATTACGCCCGATCAGATTATTGCCAGTGAACCGCTGACGCGAGACGAGTTTGGCGGTACCCACGATCGACAGTACATGGCGGCGGTCGACCTGCTGAGCCAGACGCTGCTGGTTGAATCGGTCGAGCCGACGTTAGCCCAGTCTACGAGTTAGTTCACTCCACCCGAGGTCGCCCGTATGTTGCTCAACAAAACCCGTACTTATCACGATCCGCTGCATGGGGCGATTATGCTGGACGGGCGCGACCCGGTCGAGGCGCTGCTGATTCGCCTGATTGATACGGCAGCGTTTCAGCGGCTCAGACGGATTCGCCAGTTGGGGCCAGCCAGCTTTACCTTTCATGGCGCTGAGAGTTCGCGGTTTACCCACTCGCTGGGGGTGATGGATGTTGCTCGGCGCGCCTTTGACCGACTCTCGGGCATTTATGCTGAGCTACAGCCGCATCGGGCGGCGGTCCTGGTAGCGGCGCTGATGCATGATGTCGGGCACGGTCCCTATAGCCACACGGCAGAGGAGGTGTTTGGTGGGCACCACGAACACTGGACACAGCGGATTTTAACCGAGGATGGAGAAGTGCGATCGCACCTTGATACCTTCTCCCCTGATCTCTTAACCGCACTCAAGCAGATCTACACCCACCAGCACGAGCTACCCATCGTGGGTCAGCTGGTGTCGAGTCAGCTGGACTGTGACCGGCTCGATTACCTGATGCGCGATAGCTATTACACGGGCGCATCCTACGGCCAGCTCGACCTCGATCGGATCTTGCTAGCGCTGGACTACGACCGCGAGACCCAGCAGCTGGTGGTGAACCATAAGGGGCAGGCGGCCATAGAGCACTACCTAGTCGTGCGCTATCTCATGTACGCCCAGATTTACAACCACCCCAAGAACCTGTCTGCTACCTGGATGATGGAGCAGATTTTTGATCGGGCGCGGGCGCTGTTGGCCGCCGATCAGCTGATCGCCGATGACACCGTGACGGCGTGGCTCACCCACCCCATCAACGACCTGCCCATCGATCAGTACCTGGCTGGGGATGACATCGTGTTTACCTATCACATCCAGCGCTGGCAGCGGCACAGCGATCCGACCCTGGCCGACCTGTGCCGTCGGTTTACCCACCGGCAACTGCTGAAGGGCGCGGATGTAACGGCCCACAGCCCCCATCAGCAGGCCGAACTGTTGTTGCAGGCCCAGGCCCAGACCGAAAAGCTCGGATTTGAAGGCAGCTGCTATTGTGGGCTCCGACGCATTCAAAGTCGGGGCTACACGCTCTACCAGCGGGGCATCAAGCTGGGCACGGATACGGGGCCCGTGGAGATCAGTCAGCGGTCGCCGCTGGTGAAGACGCTGACGCAGCCGTTCAAACGCACTTGGCTAATTTATCCGCCCGAGATCACGCTGCCTCAGATTGTGGCGCCCGAGCCGGTGGCTTAGCAGATTTGAGCAGATTTGAGCCTGCTTGCTTTAGAACTGAGCTACGGACCTGCCGGGGCCTGTCTCAGCGCGGCGAGATCTAGGGACTGTAGCTGGGTGTAGGCTCGCTCAATCGTTGGCTGCCCCCGCAAGAAGCCCGTACTGGCACCAGGGCAGATATGGGTCAGGGTTTCGGGCGAGAAGGTGTCTAGCAGTTTTTGCACGCTGCGCAGCTGGCGCGGCCAGTGAAAAGTTTTAGAAAGTCTTAAGGGAACGGGCTGACCCTGGCGATTGGGCAACAGGTGTCGCCCCGTAAATAGAACGCCGCCGTGTCGGGGAATGTAGACGCAGGCGGACCCTGGAGAGTGGCCGGGGGTCCACAGCACCTGAGTGTCGGGACCGAGGTGGGTGCGATCGCAAAATGAGGTCACCGCTACACCCGGCAGCAGATAGGCTTCCTGCTCCTGCATAACGACCTCGCAGTCAAACCGGGCCTGCCAGTCTTTAACCTGGCTGAACCCGCCTCGATGGGTTAGCACCAGCCAGCGTACCCCACCCTGTTCTGCCATAAAATCAGCATAGGCATCGGTCCAAGTTGGGCAGTCAATCAGCAGATTCGACGCCTTTTCCGCAATGCCTCCGCCAGATAGACGATCGTTCTGGACAGCATTTTCTACAATAAAGTAAGCTGTGCCGCCGAGTGTTGACCGATTAGGGGGGAATGCGTAAACCCCCTCCAGCACGGCCCGAGGGGGCTTGACGGTTAATTGAGCCGTGTTCATAGCCTCTAAGGTAACCTCGCTAGTCGGCTGGGGCCGATCAGATCCGGGCTGATCGATTCGGATCGATTGGGCTGGCATGCGATCATAAAAACGGACCGATCAGGCAGACTGATACAAGGAAAGATTGACTGAGAGCAGGGCCAACCAGATGCGTCTGCTCTTTCTGCAGACTCATTTTGACACCGCTGTCCTCCACACACGTTCTGATAGACCCCATTCATGCCGTTTTTCTTGCTTGCCATCTTACTGGGAATTTTGACCTACTGGGTGATCCGGCGTAGCGTGGCCAATATCACTCGTACCCCTGTATGGCTGCTGTGGTTTGTGATGATGCTGCCAGTGTTTGTGCTGGTGCTTTGGTTGCTGCTGCAGGGGGACGAAGCGTTACCGATGCTGTTGGTGTATGGGCTATTCATCTTGTGTCCGCTGGTATACGCATTTTTGATTGCGCTAGGTCGCATGCCCCAGGCCCAGGTGGCGACAGCGGCATCGCCAGTGGTAGAGAAAAAGCCCGCTGAGAAGCCCATCACCCGCGATGAAGAAACGCTGCTCCAGCGCTGTTTCCCGTGGTCGGTCTACTATTTGCAAGACATCGAGTACCGCGCCCAAACGATGATCTGTCGGGGCAAGCTCAAGACCAATCCGGGGCAGGCCTATCAGACGGTCACGAAAAATATTAAAAGTCAGTTCGGCGATCGGTTTCTGGTCGTCTTTCAGGAAGGGTTCAGCGGCAAGCCTTTCTTTGCCCTGATTCCGAACCCTCAGCGACAAAAGGAGGCCAGCCGCACCGCTAATCGAGGCAAACAGCCGGGGATTGCCCTGGCGCTGCTGATTACGACGCTGATTACGACGACGCTGGCGGGCGTGTTCTATGTAGGTGGGTTTTCGAGCGAGCTACTGCGGGAGCGGCCAGAGCTGATCTGGCAACAGGGAATCGCCTATGGCTTTGCGCTGCTGGCGATCCTGGGCGTGCATGAAATGGGCCACTACCTGATGGCCCGCCGCTACAAGATTGACGTGACGCCGCCCTACTTCATTCCGGTCCCGTTTTTCCTGGGCACGTTTGGCGCGTTCATTCAGATGCGGGCACCGGTGCCCCATCGACGGGCGCTGTTTGATGTGGGCATTGCCGGGCCGCTGGCGGGTTTTGTAATGACGCTACCGATTCTACTGTGGGGCCTGGCCCACTCAACGGTGATTCCGCTGACGGAGGAGGCCAGCCTGCTGAACTTTAACGAGATGGATCCGGGTGGGTCCATCATTCTGGCGCTGATGAGCAAGCTGGCGTTGGGCAGTGCCATTGCAGCTGACCAGGCCATCGACCTGCACCCGGTAGCGGTGGCAGGCTGCCTGGGCCTGGTTATCACGGCATTGAACCTGATGCCCGTCGGTCAGCTCGACGGCGGCCACATCGTCCACGCTATTTATGGTCAGCGCATGGGCGCGCTGATCGGTCAGATTTCCCGCTTTTTGGTGCTGGTACTGGCGTTCGTGCATCCTGAGTTTTTGCTGTGGGCGGTGTTGCTGTTCTTTATTCCGACTGTTGACGAGCCTGCGCTGAATGACGTGAGCGAGCTGGATCAAGTGCGGGATGTGCTGGGGTTGCTGGCGCTGACGTTGCTGGTGTTGATTGTGATACCGGCTCCGAATGTGTTGATGTCGGCGTTGTTTGGGGGGTAGGCGAAGGAGAAAGGAGTCAGGAGGTAGGAGATAGAATGCGGGAGTTTTGCTATTTTGGCCTT